>CAITDJ010000037.1 GCA_903891085.1 uncultured Bacteroidota bacterium | reverse complement strand
GCGTATGTATATGGAGGCTTTGACGGCGGCTTCTGGGACGGAGTGGACAATGTATCAGGTGTGTTAACAGTAACAACCACACCACCCGAACCTATCATTGGTTTTGCAAACCTTCAATGGCCGGCAAGTGGAACAATCGAGCCTTTACAGGAGTTCAATGTCTATGCACAGGCATGGATTGATGGTATCACAGGCCAGACAGATCCAGCGCCGGGCTTACAGAGCTGGATAGGCTACAGCACCAATGATACCGACCCATCCACATGGACCAACTGGATTGTGGCATCACACAACGGACCTTCCGGTAACAACGATGAGTTCTTCGCCAATCTGGGCGCTGAAATGCCCACCGAAGGCATCTATTATTATGCAAGCCGTTTCAAGTATTTGGATCAGGAGTTTGTGTTTGGCGGCTATTCAGATGGTGGCGGCGGGTTCTGGGATGGGACTGCGTACATTTCAGGAGTTCTAACAGTTGTAAATGAAATTATTTATTATCCGGTCCTATTCACTGTAACCGATGGCACAGGATTGTATTCCAACATCAAGTTCAAAGGCGAAATGACAAACTGGGAGCCTGTTGATATGAATCAGGATGGAAATGTTTGGACGGTTTCTCTTGACATACTTCCCGGAACCTACGAATGGGGCGTTTTTGAGGATGATGGTTCCACTGATGGTATTTGGCTGATTGAAGGAGATAATCTTGTTGTTTCAGTAGACTCAGAAGGAAATATTTCCGGAGACACAACTTATTATATAACCTATGTCGGAGTGCATGAACCATCATTTGATCTTACCTTATATCCTAATCCTACTTTCAATAAAATAACGGTTGAAGTGTCTGAACCATCCATAAATACAACAATTGAAATATATGATGGTTTTGGAAATTTAATTCAAACCTATGACTTGCTTACCAATGAAAAAGTGATTGATTTGACCCCAATGGTCCCGGGTATTTATTCATTTCTCATCAGGCATGGAGAAAAGCAGACAGTCAGACAAATCATCAAACTCTAAACAAAATATTCATCCTGAAAAATACTATATTTGTAAAAACCACAGTAAGAAACCTTAACAATTAATAAAATGAAAAATTTTTACACAAAACAACGGAAAAACCTGATGTTTACTCAAAAATCATTTTGCATTGGCCTGCTGGTTGGTGTCATTGGTCTTTTGATGTTAAACACAAATCTGTGCGCGCAGATTTATGAACCCGAAGGGCTGAATATGCCGGGAGAGTGGAACACTTGGACAAATCCTCCGGTAAATAATCTTGCCCTTGCCAGCGCCACCCAGGTTGCCGGCGGGCGGGTGACCAAAATTACCATCGGAACAACCCGATGGCAAACCATTTTTCATGTTGCAGCTTCAGGCGGTGACCTTGTAGATGGCAATTTCGACTGGCTTTTCACCAGTGGTCCGGAGGCAAATGCCTTTGCGAACAAATGGGCGGGTGTAAATGTTACCATGAACAGCTTGCAGGAGTACACTTATCAATCAGCTATCGACAACAATATCGCGTTGTCGGATGACAAATGGTACACGGTGGTATGGGAAGACGCTGGTTATGCAAACACCCATGCCATCTTTATGGAAACAACAAATGAACCCGTTGAAATCCTTACCGTTTCGGTTCCGGCCGAAGTAGCTGCCGGCGAAGTTGTCGACATCACCCTTACCACCGATCAAACACCTTCGCCCGAAGAGGTTTTTTATGTCCGTTATACAACTACTGATTGGAACTCATCTGTAGTGATACCAGTCAATATGACGGGTAGTACAGGAATTGCTTCCATTCCCGGCCAGATTGAAGGAACCACCGTACAATACTATGCCTTAAGTTCTACAGTGACTGATCTCTCAGCCGATATTGACTTACTGACTATCCGAATCAACAACAATCTGGGTGCTAACTATGCGTACACTGTAGGTGGCAGTCAACCCGATTTCATCAGCTGGGCGAATTTACAATGGCCGGCCGATGGGCAGATTGAACCGGGTCAGGATTTTGACGTGTACGCACAGGTGTATGCCGAAGGTATTACTGATGTAGTTGGACAGGGAGCTGGCATTCAGGCATGGATCGGTTATAGCACGGATAATTCAAACCCATCGGGCTGGACCGAATGGGTGCCGGCTTCTTTCAGTAACGATGTCGGAAACAATGATGAATTCCTTGCAAATATCGGAGCCTCTATTGTAACCGAAGGAATCTATTACTATGCCAGTCGCTTTCAGCTTGATGACCAGAGTTTTGTGTATGGTGGCTATTCTGATGTAAGTGGTGGATTCTGGGATGGAACCACCAATATTTCCGGTGTGCTTACTGTTGCCGGTATCCCCGATCCGGAAATCAATTGGGTTAACCTGCAATGGCCGGCTGACGGACAAATTGAACCGGGTCAGGATTTTGACGTGTACGCTCAGGTGTATGCTATTGGAATCACTGAGGCAGTGGGGCAGGGCGAAGGCATCCAATGCTGGATTGGCTATAGTGACGAAAATACAGATCCGGCAGGATGGACCGATTGGGAGCCGGCTACTTTCAATAATGATGTCGGAAACAACGATGAATTCCTTGCTAATATCGGCGCTTCTATTGTTACCGAAGGAACCTATTACTATGCCAGTCGTTTTCAACTCGATGACCAGTCATTTGTTTATGGTGGCTATTCTATCGATAATGGCGGTTTCTGGGACGGAACCACCAATGTATCAGGTGTACTCACCGTTACTTTTATTCAGGAGCCGGGAATAAACTGGGCTAACCTGCAATGGCCGGGCAGTGGACTTATTGCACCCGGTGAGGATTACGATGTTTTTGGTCAGGTTTTCGTTCAGGGCATCACCGAAGCAGTTGGCCAGGGAGCCGGAATACAAGCATGGATTGGATACAGCACCGAAGATACAGATCCTTCGGTATGGACAAACTGGGTACCAGCCACTTTTAATGCTGATGCAGGAAACAACGATGAATATTTAGCCAATATCGGCATATTACTGGCTGACGAAGGAATCTATTACTATGCAACCCGCTTCCAGTTTGAAGCACAGGATTTTGTGTATGGTGGCTATTCAGATTTCGGTGGCGGATTCTGGGATGGTATTGATAATGTAAGTGGAGTGCTGGCTGTTAGCACCACACCCCCCGATCCGTTTATCGGTTTTGCCAACATCCAATGGCCTGGCAGCGGTTCAATTGAACCCGGACAGGAATTTAGTGTTTATGCACAAGTCTATGCCGAAGGGATTACCGACGCAGTCGGTCAGGGCGAAGGAATTCAGTCATGGATTGGATATAGTACCGATAATTCAGACCCTTCCACCTGGACAAACTGGATCGTTGCATCCTTTGGTAATGATCAGGGTAACAATGATGAATATGCAGCTGACCTGGGTGCTGCCATTGTTGCCGAAGGAGTATATTATTATGCAAGCCGGTTCCAGTTGGCTGAACAAGACTTTGTGTATGGCGGTTTTTCGGAAGGCGGCGGAGGTTTCTGGGACGGCACCAGCAATATAAGCGGAGTGCTGACTGTAAGCACTACACCACCTGATCCATTTATCGCATTTGCAAATATTCAATGGCCAGAAAGCGGTACCATTGTTCCCGGTCAGCAATTCGATGTCTTTGCCCAGGCTTGGATCGAAGGCATCACGGGTCAGGCTGATCCTGCTCCCGGTTTACAGTCATGGATTGGATACAGCACCTCTGATACCGATCCTGCTTTATGGACAAACTGGATAATCGCTGACTTCAATGGCCCGTCGGGAAACAACGATGAGTTCATCACCAACCTGAGTAACGAAATTACAAGCGAAGGAACCTATTATTATGCCAGTCGTTTCTTATACCTCGGTCAGGAGTTTGTGTATGGTGGTTATTCTGATGGTGGTGGCGGTTTTTGGGACGGAATAACCAATGTTTCAGGCGTTCTTATGGTCGCCACAGAATTGATATATTACCCTGTTTTATTCACAGTTACCGATGCCACAGGAATTTATACAAATATCAAGTTCAAGGGAGAAATGACGAACTGGGAACTTGTTGATATGGTTCAATTTGGCAATGTATGGACAGTAACACTCGATCTGCTTCCCGGAATTTATGAATGGGGTGTGATTGAGGACGATGGTTCTGCCGATGGTATCTGGCTGGTTCAAGGCCCAAATCTTGAGCTAACTGTTGACCCTGAAGGAAATATTTCAGGCGATACCACCTATACCGTTACCTATTATGTAGGATTGGACGAACAAAAGATGGATGTAACCCTATACCCGAACCCATTCAACAATTCAATTACAGTGGAATCAACAGAAGATGTAACTGTTCAGTTGTTTGATGTTTCCGGACGAATTGTAGTATCACAATCATTTACAGGCAATAAGCAGCAGATTCAAACAGAAAACCTGCCATCTGGCGTGTATATGATCAGAGTAACTTCTTCGAATCAAATCAGAAATCATCTGTTAATCAAACAGTAAGGTTTTTGTTAAAACAATATTTCATCAAAGGTGAAGGTTGGGTATGCTCAACTTTCACCTAAATAATTATTAATTTGCTTCCTTTCTTTTTCACAAAAATGATACCTGCTACCATGAAAATGACAGTTAAACAACAACTTATAAAATTATTAGGATTATTCACCCTTGTCGTGCTGCTGGTGATGGGTGTTTCGAACACAGGAAAGGCGCAAATTTATGAACCCGATGGCCTGCGTATGCCCGGTGATTGGAACGCCTGGGCCAATACCCCCGATATGGGAGGTGATTTTGAGCTGCAAAAGATTTCGACCGGAACAGCCCGTTGGGTCAGCTCATTTCAATACACAGGTACCACCGGAACGCAGCAGTTCAAGTTTGTGAGCACATCTTTCAGCAATCCCTGGGGAAACCAATGGGCAGCCAATGAAAATGTTGGTATCAACCAGGTGAGTGATTTTACCTACGGAACGCCATCCGACCCGAACAACAGTATTCTCATGACACAAAACCGTTGGTACACTGTGGTTTGGAAAGATAATGGTTATGCGAATACAACCGCAGTTTTCATGGAAACAGCTTCAGCACCGGTCGAAATAGCCGAGGTAACCCAACAACCTGTGTTGGTAACCAATCTCGATCCTGTGACGATAACGGGCCAACTATCCGCTTCACCAAATCCGACCGAACATTTTTTCCTTGTTTATTCCACCAACGGCTGGACCTCCTCGTCAATCATCAACATGACAATCAGCTCAACTACGGTTACAGCTGTGATTCCTGCTCAGGCCAGCCAAACATCGGTAAGCTATTACCTTTTCAGCAGTGTTATCACCAATCCAACGGCTGATTATGATCTCATCACGCTGAAAATGAACAACAACAACGGAAATAACTTCAGTTATATCGTTGACCAGACCTTCGATTGTGGCGGACATGCAAGTATGATCACCACCGAGCCCGCTTTCCCGCTCGAAGGGCAACCGCTCACTATTTATTTTAATGCAGCCTATGGAAATGGCGGTTTATTCGATTACACAGGTGATGTATATGCCCATACCGGTGTGATTACCAACCTGAGTGTGAACTCCTCCGACTGGAAATATGTGAAAACAGATTGGGGAGAAAATACACCGGAAACCAAATTTACCCGACTTGAAGACAATCTGTATAGCCTCACCATCAGTGATATAAGGTCATATTACGGCGTTCCTGCTGCCGAACAAATACAGAAAATGGCCTTCGTTTTCCGAAGTGATGTTGAGCAGGATGGCGGCTACTACCTCGAACAAAAGAATGCCGATGGCTCCGATGTTTTTGTAGAAGTGTATTCGCTTGCACTGAATGTTAAAATTCTGAATCCTTCGCGCCGCGAACCCCTGGTTAGTCCGAATACGGTGTTGCCGGTTTGCGTCGAAGCCTTGCAGAACAACCAGATAGCCTTGTATATTGATAATACCTTCTTAACTCAGGAAACAGGTTCTTCCCTTTCCTATCCCTTATTATTGCAGTCGCTCCCGTCAGGTTCACATTGGATTAAGGCGATCGCAACAGCTAATACAGCGCAGGTGAGCGATTCGGTTCAGATTTATCTTCGTGGCCCCGTGGTGGTGGAGGCGTTGCCTGCCGGACTTAAAAATGGAATCAACTATATCAATAATAACACTGTAACACTTGTGTTGCACGATCCTGCCGGACAAAAAAACTTTGCCTTTGCCATTGGCGAGTACAGCGAATGGCTGCCAAATGACGCCAATTATATGAAACGAACACCCGACGGAAAACATTACTGGGTAACTCTCAATGGCCTGGAGGCGGGTATGGAATACGCTTACCAGTATTATATTGATGGTAACCTGAAAATTGCCGACGCCTACTGCGAAAAAATCCTGGATCCATGGAACGACCGCTGGATTCCAGCCACTACATTTCCTGCGCTTAAACCGTATCCATTCGACAAAACCATCGGCGTGGTCAGTGTTTTTCAAACCGACCAGCCAACCTATAGCTGGCAGGTGCCAAGCTTCACGCCTGCAGCCGTAAATGCTACCCAATCCGACTTGTTTATTTATGAACTCCTGGTACGCGATTTCGTCGAAACACGCAGCCTGAACGAGGTTCAAACAAAACTCGATTATCTTGAAGACCTCGGGGTGAATGCCATCGAACTGATGCCTGTGATTGAATTTGACGGCAACGAAAGTTGGGGTTATGCACCGAACTTTTTCTTTGCAACCGACAAATATTATGGCACGCCCGAAGCCTATAAACAGTTCATCGATGAATGTCACAAACGCGATATCGCTGTTATCCTCGATATCGTGACCAACCACGCCTACGGACTTAATCCGATGGTGCAGATGTATTTTGATCCGAATGCCGGAAGCAGCGGCCAGCCTTCGGGCAGTAATCCATGGTTCAATCCGCAGGCGACGCATCCGTATAGTATCGGGTACGACTTTAATCACGAAAGTGCATCAACCCGCCAGTTTATCAAAGATGTATTTTCTTATTGGATAACAGAATTCAAGGTGGATGGTTTCCGTCTCGACCTCTCCAAAGGCCTTACCCAAAACAATACAGGCGAAGATGTGGGCGCCTGGAGTGCTTACGACCAGAGCCGGGTCAATATCCTGACTGATTATTATAACCATATAAAATCTGTTAATCCGAATACCTATGTTATTCTTGAGCACCTTGCCAACAACGACGAGGAGACCGTACTGGCAAATACGGGCATGTTGCTTTGGAGTGCCATGCACGATCATTACAAACAGGTGAGTATGGGATGGCAGGATAATTCAGACCTGTCGTGGGCTTATCATGGCAGTCGTGGCTGGAATTATCCCAACCTGATCGACTATATGGAAAACCACGACGAAGAGCGCGTGATGTTTGAGGCATTGTCGTATGGTAACAGCAGCGAAGGATATAATATCAAAGACTCCCTCACTGCTATCCGTCATCAGGAACAGGCGGTGGCACTTTTCATGGGGATTCCCGGTCCGAAAATGATGTGGGAGTTTCAGGAAATGGGCTACGATTATAGTATTATGTTTGGCGGCGACCGGCTGGCAAACAAACCACCACGCTGGGATTACCTGAACAACGAAGCCCGCGAACGACTCAATTGTGTCGTGTCCGGAATGGCAGCACTTCGCAAAACTGATGCCTTCCGTATGGGTAGTTTCACCCACAGCCTTACCCAAAACGGAAAACGTATGTGGCTCACCCACAATAGTATGGATGTAGTGATTGCTGCCAATATTGGCGCTTCAGGCTTTGATATGGCACCCGGCTTCACCAAAACCGGAGTATGGTACGACTATTTCACTGGCGAATCGGTGAATGTTACGGATGCAGCCGGACATAGTATTTATTTTGGACCAGGCGACTACCATGTTTTCACTTCGGTTCCCATGGCAGCACCCTTTCACCAATTGTCAGTGAAAGTGATCGAAAAGGTAGGTGGCAATGCCATTGCACAGGCAAAAGTGACACTTAACAATATGGCCGAACGCCTGACGGATGATGGTGGAAATACCAACTTTCTGGCTGTACCGCAACCGTTTGCAGTAAAAGTTGAAAAATTCGGATTTTTGCCACAAACAGTCACCGAAACGCTCACGAGCGATCTGCAACTCACCATAGTACTTGAAATTGATATGAGTGCCACCCCCGAAAATGCGGCCTTGGCTCAGGTGAAAGTGTATCCAAATCCCGGTACCGGAATGACCACTATAGAAAATGCAACAGATTGTTTATTAAGTATTTATAGTGTAGAAGGGCAGTTACTACAACACAAATTATTATACAGCAACATTGAAAAAATCGACCTTTCCAACCTGACAAACGGCATTTATTTTTTGCAGTTGAAGCACCGTGATGGGATAAGGGTTATACGATTGATAATCGGTTAATTGAGACAGATATTTTCATATATTTTTGTCGATTAAATGGAGTTTTTTATATATTAGCTGCGAAAATGAATCAAAGAAAACAATTAAAAATTTGAGGTATGAAAAAACAATTACTATTACTCGTTGGTGCGGTTTTGTTTTCCTCCAACTTTATTGTTGGGCAAACGACATATAGTTGGAGAAATGATCAGAGTCCTATTAGCGGTCAATGGAATGTTAGTAATTATTGGTGGAATGGTTCCGGGGCTGCTTTGCCTGGTGGTGGAGAAATACTATTTCTAGATGGTAGTGTTGGAACAACAATGACAAATGATCTTCCATCAACAAATCGTCATCGAATTCTGTTTGGATCTGGAGGTTCTGCAAGAACAGTTAACGGGATAACTGAAAATACATTTTATGATTATAGTTCAATTAAACCAAAAATTGAGAATAACTCAAGTAATACTCAAACTATTAATTTCCCAATAAAAGCTGGTTATAACCCTATGGAACTGAATCCTGTTAGTGGTAATTTAACCATTGGAGGTGCAATAAACAATAATGGGAATTTTATTGATGTTTATGGGCCTAATAGCAAAGAGTTAACAATAGGTTCAACATTTTCTGGCGCTGGTGGGCTAACCATTAAAGAAAACAGTAAAGTAATTTATGCTTCTGTTGCCAAAACATATAGCGGTGCGACCGTTTTAGATGCTGGTACCCTTGAGCTACAGGTGAATGCTTCAAGTACTTCAATTACTGTAAATAATGGGGCAACCTTGTTAATAAGTGGAACCGATGTAACTATTAATAGTCTAACTATTAATGGTTCTGGTGTAGTAAATATTCAATCAGGCAAATCCCTCACTGTCACCGGCACCCTCACCAATAGTAATGGTGCCGCAGGTTTGGTAATAGAAGATGGCGGTTCGCTGATCACCAATGGAAGTGTTTCAGGTTCTGCTACCATCAAAAAGGTAATTGCCAGTGATTCAAAGCGTCATTTCATTTCATCACCCGTATCGGGACAGAATATTTGCGATGGTGTTTTTGCTCCTTTGGCAGCAAATTTTAATGAATCAACCGGAGCCACCTATGATTGTTATAAATGGAGTGAATCAGCCGGAAGTTTAAACTGGCTCAACTTAAAAAACGCAGATTGGTCGCTTAATACAGTTGATTTTAGCGCAACACCACAATTCGCCGTTGGAACCGGATATCTTGTTGGATATACAGCAAGTTATGGTGGAAGCACCACCAAAGTCTTTGCTGGTATACTTACTACCGGTAATCAATCTGTCACTCTTGGCAACTCAGGAACTGATTGGAATTTTATAGGTAATCCATTTGCATCCGCCATTAATTGGGATGGTGTTACAAAAGACAACCTAGTGGATGGTTATTATAGTGTTTACAATGAGAATAAATCAGGTGGTGCAGGATATGAGTATTATTTGGATGGTACTCATAAATCTGCAGGTGCCAATGGAAAAATTTCCGTTGGACAAGGCTTTTTTGTCAAGGCATCAGGAACTTCTCTCTCACTACCCAATGCTGCCAGAACACATGATAATAACTGGATGAAAGGTCCGCAATCTTTAGTAGTCGATCAATTGAAATTAACCCTGGCCAACGGTATCAATTATGACGAATCCTTTATTCAGTTTGAAAGTCAGGGAACCAATGGGAAAGACTTTTTCGATGCTGAAAAGATGTACAGTATGGACGCAAGCATTCCTCAGCTTTATTCTATTATTGAAAATGAAAAGCAAGTTGCCTTCAATTCAATGCCTTATAATACAGGATCATTCAATATTCCGTTAGGCATATACATACCTGCAAATGGGGAATATTCGCTTAATTTAGCTGGTATTGAAACTTTTGCAACAAAGCCTGATATTATGTTGGAAGACATTACAACAGGTATGACACAAGACCTTTCCGTTGATCAAACCTATCAATTTACCGCATCAACGGATGATAATCCCAACCGTTTTGTACTTCATTTCGGACCGGTTGGAGTAAATGAACATATTACAGATGCAAACCAGATTGAAGCCTATATAAATGCAAATCAGATTTATATTAATAAGATATCAGGAAGTTTTCTTTTGGAAATATTTGATCTTCAAGGACGCTGTTTACAAAGCAAACAGATCGAGACATCCGGACTTTACAGCCAATCGATCAACTTACCAGCTGGTGTATATTTAGTTCGACTTCAAAATACTACCATTGTGAAATCAGTAAAAGTAATCGTACAATAAAAGATAAGGAGCACGAATATGAAAAAGAATATAATCAAACTGGTACTGATTTTGAGTTTTAGCGTTACAAGTATTGCTATCATGGCACAAGGTGCCGCACCACCACCACCACCGTCTGGAGGAATAGGTCAAAGTGGTGACCAGAATCAAGGTGGCGGTGGCGCGCCCATCGGTTCCGGCCTCGGAATATTGCTGGCACTTGGGGCTGCTTACGGCAGTAAAAAAGTGTATAAAGTTTGGAAAGATAAAGATGAATTGGAAAGCTAGAAGTTGGAAGTTGGAAGTTAGAAGTGGGAAGTTAGAAGAGGATTGCCCGGCTGCAAGACGGGAAGAGTGAAAACAACTTATATTCATTTTTTTGCTGAATGAAACATAAAAAGCGCAGGGCAATTGTCCTGCGTTTTTTTGTTCTTAAATTTAGCATATCGTTGTAGTTCACTTTAGCTCACTCCGAACTTTAGTTCACTTATTTTAACACCCAATATACCTCGAAATAACCAGCCGCTGTATCTCCGATGTTCCTTCGCCAATCTGCAACAGGCGCTGATCGCGGTAAAAACGTTCAACGGCATAGTCTTTCATTAATCCATAGCCACCGTGAATCTGGACGGCTTCATCAGCTACTTCTTTGGCAATTTCCGAGCAATACAGTTTCGACATAGCAGCTTCCAGTCCATACGCCCTGCCTTCGTCTTTCAGCCAGCAGGCCTTGTAAAGCAGATTACGCGCCAACTCAATCTTCATGGCCATATCAGCCAGTTTGAATGCATTGATCTGAAATTTCGAGATGGGTTGTCCGAACTGTTTTCTCTCTTTGGCATAATTCAATGCCAGTTCGTAAGCACCTTGAGCGGCACCCAAACCCATAGCTGCAATGGAAAGTCGGCCGGCATCGAGGGTAGTGAGCATGATTTTCGAACCCTGGCCTACCGTTCCCAATAGATTTCCTTCCGGCACCCGGCAATCATCGAAGAATAATTCAGCGGTGTCGGAGGCGCGCCACATCATTTTATTGTGCATCGAAACCCGCTTGAAACCAGGTGTTTCGCTGTCTACGATCACCGTAGTAAACGTCTTGCTTCCATCGGGCATGGTCGAAACAGCCTGCACCGTACTGCCGATACTGATATCGGAGGCACCATTGGTGATGAAAATTTTGGAACCGTTGATCACCCATTCCCTGTCAATTAATTCAACCGTTGTTTTTGAGCCACGTGAATCGGATCCGGCTCCCGGTTCGGTAAGTCCGAAACTCCACAAAGCTTCGCCGGTGCAGAGTTTGGGAAGGTATTTCATGCGTTGTTCTTCTGTGCCGAAATAATACAATGGCCCTATCCCTAATGAGTTATGTGCCGCCAGTGTGGCAGCCTGCGACCCATCGATACGTGCAATTTCTTCCACTGCAATGATGTATGAAAGTATGTCGGTACCTTGTCCGCCATATTTTTCAGGGAGATACATGCCAAACAATCCAAGTTCGCCCATGCGTTTTGTAAGCGGATACGAAAACTCAGCTTTTTCATCCAGTTCCTGTGCAACAGGTTTTATTTCGCGTTCGGCGAACTCGCGCACCGTCCCGCGAATCAGTTGGTGCTCTTCAGATAAATCAAAATTCATGGTATTTATTGTTATGTAGTTGAATAGAAGTTTTTTTTCAATGTATTAAGCAGTTGTTAGCAAACCAAAGATGGAAAACCAAAGGATTAGTTTGTCAGGACTTTTTCATTCTATCAGCGCTTACATTCATTATTTCAGTTTATTAAAGATTATCCTTTTTCAATTCATTATTAAAAGCTGTACATTCTCCCTGTATTTTTAGATCTGCGTTTTGTTGTTTTAACTACCCCGTCTTGAAGCCGAGGCAGGCTATTTCTCAAATTTTCAAATTCTCACATCTTCAAATTTTCAAATTCTCCCCACTTCCCACTTCCTTCAAATGAATCAACTGCGTCTTCACATTCACCATTTCACCCACTTTCACATTCACTTTTTCAACAATGGCCGGCTGAGATGCTACAATATTATTTTCCATTTTCATGGCTTCAACAACCAATAAAATGGTACCCCGTTTCACAACCTCACCTTCTGTAACATTTACTTTGATAATTTTCCCTGGCATAGGAGAAAATAAATTTCCGGCATCTTCAGCCGAATCAGTCAATGAATAGTCGATCGAATCATTCAACTGGTCTTTCCGGTTGATCGTAAAACTCTCACCGGCAAGGCTGACAAGCGTCAGTCCCTCCTCATTATCCGAGAGGAATGCCTTGTAAACCGTACTTTCCGTCTCGATGACAATGCTATGATGCTCGAATGCGTGCAAACGCGCCGAAATCTTTTCACCATCAATCGCAACCAACAACGCATCCGGTTTATTTTCGATCATCTCCACCGATAAAATTCTCTCGTCAACCTGCACATCAAAAGCCATATGTTGCCGCCAGTACCCGATTTCATTCCATACGGTTTTCATGGGTTGAAGCCTGCTTTTGTGCGATTGATAGATTAAAAACGAAACAGTTGCCTGATGATACAATGCATTTGATTTGGGTTGTTGCAAGGCTTCAACAAGCTTGGCAGTGTGTTCGTCGCAGAACTTTGTGCTGATCTGGTTTAGGGCAAAGGACGGATGTTTCAGTAGTTGCCGCAGATAAGGGATGTTTGTTTTAATGCCCTGAATGATATACTGTTGCAAGGCAGTCTCCAGCGAAAACATGGCCGTGTTCCTGTCATTTCCCCAGGCAATAAGCTTGCTGATCATGGGATCGAACAAACTGAATATTTCGGTCGGACAGTCAATACTTTGGTCGATCCGGATATTTTCCTGAACAGGCCAGTGATAATTGGTGATATTGCCGGGTGAAGGCATGAAATTGTGCAAGGGATCTTCGGCATAGATACGGCATTCGATGGCGTGGCCATGCTGCTTGATGTCGGATTGCTGCATCCTGAGTGGATTACCCTGTGCAATCATCAGTTGTTCTTCTACCAGATCGATTCCGGTCACCATTTCTGTTACCGGATGCTCCACCTGAATGCGGGTGTTCATTTCCAAAAAATAGAAATGCAGGTTTTTATCCACCAGAAACTCAATCGTTCCGGCGCTTCTGTAACCGATATCACGACAGATATTCACAGCTGCCTCACCCATTTTTTCGCGCACTTCCTGTGTGAGCGTTGGTGAAGGCGATTCTTCAATTATTTTCTGGTAACGACGCTGGATCGAACATTCCCGTTCGAACAAATGAACCACATTTCCATAATTATCGCCCAACACCTGAATCTCGATGTGCCTGGGCTCTTCGATGAATTTCTCGACATAAACGGTGGCATCTCCAAAATAATTCAAGGCCTCACGCGAGGCTGTTTCCAGTATTTCGGCCAGTTCTTGCGACCTGTAAACGATTTTCATTCCCTTGCCACCACCTCCGGCAGCTGCTTTCACAAGCAAAGGAAAATCAATGGAATCAGCTTTAGCTAATATCTCCTCTTTCGTACCCGAAATTCCCTGGGTTACAGGCAATCCGCACCTGACAGCATGATTTCGTGCCGAAATCTTGTTTCCCATCAGCCGCATGGTAGCCGCTTCCGGTCCGATAAATACAATTCCGTTTGCTTCACAGGCTTCGGCAAACAAGGGGTTTTCTGACAAAAATCCGTAACCGGGATGGATGGCATCGGCTCCGGCTTTGTTGGCAAGCCGAATGATCTTGTCAATGTTTAAATAAGTATCACGCAATTCGCCGCCTCCCAGTGAAAGGGCTTCATCGGCCAGCCGCACGTGTTGTGCATCTGCATCGAGCGCGTGGTAAACAGCAACAGAACCAATTCCAAGTTTCTTAAGTGTTTTTAGGATGCGTACGGCGATCTCACCACGATTGGCAATCAGCACCTTATGTATAATCGTTTGTTTCATAATTCCTGAAACCAGTTTGGTTTTCGTTTTTCAAAAAATGCGGTAATCCCTTCCTGACCCTCGCCTGATGCCCGCTGACGGGCTATTATATCCGAGGTATAATCCATCATTTCAGCCTGTGTCAGATTTTCAGTTTGTATCTTTTTGATGAGTTTCTTTGTTTGTGAAACAGCATCCGGAGCGGCAGAAAGTAATTGATTGCAATAGAAATTAAGCTCCTCTTCGCATTTTGCGGCGGTGACAATTTTATTCACCAGGGCATGTTTTTCTGCCTCAAGTGCAGTAAACCTGCGACCGGTGAGCATCAGCTCACGCGCTGCGGCTTCACCGCATCTGGCCATTACATAGGGAGAAATGGTAGCCGGTGAAATACCTATTTTCACCTCGCTGAAAGCAAACACAGTGTCTTCGTCGGCCAACACAATATCACAGGCCGCCGCCAGGCCATTGGCACCACCGTAAACGGCACCGTGAAGCAAGGCAATAACCGGCTTCGGACTGTTGTTGATGGTGGCAAACAACGTTGCCAGCCGGATAGCGTCTTTTTTATTTTCTTCCTCTCCAAAAGTGGCGATCTCTTTCATATAGTTCAGATCGGCGCCGGCACAAAACGACTTTCCACGACCCCGTAACACGATCACACGGGTAGTGTTGTCGATCGATAAATCTTTAAAAGCGTCTGTCAGTTCCTGTATCATCAATGCATTCATTGCATTATGCTTTTCAGGCCGGTTGAGCCAGAGAGTTGCTACTGAAAGGGATTGTTCAATGATTATATTCTCCAATGTCTGAGTGTTAAATTTTTTTAATTAAAAATTCAAAGTGCAAATTGCAAAATGCAAATGTGATTTTTACTTAAGATGATGTTTTTACAATTTTTTTATGCTGCTGTAACTATCTGTTTTGTAATAATATTTGCCAATTTTTTTGATTCCTGATGAAGAACATCCAAAAACTCATCTTTCGGGTTGACCAATTACGCTCTGATGATGAGTTTTATCCAAAAAAGAGACTCCCGAAGTTCTTTCAATACAATTTGCATTTTAAACTATTCACTATTCACTAATCACTAATCACTATTCACTCCTTTCACATCCTGAAAACCCCAAACTGCTGTTCCGGGAACGGGTTGTTTCGTGCAGATGCAATGCCCATGGCAATGATTTTTCGTGTATCAACCGGATCGATGATTCCATCGTCCCAAAGGCGTGCCGTACTGTAGTAAGCTGATCCTTCGCGTTCGTATTTTGCCAGTATTGAATTCCGTAAATCATTGATTTCCTGTTCCGGCATCTCCTGTCCTTTTTCGCGGTATTGATCCTGTTTTACAGTAACCAGCACATTGGCAGCCTGTTCGCCACCCATTACCGATATTTTGGCATTGGGCCACATAAACAACAATCGTGGACCAAAGGCCCGGCCAGCCATACCATAGTTTCCGGCCCCGAACGATCCGCCAATAATTACCGTAAATTTTGGGACATTCGCGTTCGAAACAGCATGAACCATTTTGGCACCGTCTTTGGCAATTCCGCCACGTTCAAAGTCTTTTCCGACCATGAAACCGGTGATATTCTGTAAAAAAAGCAGCGGTATTTTACGCGTACAGCACAGTTCGATAAAGTGCGTTACTTTGAGTGCCGATTCGGAAAAAAGCACGCCAAAATTGGCAATGATCCCAACCGGAAATCCCATGATATAGGCAAATCCCGTAACAACCGTGGTGGCATATTTTGCTTTAAACTCCTGAAATTCACTTCCGTCGACCATGCGCATGATGATTTCACGGGGATCGAGTTGCTTGCGCAGATCAAGCGGAGCCAATCCGTATAATTCTTTTGGATCGAACAATGGTTCCCTGGCTTCCCTGACATCAAGAATCTGTCGGTGTGCAGGTTTTAGGGTTTCAAAAATATTGCGACAGATCTGAAGGGCATGACTGTCGTTTTCGGCCAAATGATCAGCCACACCGGAGATGGAGGTGTGTACTTCGGCACCACCCAATTCTTCAGCCGTAACTTCTTCGCCGGTAGCGGCTTTCACGAGTGGCGGGCCACCCAAAAATATTGTTCCCTGATTACGCACGATGATGGTTTCATCGCTCATGGCCGGAACATAAGCACCACCGGCTGTGCATGATCCCATCACAATGGCGATCTGTGGCAATCCGGCTGCCGACATACGCGCCTGGTTATAAAAAAACCTTCCGAAATGTTCGCGGTCGGGAAAAACGGTGTCTTGTTCGGGCAGGAATGCGCCACCCGAATCGACAAGATAGACGCAGGGCAACTGGTTTTCCATGGCAATTTCCTGTGCCCGCAAATGCTTTTTAATGGTGTATTGCATATAAGTGCCGCCTTTTACGGTGGCATCATTGGCAATAATGACCGTTTCGCGGCCATGGATAACACCGATTCCTGTAACGATGCCGGCAGAAGGAAATCCGTTGTTATACAGATTGTAAGCCGCCAGGGGTGAAAGTTCCAGGAATGGTGTATTGGGATCGACCAGCAGGTCGATGCGTTCGCGTGCGGTAAGTTTGTTACGTTCTTTGTGCTTTTTCAGGGCATCTTCGCTGCCACCACGTGTCACATTCCGCTGAATCGATTTAAACTCATCGAGAAGCGTTGCAAATGCAGCACTGTTTTGCTTAAACTCGGCGGACTGGGTGTCGATTTTTGTTTTTAATGTGTACAATTCATTGGATTTTAATGTTTTCCGAATACCGAAAACCTCACAACCGAACAAATGAACGTCTGCTGCAAGCACCTCGGAGTGTAAAGTTATATAAATATAAATAGGTTAAGCAACAAAGGAAGGAAACTTCTTTGTGAAAAATGATTTAACAAGATGAAATACCGTTTGGAAAACGAATAAAATGAAAGTCCTGTCCCTGCCGGAGGCAAGTCTGAACCGTGTATAAAACAATGTTGCCCATATCGAAACAAGTTTTGCCCGTATTGATAAAGGCTTTTTTCATACCCGAAATTATCTGACTTGAACAAATTGAACAACCGTCCGATTGCGTGGCTATTTCTTCCCTAAAAAACAATAGATTTCAGGTGTTTTTATACCTGCCAACCCTTTCCGGTTTCGGTTAATTCTATGTGAGATAAGATAAACTTTACAAACTTTACAAACTTTGCAACTAACTTGTATTAATTTAGCAGCCGTTAGTCTATTACAAATCAGATTATAACTTATTCACCTATGAATTACCCCAAAAAAGTAGTTATTGGCGACATTACTGTTCGCGACGGTTTTCAGCACGAAGAAAAATTTATCCCTACTGAGGCAAAACTTTGGTTGGCCGAAGAATTGCTGCTCTGTGGTTTCAAACATATTGAAGTTTCAAATTATGGTAATCCAACCGGAATGCCACAGTTCAAGGACGCTGAAACCTTATTCACTCAATTACGCAAAAGCAAAAGGGTGGCACATTTGCTTCCGTCAGCCAGTTTAACTGCAATTACCATTCGTGAAAAAGCCATCGAAAGGGCGATTGAAGCCCGAAAAGCGGGTATTGGTCCCGACAGGATTCTGTTAATGGTAAGCACAAGTGAGTCGCATCAGTTTAAAAACTCAGGCCTCACGATTGAAGAATATTTCAAAATGGCCGAAAAGTATATTCCATTGGCACAGGCCGCCGGTCTCAAGGTGAATGGAACAGTGAGTACCATCTGGGGTTGCCCGATCGAAGGTCCCACGAAACTTGAGAAAGCAGTTGATTTCACCAAACGCTGGCTGAGCATTGGCGCCAACGATGTGGAACATGCCGATCATGACGGTTCTGCCTCGCCTGACCGTGTTTACCGTTATTATTCGATGCTGCTCGATGCTGTTGATCGCCCTGAAAAACATATTGTGCACTTTCACACAACACGAGGTTGGGGCCTGGCTAATGTGCTGGCAGCGTTGCAGGCTGGCATGACCAATTACGAATCGACCATGGGAGGCATTGGCGGACAACCGGCCAACTTTATGGATGGTGTCCCAATCTCAGGAACAGGCGAATATTATTATAAGGAAGCAATGGCGGTTGGACTGGTTTCAACAGAAGACATGGTAGTGATGATGGACGAAATGGGAATTGAAACCAACCTCGATATCGACCGGGTGTTAAAAACCGGCAAAATGGTCGAACGGATTGTTGGCCGAAAACTGCGCTCAGAAACCATTCATCAGGGTAGGATTCCGAAAGAATTGTCGGGAAGAGGCTAGAAGTTGGAAGTCAGAAGCCGGAAGACCGAAGACACCTGCCTCGGCGGCACAACGAGGGAAGATGCCTGACTCGGGATGGAATGTACATTAACTACTAAACCCATAAACCTATCAACTTATCAACCTATAAACCCATCAACTCATCAACCATGCCAACCATCCATCTCACCGAAACAGTCCGCGATGCGCTCCAGGGAATTCCCGGATTTGTCCCAACAGAAAAAAAGATGGCATATACTCAATCGTTGTTAAAAGTAGGATTTGACTGTGTTGACATTGGTAGTTTTGTATCACCGAAGGCGGTTCCCCAAATGGCAGATACCGAACAAGTGATTCATAATCTTGATTTTACTGAATCAAAGTCAAAGATGATGGTGTTGGTAGTGAATGAAAAGGGTGCCGAAAAAGCGGCCGGAATTCCGCAAATAAACCGTATCAGTTTCCCTTATTCTGTTTCACCCACATTTTTATACCGGAATTTGAAACTGAACACATCGCATGCCCTCGAAATTGTTCGGAATATATCCACTGCTGCGTATGCAACGCGCCTCGATTTTATCGTTTATCTTTCGATGGGATTCGGAAATCCTTATGGTGACGCATGGAACCTTGATTTATTAAAAGACGCTGTATCCGATTTGTACCAACTTGGCATTCGGATTATGCCACTTTCAGATATTCTGGGAGAAGCAAGTCCCGACAGGATATTTTCGGTGTATAACACCCTCATTCCATTGTATCCGGATGTAGAATTTGGTTTGCATCTTCACACGAAGCCCTCTGAAAGCTATGCAAAATTGGATGCAGCATATTCAGCCGGTGTCAGAAGCTTTGAAACTGTGCTGAACGGTTTGGGTGGCTGTCCGTTTGCTGCTGATGAAATGGTTGGTAACCTGAGTACACAGGATTTCATCATGTATTGCGATACGAAGCAAATACCGCTTACAATTGACCGAACTGCCCTGGAAAAATCTATTGAAATAGCCGCAGGATTATTGCTTTAGCTTTTTTCGCGCTTACCAAAATCCTGATTCTGTTCATCTGTCTGTACATATTTTTTCTGCAACCAGAAATAAACCGGGATTCCGGTCAGCATCAGAATCATACCTATAACAGCCTCACGCGGACGTGTGTACACCGTATTGACAAGAAAAAGCGCACAGAAAATTACATAAATAGCCGGAATGATTGGGTAACCCCATGCTTTATATGGTCTTTTCGCATCGGGCATGGTCCTGCGTAAAATAAAGACCCCCAAACCATTGGCTCCATAAAAAATGAAAATGGCAAAAATACTCATGTCGGTCAACTGATCGAATGAACCCGACATCACGAGTAAAGCTGCCCAAATTCCCTGAATAAGTAATGCGTTCTGCGGAACCTTACTTTTATTCAGATTCCCGATTTTTGCAAAAAACAAACCTTCTTTGGCCATGGCATAATACGGACGGGCGCAAGTCAGAATCTGGGCATGTGTGCAACCAAGCGTCGTGATAAATATTAACAAAGAGATAAACATGGCTCCATTGTAACCCCAGAAACTTCTCACTACCTCCACCGCCGCAATTTTTCCACCATCAGTATGAAGGGTTTCAAAACTTTCGATTGGCAACACAGAAAGATAGGTAGCATTTATAAGCAAATATATCGTGATGATAATACCCAATCCGATTGCGATACCTATAGGGATCACCTTGTGCGGATTTTTCACTTCTCCACCAATATACCCGATATTATTCCACCCCTGATAAGCCCAGAAAGCGGCCAGCATCGCTGTAAATATTGCACTGGTTGTGACAGAATATCCATTGGTTGTGTGTAAAGAAAGACTTCTTGTAATGCTTGCTCCTTCGCTGTTGAGGCCGAAACCGATGATGATAATTATACCGAAAAGTACAAGCAACACAATTGCGTTTCCAAGTCCGGCACCGGTTTTAACGGTTCTGGTATTAATCAATGTGAGACTGATTATGATGAAAATGGCGAGCAATTTAACCGTGAAATTATCAAATGGATAAAACACACCTCCTATTGTAAATGTTGCCAGCGAAGTAAAAAGCGGAGGCAGATTCAGGATATTATTTAACGATTCGGAACAAACATACGCGATGGAAGAAATGGCTGCCGTATTCGCCACCGTAAAAAGCGACCAGCCATAGATAAACGAAAAAAAACGGTTATAAATCTTCTTGAAATAGGCATATTCGCCGCCGGTTTCGGCAAGCAATCCCGTAATTTCGGCGTAACTCAGCGCCCCAAACAAGGTGATCAATCCGGCAAGCACCCAGGCAATCAGCACCCACCCCGACGAATGCAATCCATCGGCCATGGGGGCAACCTTTTTGTAAACACCCGAACCAACCACACTTGCAATTACGATGGCTACCACGTATCGTAACCCGAGTGAGCGTACCAATGTGCTTTTTGAAGTCATCTAATTGATTTTTGGTTTAAAATGTTAAAAAGTGAGAACAAAGTGCGTAAAAGTAATCGAAGATATTTAAAAATGAAAAATATGAAACAAAAAATGCACTTTTTGTAAAATGCATTGTGTTTTCCATAAATTTACGGTTTCAAATAATTTTACTATGATCAACAAAACAGCCATCATCACCGGAGCCAGCAGCGGCATTGGTAAATCATGCGCACAGCGCTTTGCTTCGGAAGGTTGGAATCTGGTGCTTGTTGCCCGTCGCGGTGAAAAACTTGCACAACTTGCCCGTGAAATTGAAACGGAATATAAAGTGAGCGTTTTTTATTTGGTATTGGATGTGACGACCCCAATATCGGGAGATGAACTCGTGCAATTCCTCGAAGTGAAAAAAATTGCACCTGATTTACTACTGAATAATGCCGGATTGGCAGCCGGATTAAGTCCGATTCAACAAGGCGATGTGGACGACTGGGAATTGATGATCGATACAAATATCAAAGGTTTATTATATATGAGTCGTGCTGTTTCACCAGTTTTCATTCAACAGGGATCGGGCCATATTATCAATATCGGATCTATTGCCGGCAGAGAGGCATATCCCAACGGAAACGTTTATGTAGCAACCAAATTTGCGGTTGATGGATTGACCAAATCCATGCGCATGGATTTATTACCGTATGGCATACGCGTAAGTCAGGTTGCACCTGGTGCGGTCGAAACCGAGTTTTCGATGGTGCGTTTCAAAGGAGATGAAAAACGGGCAAAGAGTGTGTATGATGGTTTTCAGCCACTTAGCGCTGCCGACATTGCAGATGCCGTGTTTTATGTAGCCAACACACCAAAGCATGTAAATATCAATGACCTGGTGATTATGCCAACAGCACAGGCAAGTGCCACGCTGATAAAAAGAGAAAATTGATTTTCTGGTTAAGAGTTTTATTTTTAGTATTATTGCAGTTTCTAGGATTGGATAGAAACCAATCATTCGTCTAAATAACTTTAATTTAAGTATTTATGGATTCGAGTATTACACGTATCTTCGATTTGCTACCCTACTACCAGCGCAAGTTTGAGCCCAAAGATGATGCCTTGGCCGGAAAGGATAACGGCGAATGGGTGAAATATTCAATCGACGAAATCAGGACCACTGTTGATAATATAAGCTATGGATTACTTGCACTTGGTGTTGGGAAACATGATAAAGTGGCTACAATATCACCCAATACTCCCGAATGGAATTTTATAGATCTGGCAGTACTGCAGATTGGGGCAATTCATGTGCCTGTCTATCCAACCATCAGTGAATCGGATTACAAATATATACTCAATCATTCAGAAGTAAAGGTTGCTTTTATCCTGGGCCCCGATCTTTACCGGAAGATCAAACATATTCTGCCTGAAGTCCCTTTATTGGAAAGCATTTATACATTCAAGATGGTGGAAGATGTCAATCATCTTAGTCAACTCATCGAAATTGGTAAGGCAAACGCAGACTCGAAGAAACTCGAAATCATCAAAGAGCATATTGCTCCCTACGATACAGCGACCATCATTTATACTTCCGGAACAACAGGCAGCCCGAAAGGGGTGATGCTTACGCACGATAACCTGCTGAGTAACGTAAGCGCAGTATTCAGGTTTTTCCCCATCGATCAGACAAGTAGAGCCCTGAGTTATCTGCCCTTATGCCATGTTTACGAACGAACAAATATCTATATTTACCTCTATCTGGGTGTTTCGGTGTATTATGCTGAGAATATGGCCACCATTGCAGATAACATACGCGAAGTTTCGCCGCATATTCTGACTACAGTACCAAGATTACTCGAAAAAGTGTACGATAAAATTATTGCCAAGGGACTGAAATTAAAAGGAGCGAAAAGGCAGATTTTCTTTTGGGCAGTTAATCTGGGATTGAACTTTAAGGAAAATGGTAAAAACAGCCTCGCCTATAAAGTCCAGTTGAAACTTGCAAACAGATTGGTTTTTTCGAAATGGCGCGAAGGACTTGGTGGGAAAATGCGTGTCATTGTTAGTGGTGGTGCTGCCATTCAGCCGCGATTGATAAAAGTATTCACCGCAGCACAAATACCTGTTTTAGAAGGCTATGGACTAACTGAAACATCACCGGTAATTGCCGTAAATACCCTTGAAGCAGGGGGAACCATGTTTGGAACAGTAGGACCGGTCATTAAAAATGTTGAGGTCAACATTTCACCCGAAGGAGAAATTCTTGTCAAAGGGCCAAACGTAATGCAGGGATATTTTAAAGATCCCGACTTAACAAAAACTGCTATTGATGAGGAAGGATGGTTCCATACAGGCGATGTCGGTCTGATCGAAAGTAGCGGTCACCTGCGTATAACCGGACGTATCAAAGAGATTTTTAAAACCTCCATGGGAAAATATATCAGTCCCGCCCTTATCGAAAACAAATTCAAAGAATCTCCATTCATTGATAGCATTATGGTAATTGGAGAAAATCAGAAATTCGCTGCTGCACTCATTGTCCCGAATTTCGACTATCTGCGTTCATGGTGTATCATTAAAGGATTGAATTATACTATTGATTGCGAGATGATTACGAACAAGGAAGTACGAACCCGTTTCCGAAAAGAAATCGAACATTATAATGCTTTCTTTGGTGATTTTGAACAAATAAAAAAATTCGAACTGACTGATCATGAATGGACCGTGCAGTCGGGCGAACTTACAGCTAACCTGAAATTGAAAAGAGGTCTTATTGCAGAGAAATGCGCTGAGAAAATTAACCAGTTATACAATGTTTAACCAGCTCATCAATACATAGAAAAATGGAAACAACCCGAATTTTTGATATTCTTGACCTGTACAGACAACCCAAAAGAATCAACGCTGAAGCCTTTGGTAAGCGCGTAAATGAGCAGTGGATAAGCATCACTTCCAACGATTATTTACTTGCTGTTGAGCAGCTTAGTCTTGGTTTTCTCGAACTGGGCATTAAAAAAGGCGACAAGATTGCCACCATTCTGAAGAACGCGCCCGAATGGAATTATATCGACATGGCCCTGTTACAAATCGGTGCTGTTCAGGTACCCATTTATCCTACTATCAGCAATGCAAATTATAGTTTCATATTTAATGATGCCGAAGTCAGGTTTGTTTTTGTAACAGATCAATCAATTTATGACAGACTAAAAGATGTGCTGCCCAACAACGAAACCATTGAATCAGTCTTTTGTATTGAACCTACCAAAGGCTTACGCAACTGGAAGGAAATCACCGAATTGGGAAAGAAATCAACAAAATCTGCTGAACTTGAAAGCATAAAAAAGGGTATTCCCGATACTGCCTTAGCCACGCTGATCTACACTTCGGGCACAACCGGATCACCAAAAGGTGTGATGTTATCGCATCGCAACCTGATGAGCAATTCTGAGGCAGCAACAGCCATTCTGTCGCACAATCCCATCACACGCGCATTGAGTTTTTTACCGCTTTGCCATGTGCTCGAACGCATCATGAACTACACCTATCAGCGTCATGGAGCTGCCATATATTATTGTGATAACATCGAAATGTTAAGTGATTTTATCCGTACTTCCCAGCCCGAAATGTTTGCAGCTGTGCCACGTGTGTTGGAAAAAACGTATGATAAAATCATGGCCAAAGGACGAGATTTAACAGGTATAAAGAAAATGCTGTTTTTTTGGGCTGTCAATCTGGGTGAACGATACGAGCCCTGGGGCAAGCAGGGTTGGTGGTTCAATATACAATTAGCCGTTGCCCGTAAATTGATTTTCAGTAAATGGCATGCCGCATTCGGAGGCAAACTGAATTCCATGGTAAGTGGCGGGGCGAGTCTACAGGAACGTCTTGCCCGTATTTTCTGGGCTGCCGGATTTCAGGTTATCGAAGGTTACGGGCTAAGCGAGACATCGCCGATTATTGCCGTTGGAAATTTTGAACCTCATGGTGTAAAAGTCGGGACCGTTGGGCCTGTGTTACCGGGCGTTCAGGTGAGGATAGCCGATGACGGCGAAATCTTGTGCAAAGGCCCGAATGTAATGTTGGGTTATTATAAACGCGACGACCTCACCAACGAAATATTCGACAAGGAAGGCTGGCTGCATACAGGTGATATTGGTAAATTCGAAGGCACTTATCTGCGTATCACCGACCGAAAAAAAGAAATCTTTAAAACATCATATGGTAAGTACGTCGCTCCGCAACCGATCGAAAATAAGCTGAAAGAGTCGTCATTCATCGAAAACGCCCTTGTTGTTGGCGAGGCAAAAAATTATGCGGCTGCGATCATCGTTCCTGCTTTCAATCATATCGAATCATGGTGCAGGGTGAAAGGCCGTGTGTATCCGGGCCCACAGAAAGCCATTGAAGATGAGGTAATCAGAAAACGTATCGAACGTGAAATCAATCACATGAATACATCGATCGACCAAAGTGAACAAATCAAACGTTTTGTATTGGTTGCCGATTTGTGGAATGTAGAAACCGGCGAACTCTCGCCCACCATGAAACTCAAAAGAAAATTCCTGCAGTTGAAGTATTCCGGAATGATTGAGGAGCTTTATAAGTGAACTATAGTGCGGAGTGAACTATAGTGAACTAAAATTGAAATGTATCTAAAGTATATGTTTTTGTTCAACTTACCACTTTAGCTAACTCCAAACTTCATGTCTGCCGGCGAAGCCAGGCAGGTAGTTTACTCGGAACTTTAGCTCACTCCGCACTATAGCTCACTTTAGTCACTTCATTAATGTAATATCCTAAATACCATCTCTTTATACAGTTCGCCATCGTCAATATTCTGACTTCCCAACCCTTTGCCTTTCAGATCAAATTCGCGTAATAGGGCAATGATTTCGACCAGTTTGGCGATGTTGTAATTTTGAGAAGCCTTCAGATAATCGTCAACAAGAAATGGATTGACACCGATCAGTCCGGCGATGCCGTTTTTCGTTTTGTCGGGTGCATAATGTATTTTCAGGATTTTCAGGAAATAGGCGTACAAAAGCACCACCACCATCTGGATTGGATTGTCCTTGTTGCTGCCAAAATAATTGATAATCTGGTTTGCTTTGTAGATATCCCGGAATCCTAATGATTTTTGTAACTCGAAAATATTGAAGTCCTTTGAAATGCCGGTATTTCGTTCTACATCATCTTCGGTGATGCGAGATTTTACCGGCAGGTTGATCATAAGTTTTTCGAGTTCGTTGCGCACTTTATGCAGATCGGTTCCCAAAAAATCGGCCAGCATCTGGCAGGCCTTTGGTTCAATATTGTAATTACGTTGTTGCAGGAATTTTACAATCCAATCAGGAATATTGTTATCGTATAACTTTTTCGATTCAAAAAGTACCCCCTGTTTTTCAACAAGTTTGGTGAAAGTTTTACGTTTATCGAGTTTTTTATATTTATAATTTATAACCAGTATGGTGCTTTTTGGAATGGAAGTCAGCAGGGGTTCAAGCTTTTCAATATCCTTTACGTCCTGGGCTTCTTTCACGATAAAAAGCTGATAATTCCCGTTCATCGGGTAGGTGCGCGCCTGGTTAATTATTGCCGGAACATCAACATCACGACCATATACCACCAGCAAATTAAACGCCTTATACATTGGTTCGAGAACATTTTCTTCGAGCAGATCGGAAATAGTATCGATAAAATAGGGTTCTTCTCCCATCAAAAAATAAATAGGAGAATAAACTTTATTACGGATATCGGTGATAATCTGGTCAAATGTCACTGGCAAAGGTTTGGTCGTTAAAAACGAAGATGTTTTACAGTAAGTCCTTGATTAATAAGATGCTGCAATGCGTCTATTCCAATTCTGAGATGTTCGGCAACATAACGTTGGTTTACCTTCCGGTCACTGTCCGAAGTTTTAACACCTTCCGAAACCATGGGTTGGTCGGTTACGAGCAACAATGCACCAGTCGGAATTTCGTTGACAAACCCAACTGTAAAGATGGTTGCCGTTTCCATATCGATGGCCATGCTGCGGGTTTTTACAAGGTATTCCTTAAAATCATCATCGTGTTCCCAAACACGGCGGTTTGTCGTGTAGACTGTTCCAGTCCAATAATCGCGTTCATGATCACGGATACTTGTCGAAATGGCTTTTTGCAGGCTAAAAGCAGGTAATGCGGGTACTTCTGTCGGCAGATAGTCGTTTGACGTTCCTTCGCCACGAATGGCAGCGATTGGTAAAATAAAGTCGCCTAATTTATTTTTCCGTTTAAGTCCGCCGCATTTACCCAGAAACAATACTGCTTTTGGGTGAATAGCACTTAGCAAATCCATGATGGTAGCCGCATTGGCGCTTCCCATACTGAAATTGATGATGGTAATATCTCCCGATGTGGCGCATGGCATGGGATGGTCGCTTCCGATAACCGGAACATTATGCCATTCGGCAAAAAGGTCGAGATACTGGTGAAAATTTGTCAAAATAATGTACTCGCCAAACTCATCAATAGGTAAGCCGGTGTATCGCGGCAGCCAATTATCAACAATCTCTTTTTTCGTTTTCATACCTGAGTATTTTGACCAACAAATGTACGGTTTTTATAGCAAAGTCAGTAGCAGATCATCTTTTGCCTTAATGGAAAACATAACTGATTTTCCATATTATCAAAGCGAATTCATCATTAGACCCATGTATTAATAACTATATTTTTGATAAAAATCCTTTTTCAGTACTTTTACCCATATTTCTCATTAAACAGGGTTGAGGTCGAAAGTATGCAATGGTTTAATATTAGAGTACAAAACGAAAAAAAACAGGTTTACGATCCGTTGCGTCGAAAGTATGTTGCGCTTACCCCGGAGGAAGATGTTCGTCAAAACACACTTTATCAACTGGTGAATACGTTAAAAGTTCCTCAAAGTCTGATTGCAGTAGAGTATGCGCTCAAAATGAATGGGTTGCAAAAACGCTGCGATATTGTTGTTTTCACCAACGATGGAAAGGCAGTTATGATTGTCGAATGTAAGGCGGAAACAGTCATTATCAATCAATCAGTACTTGAGCAGGCAGCCCGTTACAATTTCAAACTCAAGGTAAATTACCTGTTGCTCACCAATGGGAAATTACAATTTTGCTGTCGTATTCACAGCGAAACCGGGCAATTGGAATATCTCGATGCCATCCCTGATTATACTACGATATGTGGAAAATAGGAAATGAGTTGATTGCTATGCCTGCGTGAAATCAAAAAATATCAAATCAAAAAAGTATTTTCAATTATCGCTGCTATCTGGTGTTTGCAGTATTTCACACTATTATTTTATTGTATTTTTTTAGCCGGCCAACTATTCATCCTTCCTGCTACAGGGTCAGGCTTAATTATTGGATGCTGTTTTTGATGAAAATATACATTATATTTGTTGCTCTCAATGCGTAGCGAGTAAATCAAAATGCCCGACGATTTCGCATGTTTTATGAAATCGGAAATCACATTGGGTAGTTTGCTTACAGTTGATATGAACAGGTATGATTGCTCCGGCTAAACCGATTTTCAGTCGCCTCGACAAGGCTTTCAGGGAAGATTCTACAAGAAGTTTTCATCTGACTATCCGGCTTTCACCGGGAGGCTTTTCGTTTGTTATTTTTGCTGCCGACAAACAAAAATACATTGGTTTGGAGGTTTTTAAGTTCAATACTCCTGCCGATGATGTTAAATACGCCTCTTTGCTCGACGAAATCATCATGCACAGGCAGTGGATCGCGTATCCTTACCAATCTGTGATTGTGATTGTTGATCACATATCAAATGCGCTGATCCCGTCACCACTTTTCGATGAAAAAGAAAAAGGCACCTATCTTGCATTCAATCAACCATATCGTGATAACAGCCGTATTGCAGTCGACAATCTTAAAAATGCTGATGCAAAGAATGTGTATTATTTGTCGAATCCGCTGGTGGCGAAAATAAAGGAACTTTGGGCTAATGCAGACATTGTGCATTTGAGTTCAGTACTAATCGAAAGTTTGCTGCTTACCAATAAGAACAAGGGATTTGAAGATAAAGTATTTGTAAATGTGCGCGATCAGATATTTGATCTGGTGGTGCTGCGCGATGAAAAACTGTATTTCTACAATCAATATAAATTCAATACCAAAGAAGATTTTCTCTATTTTCTGCTATTCTCGATGGAGCAATTGCGCCTCAATCCTGAAATTACCGAGTTCATCTATTCGGGCCTGATCGACAAGGATTCTCCCTTATATGAACTGGCCTGGCACCATATCCGAAATAGCAGGTTTATCGCCAGAAATGAGAATTTCAAATACAGCTATGTCCTCGATGACATCCAGTCATCGCAGTATTTCATACTTTTCAATGCCCAGCAATGCGAATTATAAGAGGTAAATATCAGCGAAAGGTTATTCAGGCACCGACCAACCTGCCGGTGCGTCCGACAACAGATATGGCAAAAGAAAGCCTGTTCAATATTTTGAATAATCTGATCGATTTTGAGGAATTGCATGTATTGGATCTATTTGCCGGAACAGGTAATATTTCCTATGAATTTGTTTCACGCGGTAGCAAGGTAACTGCTGTTGACAACAATTTCCATTGTATTCAGTTTATTCATCAAACCGCTGAAAAATTATCAATGGAACACCTGAAAACAGTAAAATCTGATGTTTTTCAGTTTTTACCAAACCACCATCAAAAATATAACCTCATTTTCGCTGATCCTCCATTCGATTCTCCGGATTACCAGAAATTGGTTGATCTGATCTTTGATCAGCAATTGCTTCATACTGATGGGATTTTAGTTGTCGAACACCCGATCAGCATCTCGTTTACCGAACATCCAAAATTTACTGATCAACGGCATTATGGCAAGGTAAATTTCAGTTTCTTCAGCAACGAAAAATAAAACTTCCTGTCTTTTTATCAACTCCGCACTTCCCGCTTCTCTCGTTGTGCCGCCGAGAAAGACTTCTCCCCACTTCCCACTTCCCACTTCCCACTTCCCACTTCCCACTTCCCACTTCCCACTTCCCACTTCCCACTTCCCACTTCCCGCTTCTCACTTCCCACTTCCCACTTCCCACTTCCCACTACTTTTTTCAATAATTTCAATCGATTGCAAAAGATTTCATTTAAATTTGGAAAAATCTTTTAATAAACGTCAATTTTCTATGGAATACCAAATTCTCAAACATGAAATCAATGAGGGAATCGCGCTGGTGACTGTTTCCCGTCCGCAAGCCCTGAACGCATTAAACACTTTGTTTTTCAAGGAGATGGATCATTTATTGGCTGCTTTAATTCAAAATAATGCAGTGCGTGTGATGGTGCTTACCGGCGAAGGAAAAGCTTTTGTTGCAGGAGCCGATATTGCCGAGATGGTGGATAAATCAGCCATGGAAGGAAGTGGATTCAGCCGTATGGGTCAAAATACGTTCAGGTCAATCGAAAAGACGCCTTTTCCGGTTATTGCTGCAATCAATGGTTTTGCATTGGGTGGAGGTCTCGAGCTGGCGATGGCCTGCGATTTCAGGATTGCCTCGAGCAAAGCCAAATTGGGACAACCGGAAGTAAATCTTGGATTAATACCTGGTTTTGCCGGTACACAGCGTTTACCCCGTCTGGTTGGTTTGGCCAACGCCTTATTCCTGCTCACAACCGCCGAAATTATCAGCGCTGAAGAAGCACTCCGAATAGGATTGGTACAAAAATTAGCAGAACCAGAACTACTGCTCGAAGAAGCGATGCGCATTGCCAGGTTGATTGCGTCGAAAGGTCCGAAAGCAGTCCAATTAATTAAATCAAGTGTGCGCCAGGGACTTAATATAGAGTTTGAAGCGGGCAACGACCTCGAGGCAAAATACTTTGGCTCACTGTTTGGCCAAAATTCTGAAGGTGAAGAAGGGATGAAAGCCTTTTTGGAAAAACGGCCACCCGTTTGGTAATTATACTTTTAACTTGATTAATTCAGAAAATTTATAAAGCTATTTTACATAGATCAAGAACAATAATACAATACTATATGAATTACGACGAAAGATTAAAACATGTTTCGGTACTAGGTGCAGCCGGAAAAATGGGCAGCGGAATTTTGCTCCTGACAGCCGTTGAGATGGCCGATATCAGCCTGAAACCCGAAAACAAAGGCAAAACCTTTGTGCTCAATGCAATTGACCTGTCGGATGACGGACTGGCCGGCCTGATGGATTATTTGCGCGTTCAGGTACAGAAAATTGCTGAAAAAAAAGCTGTCATGCTACGTCAGTTGTATGCTGACCGTAACGACCTGATCGAAAATTTTGATATCATTGAGCAGTATGTCATCGATGTGTTACGCATCGTGAGGCCAACAACCGCCATAGAAACTTCTTACCGATCAAACCTTATTTTTGAAGCGGTAAGTGAGAATAAAGATTTGAAAGTCAAGATATTAAAACAAATTGACACAAACAATCCGAACCAAGCCTGGTTTTTTACCAATACATCCTCTGTTCCAATTCACATCATTGAGGATGAAGCCGGATTGAAGGGACGTGTGTTGGGGTTCCATTTCTATAATCCACCGGCAATTCAAAAACTTGTCGAATTGATTGTTACAGCCAACACCTTGCCCGAGGCAACACAGTTTGCCAACAGTTATGCGAAGGCACTGAGGAAGGTGGTTGTGCCGAGCAACGATTTCGCCGGTTTTATCGGCAATGGACATTTCATGCGCGATGCCTTGCATGGTATCAATCAGGCACTTGAGCTGGCAAATACTATTCCACTGACTGAAGCTATCTACAAAGTGAATAAAGTGAGTCAGGATTTCCTCGTCAGACCGATGGGAATTTTTCAACTTATTGATTATGTGGGTGTTGATGTTGTTCAGTTTATCATGAAAGTGATGAATCCGTTTTTGGCAACCGAAGACCTTCATAGCGATCTGCTCGATAAAATGATGGAACTCGGTGTGAAAGGCGGACAACTTTCGAGTGGCGCGCAGAAAGACGGTTTCCTGAAGTATGAGAAAGGTTCGCCGGTGGCTGTTTTCGATAGTAAAGCAGGTGATTATGTGGCGTTCGATTCATTTTCAGCCAAATCCGACGAACAACTTGGTGCTTTACCTAACAGTTTCAAGCCCTGGAAAACAGCTGTAAAAATTGCCGGCAATGAAACCCATTTTGGGCCCTATTTCGAAGAAATGAAAACCATGAAAACCGAAGGAGCCATACTTGCAATACGTTACGGAAAACGTTCAGATGCAATTGGTCGTCAGTTGGTTGCCGACAAAGTGGCGCACAACGATCAGGATGTTAACACGGTAATGCTCACCGGCTTTTTTCATGCCTACGGTCCAATTAATAGTTTTTTTGAATAGAAGCAGAAAGTGAAGCCAACTTTAGGCACTTTAGCTCACTTTAGTTCACTCCGAACTACTATAACTATTTAAATATCAACAATAATTTAGAAATATGAAAAGAAAAATATACATGACCGCCGGTTACAACACCATTTCGATGGGCACCGGCCGCAAAGAGTTTAATCCAAGAAAAGAACGTCCGGGATTGGAACATTACATCAGCGAAGCAGGAAAAGGTGTGCTGAATCAGATTGGTGGTGCTGATAATGTTGATGAGTCTTTCATTGGTAATTTTATGGCAGCCCGTTTTAACAAACAGGGTCATATTGGTGGATTTATCGGAATGATTGATCCGGGTTTAGAGTTTAAGCCAGCCATGCGCGTTGAAGGCGCCTGTGGTTCAGGTGGGTTGGCGCTTGTTTCAGGTATCAGGTCGGTGCTTTCCGAAACCGCCGATGTGGTGCTGGCCATGGGGGTTGAGGTGCAAAACACGGTGAAAGCCATTTATGGAGCCGATATACTTGCCGGTGCCGGTTGGTATCAAAAGCGAAAAAACAGCCATGCCTATTTCTTTCCCGGTCAGAATTCGGACCGTGCTGGTGCATATTACGAGAAATATGGCTACGATTATACCCGCAAAGGCATGGGAAAATGGTTCTGTAACGATATGGAGAATGCCCGGCTGGATGGAACAGCGCAGGAATTTCACAATTCAACTCCTGATTTGGAAGGAATGTATCATGGTATGAAACCCAATGGAAAAACTTTCGTCGATCACCTGAATATACTCGATTGTTCAAAGGTGTCGGATGGTGCCTCCGGGATTGCCATTGCCTCGGAAGAAGGATTGAAACGAATTGGTGTTGATAAAAAAGATGCAGTTGAAGTTATTGGATGGGCGCAGCTGACCAGAAATATTACCAATGACCCACCAAATATGTTAGAACTGACAACGGTAAAAAAAGCTGCTGCTAAAGCGTTGGAAAATGCCGGAATATCAATCGATCAGGTTGGAACCATCGAAATACACGATTGTTTCAGTATTGTGGGTGTATTGGGTGTTGAGGCACTCGGATTAGCTGCACCTGGAAAAGGTGCTGAATTTATCACCGAAGGAAACACGTCACGCACGGGAAAAATTCCGATGAACACAACGGGCGGCCTTATTGGCTGGGGACATCCAACCGGAGCCACTGGCGTGCATCAGGCGGTTACCATCTGGCAGCAACTCACCGGAAAAGCAGGTAATGCGCAAATCGATATCACTCCTGAAAAACCATATGGAATGACAATAAATATGGGAGGTGACGATGTAACCATTGCGGCAATTGTGTATAAGAGAGGAATCTGATTATCGCAGGTACAGACTAAAATATGCGAAGTGTTACATTTGAAATTAGAAACCATAAGGAACAATACTTGAACAATACCACCATAATTTGGTTATTTTCATAAAATGGAATTTATGAAATTAGATTCATTACTCGAAATAAATCCGGTGCTTCTGGCACTTTTTGCCACGCTTTTTACCTGGGGTGTTACAGCCTTGGGTGCCGCCATGGTGTTTTTCTTTAAATCGATTAACAAAAGAGTGCTCAATTCTATGCTGGGATTTGCCGCAGGGGTGATGATTGCCGCCAGTTTCTGGTCACTGCTGAAACCGGCGATCGAAATGGCTGAGGCAAACGGTTCCATTCCCTGGGTTCCTGCACTGGTAGGTTTTTTGGCAGGTGGCGCATTCCTGTTGCTTGTTGATAAATTATTGCCCCACCTGCATCTTGGATTGTCTATCGACAAAGCAGAAGGGATTAAAACCACCTGGCAACGAAGTGTTTTGCTTGTTCTTGCCATCACATTGCATAATATCCCTGAAGGGTTGGCCGTTGGTGTTGCCTTTGGCGCGTTAGCAAATAATCCTGACACAGGCATGCTTGCAGGTGCAATTGCGCTGGCGATTGGTATCGGTTTGCAAAATTTCCCCGAAGGCGCAGCGGTTTCTATTCCACTAAGGCGTGAAGGATTTTCCAGATGGAAAGCCTTTAATTACGGGCAACTGTCAGGTATTGTTGAACCGATTGCCGGAGTGCTTGGTGCCTATCTTGTATTGACGATTGAACCATTGCTTCCTTATGCGCTCTCATTTGCCGCAGGAGCCATGATATTTGTTGTGGTAGAAGAATTAATTCCCGAATCACAATCAGGGAATGAAACTGACTTTTCAACCATTGGTGCCATGCTTGGATTTGCGACTATGATGCTCCTCGATGTAGCATTGGGATAATATTTATGAATTATGTCTTTTAATAGTTAGCAGAAATTGTAGTGAAAGACCTGATTAAACGCAACCTGAATGGCAAAAAAGTATTGATTTACTTTGGTTTAACTGGTTTGGTTTATGGCAGTATGCTTGGCATAACTGGCCCGAAAGTTATGATGTTGGCAGGTGGAATGCGAATATTGGATTTGATGCCAACCGGTTATGATGCGTATTATGTCAAAACTCTTTTTGGTGCGCTGGGTGAAGAAGGAAGACATGCTTATCTGTTCAACCAGCTTCCACTCGATCTTATTTTTCCTTTCCTCTCAGGAATCAGTTTTTGTCTGATCATTGCCTGGCTGCTCGGCCAAATCAAAAAACTGGAAACCAACTGGTTCTATTTGTGCTATCTGCCGGTCATTGCCGGACTTTTTGACTACTTCGAAAACTTCTCCATCATCACGTTATTAATGAATTATCCCGATATTTCAGAAAACATGGTGAAATTATCTTCCGTATTTTCAATATTAAAATCTTCATTTACAACAGTATATATGATTATTATGATCATTCTTCTTGTTGTTTTTGGGGTAAATAAAATATTTCTGAAAAGAGAAAAGATCAGTTAGTTATTCCTCAACCGAAGCCTTATCTTTGCGTAACAGATTTAATAAACAGAGACTATGAAGAAATTTGCCGTTGTGTTAGCCGGTTGTGGTGTGTATGATGGAGCTGAAATCCATGAAGCCACCCTGGCTTTGCTTGCTATCAAAGAAATTGGTGGCGATTATCAGTGTTTTGCACCTGATGTCATGCAACACCATGTAATTAATCACCTTACGGGAAAAGAGATGTCCGAGCAAAGAAATGTGTTGGTCGAAGCGGCACGCATTGCCCGTGGCAATATCAAGCCACTTTCGGCTTTCCATGAAAAGGATTTTGATGCACTTTTATTCCCAGGTGGATTTGGTGCAGCCAAAAATCTCTCTACAGTAGCATTTCAGGGAGCAAATGCAACAGTGAATCCCGAAGTGGAAGCTGCAATCAAAGCCATGCACAAGGCAAAGAAGCCCATTGGAGCCATGTGTATTTCTCCCACTTTCGTGGCAAAAGTATTAGGCGACGTGAATGTAACTATTGGAACTGATGAAGGTACAATCCAAGTGATAGAGGCTTTTGGCGGTACCCATGTCGAAACCGAACATGGCGATGTGGTATATGATGCCGAACATCTGATTTTCACCACACCTTGTTATATGCTTGATGCGCAGATCACCGACATTTGGGATGGCGCTTACAACATCGTCGATGCCATGATGAAGGAAATGAATGACGAGGGAGAATAAATAACAAGTTTCATTGTTCACCAATTACTTATTACGATGCAATCATTTAAACGGATAGTAATCCTTTCTCTATTGCTTTTTTCTGTTTTGTTTTCAACTGCTCAGGTACATACCAGTTATTTGTGGCATCTTGAGCAACCCATTTACTGGCCTGAAACCAGTGTTTGGAACCCTTATCAACACCAGAATGCATGGGAATCGCAATACCTCAAGTGGAACAATGGCAACTGGTATCCCGATGGTCAGCAGCATCCACTCAATAATATTCAGGAAATATTCAGTAATGACGACCGTAAAGCAGTATATCAATACAGGGCCAAAGATGCTGTTCAATCATTGCTTGGCTTACCTGAAGCCGGAGCACAGGTAAACTATTCGGGCTGCCTGATGGAAAATGTGAACAGTTTGGCCGGGGCAGGTCAATGGGGTTATTATAGTGGTTGGCAAAGCAGTTTTATGAGTGCCCGCGGATGGACCACTTCGGGTGGCAAGCCACGAATGGATATCGTCGCCTTTACAAAAGATCATGCCTTGTCCCCCTTGCTGAGTGACAAGATGCTTCGACGTCAGATTCAGGCACATCGTTATTTGTATGGACAGAATTTTGGCAGCTCGCCAAACTATTCGAAAGGCTACTGGCCCGCCGAATGTTCATTCAGTGAACGTAATATCAAAGCATTGTACGAAGAAGGTATCCAATGGGCAGTAATTGCAAACAGTCACCTCGCCCGCACACTCAATGATTATCCTTTACAATATGGAACAGCTGTTTGTAACATCGATCCGCCCAATCAGGCAGATAAGGTGGCTACCAATGGATTGTATTGGTGGAGTGGCCAGATTGATGGACGCGGCGGAACTTTTGCAGCTCCTTATTGTTATCAGGCGCATAAAGCTAAATATGTTGATCCTGAATCTGCCACAGAATATAAGATTACAGTCGTTCCGATGGATGATGTTCTGAGTTATCAGAATGGTTATTCAACTATGGGGACAGGTACTATTGATGCCAGCATTGCGCCTTATAACGATGCAGCCCATCCTTCGATGGTATTGCTGGCCCACGACGGCGATAATGCCTGGGGAGGCGGGTATGATTACTATGTCAATTCGGTTTCCGGTTTTGCGAATGAAGCTGCCTCTCATGGCTACGTGCCGTCGACTATTGAACAGTTCCTGGCAAATCATCCTGTACCTGAAAATGATGTGGTGCATGTTGAGGACGGATCATGGGTGAATGCTGCCAACGACTGGGGACATCCGCAGTTTATCAACTGGTTGTGGCCAATGTACACCTCTGATTATGTCTTTAATCCCGAAGGCTGGACTGAAGATGCACGCAACTGGGCAGTGCTTGTGGCAGCCGAGAACCGTGTCCAAATGGCCGAAGATATTCAGGGTAACCTGAATATTGCCAATATCGTTAACCCTTCCGCATCGGCCAATGCTGCCGAAAGAGCCTGGCATTTTCTGCTTCCGGCTTACAATAGCGGGTATATGTACTATGGAACCTCTCTTGATATGGAGGTAAAACAGTCATTGGCATCCAACCGTGCCTGTGCATTTGCCGATCAGGTAATTGCAGCCCATGAAGGAACAGACAATACAGCGCCGACAGTTTTCATTCCGCAGCGATATCCATATAACCCTGGCGGAACAGGCTTTGGACCAAACTATGGCTACCAGCAGCATCAAAACTCATCCGATTTTCATGTCTGGACATTTGCCTATGATGTTTCTGGCGTGCAATCAGCGGTTTTAAAATACCGAATCGACAATGATGGCACAAATCCGGAAACAAACAACGACAACGAAATCTTTGCCGGCGGCACCGGAGTGCAAGCCTGGCAATCGATTACCATGAGCTACCGCAATTTTCCTACAGGCAATGTAGCCAATAATCCTGAGGTTGACTTCTTTATTTTGCCCGATTATATAGCTGGTGAATACTATGCAGAGATTGCCGGGATTGCCGAAAAACTACTCGATTATTATGTGGAAGTAACTGATAACGAGGGTAATATTGCAAAGTCACCCATTCAACATGTTTATGTTGGTCCTTCGAATCCAGGTGGTGGTGGGCAAAACGGCGTTTTCTGGACTCCAACAAATCCTGACTTGAATGATGTAATCACCATCACGCAAACAGACGTGAGCATTGGAGCAAAACTTCACTGGGGTGTCAGTACAAACGGACTTACCTGGCAAACACCTAACAATGTTTACTGGCCGGCAGGTTCTGTCCTGTTCAACGGCACAGGTCCTGCCATCGAATCAACCATGACTGGCCCTGATAATGAAGGAAATATCACTATTCAGCTCGGACCTTTCGATGATCCCGGACAGATAGTAACAGCAGTCAATTTTGTGATCCATTACAATAACAATACCTGGAACAACAACAATGGTGCTGATTTTCATATCCCTATCAATAATTCACCAACCAGCATTAATACAGCCGACCTTCAAAACCGTATCAGTTTGTGGCCTGTTCCTGCCAATGATCACCTTGTTGTTGGGGTTCCGGTTGAGCTAATTAGTGGTCATCATTTGATCATTTCAAATTTGTCAGGACAAACAATGTTGGAACAAGATATTTATCAGGAAAACTTCAGGATCGATATCAGCAATGTGCCATCTGGTTTTTACTTTCTTAGGATTGTGAATCAAAAAGGATGTATTGAGGCTTGCAGAAAATTGGTTGTCAATTAATTGAATTATAGAGCGTTTAAGAAACAGGATGAAAAACCGTATCAATGATTTGCTTCAAATCCGATATCCTGTCATTCAGGCAGGAATGATCTGGTGTTCGGGCTGGAAACTAGCTTCTGCAGTGAGTAATGCAGGCGGATTGGGACTTATTGGGGCAGGATCGATGTCACCTGAGGTGTTGCGTATGCATCTTCAAAAGTGTAAAGCAGCAACAAAAAAACCTTTTGGTGTAAATGTCCCATTGCTTTATTTTCAAACCGATGATGTAATTGAAATTATTGTCAGTGAAAATGTTCCGGTTGTTTTCACATCCGCCGGAAATCCAGCAAAATATACTGCCTATCTTAAATCGCATGGAATTATTGTAGTGCATGTGGTTGCAAACCTGAAATTTGCATTGAAAGCTGTTGAAGCTGGCGTGGATGCTATTGTTGCGGAAGGTTTTGAAGCAGGAGGACATAACGGTATTGAAGAAACAACAACGATGACACTGATTCCGATGATTCGCGAAAAAGTGAATATCCCCCTCATTGCTGCCGGCGGTATTGCCAGTGGTGGGCAGATGCTGGCTGCTTTCGCCCTGGGTGCCGATGGGGTTCAAATTGGTTCTTTGTTTGCTTCGTCAGTTGAATCATCAGCACATTTGGCATTCAAACAGGCGATTGTGGAAGCGGGTGATGGCTCAACTTCACTGATGTTGAAAAAAGTCGTTCCGGTCCGTTTGTTAAAGAATCCGTTTTACGAACAGGTGAAAAATGCCGAGCAATCAGGTTCCACGGTGGATGAATTGAAGGATTTGCTGGGAAAGGGCCGCGCCAAAAAGGGCATGTTTGAAGGTGATATGGTAGAAGGGGAACTCGAGATTGGACAAGTTGCCGCCACCATACATGAAATAAAAACTGTTCAGCAAATATTCGATGATTTAATTTTCGGATACAGCGTGGCAAAACAGCATCAATTGTCCGATTTCCATTAAGACGGGATGGAAATCAAAAGTTTTTCTTACATTTGTGATAATAAAATAATTGTTACAAACAATTCTATACCAATAAGTTATGAATTTCGAGTTTTCAGAAGAGCAGTTGATGATTCAACAGGCAGCACGTGATTATGCCCAACGCGAATTAATTAAAGATGTGTTGGAACGTGATGCCAACGCCGTGTTTCCCACCGAACACATTAAAAATCTGGCTGAACTTGGTTTCATGGGAATGATGGTAGACCCAAGGTATGACGGCAGCGGTTTGGATGCTATTTCGTATGTGTTGGCGATTGAAGAGTTGAGTAAAATTGATGCTTCAGCAAGTGTGATTGTTTCAGTAAACAATTCGCTGGTTTGTTTTGGATTGGAGAAATTTGGTACAGAAGCACAGAAACAGAAATATCTTCGCCCATTGGCAAGCGGAAAAAAAATTGGGGCATTTCTTTTGTCAGAGCCAGAAGCCGGTTCTGACGCTACCAGTCAGCGCACTTTGGCTGAAGATAAAGGATATTACTATCTGGTGAACGGTACAAAAAATTGGATCACCAACGCCAATTCGGCCTCTACCTATATATTGATTGCCCAAACCGATCCTGATAAAAAACACAAAGGTATCAATGCGCTGATCGTAGATAAAAATTCGCCGGGAATCAGTCTTGGGCCACATGAAGACAAAATGGGGATGCGGAGTTCCGACACCCATTCGGTGATGTTTACCGATGTGAAGGTCCCCAAAGAAAACCGAATCAGCGAAGATGGATTTGGTTTCAAATTTGCCATGCAGGTACTCGAGGCCGGACGAATCGGCATCGCTTCACAGGCAGTTGGCTTGGCTTCCGGTGCGCTCGAACGCGCCATTGCCTATGCCAAAGAACGAAAAGCATTCGGAACGGTAATTGCAAACCACCAATCAGTAGCTTTCAAACTGGCAGAAATGGCTGTGAAAATTGAAAACGCCCGCAATTTATGTTTGAAGGCCGCCTGGCTGAAAGATAATAATCTACCTTTCGGAATAGCAAGTGCCATGGCAAAGCAATACGCCGCTGACATCGCGATGGAAGTAACCACCGAAGCGGTTCAGATTCACGGAGGCTATGGCTATGTGAAAGAATACCATGTGGAGCGATTGATGCGCGAAGCCAAGCTCACCCAGATATACGAAGGAACCTCAGAAATACAAAAAATTGTGATTTCGAGAGACCTGTTGAAGTGAGCTACCTACGCGGCGGCGAAGGAATACATTAACTGTAAAGTTGGTAATTGCGGATAAGTTTATTCATTAACTTTTGGTACTTCCCGTCTGACCGGTATCAGCCGGGCAGGTAGTTCACTTTTGCTCACTCCGAACATTTCTCCTGTTTTTGACACTGGGTCACCCAAAAGAAAGAAATTAATTCACATATTATGCTAATAATCTAATAGTTAAAAAATAAAACAAATTATGTGTCGAATTCAGGAGAAAAGTTAATCGTTAACTTTAGCTCACTTTAGTTCACTTTAGCTCACTCCGAACTTTTTTCTATCTTTGCCCTTCAAAAAAATTAACATCTAAATATATCTCTATGAAAATATTGGTATTGATTGGTAATGTGCCCGACACAACAACCAAAGTCAAATTTAATGCCGACAAAACCGCATTTGATCCAAGTGGAGTTCAGTGGATTATCAATCCATGGGATGAACTGGCACTCACACGTGCACTGGAGCTGAAAGAAACGTCCGGAAGTGCAATTGAGAGTATATTCGTGGCAAATGTCGGTCGTGTGGAAACAGAAGGAACGCTGCGCAAAGCATTGGCTGTTGGCGCTGATGAAGCCATCCGTATTGATGCCGATCCAAAAGACGCTTTTTACGTCGCTTCGCAACTGGCACAGGTAGCCAATGGATTTGATTTGATTTTTGCCGGTATCGAGGCATCAGATTATAACGGTGCTGCCGTTGGTGGAATGTTGGCTGAATTACTTGGTATTCAATCAGTTTCGGCAGTATCAGGCGTTCAGATTGAAAATGGCCTGCTGAAAATCAGCCGCGAAATTGACGGTGGTTCCCAACTACTCGGGATGAGTTTACCCTTGTTGGCAATCGTCCAGAAAGGAATTGCAAAGGAGCCGAGAATTCCTGCAATGCGTGGTATTATGATGGCGCGAAGTAAAAAACTCACGGTGATTGCACCACTTGAAGTTGAGGTACTGACAAGTATTGTTACTTTTGAATCACCCGCACCAAAAGCTGCCTGCAAAATGGTGGCAGAAGATCAGGCAAAAGAGTTGATCCGACTCCTGCACGAAGAAGCCAAAGTATTGTAAATCATTAAAATGTTAAGAAATGTCAGTATTAATATATACCGAAAACTGGGACGGAAAATTTAAGAAAGTCAGTTACGAACTTGCTTCTTATGCCACCAAACTTGCTGCTGAAATGGGTGTTACTGTTTCGGCTATTTCATTGGGTCCTGTTGAAGAGAGCGAATTGGCCAAGCTGGGAAATTATGGAATTACTTCTGTAATGAGTGCTCCTTGTTCAAATTACACATCACTCGACAATCAGGCAATTGCTACTGCTGTTGCCGCGGCTGCAAAGAAGGTTGGGGCCACAGTTGTTATTCTTGCCCAAAGCAACCTCGGAAAAGCCATCGCCCCGCGCTTATCAGTCAAACTGAATGCTGGTTTTGTGAGTGGTGTGCAAGGTTTACCTGTTAGTCTACAACCATTCACCGTAAAGAAAATGGTTTTCACCGGAAAAGCATTTGCCAAAACAACGATTCACACAGCAATTAAAGTGATCACCCTTGCGCCGAATTCGTTTGGTATCGTTGAAAGTCCAGTTCAGTCAACCATTGAAAAATTTGATGGTGGTTTATCCGATGCTGATTTCACTACCAAAATTGAATCAACCAATAAAGTAACCGGAAAAGTACTGCTCACCGATGCCGACATTGTGGTATCTGCCGGCCGTGGCATGAAAGCTGCTGAAAACTGGGGTCCCATCGAAGAATTGGCCGGTTTATTGGGTGCCGGACTTGCCTGTTCGCGTCCTGTTTCTGACGAAGGATGGCGTTCACATGGTGAACACGTCGGGCAAACTGGTAAAATTATCGCCCCCAATTTGTATTTTGCTTTCGGCATTTCGGGAGCTATTCAACATTTGGGTGGGGTAAGTTCTTCAAAATGTATTGTTGCCATTAACAAAGACAAGGACGCACCTATCTTTGAGGCTGCTGATTATGGTATTGTTGGTGATGTTTTCAAAGTATTACCACAATTGATCGAAGCGGTGAAAGAAAATAAATCCTAAGCTATTCGTATAAACTATCTGAATTAAAACAGATTATAAAAACCCGCAGACTCATTTAAGTTAGTGGGTTTTTGTTTAAAACAAAAATGAAATTCCATCGTTTTATTGTCAATGGCCCATTCAACTTAGCGCCTAACACTAAAATGCCACATGATGCGTAATGCCCTTGTTTTGATGTTGTTTTTGATCAGTTTTACTGCTTTTCCGCAGCAAACGGATTGGGATCATGTCGATCAGAAAGTCGCCAGGATACCTGCTTTCGCTGAAAATAGTATTCCTGCACTGGCTTCATGGATTAATAAAGAGTTTACAAATCAACCGGATCAGTCACGTGCTATTCATCGTTGGATTGCAATGAATCTCAGATACGATTTTACGAGTTCGATCGCTGAATTAACCAAAATGGAGAACCAGATGATTGTCGAATCTGCCTTTCAAACCAGGAGATCAGTTTGTGGAGGTTATGCCGGATTAATGGACAGCCTGTGCAAATTAGTCAAGATCGATTCTTATGTTATTGATGGTTATACGATTCAGGATGGAAAAATCAATCCAAATCCGCATGCATGGGTTGCTGCAAAAATAAATGAAAAATGGTATTTGTTCGATCCTACCTGGTCTTCAGGAAGTCTGGTAAATGGTAATTACGAACATGAATTTGACGGTGCCTATTTCATGGTTTCACCTGAAAAAATGATTCTAAGCCATATTCCGTTCGATCCCATCTGGCAGTTTCTCGATTTTCCGCAATACTCAAAAAATGAAACTGTATTCAGGACGAAAACCCAATACGATTTTTCTGATTCAATCCGAAAATATATGCAATTGTCAAATAAACAACAGATTACGGATGAAATCAGAAGAATAGGCGAATCGCAGGCGACCAATCAGGCCATCGTAAAACGACTATCATTTTTATATGACAACCTTGATGTTGAGTTGTATAATGAGAATATCAAATTATACAACAAAGCCATAAACATATACAACGATGCTGTGACAAAATGGGATGATTATATCAACTTCCGGAATAAAAATCTTGATAATATTCAATCGATAAAGAAGAAAAGACCCTTGCTGGATGAGTTGATTCGAAGTCTTGATTCAGCTATTTCCATTATGGAAGAAATGACCTCAATCACTTCAGATGTGGCTGGTGGAGCAAACAATCTTAGGCGATCAATTTATACAATGAAATCACAGATTCTTGAAGAGAAACAATTGATGAGCCGATCCTAACTTTATTTTAACCTAGAACAGCATTACATCCTGTTTTTCAGTCATGTACATACATTAATCCATAACGGGCCACATTGTACCCTTCGTTGAACGAATAAACGATTACTTCCACCTTGTATAAGGCGTCTTTTGTAGGTTTCACGGTGGCCATGGCATACGATTCGGAGGAAGCATCTTCAGCAACCAGGGTCCATTTATCAATTAAATCATCGTATTCGTATACTTTAACATCGAGGTCTTTCACGCCGCCGTCAGCAAAACCGATGATTGAATACTCCCAGTCGGCTGAAAGATTCCTAAATGATTCTTTGGAAGTAAATACCAAGTCATATTCAATACGAACGATTTCCTGCCCATCGGTATCAAACTGATCTACCAATGCTGCTCCAAGTTTATAGATGGGGTAGCTAAGTTTCTCATTTATACACTGGGCTGTTGCAGGCAAACTGAACCCAAGAATTGCAATAACAATGGAAATGAAGATTTTTTTCATGACTTTTAGATTATTATGATTATCTGATTTATTTAATTCGGCCAAAAGTAGAAGTTTCGTTTTTCTGGTGAACTACGTAAAAACACTGAATTTGAATTGAAACTCCGGGCTCTGTTTAGCGTTCAGCTACTCCTGCTATGCGTAGCGTCCCGCTACGCAGGCCTAACCCGGCCTCTGGCCAAATAACTGATCATCCATTTTTAGCAAGAATCATGCTCCGCGAAGTTTCCTGCAACGCACAACTTACTTGGCTCGTTAGGCTGGGCTTTGTTCTATTAATTCTATCTGAATAAAAAGTAAAATCGATTGTTCATTGTACGGCTGGAAGCCTGATAAGGCAAGCGTAGCGAGACGCTACGTTTAGCGTTGATGGCGAATCATGCTCCGCGAAGTTTCCTGCAACGAACAACTGATCGGACTTGTTAGGCTTGGCTTTGTTCTATTAATTCTATCTGAATAAAATGTAAAATTGATTGTTCATTGTAAGGCTGGAAGCCAGATAAGCCAAGCGTAGCGTCCCGCTACGCTTAGAGTTGTTAACTATCCGAGCTCCGTGCAGCGTCCCGCTATGCAGGCCTGATCTTGCCTCCGGCCAATTATCGGATTACTCTCCATCTTTTTGAAATCAATGTAACATCCAGCAGACCATTTTCTCCTGCATAGTTTCTTGCACTAGAGAACAAATATTCTTCAGGATGGAGCACAATACCGGTCCTCACGGGATTCTGATGGATATAATCCAGTTTTTCCTCGATAAACTCGTTTGACCATAAAAGTTCAGCATGGTTTTCGTGACTCCAGAATTGAAAAACGCTGTTCCTCCTATGCTTGTAAGCAGCATTTGAAAATATTCGGAGCATCCATTCCTGCCTGCTTTCTTCCTGCAAGGAAATAAGTGTAAGAAGTTCTTTACTTGTGTAACTTTTAAAGTCACGAAGTGTCCCGCTTAAGTTGTCTGAATTACTCCGAACAATCAGGTGAATATGGTTTGTCATAATGACATAGGCAAATATTTCAAGACCTTTGTTTTTCTGACAATATTTTAAGTTATTAATAATAAGCTCTTTGTAATTCATTCTTGTTAATACATCAACCCATTCAACAACTGTCAGGGTAACAAAGTACAAGCCACTTTGATCTGAAATTTGATATGCTCTGGTCATAATTTGCGAGTTAATTATGAAGGAATTTATTTATAAGTCAGATTATATGAATTGGTAAAATTAATTCTATCTGAATAAAAAGTAAAATCGATTGTTCATTGTACGGCTGGAAGCCTGATAAGGTAAGCGTAGCGGGACGCTACGCTTAGCGTTGTTAGCTATCCGCGCTCTGCGTAGCGTCCCGCTACGCAGGCCTAACCCGGCCTCCGGCCTTAAATATATGATCTCCAATTTTATTAGTAAGAATCATGCTCCGCGTAGTTTCCTGCAACACACGATTGAGCAAGCTCGCTAGGGCTTGGCTTTGTTCTATTAATTCTATATGAATAAATAGTAAAATCGATTGTTCATTGTAAGGCTGGAAGCCTGAAAAGGCAAGCGTAGCGGGACGCTACGCTTAGCGTTGGTAACTAACTGTTCTTGTTTATAATAATCAAAGCAGCCAATACTCCTGGAATCCAACCGGCCAGGGTGAGAATGAAAACGATAATGATTGAACCGCATCCCTTGTCGATAACAGCCAAAGGAGGGAAAATGATTGCGAATAACACACGGAAAAGTGACATCGTTTTCTTTATTTTTATCAGTCAAAATTAGTACAATAACGATTCAAATTTCAAGCAGCACTTCATGGAATTTCGTCAAACTGCAAAGATTATTTTTCGGGCCACCAACCGATTTATATTGCAGCCTGCTTCTTTTCTTTGTTACATTCCCAATTCCCTGTACTTTTGATATCAAATCACAATAGAAAACAGATGGGTTTTTTCGTTAATGAAGTTCGGTTTCATCGTTTTATTTTTGTTGCTGCGATTATAATATACACCATTACAGCATTTTATAGTACGGGCTACTACCATGCCGACGAGCATTATCAGATCATCGAATTTGCCGGAGCCAAGTTAGGAACCAATTCAGCCAGTGAACAGGCCTGGGAATTTGAAGCTGCAAGCCGGCAAACAATTCAACCTTCGATTGCTTATGTGATTTTCTCGGTTCTCGAGTTCCTGCGTATCAGTGATCCATATACCAAATCATTCATTCTGAGACTTTTGACTGCTGTTACAGCATTATTGGTGGTTCAGTTTTTTGTCCGAACGATGTTATCTTCGATTCACGAACGATGCAGGGATATCTTCATTTTTCTGTCATATTTTCTGTGGTTTGTACCGGCGGTGAATGTTCGTTTCTCATCCGAAACATGGTCGGGACTGATGTTTTTGCTGTCTGTTGCCATTTTACATACGCATCGAGTTCAGGACAGGTACCGCTATTTTATTTTCGGCCTGATCGCTGGTTTTGGTTTCCTTTTCAGGTTTCAGACAGCGTTTTTGTTTTTGGGCTTAATAATTTGGTTGATTGTCATTCAGAGAATTACGATTAAAAAAGTTCTTCAGATTGCTTTTGCCGGACTCTTGGTTCAGTTTGCCGGAGTATTGATTGATTTCTGGTTTTATGGCAGATTTGTGCTCACCACCTGGGAGTATTTCAGGATGCAGATTGTGGAAGATATTGCCAGCGAATTCGGTGCCGAAATCTGGTATTTTTATCTGAAAAAGCTTGTTATAGCTCCTTTTTGGCCTTTCGGCATTCTGATTGTGGTTTCATTATTCCTGGTTTTGATCCGATCCCCGCGTAATTGGTTGGTATGGAGCATTATTCCTTTTATGATGGTTCATTCCATCATTCCCCATAAAGAAGTCAGGTTTTTGTTGCCGCTGGTGAATCTGCTTCCTTTTTTGCTGGTTTTTGGTTTGCAAAATCTTGATAAACTCAAAGTCGGACCAATCGTTTCAAGGCTAATAAAACCCTTACAATTTGCCATTGTGACCCTGTTTATTATTCTGAATTTCATTGCATTGGCTGCAATTTCATTAAAGCCTTCCGGAAACGGGAAAATGGAGATTTCTCGATTCATTGCTGAAAATTATCAGGAGAAACCGCTTCGTCTGATTCATTGTTCATGGAGTTCGCCTTATAATCCATTCGAAAGTGTTCCGACAAAATTTTATCAGCGAAGTAATGTTGAAGAGATTAGGATCGCATCACTTTGTCAGTTAAACGATTCATTGTTAAGTGATTCTAAAGAAAATCTGCTCGTTTTAAGGCAAATTGAATTGAAAAGCCAACGGTGCCGGCAAGTACTTGAGAACTATAAAACTGTTGAGCTTAAAAGAAGCATTCCTGTCTGGATTGAAAATTTAAACGCCTTCTATGGTGAAATGAATACGGATGATGTATTGATTTTATTTTTGATTCAATGCTAAAATTTCAGTCAATCTCTCAGTTATACGACATTTTACCTGAACATGAGAGGATTATTGTTGATGTATTACGCCCACTCATTTCAGAAAACCTTCCGGAATACTGCAAGGAAAAACTATCCTTTAACGTGCCTTATTTTTATGAAAACAAGGGGATTTGTATCATCTGGCCATCAACAGTTACAGGTGGTGGGATTAAATCGGGTGTATTCTTCGGGTTTTGGTATGGTAACAAACTGTTGGATGAAGATGCTTATCTGTTACAAGGAAAGAACAAGCAAATATTTTACAGAATTTATCAAACCGTGGATGAAATTAAGCCTGAAGCAATCATCAAGCTGCTGAAGGAGGCTGTTAGTCTTGATGTTATGTACGCTTCTTCAAAAAAAAGAAAGGCCGATTAGAAAGGCATTTGTTAGGATTATCATTCTTGGCCAAAGTTCATTTACAAAATTGACGAATGATCATTTATCTGTTAATGCTATCTAATTATTTGAATAGAGGTAAACTACACCAGGGTCTTATCTCACGAAAAAAAAACGGATTAACAAGCAATACGTCAATCCGGCGCCCGTCCGGTGACATAAGCAGGTTTTTGGGTGATAGAATCATCTCCTCAGGTGATTTCATTTTCATACAGATTTATGGAGATATACTTTTGAATCATTATTATTCATTAATCTCATAAATTATGAAAACAAAAGCCGTTTTTTTAAGTATTGCCCTCCTGCTCTCAGGAATTATTTGTTTCTCGCAGCCTGAAAAAGGCAGAATGAGACCTCCCAGCCTGAAGCATCGTTTGAGTATGGTGGATCAAAAAATCAGCCAGCTGCTTGAACTTGACAAAGGACAGAAGAAAGCTGTGGAATACGCGTTCAAGGAATTCTTTGTTGAAATGGACAAACTGGTGGACTTCAGTACCCAACCTCCTGCCAGACCAGATAAAGCGAAAGTTGATGCTCTGGCAAAAATCAGGGATGAGCAGGTGAAGAAAGCCATTCCGGAATCCAAATATGGAAAGTATCTCGAACTGGAGCTGAAAACCCGTCCGAAAGACCCCTGCGAAGGTCGTCCGGAATAAGATGCTGAAAATGGAAAATGAGCAGAAACAGACGTCTTCAGCATACACAATGTTTTGCTGAAGACGTTATTTTTATAAAACCATTCGGTGAACTAAATGCAGTTTCGGGTGATACAATCTTGCCATTGGGTGATTGTATTTATTGAATGATTTTACACCTTCTACTTTTGCTACACATCTACAAGAAGATACTAATCAATGCAAACTAAAATCAATATTTTGAGCAAAATGAAATCAAAAGCAAATCAAATGAACCTAATATCAGTTTTGATAGCTGTCTTAATCCTTCTGAATATGAATCTGGCAGGATGCAAAAAAGATGATACAACTACAACTTCCGGTGATTTACAAGTCGTTCCTCGTGATGCGGCTTACGCAGGTTGCTATCCGCTTGTCGGCACAAGTCAAACCGGAATTTGGGATGGTACCGGCAACAAGATCACCGCACCGTTATCTGGTGCAGCTTTCTATGGTCAGGATTCCCAGTTTGCACACACAACTCCTGTTTACACTAAAAGCAGCGATGGATTGACAGTAAAAGATGAAGTGACCGGTTTGACCTGGCAGAAAAGTCAGGACAGCGGGATCTATTACTGGGGTGCCTCGCAAACTGTTGCCGACAATCTGAACACTCAGAAATATGGCGGTTTCAGCGACTGGCGGTTGCCTACAATAAAAGAATTATACTCTTTATGGAATGGAAGTGTAGGCTGGCCTTGGATTGATACAAAATATTTTGACATTTTATATACAGATGAACAAGACCTTAGTCGCGCCATTTTCTGGAGCAGTACCAAATATACAGGCGTATTAGGCAACGTAACCTCAGATGGACACGGTGAAAGTGCAGGTGATGAACTTGCTTTTGGTGTAAATTTTGGCACTGGACATATTAAAGCGTATACTATCAGTTCCGGAGCAAAGCACTCTGTTCGCTGTGTGCGCGGTAATCTTTCGTATGGCGTAAATTTATTTCAAGACAATAACGACGGAACAGTTTCTGATTTGGCTACTGGTTTGATGTGGCCAAAAACCGACAATGGTTCGGGTATTGATTGGGAACACGCGCTGGCTTATGCTCAAACTCAAAATAATGCCAATTATCTGGGACACAACGATTGGCGGCTACCTAACTCGAAAGAACTTCAAAGTTTAGTCGATTACACGCGTTCGCCGTATGCAACTAACTCTGCCAATGTAGGCCCGGCAATCAATTCAATGTTCAATTGCACCGCAATTACTAACGCTGGCGGAAAAGCTGACTATCCTTTTTACTGGACAAGCACCTCGGCAATTCCAAATGCAAATGGTACGTTTGCTTACGCATGGCATGTGGCTTTTGGACTGGCAGATAATGGAAGCGGCGAAGATCTGCATGGTGCCGGCGCTGTGCGTTTTGATAGGAAGACGTTAGGAACAGGCGAAGGAGAAGTAGGTGGATTAAACTATGTGCGATTGGTAAGAAATATTCAATAAATGAAGCAATTATGAAAAGTAACCTAAGTGTCGTAGCAATAGCTTTGATGATGATGATCAATTCCGCAAATGCTCAAACTGATCCAGCCATTGTAAATAGCAGTATTCCGATAGAAATGCTTTTCCCGGAAGGCAAAATCAAAGTCTTGATTCTGAGTTTTGATGATGGAAATATAGCTGACAGACATTTGGTTAAATTGATGAATGAATACGGTCTTGTCGGGACTTTTCATCTCAATTCCAATAAACTCGGAACAAAAGATTATCTCACCAAAGAAGAAGTTAAAAACCTGTACAAAGGTCACGAAGTTTCCGGTCATACGGCAAATCACCCGAATTTACCTGATTTATCAAAGCTTGATGTGATTGATGAAGTGCTGGAAGATAGAAAAGAACTGGAGCGTTTAGTGACTTATCCAGTTCGTGGAATGTCGTATCCATTTGGTAACACCAACGATTTTGTCATTAAGACAATCAGTGGTTTAGGTATTGAATACGCCAGAACAGTGGGAGATACGTATGATTTTAATCTACCCACTGATTTTCTACAATGGCAACCAAGCATTCATTTATTTGGAAAAACAAATTATATCCCTAACGACACAGCAAACGATAAAAGAGAATTAACCCAATTTTATCAACTTACAAACGATTTTCTAAAGGCGAATTCATTGGCCTTGTTTTATGTTTGGGGGCATAGTTGGGAATACGAAGGCCCCGGCAACAAATGGGCAGAAGTGGAGAGGTTTTTCAAAATGATCTCCAAAAATCCGGACATATATTACACCACACAAATAGATTTAGTGGATTATATCAATGCTTTTAAAAATCTCAGATTCTCAGTGGATAAAACCATGGTGACTAATCTGAGTTCGATGGATGTATTTATAAAAATAAATAACAAAGTGTTTACTGTTGAAGCCGGTAGCACAAAACAGTTCAATTGATCAGAGAAAAATAAGTATGAAAAAATACCATTTTATAATTTTACTTTTTATTGCCCAAATCTCTTTTGCGCAAAACAACAGGCAAAACATACGTGGCGTAGTAACTGACAAACTATCGCAAATTACACTTCCCGGGGCCACAGTTCAAGTTGTGAATAAAGGAGAAATCAAAGGCACCGTCACCGATGAAAAGGGGAATTATGTGCTTGCTAATCTGGCTCCTGACCGTTACGAACTTAAGATTTCATATGTTGGTTACAAAGAGGTTATCATTCCCAATGTATTGCTAACATCAGGAAAAGAAGTTGTGCTCGACATTGCCATGGAAGAAGATTTAAAACAGTTGAACGAGGTAGTAATAACAGCCAATACAAAGGCCGGAACCATCAACAATTTAATTCCGGTAAGTGCCCGCACATTCTCCACCGAAGAAGTGAACCGCTACGCAGGCGGGCGCAGCGACCCGGCACGCCTGGCAGCCAATTTTGCGGGTGTAAGCGCTCCCGACGATTCCAGGAATGATATCGTAATCCGTGGAAATTCTCCGGTTGGCGTATTGTGGCGTATTGATGGAATGAATGTTACAAACCCTAACCATTTTGCAACGGTGGGCACTACAGGCGGGGCAGTGAGCGCATTAAATACCAACCTGTTGAAAAGTTCCGATTTCCTCACTTCGGCTTTCCCTGCCGAATATGGCAATGCCACCGCCGGGGTTTTCGACCTGGGTTTCAGAAATGGCAATACGCAAAAACGGGAAACCACTATGCAGGCAGGGCTGATTACCGGCCTGGAAGCTACCACCGAAGGACCAATAAGTAAGTCAAAAGGCTCGTCGTACCTGGTGGGTTACCGCTACGCACTGGCTGGTGTTGCCCAGGCGGTAGGCATTGATATCGGTACCACAGCATTGCCTTCGTACCAGGATTTATCGTTTAATGTAAGCAGTGGAAACAGTAAATTGGGTAAATTTACCTTGTTTGGAATCCTGGCAACAAGCAGTATCAATATCGAAGGTGGAAACTCAGGTTCCTTGTATGGAAATGGAGGCGGGCACGATTTGAGCAGTCAGATCGGTATTATCGGGGTGAAACATTTCAAACAGATTAACAGCAAATCGTATTTCAGCTCCAATATTGGACTAAACTATTCAAAGTCGGGGCAAACGGATTATGATGTTGACCGAATGAGCGATTCCACATTTACAAAATCAGATAATAAGGTTACCAAAACAGGTTATAATTTTGCTACAAGTTATAATTCAAAAATAAATTCAAAGCTGTTTATAAAAGTGGGTATACAGGATGAACTGATCGGGTTGAATCTTTATTACCGGACAAAAGAAAGAATATCAGATAACTGGAAACAGATATGGGATTATGACAGCTACACCAATCTGGCTCAGGCTTACGTGCATGCCAAATATAGTTTCAATGATAAGCTTACCCTCAATGCGGGTGTACATTCCCAAATGTTTTTTCTGAATAATTCGCTTTCGGTTGAGCCACGTTTAGGGCTGAAATATGAAATTGATAACAAAAGCAGTCTTACTCTTGGCTATGGGCTTCATTCGCAAACGCAACCCATCAATGTTTATTTTTTACAGACCCAGCTAGCTGATGGTTCCTACGTTTACAACAATGAAAACCTTGATTTTACCAAGAGCCACCATTTTGTATTGGGATACGATTTGCAGCCTTTCAATGACTGGCGCCTAAAAGCAGAAGCATATTACCAATATCTATATGATGTTCCGGTAAACACATTTTCGAGCAGCTACTCCATGCTGAATACGGGTGCAGGTTTTAAAACCGATCTGGAGGATAGCCTGGTAAATAGCGGAACCGGGAAAAACTACGGATTTGAACTAACCATAGAGAAATTTTTCAGCCACGGATATTATGGATTATTTACCTCATCCATATATAGTTCCAAATACAAAGGAAGCGACGGAGTGGAAAGGAATACAGCATTCAACGGGAAATATGTGTTTATTATTCTGGGTGGGAAAGAATGGAAAGTGGGAAGCGAAAAACGGAACAAAATCTCAGGCGATATTAAATGCACCAATGCCGGAGGAAGGGCTTATACGCCTATTAATCTGGAAGAATCTATTGCGCTTGGTCATGAACAATTGTCAACCGATGCCTATTCAGATTTTTATGCCACTTATTTCCGTCTTGATTTTAAGCTTGGATATACGCATAACAGCCGAACGAAAAAACTATCACAATCTTTTTCTTTAGACCTGCAAAACATCACGGACAACGATAATGTTTTCTCACAAAGCTATGATGACAGAAGCCAGTTGATAAATACAACCTACCAACTCGGATTTTTTCCTAATTTTATCTATAAAATTCAATTTTAGACGAAGTAAAATAAGTTGTGAAATGAGATCACTTCAACTGAATAGCAGAAAAATTGAAATTCTGATTTATATTTTTGTCTGGGCATTGGTTTTTTCGGTGCCTTATTTCAGCGAACGTAATTCTGACCAGATTCATTGGGATATGATTGCCCGGCATTGGCTGAACCTGAGCGGATTTCTGATGATATTTCTTGTGAATGTATATTTGCTTGTGCCTGTTTTTCTCCTAAGAAAGAGATATTTGCCCTATTTTGTTTCAGTATCGATTTTGATTATGTTGCTGATAACAGGAAGAATGATGGCACCACCGGCTAATCCGCCACAGGCAGAACCCGGACAGGCACTTGAGTTCAGACCTCCTGGCATGAATCAACACATGGAGAAACCGCCTTTCATGGTTTTTGCGGATCAGCTGATCATCTGCATCCTTGTTTTGGGAGCTGGTACTACTTTTCGTTTGATGTCGAAATGGCTGCTTGAAGAGAAGCTTCGGAAAGATGCCGAAAAAGAACAGCTTAAAACCAATCTTGCTTTGTTAAGACATCAGGTGAGTCCGCATTTCTTCATGAATACGCTCAATAACATTCATTCCCTCATTCAGATAGATACTGACAAGGCGCAGGATGCTGTCGAACGACTTTCGATACTTATGCGTTATTTGCTCTACGATTCTGCCCAAAACACAATCGAATTAAAAAAGGAAATAGAATTCATTCACAGCTTCGTTTCTCTGATGCAATTGCGTCATTCAGAAGAAGTTAGTGTTTCTGTTATTATACCGGAAGCAATCCCTGACACCAAAATTCCACCTATGCTGTTTATCTCATTGCTCGAGAATGCATATAAACATGGCGTGAGTTATCCCCTCAAATCTTACATACATTTTGAACTTCAGGTACAGCAGAATTATCTCACCTGTCTGATAAAAAATAGCAAACATCCTGCAAAACCAAAAGAACATGGCGAATATTCAGGAATCGGACTCACGAATATCAAACAGAGTCTGAAGTTGTTGTATGCGGATAATTATATCCTGAAAATTGATGATCAGGAAAATGATTTCGAAGTCACGCTAACCATTCCGCTATGAAAATCAAATGTATTGCCATTGATGATGAGCCACTTGCGGTAAAAAAAATCGCAACTTATATTCAGCAGACCCCGTTTTTGGAACTGGTGGCCGAATGCCGGAGCGCCATGGAAGCCATGATCATCATGAACAACAATGATATTCAATTGCTGTTTATCGACATCAATATGCCCGAAATCAATGGAATGGAATTTGTAAAATCATTGACCTCCAGACCATTCATTGTTTTTACAACAGCTTATAGTGAATATGCTGTTGAAGGATTTCAGGTAGATGCAGTTGATTATCTTTTGAAACCGATCTCTTTCAGCAGTTTCCTGAAAGCCGCCAACAAGGTGAAAGACCTGATCGAATTAAGCACGAACAGCCAAAAAGAAGGCGGCAAAATACTAGTTAGTCATCTATTTGTGAAATCAGACTACAAATTGATTCGTATTGAACTCGATGACATCAAATATATTGAAAGTCAACACGAATACATTCAGATTCATTTGATCAGTGGTAAGCCTGTGATGACAAAGCTAAGCATGAAGGCCATGGAGGACCAGTTGCCATCCGACAAATTTATGCGGGTTCAACGATCATTTATTGTCAATCTTTCAAAGATTTCGGTGATCGAAAGGAACAGGATCGTTTTTGACGGAAAAGTGTATATCCCGGTCAGTGAGCAATACAAAGAAAAGTTTCAGGCTTTTGTTGACAGAAATTTTGTTTAGCCTGTTTCCCCAACTTTGACTCCATTACCCTATAATCCCAGCCCCATACACAGAAGTTCGGCAATATCATAGTTTTTTACATCTTCCTCTCGGTTCTTATATTTCAGCCCGTCGGTCATCATTACCATGCAAAAAGGACAGGCTGTTGCGATAATGTCAGCACCGGTTGCCAACGCCTCTTCAGTGCGTTCGATGAACACTTCCTTATTTCCTTTTTCGGCTTCCTTAAACATCTGTCCGCCACCAGCGCCGCAACATAAGCCAAAACTGCGGTTACGCGGCATTTCAACATTTACCGATGGAATATGATCAAGCACCGAACGGGGAGCATCATATTCCTTATTGGCCCGGCCCAGATAGCAGGGATCGTGAAAAACAATGGTGTTTTTTTCAAACATACCCGTCACATGATTCAACTTGCCCTCATCAATCATTTTATCGAGAAACTGACTGTGATGCCACACTTCGTAATGGCCACCAAAATCGGGATATTCGTTTTTCAGTGTGTTGAAATCGTGCGGACAACAGGTAACTATTTTTTTTACTCCGTAAGCATTCATGATTTCACAATTGGTCATGGCCTGCATCTGAAAAAGCATTTCGTTGCCTGCCCGCCGTGCCACATCGCCGCTGTCCGATTCTTCCACACCAAGCACTGCATAATCAAGCTTCAGATAGGTTAGGATTTTCACAAAGGCACGCGTGACTTTTTTGTACCTGTCATCAAAAGCACCAGCCGAACCCACCCAAAAAAGCCATTCCGGCGTCCGTCCATTTGCAAAAACATCAGCCATCACCGGCACTTCAATTTTAATTTTATTTTCCATGTTATTTCTGTTACATTAAAAATAGAAATATTTGTATAATCTCTCTCACCCAAATCCTTCAATTAACCCATTTACCCATTGCCGAATTATCGAATTGCCATATTATCACATTGTCGAATTTCTCAACCATTCACATACAACTCTTCAGCCCAGTTCAAGCGATCCTGAGGCGAAAACTGCCAGGGAGCACCATTATTTTCGATGTTGGTGAAAACTGTATTCAACCCGGCTGGTGCGCTCGATTTCTCGAGTACAAGATAACGGCGCATATCCAAAATAATCGCCGGTTGGTTGATGTTGACCGGACATTCCTGTGCACAGGCATTACACATGGTGCAGGCCCATAACTCCTCTTCACTTATATAGTTTCCAAGTAGGGATTTCTCATCCGAAAAACCGATTCCTTCCTTAATCATTCCCGGACCTTTTTCTTTCATTCGGGCACGCACATCCATCATGATCTTACGTGGTGAGAGTAATTTGCCTGTAATATTTGCTGGACAAACGGCCGTACACCGTCCACACTCAGTGCACGATAAGGCATTCATATAATTCACCCAGCTCACATCATTAGCATCCGACACGCCAAATTTCGGGATTTCATCCTGATTGTCGCTGCTTACTGATGCCGAAGGATTGAGCATCAAAGTCACCTCTTTTTTGATGCTTTCCATGGTTTCAATCTTCCCCAACGGATCAATCCGACTGACGAAAACGTTTGGAACAGACATAAACACATGAAAATGTTTTGAATAAGGAAGCACATTCGCGAAAGCAAAAATCAGTAAAATATGACCCCACCAATTGATTTCGTGGAAAATATGTACTTGATATTGAGATAATTGATCAAAAAATCCGGCCAGAAATTTACTTACAGGATATATGCCAACCAGTTCATGTCCGGCCTTATGCATGTCGAGAAAATAAAAAGTGTTCATTCCCAACAGTGTGATCATGAGCAACAGAATGAAACTCAGTGCCATGTTTGCATCGGCCTTCGAAACGGGTTTCATTTCGGTGCCATAGAATCGTTTCACATGCATGAACAACCTTCTAAAAAGAAAAACAAGGATGGAAATGGCGATAATCAGTGCAAAAACATCACCGGTGGCAATTACAACATCATAAACGATTCCGGCTATTCCAAAAACGCGTTCAGTCCGAAAGATGCCATCAATCACCATCTCGATACTTCCAATCAATATCACTACAAATCCCCAGAAAACCAAGGCATGCAGCAATCCCATCACCGGTTGTCTGAATATTTTTGTCTGTGCGATTGCCACATTAAAAGTTTCATATACACGTTCCGAAAACCGATCTAATTTGAGTGATTTCGTGAACCTGAAATAGAGAAAATATTTCCGCATGGTATAGGCGAAAATTGCCAGCGTAATTAACAAGGCTGAAATAAATATCAGTTGCTTAGCCATATATGCTTTTTAAGTGATTTGTAATTGTACAAATATACAATCAAGTTGTTAATGTTGAACCTTTTGAAAAAGAATGAGGGTTTTAATATACCTGACGAAATTTCAATCGATTGCAGACCAAAAAGGGATTACATTATATTTGTGACCGAATTATCATTGTATTCTGACAATTATGAAAGAACAAACCGCATATCAGCCTAAGAACCACATCCGAATAGTAACAGCCGCAGCACTTTTCGATGGACATGATGCTGCTATCAATGTGATGCGACGTATCATTCAGGCGAGTGGTGCCGAAGTCATTCACCTGGGGCACAACCGGTCGGTAGGCGAAATCGTCAGAACCGCCGTGCAGGAAGATGTACAGGCCATTGCTATCACTTCCTATCAGGGCGGTCATATGGAATATTTCAAGTATATGTACGATTTGCTTGGTGAAGCCGGTTGTGGCCATATCCGTATTTTTGGTGGTGGCGGTGGTGTTATTCTTCCTGATGAGATCGAAGCATTACAGTCCTATGGTATCTCACGTATCTACTCGCCCGACGATGGCAGATCGATGGGATTGCAGGGAATGATCAACGATTTGCTGGAGCAATCTGATTTTCCGACCGGAAAAGGAATTGTTCACAACGAAAAAGGAATCCAACAGAAGAACGGGAAAGTGATTGCGCAGTTGATTTCGGCAGCTGAGAATTATCCGGATGAAATCCGTGATTTTATTGAAAAACTATCTGCAACTACTAAACGGAAAGCGCCGGTATTGGGAATCACCGGAACAGGCGGAGCCGGAAAATCGAGTCTCGTGGATGAAATCGTGCGTCGTTATCTCATCGATCAAACAGATAAAACCATTGCTATTGTTTCGGTCGATCCTTCGAAACGCCGCACTGGCGGTGCCTTGCTTGGAGACAGGATTCGTATGAATTCGATCGACAATAACCGTGTTTTTATGCGCTCACTGGCCACGCGTCAATCGAACCTCGCCATGTCGAAATACGTGAAAGATGCCGAAATCATTCTTCAGGCTGCCGGTTTTGATCTTGTAATTCTCGAGACTTCCGGAATTGGGCAGAGCGATACAGAGATAATCGATCACAGCGATCTTTCGTTGTATGTGATGACACCTGAATATGGTGCAGCCACCCAGCTCGAAAAAATTGACATGCTCGATTTTGCTGATTTGATTGCACTGAATAAGTTTGATAAACGGGGTGCCCTTGATGCCTTGCGGGATGTGAAAAAACAGTACCAGCGTAATCATCAGCTATTCGAGCAAAATCCTGAAGAGATGCCGGTTTTCGGAACGATAGCTTCGCAATTCAACGATCCGGGAGTGAATGCGTTATATTTGGCCATTCTGCACAAGATTGAAGAAAAAACCAAGGTCGTTTTCGATACAAAAATGGCCAAACCCGAGGAGATGTCGGAGAAAATATTTATCATTCCATCGAAAAGAGTGCGATATCTGAGCGAAATTTCCGAATTGGTCCGGACCTACAATGCCTGGGTTACAAAGCAGTCCGATATCGCCCAGCGTGTTCAGGGATTGAAAATAGCTGAGCAACTGCTCATGCAGCATGGTGCCGACACAACAGATATCCATAAAATAATAAAAAACGAAAGCCAGCATCTCGATCCAAGCAGTGTCAGGGTAATCGAAGGTTGGGATGCCAAACGAAAAAAATATTACGATCCAAAGTTTGTGTTTAAAGTCCGTGACAAGGAAATATTGGTCGATACCCATACCCAAACCTTGTCGCATCTGATGATTCCAAAAGTCGCATTACCACGTTTTACCTCGTGGGCAGAAATCATTCGCTGGACTTTCAGGGAGAATGTTCCCGGTAAATTTCCATTTGCCGCCGGCGTTTTTCCGTTCAAGCGTGAAGAAGAAGACCCGACCCGTATGTTTGCCGGTGAAGGTGGGCCTGAACGTACCAACCGCCGTTTCCATTATGTCTCTTTTGGCATGCCGGCACGCAGGCTTTCCACAGCCTTTGATTCGGTAACATTGTATGGTGAAGATCCGGATTTGCGCCCTGATATTTTTGGAAAAATTGGCAATGCCGGTGTTTCCATCGCTTGTTTGGATGATGCAAAAAAACTTTATTCAGGCTTCAATCTGGCCGAAGCCAAAACAAGTGTCTCAATGACCATTAACGGTCCGGCACCAACGCTGGTCGGGTATTTTTTAAATGCTGCCATCGATCAGCAGTGCGAATTGTACATCCTTGAGAATGGATTAGTGAAGGAAGTGAACGACATTATTAATGAGATTTATAAGCAGAGCAAAACGAAACGACCTGTTTATCAGGGAGACTTGCCCATTGGCAATGATGGCCTGGGATTAATGCTGCTTGGTGTGACCGGTGACATGGTATTGCCTTTGGAAGTGTATGAAAATATTAAAGCTGCTACCATGGCCAAAGTGAGAGGAACCGTGCAGGCTGATATTCTGAAAGAAGACCAGGCGCAGAATACCTGTATCTATTCGACCGATTTTTCATTGAAAATGATGGGTGATGTGCAGGAATATTTCATTAAAAATAAAATACAGAACTTCTATTCGGTTTCCATTTCGGGCTATCATATTGCCGAAGCTGGCGCCAACCCGATTTCACAACTCGCATTTACCCTGGCAAACGGGTTCACCTATGTCGAATATTATTTGTCGCGCGGCATGAACATCGATGATTTTGCGCCGAACCTGTCGTTTTTCTTCTCAAATGGCATCGATCCTGAGTTTTCGGTCATCGGACGAGTGGCACGGTTGATTTGGGCGAAAGCCATGCGTCATAAATATGGCGCCAATGAACGGTCACAAAAACTGAAATATCATATTCAAACTTCGGGTCGTTCGTTGCATGCCCAGGAGATCGATTTTAACGATATACGAACCACGCTGCAGGCCTTGTATGCTATTTATGATAATTGTAACTCGTTGCATACCAATGCATATGACGAAGCCATTACCACACCTACAGAAGAATCGGTACGCCGCGCCATTGCGATTCAAATGATCATCAACCACGAACTGGGTCTGGCAAAAAATCAAAATCCACTGCAAGGTTCCTTCATTATTGAAGAACTCACCGATTTGGTTGAAGAGGCCGTGTTGGCCGAATTTGACCGGATTACCGAACGCGGTGGTGTGTTAGGTGCCATGGAAACAATGTACCAACGGGGAAAAATTCAGGAAGAATCGTTGTTCTACGAAACACTGAAACATACCGGCGAACTGCCAATCATGGGCGTGAATACTTTCTTATCGAGCAAAGGTTCGCCGACGATAACCCCCGGCGAGGTGATCCGTGCCACACAGGAAGAAAAAGATTACCAGATCGCAATGCTGGATCAGCTTCATAAAACCTGGAAAAAGGAAACGACCGTGATTCTAAAGAAACTTCAGAAAGCCGCCATTCACAATGAGAATGTATTTGATGTATTGATGGAAGCATCGAAGTATGCCTCCATTGGTCAGATCACCCATGCCTTGTTTCAGGTGGGCGGACAGTACAGGAGGAATATGTAAGCCTGAATTTATAATGAAGTCAGTCTCTTTGACAGAAGCCTGCTTTTTTAGCATCCTCCTTTTATCTTGGATGTTTTCACAACAATTGGAGCGGACGAATTTTTCAGCGCATCCACCAGCGCCATCATATCAATGGCTGCTTTTTGGCGGAAATTAAATGTGTTGATTTCGTCTTTGCTTGCATTTGGTCCAGGAACCATAAGTCCGGTAAACATGTTTTTAAAACCAACCGATGATTCAGCCAATATAAAGTTGTCGGCCTTACCTAAATGTCTGGCAAGCAAATATGCTTTTTTTACAAGTTGCTTGTCATCGGCATAGAAATAATTTGTCTTATGATTCTGATCAAGAATTTTAGACCATTCAGCATTCTTTAATTTTTCAACCGGTATATTGATGGCGAAAGGAAGATGATAGACCTTGAAGGCTTCAGCATCTCTCACGTCGATGATATTAATCTTATAATAATTGTTTACAATCTCGCCTGCCAGTTTATCAGCCGGGACTTCAAATGCTCTAATATCTTGATTTGAAAGTTCTTTACTTATTCTCGACTCAAGAAGGGTGTCACTGTTGGGAGTGATGGAAATGAAAGCCAACACAAGAAGAGCAAAACCAATGCCGGCAATATAGTAATTACGTTTACTTTTCGTTACTTCTGTAGGAACTTTGTTCACGTAATTTTCGATGAGCCCGGTTGCATAAAATGCGCCAAATGCAACAGCTGACAGAAGAACAGCAAAAACCAGTTTCGACATACCTAATTGTTCATTCATTAACACAGGTCCCCAGTTTTCGGCAAGGAAAATGTCTTTAAACATCGGATATCCTTCTGCAAAAGCAAGAACTCCAAGCATACCGCCAAAAACGAAGGCCAGTGCATCGAGTTTTCCGATGGCAGCCGCGCAAACACTCGTTCCCGGGCAAAACCCGCCAATGATAAATCCGAGTCCCATGATGGCTCCACCCACGAGGGCTGACCACAGGAATGTTGGATTGATATAAATAAGACTCAGATCAAGCATGCCCCAATGACCGAGCAGTAATACACCAATCATGGCAGTGACACCGGCAGTAAAAAACACTTTCAACACGGTGAAATCATAGCCATAAAACAAACCGACAAGTTTTTTTGTTGATGAAAATCCTGCCTGCTCAAGGGTAAATCCAAAGCCGATTCCGGCAATGAGCGCAATGACTAAACTAAATTCATTGCTTAAGATTGTTGGTACTAAAGGTGCCATATCGATTATTTTAACCAGAGTTTTCTAAAAAAGAATGCAAATGCGTAGCCTGATCCGAAGATTGCAAGCATGGTAATGATACCGCCGAAAGACATAACCGCCATTCCGCTCAAAGCGGCTCCGCTGGTGCAACCACGCCCAAGCTGTGATCCCAGGCCAAAAAGTGCGCCACCAAAAAGAGCAGCAATAATGCGGGTTGAATTGGTGATGCGTGGTCCCCTTTCGAGTTTAATTCCAACACGGTTTGACAAAACACCTGAAAAGAATGCACCGATGATAACACCGATAACTTCAAAAACAAGCCAGTCTTTTAATGGGCCACCCGGATGTTCCTCACTGTATGTTTTAATAAATGGTGTGCTGGCTGTGTGTTCGGGGGCAACAGCAACAATGGTTGAGAGTACCACACTCTTAACAGCACCGCTTGCACCCAGTCCGCGACCTGTAACATAAATAGTCCCTAATAATACCATACCAAGCAAAAAACCGGCTAAATATGGAT
>CAITDJ010000036.1 GCA_903891085.1 uncultured Bacteroidota bacterium | reverse complement strand
TAGAGATCATCTAACCGGACATACAACACTTCATGCCCCTCTTTTTGAAGTTGAGCTAATCTTTGCAGTAATAAGGTGGTTTTACCTGTACCTCTGGCACCAACTATGCCATTCAATCTCCATTCCCAGTTGATTTTTCTACTCAATTCGCGCTGAAATGGGAAATGAATATATTGAATACTTCTATTTGATTTCTCGAGTAGCTTTTCCATTAAACCTCAATGAGTTAAAAATAATTAGCACAAAATTAGTGATCTGATTCATCAAAAATAGTCAAAAAATGGTGTTTCTAATCACCTATTTTATTCGTAATAATATATAGTATTGAATATCAATATAATATCTGTAATAATATTTTTCGACTAAATTTCTTGACAGCAGAAAATTCGAAAATTCGGCAATTCGACAATTCGACAATTTGACAATTTGAAAATCAAACCCATCAACCCATCAACCCACCTGCCTGGCTAACGCCTGCGGCAGACAGGTCAACCTTTCAACTTTTCAACCTGTCACCCTAAGCGGAGCGTCTGCATCGGGCAGGGAAGGGCATCAACCTCTCGCACTTAGTGAAGTTGGAAGTGTGCTAATAGGCTAATGAAATTCGTAATTCACTTCGCGCTTCTGACTTCGTGCTTTCTACATATCATCCATCGAAAGGTATTGGTATTCAATAGAATAATCTTTGAATTGCATAGCTAAAGTATTGGCTTTTCCAACCAACAAAGCTTGATTTATATTCATAGCTTGTCGTTTTACCTCTGCAAAAACAATTTTTTTGTCATTTTCGTTTATAGCAACAATATCTATCTCGTTTTGATTTGATTTTTCCCACCAGCTGCCAATTTGAGAATAATTGCCCTCTAAAATCATCTTTTCAACGAAATATTTCTCCAAAATACGACCACTATACATCGTATAATCTCGTTTCACTATTTCGGTAACATAAGGGAGGTTTCCAATTTCAATCGCACCACGATATTTATAAATAAACCGAAACCAGAAATTCAGGAAGTTATCATGAATTTGATATTTGATTGAGCGGCTTCCGGGTTTTGCAAACATGGGCCTGATTTTTGTAATTAGCCCAAAGTCATTCTCCAATCGATCCAAAAAGCCACCTATATTCATTCCCAGAACCGATTCTATTTCTACCCTCGATGTTTTGGATGTTGCAATTAATGAAAGAATGGAAAAGTAATTGGCGTAATCTTTGCCAAATTCATCAATCAATACATTTTTTCCTTCGTCCAGAAACAATGAGTGCTCTGAGAAAATTTCATGTAATATAGAATCATAAGTAAATGAACCTGAATCAGTTAATAATTCAACGTATTTCGCAACTCCACCAGTAGTCAGGTAAAAAGTTAATAAATCCTCTTTTGTAAAAGTTGGATAGTGGTCAGTCAGGATTTTTTTTAATGTTGTAATATTGAAAGCTTTTAGATGAATCCGGTTGGTAGCTCTTCCAAACAGAGGTTCTTTTGCGTTTTCAAAAATTTTCTTCATCAGCGCGTAAATCGAACCACACAAGATAAGATTTATCTTGCTTTCCGATTTCCGACTATCCCAACTATGCTGCATATCGCTGTAAATGCCTGGATTTATGGATATAAACTCCTGGAACTCATCAATAATCAAGGTGAAATGCAGCGTTTTTGAAAGTTCCATTAAATAGGCAAACAAGGTGTTGAAAGTTTTGAAATCGCCAAAAACCTCAACCTTAAGCTGTTGTTTTATTTCATCTACAAACTCATTACACAACAAGGCTTCATTTTTTCGGGCTACAAATAGGTAAACACATCTCTCATTTTCAGATGATTTGATAAGTAAACTTGTTTTGCCAATTCTCCGACGACCGACAACAAAAGTCATTTGTGCTGCGAGTAACGATTTTTTTTGAATACCTGCAAGCAAAGCCAACTCATTTTCTCTATCGTAAAATTTCATATGAATATTTTTTTATAGTAATTTGCATTACCGTAATAGGGATTACGATAATGCAAATATACTTATTTTTGGATTAGAAAAGTGACAATTCGAGCTTTATAATTTGAAAATTTGAACTTTCTCTTGACTGCAGGGAATAAAATGTGCTACTGATTAACGTAGCGATATTTTAACTATAAGGAAAGTTCAATATATTGATATACAGGTATAATATGAATTACATTATCCTTTGGGCGCAGCTCGTCCGATTGATCTAAGGTTAAAATATAGCCTTCTTTCATCTGAAAAAACGCCATGGCCTCCTGAAGACCTTCCAATTCGCGGTTAAGATTATCAGTCGAAAGCGACTCGCAAACCTGTATGAGAAATTTACATTTTTTGTTTTCGAAAACCACAAAATCACACTCTTTATTGGAACGGAAATAGAACAGACTATCATAATTTCGTCTAAGATGCATAAAAACAATGTTTTCGAGCATCCTGCCCCGATCGTGACTAAAGCTGAGGGAGTTTGCATTCACCAATCCATTGTCAATCGCATACACTTTTCTGGGGTTCACAGCAATACTTTTATTAGACCAGCTAAATCGTGGCAAAAAAAACAGCAAGTAAGCATCACTAAGCCACGAAAGATAATCAGAGACCGTATTTGCTGATCCCAGATTAAAGGTTTTTCTGAGATTATTATAGGATATTTCCTTTCCAATGTTAGAAAGCAGATAAAGTGTGATATCCATCAGACTTCCTGTATTTCTGATTGCATACCTGATTGCAATATCCCTGAAAACGATATCTTTAAGTATATTCTGTAACACTTCTGCATTTTGGGAATCCAGGAATTCAGGAAAGCCACCACTCAAAAGATATTGGCTGAATGAGTTTATATCGCTGGTAAGCTGTTTGTAGGTGATGAATTCATTGTATGAAAATGGAAAAAGTTCATGTCGCAGATGTCGCCCGGTTAGTCGGGTTCCAAGTTCTTTGCTCAACAAAGTAGCATTTGATCCTGTGATATAAATCTTATCATTCCGGTCATGCAATTGCCTTATAAATACCTCCCACGAAGGAACATTTTGAATTTCATCAAAAAAGTATGCATCATATCCACGGCCAAAAATTTCATCCAATTTAGGGAAATCGCCTACCTCAAAACCATGAACCCTGGCATCTTCAAAATTGAAATACACCGTTTTTTGATAGTTGGTATGAATGATTTGTTTCATCAATGTGCTTTTGCCGCACCTTCTAATCCCTGAAATAACTTCAATATGATTTCCGGTTGGCATAAACTTCTCCATAAACCTACGGGCAATGGTTCCACTTCTTGTTACTAATTGTTCACGTTGGGCTTCAATGGCTAACTCAATTTCCCCCTTAAGTATCATTTTATCAAATATTTAAAGTTTACATTGCAAATATAAGCATATTTATATTATTAATGCAAACTAATTTCATTTGTATAACAATTTTCCTAAAGAACTAAAATAAAAAAAAACCGAAAACTTTCGTTCCCGGTTTTTTTATTTGTAGCTTGTAGCTAGTAGTTAGTAGCTAGTAGTTAGTAGCTAGTGACTATCAGTCTTCAAGTTTTTCTTTCGACTTCCAGATGTTGTAGGTTTTCTTCGATCCATAGGCCAGACCCATGAGTAAAAGGATCTCCAGTCCGCCACCAACAGGGGCATCGCCACCAACAACCTCGTTACCTGTAGATGGATCACTCGGAGGATTAGGTGGTTGTGCCATCAGTACTTGACCAACAATCAGTAACAGACTAAATATCAATAGTTTTAAATTATTCTTTTTCATGACTTTATAGATTATCGGATGAATACTTTTTCTGAATAAACCTTGTTATTTGCGATCACGCGTACGATGCCCATTCCGTTAAACTGTGGCACGGCAATTTCGGTCGGTGAGCCAAGACTAAGCTGCTGGCTGAGCAACTGATGACCCAACAGGTCATACAGTTCAACAACCGCTTTCTGGCCGGTGAGTGCAGGAATATGAATATTGATATGATCTAATGTTGACCAGATATTGTAGTTTTTGGCTGCTAATTCTCCGTTAGAGGTAACACCTCGGAAATGAAGAGCGAAACGCTGTACCTCATCTGAAGCGCTATGTGTGAACGTATATGTAGGATTTGCTTTCAAATCTACCATCTTGTTCAAAAGCTTATCTTCGAGGAAGAAGCTTGCGTTTGCATCAAAACTTTCAATTCCACTAGCAATAAATTCGAGTTGACCTTCGAGCGTATATTCTAAACCAAGTGCAACCACAACAGCTGAACTTGAATACGGAAGTGCATTGATGGTTAACTTCTCAAAGTCGGTTGAGAGTGAATAAAGCTGAGGTGCTTTTTCGCCACCATACAATTTATCAACATCCAAATTTTCATATTCATTGCCGGCCTCCGACGAAAAGCGAACGATCATATTATCGTTTGATTCAGAATCACTTATATTCAATCTTAAAACTTCCGGCACCGTGTTATATGTCTTTTTGTAAAAGGATTGTGTGCTGTGAACCCTCACCGAATTATTCATGCTTAACACAGGACTTGCACCACTTGCTTTTACAAAAAATGATTGTCCGACAGGTATTTTTGATGTAGCAGCCGTCCCAATTCCTCCACTTCCTGCACCCGTACCACTTCCCCAGGCAGCGTAGTTATTGCCAACTGGATCCCAGATATAAAAATAGTTATAGATATTCGATTTTGTCCAACCGCTTGCAGCATCCCAATCGATGGCAGATGGATATGGGTTTGGAACAAGACTGAATTCCTCTGCATCCATATTGGTAGCTGTTGTGAATTCTCCGCTTATTAACTGTCCGGAATAATAAATTTGAGTATTCAATTGTGGAGAAAACAGCATATACCCCTGATGATTATCCAAAACTGTTGCCGGATTGCTT
>CAITDJ010000035.1 GCA_903891085.1 uncultured Bacteroidota bacterium | reverse complement strand
TTCTCTTTCCTTCACCGCCTCTAAGGCTACCTGAGTTTTGAATGACCCGGTAAATACTCTTCTACTTCTTTTCATAATACTGGTAAATTTATTAGTTTTTTCAACTTAACCAGTGGTCCGAATTTTGGGGAGTATTATAAAGAGCCGGGCATGATTGTTATGGATTTCATTAAATTATAGTTAATCCGATGCTCTTTAAATAATTGTAAGTTGAATCATAGTATTCAGATTTTCTTGTATGGTCCTCAGGATTTCCTTCTGGTACAACGATTACCATGCCTTGTCGTGCTCTTGTTAACAAAACACGGTATGCATTGATCAAATATTTCTTTCTTTCCAGGTTATGAATATTTTGCCATTTGTTGCCTTTAAAGGAATAAGTTTTCCAACCTTGTTCAGAGAATCGTAAATCACCATCCCATGCAACACAGCTCCAATCAAGTTCTAGACCTTGAACATGAAACTCGGTTGCTACGTCTTCGAGGAAAAATGATGATCGCACATCATCTTTTCCCTCAAGAAACCAATTGACTGGATTCATTGGGGATTTTACATCTATGGCAAATGGTTTTAATCTTTCAGCTTGCGAAGAAACGACCATTCCGTACCGTTCACTTCCTCTTGCCATTTGTTTTAACCATGCCTTGGCCTTTGACAAATCTCGTGTGAGTACAATTGGGTATTTGTCCTGAATCAATGACAGGGTAGATTTTGCATTTTCTTTATCCAAATCCAACATATACTTGATAAGCAGTGATAAATTTTCTGCTCTGAAAGAACGCATTGAAACACCAAGATGTAAATCCGGATTAAAATTAACCGTACTTTTCTTCTGAAGTGTTTGAATCGCTTCTACGGCATCATATTCTGAATCAGTGAGATTCGGGGAAATATAAACATGCCAATCGCTGAAGGTATTTTCGATAGCATTTAACCATTCTGAAATTCCGGCTTCTCCGGTATTAATTTCTTGACCGCCTCCAACCAAACAAATGATTACAGCCCAATCTTTATGCCGGTTCAAACAGGAAATAAGAAACTCTGGTTCTGAATACTTAAAGTCAGGCTGGTTTTTTTTCTGGCGCATGAATTTAATCGTCTGTTCCTTATTCCATGCCCTTTGCGCTTCATCAAAAATTGCAACATGGTCATATGGCGCTTCCGGATTTACTAAATACGCATCACGATAATGGTGGATTATTTGTATAAATAATTTTACGGCTTGCCTTGCAACGCCTTTGGTTATTTTATGGCCTGATACACTTTCCCTTTTGACTGTATCCCTTGTTAATGCTTCCTGAAGAATTGCTACTAAAGGTGCATTTCCTGAAAGATATACACTTTCATTGCCCTTCTCCTTATCTAAATGTTGTGTGGCAACTTTAAGACCAACAAGGGTTTTTCCTGCCCCCGGAACACCCGTTACGAAGCAGATAACCTTTTTGTTATGCTCTTTGGCATAATCGATGATGAATGAAATTGCTGAGGTTGTTAAAGTTAAATTTTTAGCACCTGCATCACTTCGCGTAATTTCTTCAACCGAGTGATTATTGTAGAGAGAAACTGCTGCTTCAACTATAGTAGGTGTGGGATGATAACTTCCCGAAGCAAATTCTTCACCACTAATACTATTTCTACTTTCGAAAAACTGCAATACGCTTTCAATTACCTGTCTTAAGTCTTCTTTGTTGGATCTTATCGGGAGTAAGATGTTGTCATTATGGTGGGTTGTAACAATATCTATGAAAGATCTTTCTGCTTCTGTTGAGATAAGAATTGGAACCAAAGCGGCCAGATGACTTGGTTTATGGAAGTTTTTCAGGTCAAGTGCATAATCCCAGACTTGTTCAATCTGATGATGAAGGTATTTGTGTTCACCAACCTTAAACTCGATAATGAAAACAACATCACCAATGATCACAATACAGTCAACCCTTTTGCCCATGCGAGGAATCGAAAACTCGAAAAAGATCGTGCCTTGAAAACCATCCAGAGATGTTTTAAGAATGGAAATCTGCTGTTCCCATGATTTGTTCTGCAGACTTGTTGAGTCAAATTGATTTTTAAGAGTTATGGAACCAATAATTTCCTCAGTGCTTTTCTGCAAAAAAGACTGAATTGAGTCCTTGAAATAGTAATTGAGCATTATAATATTTACGTTGGATTTGATTATTCTTAACGGTCGAGTGTAGCAGCAGTAAGGGATTGCGTGCTACTTTCCTGTCCACCGAAACAGAAGTTTAAGCGGGGCAGAATGCTTTAATTACCTCTGAAACCCTTATTGCTGCTCACTTTGTTATGGGTTGGTTTTCTTTGATTCTATTGTGTTCAAAAAAGTGCAAATATTTCATAATTTAATTTGTCAATTTTCTTTTTAGTGGTTTTAGGTGTTTTGTAATTAGTAGAGATACCATTTTTATACAGCAATAAGTTCCAATTGTTATTATCAAAAAGTTTTTCAACAGCCATCAAATTAACTTTAACCGAAAACCTGCAATTATATACTTCTTTATTTCGCTCCGAAAACATATACTTCATTTGTTTTAAAGTAATATCATTCCCATCGTTATTGATTTTCAAACTGTCAGCAATTTTGAATATTTCTTTACTGAAGAATGATATATTTATAATTGCTGAATCTTTAATTTCATTTTTACACCTAAATGTTATATCTAATTTTAATTCTTCATTTAATTGGTTGCTAAATAATAATGGTTTTATAAAATATTGTGTTCCTTCTTCACCAACAAAAAATGTCTCATATAGTTTTTTGCCTGTTTTAACGCCTCCAGGTTTAATACTTAAACATGATGAAAGGATGAATAAACCAACTAAAATAAACCCGTTTTTAACTAAAGTAAAGTTCCTCATTTTGTAAATAATTTGTTTGTCTTTCACTTATTGTTCGTGTTTATTCTGCTTGAAAAGTCTAATTTATTAAATAGTGAGTCTGTAAGTTCTTTTGAAATAGACATTGTAGATATGTATATTAGAGAATTACTTGCAACGTTTGCTGCATATTCCGTTATGTATAAACCATTTCTTTTATATTTTATATAATAACTTAGGGTATCACTTTTAATATTAGTTATTATACTGTCATGCTTTTCTAATTGATTTTGAACCAATGCCTCAATTGACGTATTGTAAGGTATACCGATAAATATTTCGTAATTATTATGTTTAATGTATTTAAATAAAGGGACTTGTATTTGGCTATTGTTAAAGTTTTCTGTGTATATATTTTTTATTTTAGAATTTACAATACCTATTGCTTCACCTTCATTGATTTTAAATTTTATTTCGTTAAAAAGAAGTATTTCATTTTTCTTTTCACGGGAACAGGATAGTATTGTTATTACTAACAGTATTATAACTGAGTTTTTCATTTTTTCTTTAAATTAAGTTGGTGAAAAAGCATGGTGAAAATCCAAGATTAACACCATGCTTGTGAAATGTTTACTCACCGGTAACGATCGTTTCGTAGGTAACGATAAGATAAAGTATATTCCCTTGTTTGATGTCAACTGTAGAAATTTTAGTTATTCCTCCATTTTTGGCTGCGCTTTTAATACTTGCATCTGCGCCAAAAAATAAAACACCTAGAAATCCTGTTGCTTTTGCTGTTCCAACTTTAGAGCCAACAGGGTTGCTTGTAGCCGATACTGGTAAAGTTAGTGAACAACTTGAAATCATTGCAACTACAGCAAGTAATGCGAAGAATGTTTTTACTTTTTTCATGTAAATAGAATTAAAATTTCCCTACTCTTATGGCTTTTCAGTAACGCCCCGTTTTTTTGAGTGGGTTCTGGACTCCACATTTTTTTATTTTCTGTCACTTTGGGTGGTCAGCCCTTTGGCTTTCGCAGACCGGCTTTTGTTTTAAACTTGCCCATAATCGTTTATATGCAGAGAAAACCTGCACAATACTTTCCATCATGGCTGTATAGGTGCAGTTTCTTATTCATTATTTCATTCAAAATCATTTGTCAAATCATCTAATTTTGTTTCCCACGCATCCATCCACCCGCGCAAAAGCCGCAGCCGTAAACGTCTGTTTCATGCCAATCATGCATTTCCGGGGGAGATTGTCGGGTGTTTGTTCGTACAGGCTGTTCATGGTTAGATGTGTTTTACCTTCCTTTCGCTTAGCTTGTCAAGATCAGGCAAGTAAATGTACGTAAGTATATTTAATTAACAAGCAACATAATCAAAAAAAAATATTGCAGCCCCCTAATCCACCGCCAAATCATCCCGGGCCCTAAGAAAAACAATTTTCACACTTTAACGTTAGCTTCTCGTCTCACCGCCGAGACAATCTCTCGTCCTACGTCCGAGACAAGCTCTCGTCCTACGTCCGAGACAAGCTCTCGTCCTACGTCCGAGACAAGCTCTCGTCCTACGTCCGAGACAAGTTCTCGTCCTACGTCCGAGACAAGTTAAATTGCCAAATTGCCGAATTGCCGCATTTTCAAATTTTCAACGGTTGAGTGCAGCGGCAGTAAGGGATTGCGGAGCAATTTTCTGTCCACCAACACGAAAATTTAAGCGGGAGACACCGCTTGAATACCCCCTGAAATCCTTATGGCATATACACTTTATTAGCAACAGTTTATTTCTTTATCAGAGTAAATATTCCACAACCATTTCGGCAACCAAAGTTAGATGTGACATTATCCTTTGTCAATTCAACATTTTCAAAAAAGTCACCATTATCATTTACGTACGAAAATGATTTAATATCAAAATTCTTAGATAAAATACTTATCAGGTAACAGACAGAAAATACACGGTGGGCATTAAACTCAATCCTTTGAGGACCAATTGGTACCGAAAAATAAAAACACCCTCCATCTTTTAATATTTTGGTAATATTATCTATGGCTTTTAAATAACCCCAATAATCGATAGGGTCATTATACCTTCCAAGTCCAAAATGTTCTATCGCGTGTAATGAAGAAATTGAATCACAATAATTAACCAAGTCTGGCGGAAGTTCCATTAAATTAGCTTTCCTGAAAATAATATTTTTCACGTTGCTATTAATGTCGCGAATATCAATCAACTCTATTTCTCGATAAGAGGCAACGTGGGCAATAAATCCATCTGTCCTTGAACCAATATCCAAATGCTTTATAGGCAAAGCCAAATTAATTAATCTCGCAACATATAGGTCTTGGTGAAAGTAATGTCCAGTCATAATGCCACCTTGATCATATTTGTCTGTAAGAATGGGGTACAATGAAGCAATACTGAAGGTGCTGTCTGTTCCCTTTTGTTTTTTGAATTCTTCTAAATCTGTATTAAACCAGTCATTTTTTTTGTTTCTATTAGCTTTCAGAAACTTTCTTGCGTCAAAACCATAAAACACTAAAGTCCAGTAAACTTTTCTTAAAATTGATTTCATATCTTTTTTTAATGAATGACCCCGAGGCGGAGCCCCGAGGAATTCTTTTGATTAAATTGTTGCTAACAGCAGTCCGTCAAATAACCTTCCTCAAAGGTTGTATTTGGTGAATAATCAGCTATAAAGATATGCATTAGCATCGAAATAGAGATAGTAACTTTTGTACAAAATAATTGTGATGTTGAAATTTGAATGCGCCAAAAGGTTCTAAAATGCTTCAAAAACAGGGCAAAAAGTAGAGGCAAAGCCTTTAAGCAGGCCTTGAGCTGATCGTGGCCAATGATATTCATGATCCGGCGAACGAGGTCCTGCCGTCGAAGTCTCGCACTCCGCAATAATTAACCCGATTTCGTCGATGCACAAGGCGATTTGCCATTTGCATTTTAACTTTGCATTTTAACTTTGCATTTTGACTTTGCACCCGCCTCCGGCATCATCAGTGCGTTACCCGTCACCATTAATATTATTAATACAACGCAATTAGTATTTTTTGTAGTTTTGTAAGTAACAATTTGAAATTTTTTTTACGTAGTTTTTTTGAAGCAAAATGTCCACACACTAGGCAAACATTATACCCTTGCAGCCGGGCTTCATTCACCATAAAATGCATTTCAGACAATTACAAACTATTCACTATGCCATTTGTTAAATCCTTATAAAATGAAAAAATCCCTTTTAGTATTACTGATGTTGTTGCCTGCATTCATCGTTTCTTTCACCGGCTGTACGACCAACAATGACGATTCGTATCAATTTAAATTTCAGTTTATTACCGAAGAATTCAAGCCCCTTAACTACACCGAAAACGGTGTCCTAACCGGCCTGGCACCTGAGTTGTTGCGCGAAATATGCAGCCGGTTGAATATTCCTTTCGAAACCCGGGTATTGCCCTGGGAAGAAGGGTATGCGCTGGTGCAGCACGACGAAAATGCGGTGCTTTATTCTATCATTCTCAACGAAGATCGAAAAGACCTATTCAAATGGGCAGGCCCCTATGCCTCGCTCGACTGGTTGTTTTATGCTGCTTCGCAACATCAGATTACCTTGAATTCGCTCGAAGATGCAAAACAGGTCGGGTCGATCGGCGTATTGAGGGATTATGCCATTGAGCAGTACCTGGTGGGGGAGGGATTTACCAATCTCGTGTATTGCGACAACAATATCGATGCCTTCGATAAGCTGCTGAAAGGTGAAATTGATCTTTTCCCTTCGGATAAAATCACCGCCGAAGCCGCCCTGAATTCGCTTGATAAATTAATTTATGATGTTACAGGTGCCATGACAATCCGGACCGATCTGGTCTATTTTGCTTTTAATAAAAGCATTCCGGATGCCGTTGTGGCCGATTTTCAGCGTGAGATTGATGTGTTGAAACAGAATGGCACGCTGAAATCGCTCTATCAGCAGTTTATGCATTCGCCTGATGCGCCTGATAAGCTGCAGATATATACCGAGCAATATCCGCCTCTGACATTCAGGAATAGCTTTGGAGAAATCACCGGATTTGGGACCGATATCGTGAATGAAATCATGAAACGCAACGGTTCATTCAGCGAAATCAAGCTTTCGTTGTGGGGCAATGGCTACGAACTGGCACTCCATAATCCGAATTTCTGTCTTTTCACGATGGATCGCACCGACCTCCGCGAAGATTTGTTCAACTGGGTTGGCCCCATCGGAACCAATACCACCTTTTTTTATACAAAAGCAGGTTCGGGCATTACCATCAATTCATTGGCCGAAGCACAGCAACTGAATGCAGTGGGAACGGTGAGTTCCTGGTTTTCGGATCAGTACCTGCGTGACCATGGATTTACGAATATTGTTTCGGATGGTGATCCGGCCGTCATGGTCGACAAGCTGTTGTCGGGCGAAATTGATGCTTTTGTTTGCACCAGTGTTACATTTCCCGATATTCTGAAATCACTTGGTTATCAGTACAGCGAAGTGACGCCCGAATTTCCGCTGATGGCTTCCGATTATTATATCGCCTTTTCGAAAAATACACCGGTATCGGTTGTGAATGAATGGCAACAGGCACTCGATGCTGCCAAATCGGATGGCACCTATACGGCTATACAGCGAAAATGGTTTCCTGAGTAGTTCGATTGTCAGTTGCTGTCTGCATTTAGCTAAATGATAGATTTAAGAACAAGGAACACGGATTTACGATTTACGAAGTGGGTATAACCTCGGTTGATTTGGATACTTCATAAATCAAAAATCGTTTATCATTATTCGGTATTCAAATGAATCTTTTCTTGTTCAACATAAATTTAGCTCAATGATAGATTTAAGAACAAGGAACAAGGAATTAAGAAGTGGGTATAAACCCGGTAGATTGGGATACTTCATAAATCAAAAATCGTTTATCCTTGTTCGGTATTCAAAAGAAAACTGCATGCGGCAAATTGGTCTGTCGAATAATCCAAAGCGCATCTGCACCTCTTATTGTGAGAGATATGAATGTTTCGGGTATCTGTGTTGAACGCTCAACACCCATTTCGATCAGTTCAATTACCAATATCTTGCATTCGTTTCGGACTAATTTCCAAGCAGTTTTACCGAAAACATCCACTGTTCATTGGGCAGTTTTGAATCTTCAAATTTTCGTGCATAACCAGCCGACCAGATGGTTTTCATATACGAAAACATAACAAGTTCAAGGTCGAGCTGGGCTCCGGCATTAAAAATGTTTCGCTGACTTTTGGTATAATCTGGATCGAGCAAAATATGGGTTGCAAAGAGAGAAGTTTTCAGATAGGTCGGATAAAGCCATGTGGTTCCAACATTACGCAGCCGGATTGGTTTCAGGTTTAGTTCACCCATGGTTTTGATAAAATTATGGGCATCGATCGCATCAATATCCGCACCCGGGAAAGCGAGAATCTTACGATATTGATCGGGAGCCTGCCAATCGACGTAGTTATTCCTGAATCCGCCAAAATAAAAGGTCGAAAAAGATGATCCCCGTTTACCAAATGATTGTCCTGCACTGTTTCGTATCCAGAAACTGGTGTTGCGGATACCGGGTACTAACCAGCCGATGTGCTGTTCCGAAATGATTGAAGGATAAACTGAGCCGTTAGCGATATAGCTATGTGCTGTCAATTCCCAGGTAAAGCCTTTTTCATCTTCAACGCCGCCAAGGGTCCGCCGGAGTTTACTAATGCCGGTTTCAACCGAAAGACTTTGAAAGTTGCCTATCGGTGAAGCAACATTCTGGAACTGTGGTAATACTTCGAGATCACCATAATGGTTCACTCCAAAGCCATAATGCCATTTTAATGGCGATCGGTTGGTTTTGATTTTATTGTAACCGATACCGATTGAATATCCGGCCCTGCTTCGTTTGGTTGGCCCGAAAAGATCGTAAAAGTCAGTTTTGTTATAGGTAGCGCTGAAACTCCATGACCAATAGTCCCACTGAATCTGACCATGAATTTTTTGTTTATCAGGTTTGGTGCTCCAGGGCGAACCCGCCAGAAACAGACTTAAATTCGATAATCCTATCCTGTCGCGCCAGTTGAGACGATATCCGAGGGCGACTGTTTCTTTATAGCCTGCAATATCGGGATAGGCATCGGTGAGTGTCATGTTTTTTGCAATAACATAGGGTGTTTCCTCAGTTTTTATCGAGTCGAGGTTTATTTTTGAAGCAGGTTGAAGAGAATAATCCGCAACCTGTGGATTTTTTTCATACGTCAGATTTCCCAGATAGTCGATCGAATTGGCTTCGGTGATCACCTCTAAAGGAATCATACCGGGTAACATTCCATTCCGGTGAAATTTGATTACAAACAACGAATCCTCACCAACCTGCTGGGGCATAAAAAGACCGGTTTCGTCATTTGACATCAGTTCAAATGTCTTGTTATCTAGTGAGATACGCCAAATGTTTGAAACGCCGGTATAATAAGATGTGCCAATCAGATAACGGTCGTCGTTCGAAAACCGGAACTGTGTCAACGTATTATCTTCAGATTTGTATAAGGTTTCGATCTCTTTGATTCCGGATTCAAGTTGTGTAAGGTCGAACAAAATGATCGATTGTTCGCCCCTGATTCCCGTGAGTGTAGCGCTCATCCTGTTTCCATCATTTGAAATGGCCAGATCGAGTAACGACCGGCCAAAATCGGTTGTGTACATCGGGACGGTCTCGGTATAGGGCTCAGGAATCTTAACGAGGGTGGCATACCCATTGTCGTGTTTTACGCCCCACAGACAACGATCGACAGGATTGAATGCCAGGTTTCCGGTTCTCGAAAGTCGGATAAGTGTTTCCTTTTTCCCTGATTCCACATCCACTTTCACAAGACTGCGGTATTTTGAATTTTGCTCGCTGAAGAATATCAGTTTCCTGAGCGGATCATAAGCCAGAAAAGTCACGGAATAGAGCATGGGAGAGTCGAGTACGCATATCTTTTTAACTTTTCCAGTTTGTATATCCAATGATGCAATGTGTGAAATATCTCCGGGATGGTTGATGGCGGCATAGATTTTCTTTTCATTGGCATCAAATCCTATGGTCGAAAAACTGCCAAGCGGTTCGGGTGTGATGGGCCTGAAATAGCTCAACGGAAATTGTTTGATGGCTTCAATATTTTTTGTCTGGAAAGTGTTCTCAAAATCGATCCATTCGTTCCAGGCTTTCTGAACTGTTTTACCGAATACCTTACGGAACTGGCGTGCATAAAAAGCCTTGCTATCGTCGGTACGGGAATAAAACGCTGTGATTTTTTCATCGCCGTAGGCCTGTGCCAGATAGGTAACAAAACGGGTGCCATAAAGATATGAATTTGCACCAACCTGAAAATCAACGGTCGTGCCTTCTGTTTCCAAGCCGACGGCCGAATAAATGGGATATTTATCATTGACAATGCTTCTGAAATACATTTCATCGTAAGGACCCAATGCCCTGCCAACACCTCCTGACATCCAGGTTTCCAGATAACAGGCAATACCCTCGTGATACCAGCGGGGGGCGTACCATCGTGGTGCAGTAAGGTAACTCCAAAAAGCAGTTAATGGCATTTTTTCGTCCCGTTTTACTTTCCCTAAGAACACTTTACGCCAGACCATATCCGATTTATTGGCTTTATCTGCCAATGTGATATGAGTAAGTTCGTGACTAAATAACCATTGAAACCGTTCGCTGGAAGGTGTAATACTGAACGCAAAATCGAATGGTGAAATGCCTAACATAATCATGTTGTATGGCATTACGATTGCTCCACCGTGACCATTATCTTCGAAATCGGTTAACAATAGGTAGGTCATCCTGTGGGGATAATCCCAATGCTTTTTCTGAAATTCAAGGGCATTGTGAAAGGTTCGCGCCACATGAGGCATCAGGTATGAATAGCGGTTACCGAAATAGATCAACTCCATTTCGTTCGTTTTCAAACGATTTATCTTTTGCCCAAAAAGCATGGTTGCTGCTCCTACAAATAGGAGCAACAACAACAAGTGACGACTAAATACAGTTTTCATCAGTATTCAGGTGTAATGTTCCTAAAAATTAAATATGAGAAATGAAATTTAAATTCGCTCTTCAACTTTATTCAAATAGTCAATCCTGTTTAAATACCTCATTATAAGGTTGTGAATTTATTGCAAAGACCCTATTTTATCAGATAACAATTATTGGTCAGTTGCACTACCAATATCTTCAACATTGAGCAATATAACGCCGTCGCCTATCTGTTGTACATCACGTAAGCCTAAGTTTTCTTCATTGGACATAACATCATGCAAAACTGCCTGATTTCCAAAATCTGAATTGCCGAGCTGATTAATGTTGTCGAGCGCTAGATGCAGATTCTCAATATTGCCAATAATACTGGCGTCCATTAATCTATTCTCTTCTCCAAGAGTTGAAACGTCCATATTAAACTGATTTCTCATGAAGATGTTAAAATTGGCGTCAGCTACCAATTCCTTTATTCCCTCTTTATCATTTTTCATTTTCTTTTGATCCAGATATTTCAACACAGGCTTGTTTTGGGACATCATAGCCGCGGTGAGAATATTACTTGTCAAAATATCATGGGCATCTTCAAGTGCCACATACTTTTTATCAGGGTTTGCTTCAATAAATGTAGCCATAGCCTCCATATAACTTATCAATATGGCGTCATTACTACGAATACGGGCAATCGTATTCTGTGCCTGATTTAGATATTGAATTAGTGGTACATCTTCGTCCATGGTCAATGAGCCTACCATATTTAAGGCAACAAAAATATCGGTATGCGCTTTTTCGAGATACACCTTGAAATTAGCCAACGGAATCACGAATGGCTCGTTGAGTGTAGCAAATTCAGCCACTGTGGCCGTTTTGGTTAAAACCTGATCCAGGTCAGATAAATTTCTCAGCGATTGATAATAATAATAGGTCAGATACCTTTGGTATTGTTCACGTTTATTTGTGTCCCCGACCATTTCGTTACGTAATAGAATATCGTTTTCGGTAACCTTAACATTCCGGTAACGATTAACTTTTCCGATGGAACCGGCAATATCCTCTCCCGATGGAGTGAAGCTTCCGATAGAAGTACCTAAGAAGAATCCGGCAATGAGCGCTACAACTGCGATAAGGATGATCTGTAGTAATGTGAACCTTTTCATTTTTTTGAGTTTTGAGTTTATTAATTTGATTATTTTCTATGATTTCGTTTTAGTAATTATGCTTCAGTATGAAAAAAGTTGGTTTTATTCAAGTAATAATTGTTTGGTTGTTAGGATGGATTGATTTTGCTTAGCTGTAATGGTAAATGAAACCTGTTGGTCCTGATTTTTTTCGAGTATGATCTGGAAGGTAGTTTTACCTGTGGCCGAAAACGTGATGGATCCGATATCAAAACCAGTTGATTTGTTTCCCTCCGATGCAATGTATTCTGCTTTTTTTAATGTTAATTCAGATTCATTGAAGCTAAATAAAATATTAATTTCGTTCCGCGTATCGGTAATGAAGTTCATATAGTGCAGATTTCCAATCTGATAAGGAATCATCTTTATGGTGACCTCCTCGGTTGAATAGGAAATTCCGGTAGTCGAAAATGCAGAGATGCTTCCCGTTAACATTTCGTTGTTGGTAGTGTTTTTGTCAGTTACGAACATCCAGGTGAAGGCCGAGCCGATCATAATACCGCAAATGAGTATGATAGCAAAGCGAACCGGAAAAGGATTGAAGAGCGTATCAAAAAAGGATGCATTACTCAAGGTTGAAGAAGTAAGATTATTCTTTGATGCAATTTTTGACATGACCCTGTCTTTAATATAGATGGGTTCATCGTTTGATTTCGCGGCTATCAATTGATTTTCAATTTCCTGCAACCTGATCAGATCAATACGATCCGACGATGAACTTTCGAGAATTTTATTCAGTTTCAGTTCCTGTTCCGGCGTAATCGATCCCGTGATTTTGGCTTCTTTCAGTTTATTTAATTCACTTTTTTTGAACCACATGGCTTATACTTATTTGAAAACTGTATCAATTTGAATGAAAATAATCAGTTTTTTCTAACATCACTTTTAGTTGTAACCGTGCATCATACAATCGTGATCTGACTTTTTTTTCTGAAATATTCAAGGCAAAGGCAACTTCCTGGTAGGATAACTGCTGAAAATATTTCAGTATAATCACGGATTTGTATTTGTCTTTCATTTTGTCAATTATCGATTGAAGCTGCACATCGTTGGATGTGTCAAAATCATTGGATTCATCGGATAGATTTGTTAAGTTTTCTATTCCTACAAACTTTCGCTGTTTTTTTTGATAGTTTAATGCCTGATTAACAGCGATCCTATACAGCCAACTGAAAAACCGAAACTCAAAGCGAAAGGTGGGCAACGCTTCATAGGCTTTCACAAATACCTGCTGAGTCAACTCTTCTGCGGTATCGCGGTCATGCAACATCCTTAATAAGAGGTTGTATACCGGAACCTGGTATTTATCGATCAGCCTGCCGTATTCGTTTATCGATACATGAAGCACATTTTTAATGATGTTATGGTCTTCATCTGAAACCGATTCATCTGATTTTTCATTTGTCAGCAAATCATTTACTATTTTTCCATCACTTTTCACAAATTACAATTTGGGTTAGATAAAGTTGGTTTTTAGTATTAAATATTTCTTAAAAGGTTTAATTCCCAGAGATCGCGATGTTTCATTCTTACAAGAGGCTGAATTGCCAATTCGCCCATTTTACCGATTTGCCTGCGTAAGTGTTTCATTTCGTTTAATTTATCGATGATCTCAGGCTCTACGACTACCGGAAAACCGTTTTCTTTCAGCATGAGATTTCGTTTTGCCTTTATTGACAGTTCTAAGTAAAGACTAAGATAGCAATATAAGTCGAGGATCGTCTGTTGATTGAAATGTTGTTTCATTTTGACCAGATACTCACCTGCTTTAGTCCCCCTGAGTTTCCCCTGTTTAATCATACGGAGTAATTCAACTTCGGTACTGAATTCAATCTCGAGCCAATTTTGCAATACAGTGGTGCTTTTTTTAAATACTACAGCAAAAACAATGGGTAATACGATGAATATCAGGGTTGTTTGTAAGTATGGACTCAGGAAAAAATGATTGAATGCGCTGTGAAGCAGAAAGGCAGCCAATAACCCGAAGGAAATGGCCAGAACCATTGGTTTTTCCCGTTGTATCCCTCCAATCATGAGCATCGCCACAAGGGCAGTGCAACCGCCATGCATCAAAGCCGTGCCAAATCCGCGTATTATCCATATTATCAAAGACGATTCATTGTCTAATAGAGTCAGGTAAACGACATTTTCGGCAAGGGCAAATCCGGTTCCGGCGGCAAATCCATAGATTGCCGCATCGATAGCAAATCCAATTTTTTGCCGGCTGATCAAATACACAACCATCATGGCTTTGGTAATCTCCTCAGTTATTGGAGCCAGATATCTGCTGAACAGTTTGAAGTTGAGCGAAAAGTGTTGGACTAACCAGGTATTTAAAAAATAAGAAATAAGTGCTGCAATTATTCCCCATAATAAACATATAATCAGAAAATTCCTGTTTACCAATTTGAAACTATCGAGTAAATACAAACTGATAAGAAATAGTAAAACAGGAGCAAGACTAAAGACGATTTTCATGATTTTTCTGACTATTTCAGGAAATTATTATCTATGTTGTGACCGATACCGAATGGAGATAATACGAAAAAAATTAAATGGAATAACGCGTAGAAAGTAGTATCGACATTTACCAGGTTAAATATTTTCATACTGTTTTTCAATTTCGATCAGGTTTTGAAATATTGTGTAAGGTTATATAAAAAATACACATTCTTTGAATGTTTATTTATAAAATGCGCCTCAAGGAATCAATTTAGAATGTTTACAAATTGGTGAGTTCCGGCTTCCCTTACTAAGCTTGACCATTTTGTTGCCAAAAACGGCGGAAGTACAAAGCGTAGAATTGAAACTATTTGCTTCCAGAGATTTGTTTTTGGAAGTTTTTGGTTTTTATCATAGCCTTGTCAACCGAGCCACCAAACCTGCGGTGCGCTCTTAGCGAAATCCGTACTTTGTTTCACGCCGCGGTCGCTGCCAGCAAATGCTGACAGAATATGCCAATTCATTTTTCCTGTTACCTGACCGTGAACGAGTAGATTTGTTTATTTACAGACTATGTTTGATAATAAGTGCCTGTTATTTTATAAAAATAATGAAAGCAAAAAAATATAAAAATAACAACATCAACTCTTCCTCACTTTTCAAAAGCACTGATATCCCAGCTCTCTTTCAGGTTTTTGAGGGCATCCGGATTTACTTTTAAATTGATCGGCACTACGTTTTTTACACCCAATTCATTCATTGGTTTTCCTTCGAGAACATCAGCAGCCAGATTACCGGCAATGCTTCCAACTTCCTTATATTCAGCGCCGAGTCCAAATATTGTGTTTCCGTAAATATTATATGGATTATTGGTAAAAAGCGGAATGTTGGCCCTGGTTGCTGCGTTTACAACCTGATCAATGCCTGACTCCACCACATTGTCACCGCCAACCCAAAGCGCTTGCACACCTCTCATGGTGAGCGACATGGCGGTTTCAAGCACCTGCGTCGTGCTTTCCACACTCATCTCTACCAACTCAATACCCAGTTCTTTACATTTTTTGCGTGCCAGTTTCACACAGGCTTCCGAGCAGGTTTCACTCATACACCAAACTGTTCCAACCTTTTTCAGACCAGGATTCATCTGTTTGGCTATTTCAAAGGCTCTTTCGACAGGTTGAAAACTGCCAATACCAAGCAGGTGCTTAGGTCGCTGACCCGGTTCCGAACCACTGATGCCCACCCCTGAAACATAAGGGTCGGTAACTGCACAAAAAACATGCATCACCTGTCCGTTTTTATTGGCATTGGCCATGATTTGCAATGCAGGCGTGCTGATTGTTATTACAATATCGAAATTGCTGCTGACAATATTTTGTGCAATCATATTTCCGGTAGGAAGATCACCTTCAGCACTGAATTTCTCAATAATACAGTTTTTCCCTCCTATATAACCCCTTGCTGTCAAGGCTCCCATGAGCCCTTTCTCGGTTTCATCGAGTACAATTCTTGAAGAAATTTTAAAGATGGCAATCTTTATCAATTTCTGTTTTTTAGCAGACTGACGATTTTCCATATCGAGCAAAAGGAGTGCCCCCATCGTAACCACCAATGCCAACAAACCACGCAGGAAAATGGAGTATTTCATCGTAGTATCAGTTAAACGTAATTGTCGGCCAGCATACTTGCAACAGCCGTATCGATATTATCCTTTCGGCGAAGTTCATCAAAAAGTGTTAATAAGTCGTTTATTTTCAGGCGCTTCTTTTCTTCGCCCCTGAAATCGTAGGCAACTTTTCCCTTGTGCATCATTACGATGCGGTCGCCCAGGTTTACCGCCTGTTGCATCGAGTGGGTGACCATCATGGTCGTAAGTTTGTCCTTCATAATCACTTGCTGGGTGAGGTCGATCACCTTGGCTGCTGTTTTCGGATCGAGTGCGGCGGTATGTTCGTCCAGCAGCAGTAATTTCGGTTTCAAGGCTGTGGCCATAAGCAGGGTAAGTGCCTGACGCTGCCCGCCCGAAAGTTTTCCAATCGGATTTTCGAGCCTGTCTTCGAGTCCCATATTCAATGGTTTCACCATGGCCCTGAATTCATGAATCAGCGACGCAGGTAGTCCCCAGCCTATTCCACGATTTTTGCCCCGTTTCATGGCGAGTGCCAGGTTTTCCTGAATCGACATATTCGGAGCTGTTCCGCTGAAAGGATTCTGGAAAACACGGCCGATGAATTTGGCCCGTTCGTGTTCGCCCCATTTGGTAATATCAATATGGTCAAGGGTAATTATTCCTTCATCAACAATAAATGAACCTGCCACCGCATTCAGCATGGTCGATTTCCCCGATCCGTTGGTCCCGAGCACACACACAAAACTACCTTCTTCAATTTCAATGGAAACATCCTGCAGGGCAACTACCTCGTTCACCGTTCCCGGATTAAAGGTTTTACTGATATGATTGATCTTAAGCATTGGCTTTTCGTTTAAATGATAGTTTTTTATTTTTCAGCAAACCGGGCAATATGAGTGCGATGAATACAAACAATGCCGTGATAATCTTCAGGTCGTTCGGGTTGAGACCCCAGCGCAAGGCAATGGCCACCAATAACCTGAACAAGACAGAACCCAGCACAGCGCCGAGAATAACAAATCCAACACTATTATCGTTGATAATCGCTTCACCGATAATAACACTTGCCAGCCCCCAGACCATCATGCCTATTCCCATCTGCACATCGGCAAAACCCTGGTATTGGGCAAGCATGGCACCGGCGAGCGCAATAAATCCATTCGATAATGCCATGCCCACAATGATCATCAATTTGGTATTGACGCCCAACGCACGTATCATCTGATCGTTGTCGCCTGTAGCCCGCATCGCCGTTCCGATATTTGTTTTGAAAAACCACCAGAGTGTGATGCAGAACCCAACGATCACCAAAAAGCAGAAGAGCAACAGCCAGAGGTCTTTCACCGCCACTTCCCAGCCCAGGATGATGGTTCTGGCATCGGCGCCCGACCACGACAACGAAAGATTCTCAATCCAGGTGAAAACGGTTGTTTCGCTCAATAACGGCATATTACTTTTCCCCATCACATGCAGGTTCACCGAATACAGGGCGGTCATCACCAGTATTCCGGCCAACAGCGGATTAATGTTGAAGCGCGTATGAATAATCCCGGTGACAGCTCCTGCCGCCATCCCGGCAAGGAAGGCAATAAAACTCGCGAGCAAAGGATTTACTCCCGCCACAATGAGCGAGGCAGCCGTCGCCGCTCCGAAAGTGAATGATCCTTCCGCGGTAATATCAGGAAAATCGAAAATGCGGAAGCTGATAAAAATGCCTAGGGCAAGCAAGGCGAGTATCAGTCCGATGGTTGTTGATCCGATAAGTAGTGACATATTGTATTGTTTTGCTATGTGTATATGATGTTTTCTTTCAAATTATATTGGAATCCGGTTAACCGATGGGAGCAATCCAGCAAAAGCCATGTACAAAATGACTTTCACCAAGTCCGGTAATCTCACGTGTGTCATTCGTCAGGTGAAGTATATCTTTTAACTCAGCGGTATCAAACAGATAATGAATGGTTTCATCCAGGTTAATATCGGTTTTCTTAAGTGCGATATACGTAAAGACAGCGGCGTGGAGATGGGCATGCAGGCTGCTATCGGGGCTTATCGGTCGCAGGAACTTTTTAATTTCGTTGCCCGGCTCATCCGAAAAAAGTCCCACGGTGAGCGTAAGTAGTTTGTTATGAGCTGGTTCCGTTGTAAAATTAACTGTTTCCTTAATTTCGGGGAAGGAGAATATTTTCTTTCCATCCACAGGTGAGGCATTCAGCGAAGTGCCTGTCAATCCAGCACTTTCAGCAATAATCACCACAGCCAGTTGCTTGCTGTTGGTTATTTTTGAGAGATTTTCGGCCAAATTGCTTACCGAAATGGTATTACCATGTTTATCTGATTCGAACCGGACAAGATGGGAGAAATTTCCAGTAAACTGAAGTCCGTATAATGCAGTAAGCGAGGCAACAAGCTGGCCGGTTCCAACAATATAGTCGGGTTTTTTTGATCCGTCACCCGGAAGATAGGCTATGCTTTTCCCCAGTTGAATGAATTCACCAAAACGAAATTTACAATCTTCAAAGGTATCGCCCAATGCACCTAGCCCAATTCCGAATGTATTATCACCTGATTTTATCAACGTGGCATCCGCTGGCGTATACGCTGAGTTTTTAAGCTTCTCAGGATCCCCAAAAAAGTGAACATCTGATTTGTTTTTAGGCGACAAGGTATTGATAATGAATGTAAAACCATTTGATTCGATAGGATCGACAGCCCCTTTTGTGGCAGGTGTTTTTTTTGATTTCTCAGGTCGTTTGCTCAGAAAATCGGCCAGTCCGACCATACTTAACACCTGCCTTACATTCTCCGACATGGCTTTGATCTGGAAATACCCGTTCACTGCGGTCAGGTTCTTGTGTTGGGTAATGAGCGATCTGATGCCGGCAGAACTAAGGTAATCAACGGCTGTCAGGTCGAGCGAAATCTGGTAGTGCCCCTCACGAACCAGACTGTCAATATACCCGTTGAGATGTCCGGCCTGGTTTGCATCGAGTCGGCCGGTGCATTTAACCACCATCTCATCACCCAGTTTCTCCAAAATAATTTCAAGATTATTCATGTTTTTCACATATTATTATAAGTACTTCTCAATTGGATTTGTCCGGTGCGTTTTTCTTTTCAATGATTTGGTCGGCAATTGCAATGATCGATGCCGGAGTTTCGATACCGTAAACAAGGGCAGCTTCAGGATTAATCACAGTCCTGATGTTTTTTAGCCGGCTGAAAGGGATTTCAGCTGGCAATTTTCCTTTGATCACTTCCATGCCAATATCAGCTATTTCGGCACCCTGTTGAATAAAATCGCCCGCAATGGCAGCGATGGCGCCCATCTCCACCTGACTCGAAATAAAGCAAAACAGTGGCACTCGTTGGGTTCTGGTGACTTTCACCATGCTTGCAAAACCCGGGATGGTGCAATTGTCGGGTAACTGACAAATGGCGTCAATATCTTTCATGCAAAGCAAGGTGGTGGCATCAATCACCTCCGAAACGGAATTCACCGGTACCGATATCAGGGTAATATTTTTGTTGTTACACGATCTTTCAAGTTCCTTCAGTCCGCTGATAGAAGCCATTTCACCCGGGCAAAAAAGAGTGCCCACCGTTTTTACATCGGGCAAATAGGTTGAAAGCAGATCAATGCCCTTGTCGGTAAAACTCAATCCGTCAATACCTGTGATATTGGCCCGGTGTTCAACATACGATTTGCCCAGTCCATTGCCCACCGGATCGGCAACAACGGTGAATAAAATCGGAACGTCTTTTATTTCTGACGACAGCGCCATGGTAGTGGCCAGCACCGTTGAAAAAATGAGGTCATATTTTTTTTCGGCAACCACCTTCACAATGGTGTTTAATGTTCCGAAATCGGCATTGGCATTGTATTCGTCAAAGGTAAAATCGCGGTGTTGAATATGGCCTTTTTCCTTCAATCGGGCCAAAATCCCTATCGTGACATCGTTGCAATCAGGTGAAAAAACATAGTGAACCATGGCAATTTTTACCGGTGGATTGAATAGTTCTTTCTGGCCAAAAATCAGATCAGCCATTTGTAAAATACTGTCATTAAACACAATACCAAACGCTTCTGCCTTGACCGGATTGATCTCCAGGTATGTTTTCGATGGTATTTGAAAAGGGATTTTCTCAGGACTTATCTTATTGAGCAAAATATCAACTGCCTGCAAGCCTGCATCATATCCATTCTGAAAGTAATCAACATCAATCTGGGCGATGCTTTCCATATTGCTTCCAACCGGTCTGTTGTTAAAATCAAAATAGGGGAGCTTTGCATTCACCACTCCCTTGATCAGTGTTGAAACGCCTGATGCCATCAAATTATCTCCCATCTGGCACACCGCATCGATGTTTGAATTCGTCATGCTCAGCACAGCATCGGGCAGCTCGGTGGCATTGTTGGCCGGAAAAAATTTCACTTCCAATCCATATACCTTGGCAATTTTTTCGAAATCTTCTTTGAATTTGATGGAGATGATCTCACCGGGGCAATAGATGGAACCCAGGGTTCTGATGTTGGGCGCAATGCTTGTTATTAGCCTGCACATGCCGTCAAAATCACAATTGACACTCACGCCGGTGATGTTTTTATTGTGGTTTTGAAAGGTAGTTCCTGCACCGGCAAGGATAGGATCGCCCACCGCAGTGAAAACAACCGGAGTATCTTTGATTGTTTTTATAGCGGCCTGCAATGCCGGTGTGCAGGAAACAAACACTAAATTGTAATGTTGTGCCTGCACCTGATTCAGGATACTGTTCAGCATGGAGATATCACCACTGGCTTTGTAAATATCGGCCTGAAAGTGTTTATCCTTCACCAATCCATTCACTTCCAGACTTTTGAATATGCCTTTCTCAATATCGTCAATGGTGGATGCATCGATCCAGTGCACAAATGCAATATTGAGTTTTTCTTTTGGTATAGCGCGCGAATGTTTACGATTCGACAGATCAGAAAGCAAAAGAATCCCCCCCAATATGAGGAAGAAAACAACTCCCTGAACAACTTTTCCTGTGTCCTTCATAGCCATTGATTCCTTATTGTTGTTTATTTTGCTAATCCTCGCTGAGATATTTAGCAGGCACCTGCACACTGAAATATTTCATGGCTTCCTTGTTTACCTTGATGGATGTTTTGGAAACATATTCAAACGGAATATCAGCAGGTGATGTACCGTGTATTACCTTCATGGCCAGTTTCACAGCATCTACACCGGCAACATAATAATCACGTGCCAGCGCGGCAACAGCCCCTTTGTCAACCTGGTCACTCACAAAACCAAAGTAGGGTATTTTTGATTTGTAGGCTTCCTTGATAATGGAGGCATAGCAACTGCCGGTCAGGTTGTCGGAGATTTGCGTGAAAGCCTGAATGCCGCGACTTGTGATGGCCTGAGAAGCATCGGAAACTTCGGTAACTGTATTGGCCGGAACGGCGATTAATGTTAATCCGCGTTTTTTGGCTGCCATTTCCAGTCTTTCAAAGTAGGCTACCGAATTCACTTCGCCCGGTGTATAGATTGTCCCGATGGTTTTGATACCTGGCATGGTTTCAATAACAAGATTGATCAGTCCTTCGAAATCACTCATGGTCGAGATACCGGTGATATTTGGCTGGTGATTTGTGAACGATTCGCCCAAACCGGCCCTCAAGGGATCGCCCACATTGGTGAATACAATAGGTGTTTTTTTAATTTTTTTGGAAAATGATTGCAAGGTTGGTGTAGAAGCTGCAAATATTAAATCCCACTTATCACCCGCAACCACCTCAGTGATGCTGTTCAGGGTCGAAACATCACCCTGGGCATTAAATACCTTCATCGAATAATTTTTGCCCTCGATGAAGCCATTGTTTTTTAATTCGTCCCTGATACCTTTCTCTACGTCTTCCGAGTTCGGCGAATCGTTATAATGCGTCAGGCAAAATTTATATATTTTATTGGTCTGAGGGTTGTCCGGTTTCAGGTAAACGGCAGGAAATGTGATATTTAGTTCTTTGGCTACCTCCATGTTCAATTTTATATCTTCCTCAACAAAATTGACAATGGGAATTTCTGCCGGACTTTCACCATTCAACACCCTGGCAACATAAGGTGCAGTTTGAACTCCTGTGCTGTACCATCCGATGCCAACTGCGGCCAACGCTCCCTGATTCACATAATCAACGTCATTTAAAATGAGCGGAATCCTGTTGTCGCGGCACACCTTTATAATGCCATGTATGGCCTGTACGGCAGTATTGTCGCCCGTGACCCACATCACATCAATATTTCGCATACACAGTGCCGATGCCGCCTGAAACACTTCAGAAGTGTTAATCACCGTGGTTTCGATCAGTTCAATCCCTTTTGTTTTTGAGTATTCGCTGGCTGTTTTAACCACTTTCACTGAGTTGGCTTCCGAAGAATTATACAATGTCCCAACACGTTTGACTTCCGGAAATACCTCCTGAATGAAATCAAAGGTTTTTTCGACAGGTGGAAACGAACCTACACCGGTAATCGTTGGTAAATGGTCAGTATAACTTTTTCCGGCACCGGCCTCGAGTGGCGTATAGGTCATTGTAAAAACCATGGGGTGTTTTTTTACGGCAGAGATGGCGGCCGTAATGCCGGGTGTAGAGGTAACAATAATGAGGTCGACCAGCTGATTATCCATATTCAGGTGAATGGGCTGAAGATTACCAATTTCGCAGTTCGCATGCTGAGCAATCACCTTCAGATTACTGTCTTTCACAAATCCAAGTGCTTTCATGCCATCCCATAATCCAGCCATGGTCATGTCGAAAGTGGCATCCGGACCAAAATATGTTAATCCGACTGTATAATTTTTTCCGGGAATGGCATTTTCCTCAGCCCTTCCTTCCACAATTTGTTTTTTTTCTTTTTTAACTTCACGATTCTCCCTGTCAGAAAAAAGCAGGATGCTTCCGGTCAGTAACAATGCGATGATCCCGTTTAGTATTTTTGTGATTTTCATCTGAATACTTTTTTTTGACTATTGTGATCAAACGAACTGTATAACAATGATGTAAGTCAATTTACCCTACACAATCATCTACGATTTGAGTGCTGATTCCTGCGTTTCAAATATTTTAAAAATCGACGAAAAACCCGAAATATCGAATATTTCTTTGATGGCCGGTTGCAGCTTACACAGGTGTAATTTTCCGTTTATTGGCAGGGTTTTCTTTTGTGCAATAAGGAACACGCGCAAACCCGAACTGCTGATGTAATGTAATCCGCTGCAATCGAAAACAATATTCATTTCACCTGCATCAAAAAGCCTGTTTATCTCCGATTCAAACTGGCTGAAATTTGTTGTGTCGATTCGGCCCTCGATGTGAAGCACGGTGAAATCACCGATTTTTTCATTCGTTAAGTTCATATTATATGGTTTTTGTTAATGTCAAAATGTTCAGTTTGTTTTTTCTTGTGTAGCTAACACTATTCATAATTTTAGAAATCAGAAAGATGCCCAGCCCACCCACAGGCCGGTCTTCAGTTTTTAGTTCAACATCGGGTAACTGCGCCGAAGTGGGGTCGAATGGTTTTCCATCGTCTGAAATAACGATCGTCAATTCATTTTCCTGAATTGAAATATAAATGATTATCTCATGCTTGCGTTCATCGTCAAAAGAATAGAAAATTACGTTAGAAACAGCTTCTTCCAGCACAAGGTTGATGTTCATTGTAAGTGGCACGGACCATTGCCATGTTTCGGCGAGCTCTTCAATTTTATCAAAAAGAACTGCCAGTTCTTCCACCTGGTTTTCAATAATGAAATGAGCCTCTTTCCTTTCAGCCATAATACGCAGTACTTATAGAATTGTACGGTTTAAATGTTAAGAAAAATATGTATAAAAATGATATTCAATATTTTAAACAAATTTTGTATTTCAAAAAAAAATCTGTGACGCGCAACTTATGTTCAAATTTCGTCAAATTTTTTAATATATCAAAATCTATTTTTTTATAGTCTGTTTATTTGTGCATTAGTGGCCTGCATTATCCTAATTCAAAAGTTGTAATCCCAAAAACTTTGTGTAAAGCTATTGCCGGCGGCTGCCCGTAATACATTCTTGCACATTCAAATACAAATCGGGTGTTGAAGTGTCTGGTCATATCGACAGCATCCGTGTTTTTCGATGAAATATCCAGGAACACCGTTTCGCCCGGCACGGCATTCAGACAGGCGGCGTAAAGTGCCTGTGCAATGGTGGCATCATCGGCAAAAAGTGGTCCGATTTTATATCCGATTCCCGCTTTGCGCATCACCGCAAAACCCTTGATCTGACCACCGGAGGCATATTTGAAATTCACATTTCCGGGAATGTTCAACCAGGGAACAAGAAACTGTGGTCTTGGAAGTCCGAAACAGTGGCTGTCGAAGGCTATGATTTTTTCATAGTCATCATTTGAAATTAAGGAGATATGCTTGTCCAGAGGGTATATTGTGCCTGTGTTTTCGTGTCTTTCGTCTTTGAAGGCTGACACAAACCCTCCTTTACAATAAAAAGGCTGCATCGCCACCACGCCATCCATGCCAATGGCAGCGCCTTCACGCAATCGCGATAAAAGCAGGTTTCTGCGCTGATACCACAGTTTCCGTCCGATACCTGAGGAACGGTATTTCTGCTTCACAATGAACAAACCCATAAATCCAAACCGGTCATCATACGAAACAACTGAACCACCAGCGATCATTTCCTCTTGGTTAAAATATCCATAATGCCCGTCCGGGTCGGTAGCGTAAAACACTTCGGCATCGTACGGTCCCGGATTCCAGCCTTCCTTTTCGGCCCACGAAACGAGTGTTTTAACTTCGTCAAGGTCAAGCTTTTTGAGTGTAAGGGTTTCAATATCAATATTTTTCATGCGTTGTTACCTGCATTTTGATGTTTCATCGAAGTAAATAGCAGTTGCGAAATCAAGCCGGTTCGTGCAGCAAATATTCGCAAAGCAAACTGGCGGCAATCATCGAAAGTCGTTTCTGATAGGTTGGTAATGTGTAACATACGATGGGAAGCGTCCATTCAAGGAGTGCCAGGTAGTAGGGCATTATATCAGGATTATTCAAACTGCTGCTGAAAGCATATTGCCTCATTTTCAATATAAGTCCTGAGTTTATGCGTATTTTATCTGGATGCGCTCCATGATAACTGATTTCAGGTATCTCATCAAGTTGTTTTACCTGATAGAAATTCGTCATAAAATTCAGATATTCAGCCATATCTGCTTCATTTTCGACCGGAGAATTATCGATCATGAAAATTGCCTCGAGCCGGGCGAAGTCAGATACAATCGACCGGGGCCGGGTTTCAGAAAAATCGATCAGGTATACATTCATGTTCTCATCGAGCAGAATATTCTGCATATTCAGGTCACCATGGCAGATGCTGGTGTGATAATGTATGGTTGATTGACGGCGTCTGGCATACTCGTGTTTAAGAAACCAGTACGGATTGATCATTTTCCGGTTCATTTCGGGTACGTTGATATATTGCTCGTCAGCCGAAATCGCAAACAACTCACTGACTGTAGTATAAATATGCGGAAAGAAGGTAAATGTTGGGTCGTGGTCTTTGTAAGGCGAAATAGTGCTCATAACAGGTTGCCCGTACCAGGGTTTCAAAATCTGAATAAAAATCTTATCGAACAGTGGTTCCAGTATTTCCAGCGCTGATTGATGGTAATAATGTGTCAGCCATTTGAGCTGGCTTGCTTCTCCGCCAATGCCGACGAAATTATATCGTAATGCACCGGTTTCGCAATAAAATTCGGCCCCCAGCACAACAGCACTGTTGTTAAAAATATAGGGAAGTGCGAATTGTTTGCATCGTTCCGATTCTCGTAAAATTAAGTCACGGTGTGCGATTTTCAATACCGTAGGACGCATTTGACGTCCTTCGTGGTCATACGAAATGACACGATAGGTTTGGGCAGAATACCCGCCATGCAATTGCTCAATAAACAGTTTTGAAGAATCGGTATAGAGTTGTCGCGCCAGAAACGCTTGTTGTGACCCAAAAGTAAGTCCGTCTTTTGTTTCAATCACCAACAATTGGTCCATTCCATTGGCAAACGCATCGGTAATAAACAGCCAGATATAAGGATTCTCAAGTTGAAATGTCTGATTAACAGTTTCTACCGAAAGGATATTTTCAAAGGATAAGTAATTCTGAACGATTTCATGAAGTGATAAATCTGCTGTCGGAACATTGAGTGATGCCAGATTAAATCGTAGTCCGAACAGTTCGTTTTTATTATTTTCATGAATCCATTGCCCGAAATGACTCAATCCTTCTTCCTCAGCAATTTTCTGCAATGCAGCATCGTTCGGTAACGCGATGGTAATGGATGGTGATTCTTTTTCAAGATTGGCAGCAACCATTAACAGGCAGGAATCTTTGGTTGAGATTTCCTTTTTTAACTGATCAATGGCACTCATCAACTCACTCGATGACAAATTTGCAGGTTGTGTTAGTTTCAACAATCCGGTAGGATAGTAAGCAAATGACAAGGCTTCGTAAACGAAAATTCCGGCCTTCTTTTGGTCAGAGGCTATTCGGAAATCGGCTTCCTGATTTTGCGCAGCTGGTAAAAAACCACAACAATTTTCGGCCATCACAAACAAATCTGTCCGATCGTGAACTGCGCTGACTGATTCGGTTAAGGAACCAAATCCGATGGCATAGCCAAGATAGTGGTAACTGATGATCTCAGGGTTTTTCCATAATTTCCCTTGTTCTTTCTCAAAACCGAAGGATTGAAAAACAAATTCTTTACCCTCTACAACAAATACTTGTGTTTCAGACCTGGATTTCTGTGTTAGCTGAATCATCGACAGTGCGGTCTCCACCTTTGAAACGATGCTGAACATTTTATGCAAACCTGCGGTTTCAAGCACCTGATACACTTCGGGAACAACATCAGTAAGATACAATTCAGCACGGCCTGACAGCAGTCTTTTTTTAGTTTTCAATAATATCCGTATCCCGGCACTTGATAAATACTGACACTCAGAAAGGTCGATGATAATATCCTGGCTGTTCTCCGAAAATTCAAGTAATGCAAGCTCGAGATCATTACTGCTTATGGCATCAATGCGTCCGAGTGGTTTTAACGATCTTGTTTTTTCATCGGCAATTACTTTCATCGTGCAAAATGTTATGTGTTGAGGTGGTGTGATTGATTTTTTATACGGTTTCTTGTTATTGGAAATACTTCTTATTCCAGTCTTAATTACCTATAATCCTGCATGATAACGGTCAGCAACTCCCGGGTGATTTCTGAAGCAATGACAATTTTAGCCGGGTCAACATACACATTGTTAAGGTATTGCATTTTCAGAATATCTCCATCCCGAAGTTCCGGTATGATGCCACTGAGCATAAAACCTACCTTATTCATTTCTCTTGCCATCACAGCAGCATAGGGCAATCCGAGTGGTATCTCAAGGTAAATTGTTTCTATTTTCTTCAAACAAAGTTCTCTGAGTTGTCGCGTAACCAACGCAATGGCATCCATGCCCATCTGGTTGATCATGATGACAGCGATATTCAGGTCAGGTTTAATAGCCGTGTTGATAACAGACAGACCTTGCAGAACAACGGGTGATTCATTGTCAGCAACCATGATGACTTCACGGTCGATTCCGACGTGCTTGTATATCATCTGTAGCAACGGATAAAATTTTTCGTTCAGGTAAACCTTTCGGTGGGGTTCCTGATTTGTTTTCAGATAGAAAAGCACTACTGCCTGGCGCTGTTCACTTTTTTTATCATTATTTATTTTTTTAAAAGTCAGGTTCTCACTGGCATAGGCAAGCATGATGCCGGTTTCTTTGGCTCCCAAACTGATGTTTCCCTGCTGCGTAAACGAATGTATTGTAACTGCTTCGCTGTAAATACCATACATATTGTTGCTGTGGGCATAGGTGTGCAGGAATTTTTTTGATTCCTTGAAAATACTATGACCCCGATACCGTGGATCAACCATGGCGGCCCCCGAATCGGCTACCCGCGCACCTTTGTACTCAAAAAACAGACTCAGATTGCCAACAATTTCATTGTCGCTGTTGATGGAGACCACTGAAGTGAGCAATCCGTTTTCAATCAATTCCCTTATTTTCTCCGGAAAATAAAACACTGAAGCATAGGTATAACCATAAACACGATAGGCCAGACGAGACAGCATTGAAGCATCGGCAGGCTGAATAAGACGCATTGTCGGAACATCTGTGGCGGCGGTTGTCTCCTCGTCTTGTGGTCTGTTTTTATCTTCCGCTGCAAGCATGTCAGCAATACTCGTTTCCGGCAGGTATTTGACCAATTCCATTTTTTTACCACCCCGCCCAAGATTGATGATGTTGAATTCATCCGCAAGGTTTCGCATCAGCAACAGGCCAAGAGCTGCACTTTCCTTCTTGTCCAATTGATCCTCATCAGATGGAATACCCTGGTCTTCAATCGAAATGATAAAAGCACCGGGTTTGTAGCCAACCTTAACATCCAAACTGCCCAGCTCGTCATCCTCAAAAGAGTTTTCGATGGCGTTTAATACAGCTTCTTCTGTTACCAACTCCAGTTTTGTGAGATCGGATTCGGTGAATTTGAAAAGTTTAGCATAAAACAACACAAATTCCTGTGCCGAACGGATGTAAAGCTTATCGGAATATATACTGAGTTTTGCGATATACTCTTTTGAAAGCAATTTTTTGGATAACATAAGAAAGGATTTAGATTCAGTGAGAATAAATAAATTATTCGGTTAAATGAATATTTTTCGACATGCTTAAAATGTTTTTATTATTCAATCGCTCATAGCTGAGATCATCCATGATATTGCGGACAAAATGGATTCCCAAACCACCAATTTTTCTGTCTTCAACCGCTAAACCAATGTCCGGTTCAGTAGATAGTAAAGGATTAAAAGCCTTGCCATCATCTTCAATGCGCATTTGAATGATTTCATGATTAAGCGACAGGTAAATTTGAATAATGTGTTCATTCGTGTCGTCATAACCATAGAAAATGATATTTGAAACCAATTCCTCGAGCACGAGATTCAGGCTCAGGATTACACTCATCGGGACATTCCATTCATCCGATAAACTTTCGAGGGTATCAGCTATCACTGCTATTTGAGTCAGCTGATTCTTAATTGTGATTTCTTTCTCAGCCATCATAAAAATAATATTATTTCAACCAAAGTATTTTAGTGAAAGCAGGGTAATATCGTCGGATTGTGCTATCCCATGAGAAAATAAATTTACATCATCAACAATGGTATTTACTATGTCGAAAGCACTATGATTTCGAAGCGTTGGGAGCAGATTTTCGAGGCGCTCTTCTGTGTAAATTTCATCATTTTGGTTGAAAGCCTCAGTAACTCCGTCGGTATAAAGCAAAATCCCGTCGTTTGGGTTTAATTGTATTTTCATCGAAGTGAATTCATGTCCTTCAAAACAGCCCAGGATAATATCGCCTGTCGATTCCAGTTCTTCCACAACATGGCTGCCATCTCTCAGAATATATGGCGGATTATGACCCGCGTTGGCAAATTCCAGCTCGCCGGTTTTCATATTCATAATGCCATAAAAAACGGTGACAAACATACACGAAACACTTTCATTGCACAGGAGGTTATTCACATATTGCAGACACTCGCCGGGGGCGGTACCGTTAAGGCCAGTGGCCCTGATCAGGGTGCGGCTGACTGCCATGAAAATGGCAGCAGGAATTCCTTTGCCTGAAACATCGCCAATAACAAAACCCAGGCGGTTGTTGTCTATCATAAAAAAGTCGTAGAAGTCGCCCCCGACTTCTTTTGCGGCTGTCATCGAAGCGTAGATTTCGAAATCCTTGCGCCCCGGGAAAGGTGGAAATATCTTAGGCAGAATGCCTTGTTGAATATCGCGGGCCACGCTCAGATCCTGCTGTATGGAAATTAGCTGATCATGCTCCTTCATCGCCATGTGCTGAAGTCCAATTTCGTCGAGTGTTTTATTGATGGTGATCTCCAGGTCTTCGAAATTTATGGGCTTTGTGAGAAAATCGAATGCGCCGCGGTTCATGGCAGTGCGAATGTTTTCCATATCACCATAGGCCGAAACAATCACCGTTTTCAGCGAAGGTTTCTTTAATTCCTTTAACTTCAGAAGTAAGGTGAGCCCATCCATTTCGGGCATATTTATATCTGAAAGGATGATCCCGATATTTGGAAATTCTATCAATTTTGACAGCGCTTCAAGACCATTGTGGGCAAACACAAAGTCTAATTCCTCATTTCTTATCTGACGACGAAACTTTTGCCTGATTAGCGGTTCAAGATCAACTTCATCGTCAACAACCATGATCTTGATTTTAAATTGATTCTCCATATTATTTGATCGTTATTATTTTATGTGTTATTTCGATGCAATGAGAAGTAATTATTATCATATTTTAATTCGATATGATTCACAATTCCAATTATTTATACCATTTTCAATTGTCAATTATCAATTGTCAATTGTCAATTGTCCATTACTTATGTCAGGTTCTTTGGAATCGTGATCAGAAACTCTGCAAATTCACCTTCCTTCGATTCCACTTTCATTTCTCCGTGATGTTCCTGTACCACAATATCATAACTTAAAGAGAGCCCCAGACCCGTTCCCTGACCAGCCGGTTTTGTGGTGAAGAAAGGATTGAAAATTTTGTCGATAATCTCCTGCGGGATGCCTTTTCCGTTGTCGCGGATGCGGATCTCCACTTTGTTGCTGAGGTTTTTGGTGTGTATTTCGAGCAATGGAAAATAGGCGTCTTTTAACTCTTTTTTCTTTTGATTTGTCGAATAGCAGGCGTTGTTGATGATATTCAAAAAAACCCGGCTGATGTTCTGTGGCACCACGTTGATCATGCCAACTTGCGGATCATAGGCTGATTCTATTTTGATGTTGAAACTATTGTCCTGTGCGCGCAGGCCGTGATAGCCAAGGTTCACATATTCGGCAAGTACCGCGTTGATATCAGTGGGTTGTTTATCGCCGGCTTTCCCGCGCGAATGCAACAACATTCCCCTCACAATGCTATCGGCCCGTTTTCCATGATCATTTATTTTCATGGCGTTTGAGCGTATATCGTTGGTAATTTCCAATAAATATTCCTTGTTCTTTTCCGGAATTTTATCTGAAAGATGATCCAGTTCTTCGGTAAGCTCTTTGGCAAGATCAACGGTAAGTTCAGCGAAATTATTCACGAAATTCAGCGGGTTCTTTATTTCGTGGGCGATTCCGGCGGTAAGTTGCCCGAGTGAAGCCATTTTTTCGGATTGCACCAACTGTGCCTGTGCCGCTTTCAGCTCATTGTTTGCCTTATTAATTTGCTCATAGGCAAGGGCATTTTCGTAGGCAATGGCAGTATAGTTGGTTAAGTTGTTCAATATATCCAATTGAAACTGGGTGTATGCATTTTTTCTGAAGCTCTGGACCGAAACAACACCCAACACCCTGTTTTCGATGATCATCGGCAGATAAATCAATGAAGAAACGGTTTCCCCGGCTTTTGGCACCGCCCGGTTAGGGACATATTGCTTGTATTCGTTTTCAACGTCGTTCATAAAGATTGGCTTTGCATGATCGACGCACCACACAGCAAAGCGATTTTTTTCGTCCATCGATATTTCGAAGGAAGGGAGTTTTTCGCCTTTTTCCATGGAGAGCCGACATTGCAGTTTCCGTTCCTTCTCATTATAAATCATGATAAGGAAGCTACTGGCATCGAGTAGCGTGTTTACGTTTTCATACACAATGGTTTCGATATGTTCGATATTTAGCGTGGATGTTATCTTTTTCCCGATTTCATTCAAGGTTTTCACATTGTTAAATGCTGTGTCCAATTCACTGTTTTTTTCCTGCAATTCGAAAGTACGGGCGTCCACTTTCTGTTCAAGTGTGCGGTTATATTCTTCCAGTTTTTCATTCGATATTTTCAGGTTTTCCGAGGCATCCTTCAGGTCACTGATGGTATTGGCCAGAGCCTTTTGCATAAAGATGAAGGAGGAATTCAGTTGGCCGATTTCGTCTTTCGATTTGATGGCTGGCAATTGAACGGCAAAGTCACCCTGGGCAAATTTTCCTGCGGCCTGTGTTAGCCTTCTCAACGACCCGGTTATTGATCGTGAAATGAAAATGATAACGATCAGAATGATCATTAATCCCACAAAGGCAAGTATGAAAATATTGAGATAAAGCCTGTAAACATCGGCCATCAATTCATCCACTGGAAAAACAATTCCAACCGACCATCCGTTTAATGGAATCGGAGCGTAAGCAATCCAGCTCAGTTTACCAGTCTTAAGATTCCAGTATTCGATTTCCGCAAAGCTCGTTTCCCCTTGTATCATATTGCGGCCTATTTCGCGCAGTGTCGTTGATTTTTGCTCATCGGCAATACTGAAAATAGTTTCATTCATAATGAGTTCTTTAGCCGGATGGGTAACAATGGTTCCGTTGGATGAAATCATGAATCCATAGCCTGTTTCATTTACTTTTATTGAGTTGAAATAGGTTTGTAACCAATCGAGTGAAATGTCTGCAGTCAGAATACCGATAAAAACTCTTCTGCCATCGGTATTCCGGTAAAGTGGGACAGAATAGGTGGTCATGATTACATTGCCGGCACCAATGTCATTATAAGGTTCACTCCAAACTGACCGGTTCAATTCCTTTGGAATTTGATACCAATCCATGGTGAAATAGTCATAGTTTTCATCTCCAATGTACTTGTATTTAATTTTCTCAGCATCGCGGAAAAAATAGGGCGCATAATACTTCTGTGCCGGGTCAAGGTAATAGGGTTCGAACGCCAGTGCAGCACCAAATATTTCGGGGTTATTGGCAACCTCCTGACGCAAGAACATTAACAACTCCTCTTTGGTAAAGTTTGATGAATCAATGACCTGAGAAAAATTTTCAGTTATTTTTTGTACCAGACTCAACACCTTGTCAACTTTTTCAACGGCAGTAATTGTCAGGTTCTCGGCATTTTGTTTCAGGTTTTTTTCAACTTCTTTTTTCGTAATGCTATAATTGTAAAGAAAAATGACAGCGAAAATCAATGAAATGCTTGTAAAAATGTAGAGTATGAGCTTAAATGCCAACCCTCGTTCCGGTTTATTGTATTTCATCTGCAGGTTTGTGCTTGATACAGTATTTCATTCATTATTGAGTACAGGTTGATAGAAATTTTCAAAAGAAGGTACCTCTTTTATCAATCCGCTCTCTTTTAATATGTTACCAACAAATTGATAATCACTGATGGACAGGCTGTTGTTAAAACTGTTGGTTGCGCTCGAAAAATACAAATCCTTGTAGCGGTCGAGCATCCATCGTTGATGCGCCCGGTTTACGGGTTGGTTGGTTTGTTTTGAATATTTCACCACGATATCAATGGCTAATTCAGGATTTTCGAAGGCTAATTTCCAACCTTCAAGGGTTGCGAGTACAAAATCAGCACAAAGTTTGGGGTCTTTTTTCAGCTTATCCGACAAGCAATAGATGCCGTCTTCCAGAAAATTCAAGCCATAATCGGCAAAGAAAAACGTAACCAGTTCATCAGGATTAAAACCCGAATTGATGATCGAATGGTATTCGTCAAACCAGTTGGCGGTGGTAATATCGACTCCGTCCATCAGAAACAGGTTGTTGGTACTTCCAATGGGGATGATCTTAACATTGAGCCTATATTTATTAAACAATGCCCTGGGTTGTATTTCAAAGCCAGTCCAGATACCCGCTTTTTTTCCGTTAAAATCCTGAATGGTTTTGATGCCGCTTTTCTTTTTGGCGACAAACATGAGCGAAGAACGCGTGGAAGGCTGGGCAATGTTGACAATATCAGTTCCGGATGCTTTTAATTCGATGGCACTGGCGAGCCAGATGGTTGCGAAATCTGCCTTACCGTCATCAATCAAGTCTTTTGAGTTGATAAACGGAAGATATGGAATGATGGTAACATTGAGCCCATACTTTTGATATATGCCGTTTTCAATGGCCATATAATATCCGGCAAACTGAGCATTGGTTACCCAATATGGAAGAAAAGTTACCTGACGATAGGTTGAGAAATTGCCAGTGTCGACGACAATACTTTTGGGTGACGATACGGTATCGTTTTTGATTTTGCCGCTGCATCCCATCATCGAAATAACCAGGATGATGAGTAAGGCAGTTATTACGTGTGGGATTTTTGATAAAGAATTAGCTGCGCTTGAATTCATTAATTTCAGTTTAACCTGTACACTGCTGTAAAGATACGTTTCTAACACAAATCAAATCCATTATTATAAAAAATAATATTAATTCAAAATTTTCCTTTTCAGATTGATGTAACATCTAGTAATTAAATTACTTTTATAGAGAAAATGGAAATAGTAATCAAATTCGATGATAATGTAATTTCATTTCATGAAGTTGATTTTATATATCAATCCAAATGCATAATTATTTAATAAAAACAAAATGGAAGTAACGAATGTCGAAAGAGCAGATGAGCTGATCAGGAAAGCAATTTTTGCTGCAGCAGAATTTCAGCAGTTCAATCAGGAACAAACTGATAAAGTTGTAGAAGCGGTTTACAAAGCAGGTCTGAACGCAAGGATCAGTCTCGCGAAAATGGCCACTGAGGAAACAGGGATGGGTATCTGGGAGCATAAAGTGTGGAAAAATGTGATCGGGACACAACTGGTGTATGAAAGCATTAAAAACGAGAAAACTGTTGGCATCATTTCTGACGATCCTATTACTGGCATTACCGAAATTGCCCAACCTTTGGGTCCTGTTTTTGCTGTCACGCCGGTTACAAACCCAACGTCGACGGCGATGTACAAGATATTGATTGCACTGAAAACCCGAAACCCCATTATCATCAGCGCGCACCGCGGAGCCGCTAAATGCACCGCAGAAGCTGCACGGATTTGCTACGAGGCTGCCATGGCCGCCGGTGCACCGGAGGATTGTATTCAGATGATACCGTCAGGTTCGCGTGAATTCACCCAGATGGTAATGGCACATCCGAAGATTGCTTTGATTCTTGCCACCGGGGGCACAGGTTTGGTGAAAGCCGCCTATAGCTCAGGTAATCCTGCCATTGGTGTCGGACCGGGAAACGTTCCTGTTTTTATTGATGAAAGCGCTGATATTCCTTTTGCGGTGAGTAATATTTTATCATCGAAAACTTTTGACAACGGAACCATATGTGCCAGCGAACAATCGATCGTTGTGGTGGATAAAATTGAACAAAAAGTGAAGGAGGAATTTGAAAACCAGCATTGTTATTTCCTTACTAATGAGGAAATTAAAAAAGTGGAGAAAATTGCTGTGGTGGAAGGTGCCATGACGATGAATCCATTGGTTGTAGGACAATCAGTCGACACCATTGCCCGGTTGGCTGGTATCACAGTTCCCGAAGGGACGAAAATATTGCTGGCCAAACTCGCTGGTGTTGGCAAGGATTATCCGTTGTCGCATGAAGTGCTCGCGCCGATTTTGGCATTCTATTCCTGCAAGGATTATAATGCAGCCATCAATATTTGTCTCGATCTCAATTATCTGGGTGGCATTGGCCACAGTGCCGGTATTTATGCCAATGACGAACGCGTAATCATGGAATTTTCGCAGCTGATCAATGCCGGACGTATCGTGGTTAACACACCCACTTCGCAGGGTGCGGTTGGCGGAACGTTTAACCTGTTGGTGCCCTCATTAACATTGGGCTGCGGTACCGGTGGAAAAAATATAACAACCGAAAACATTACTGCCCGTCACCTGATCAATGTGCAACGGGTATGCCGGCGCAGGATCAACCATAAATTTATGGATGCAGACCAGCGCATGTATTTTGATGAAAACTGCACCGAAGCGGTTTTGAAACTGGAATATCATAAAAACCATTAATAACCCGAAACATGTTAAAATCAGATTACAATAAATCAGAAAAAGTATTGACATGTGCCTTCACCGGACATCTCGATACAAACAGCTGCATCATCCTGAATAATGAGGTGAATGCTGCCATTGATATTATAAAAAGTGCTGACAATACAGCAACTTTGACTGACACCACCATCATTTTCGATGTATCGGGTGTCAGTTATATCGCATCCTCATTCATCCGCATTTGTGTGAATATGGCACGACAGGTTCCCAAAGGAAATTTCTCGATGATAAACTGCGATCCATTTATCAAAAAAACCTTTATCATCGCAGGATTGGATGAGTTATTGAAAGTAAAATAGGCCTGAATGATGAAGAGCATACTTATCGTTGGAATCATCATTGTTAATCTTGCCCTGATCTCATACAGTCTTGCAATATTCAAACAATTTCGCTGCCGGTTGATGGGAAGGAATGTCCTGCTCTTTTTAACTGTTGGGTTAATTTTTGATATCTCTGCCACTGTGTGTATGATTATCGGCTCGGGAAACTTTCTGACCCTGCATGGCGTAATTGGTTACTCATCTTTGTTAGGAATGATCATTGATACAGGGTTTTCGTATCGTTTACTTTTTCGAAGTGGGATCAATAGCCCTGTTACATCCAAATTCATGAGGTTTTCGTTATTGGCCTATTTCTATTGGGTTTCGGCTTATATAACAGGTGCTGTCATTGTGATGCTGAAATAGTTTGACAAAATATGCTGTAAAGCTGTTGTTGTTTTTTCAATTCCTGATTATTTTTTGCAATAGAGCTATTTCTCAATTCAAGTTTTCAATACCACGCGAAAGGATTACCTACGGTGAAATTGTTCACGCGTTAGCTGGGGTTAGTTTTAGATTAAAGTTGTTGTTTTTTCACCAATCTGTGAAACTCCAAAAAGGAGCGATTACAGCAGGTGTTTCAGAATTATATCCATTAGTTTTTCCTCAGTGAATGGTTTTGAGAGAAAATCGTTCATGCCGGCCTCCAGGCATCTGTTTTGTTCCGCAAGCAGGGCGTGCGCGGTTAATGCAATAATGGGCAGCGTTGTACTGATTTCTTTTCTTATCATGATGGTGGCGGTAATACCATCCATGACAGGCATTTGCATGTCCATCAACACCAGATCAAAAGTATTTGTTCGTAGAATATTTGCGGCTATTTCTCCATTTACAGCTTCTGTGATCTGAATTCCGAATTGCGAAAGGATGGTAGTGGCAATGAGTCGGTTTACCTTATTGTCTTCGACAAGCAGAATTTTTTTATCCTTCAGCAATGCCTGATCGAATTGCTGTGTTGGTTTCCCGGGTTGTAGAATATTTCTTCCGACAGGGAGCGTAATGCCAATTGTAATTTGAGTTCCTTGTCCTTTTTTACTAACAATGCTTATTTTTCCGTCCATCAGATCAACAAGTTGCTTGGTTATTGCCATCCCCAGTCCGGTTCCACCATATTTTCGGGCTACATCAGTGCTTTCCTGTGAGAATTTAAGGAATATTTTATCGATGTAGTTTGTGTCAATGCCAACTCCTGTGTCCGAAACAATCAGTTCAATCGTCTGTTCGTTGTCGTTACTTTCATCCACCCTGCACAACAGTGACACATCGCCATGATCGGTAAATTTGATGGAGTTACTCAGCAAATTGAGCAGTATCTGATGAATGCGAAATGGGTCGCCAATCAGGACCGGAGCGATGGCCGGATCCGTTTTTAAAATGAATTTCAGCCCTTTCTCCTCGGTTTTGGTGGTCAACATATTGCTGATTTGCGTTAACAGATCGGGCAGGTTAAACCCGATGGATTCAAGATCAAACTGCCCTGATTCAATCTTTGAAAAATCGAGGATGTCGTTGATAACCACCAGAAGATTGTCGGCTGCATTGTTAATCGACTCGAGAAATGACCGCTGTTTGGGAAGTAAGTCAGTTTTTAGTAACTGATTGCCGAGCCCCAAAATGGCATTCATCGGGGTACGAATCTCATGGCTCATATTGGCAAGAAATATCTCTTTGGCTTTTGCCGTGTCTTCGGCCATTTGTTTTGCCTCGCGCAGTGTAAACTCGAGTTGTTTTTGTTCTGTGATGTCAAGATGAATACCGGTTGATCCTATCTGAACACCATTTTGATCGAAGAGTGGTGCCCCCGAAATCATCCACCATCTTTTTAAACCATGTTTGTTTGTGATTTCAAGTTCATAAGCATCCATTTTCCCTTGCTGACGTGATTCGGTTTTCTGTCGTACCAGATTGCGATTTTCAGATTGTGTGAAAATATTCTCGGCAATTTTACCATATATATCGTTTCGTCCGAACCCCGACATCTTACAGAAACTCTGGTTTGCATAAATAATTTTTCCTTCGAGATCAACTTCGAGCAGTCCCAGATTCATGTTCTCTATCAGGAGTCTGTATTTTTCCTCACTTCTTATTAACGCCTCTTCCTGGCGTTTTTGGGTGGTAATATCAGCGTATTTCCAGTAATGACCGCGGTAAGATCCTTCAATAACGATGGGGACATAATCTCTCGAAAAAGTACGCCCGTCTTTCAGGTATAAAATTTCTCCAATTACTTTTTTCCTGTTTAGGAGCAGGGTATCAATCCCATGGACAAATCCTTCGGGGTCGGTGAAAAAATGTTTCGATTGCTCGGCTGAACCTGAACAGTCAGTCCCAATGAGGTGCGCCGGGTCGACCGGAACGCTGAACATGGAACAAAACTTTTCGTTGGTCAACACGATGAAACGGTTTTCGTCCTCCAACAGCACACCTTCCTGCATATTGGCAATCAGGTTTGAAAAGCGTATTACGGCGTGTGAAAGTTCAGAAACTCTTTTCGTAATGGTTTCCTCCAAGCGTCTCTCGGCTTCAACACGGGCATTACGCTCCTGCTGCAGAAACTCCATCAATGCTTTTTTTGTTGCCATAGCCGCCCTATTTGAATTGGAAGGTGAAAAATTTTGCCATTGATCGTTATTGAAACAAATGAATGCAAATATATGACCATTCCTTTACAACAACACTTTTGTTTATCGTGAAGTGACTTTTAGCAATATAGCCTGATTGTTATTGAGTATAAAATCTGAAACAATCTAACTGAAACAGAATAAAAACCAGTATTAATTATTAAACCTTTCAGGGCCGTTGTAGACGGCGTTTAGTAAGCGAATCGAGGGTTTCTATTTATCATGACCAGCCCGTTTGACTCATAAAAACGCCTGTTAAGCTATCTATTTTCACGTTTTGCAATGAATCATTTGTACATAAATAGCCAATTGTACTACATTTATACCATAAATTATCGTGCATAATTTATACAATCATCAGATAATAATCATTGAAAAGAAGAAATTATGAAACTCGGTTTTGTTGGTTTAGGAAAAATGGGTGGCAATATGGCAGAACGCCTGTTGAATTTTGGTCATCATGTTGTTGTGTACAACCGCAGTCGCGGCCCGGTTGACCGCCTGGTCGAAAAAGGAGCAATACCATCCGATTCGCTTGCCGATATGGTATCGCAACTGGAAGGACGTAAAATTGTTTGGCTGATGGTACCCTCCGGACAAACTGTTGATGATAATATCACCCAATTGCTTCCCCTGTTGCATGAAAATGACATCATTATCGATGGTGGAAACTCAAACTACAAACAAACAAAGGCAAGGTCACTCAGGGCTGCCGAACACAAAATTTTGTATCTTGATTGTGGTACAAGCGGCGGTGTATGGGGTTTGCAAAATGGTTACAGCCTGATGTCGGGTGGCGACAAGGAAGCTTCAGATTATATTTATCCGATATATAAATCGTTGGCGCCTGAAGGTGGCTACACCTATTGCGGTGACAGTGGTGCCGGTCATTTTGTGAAGATGATTCACAACGGTATCGAATATGGTATGATGCAGTCGTTTGCCGAAGGATTTGAAATTATGCAAAAATCACCCTATAACCTTGATTTAACGGCTATTGCCAGCGGTTGGCAATACAGCAGTGTTGTGCGTTCATGGCTGCTCGAGTTGATGGTGCTGGCCTTTAAGGAAGATCCGAAACTCGAAGGCCTGAAAGATTATGTGGAAGACAGCGGCGAAGGACGCTGGACCATCGAAGCAGCCATCGAATTGGACGTGCCTGCCCATGTTATCACATCTTCGCTTTTCACCCGTTTCCAGTCGCGCCAGTCTGAATCGTTTGCAATGAAAGTACTGGCAGCGTTGCGCAATCAGTTTGGTGGTCACGCTGTTAAAAAAAGCTAGCATATGCAAAAAACGCAAAACCTGACCATTGTTATTTTCGGGGCTTCGGGTGATCTGACCTACAAAAAGTTGATCCCGGCACTCTATGCCTTGTATCAGCAGCAGATGATGCCATTGCAGTTTCGTGTGCTGGGTGTTGGAAGATCCCCCTTGTCGGATAATGATTTTCAGTTAAAAATGCAGGATGGTATTCGTCAGAACTGCGAAAAGCACCATCTGGATGAGGCCATCATTCTTTCCTTTTCCGAAAACCTGAAATATCTCGCCATGGATCCGGAGTCGGAGAATGATTATGCAACACTGAAGTCGACGCTTGACAGATTTGATCAGGAGATTAATGCAAAGGGGAATTGTCTTTTTTACCTTTCAATGCCGCCGAGCAAATTTGGTGTTGTTGCCAACAATCTTGGTAAAGTGGGCTTGAATAATGAAAATGACGGTTTTAAAAGATTGATTGTTGAAAAACCCTTCGGTTACGATTATGCATCAGGGTTTGAACTGAATCACAAACTGCATCAGGCATTTGACGAAAGCCAGATTTATCGTATCGACCATTATCTGGGAAAGGAAACGGTTCAGAATATTTTGGTCATGCGTTTTTCAAATGGTATTTTTGAACCACTTTGGAACCGCAATTTTGTCCATCATGTCGAAATCACCTCTTCTGAAAGTATTGGAGTTGAGAAACGTGGTGGTTATTACGACAGTTCGGGTGCGTTGCGCGATATGTTGCAGAACCATTTGTTGCAGGTATTGGGTTTGGTTGCCATGGAGCCGCCATCGTCAATGGATTCGGATGCCATACGGAATGAGACCTTGAAAGTGTTGCAGTCGCTTCAGCCCATTCACGAGGAAAATGTTGATAAACAAGTAATTCGTGGACAATATGTGGCTTCACATATCCGTGGCGAATTGGTGAAAGGCTACCGCGAAGAGCCGCAGGTTGATCCCGATTCACGCACCGAAACCTATGTAGCGGTGAAGTTATTTATCGATAACTGGCGCTGGGGTGGTGTGCCGTTTTATATCCGTACCGGCAAACGATTACCAACACGTGTAACAGAAATTGTTGTTCATTTCAAACCAACCCCACATGGATTGTTCTGGAACAAGGGGGAAGAACAAAATCAAAATCAGTTAATCATCAGGATACAACCTGATGAAGGTATACTGATGAAATTTGGTTTGAAATTACCCGGAGCCGGTTACAAAGTGAAAACAGTGAATATGGATTTTCATTATTCCGATCTGCTCGACACCCATTTGCCATCGGCCTACGAAAGGTTGATTTATGATGCCATGCTCGGCGATTCTACATTATATGCCCGTGCCGATGCCGTTGAAGCTGCATGGAAATTTGTTGCCCCTATCCAGAAGGCATGGAAAGAAAACCATGATATCAAGATATATGGATATCCGGCTGGTACCTGGGGACCTGAGAATGCCGATGAACTGATCGAGGATAAGGATATTACCTGGCGCTACCCGTGTAAGAACCTGGCAGATGACGGAAACTACTGTGAATTATGAAAGTCAACAGGGTTGTTTATAAAACCGCTGACGAGCTGGCGACAAGCGCTGCCAGGCAAATTCTGAAACTGATTCAGGATGCTGCGACCCATGAAAAGCGTTTAAATATCATGCTTTCAGGTGGAAGTACACCGGCATTACTTTTCCGTAGGCTGGCTGAAATTGCCTCGACCGGAGTAGATTGGACGTACGTTCATCTTTATCTTGGCGACGAAAGATGCGTTCCGCACGATCATCCTGAAAGTAATTTTGGTTTGACAAAAAATCTCTTATTGGATAAAGTTCCAATATTGGCGCAAAACATTCACCCTTTGTATCTTCAGGGGGATTTATTGGTGGAATTGGAAAGGAATGAAAAAGAACTTACCGAAGTGCCATCCTTCGATCTGGTACTGCTCGGTTTGGGCGACGATGGACACACTGCCTCCATTTTTCCAGATAATATGAAATTGTTTGATTCGGCAACCTATTGCGCTTCAGCGGTTCATCCAACGACAGGGCAGGGGAGATTGACTGTGACCCCAAGATTTTTGCTCGAAAAAGCAAAATCTATTGTGTTCATGGTCACCGGTGCCAACAAAGCAGGGATTATAGCTGAGATTTTTTCCGGCAGTCCGGAATCAATCAAAATATTTCCGACTGCCATGCTCCAAAGCAAGCGGAGCGACATTGTGTGGCTGCTCGACGAAAGTGCGGCTTCGAAGGTGTAGGTTGCAAGTACGTAGTCTTCAATCTTCAGTCCACAGGCTTCAGTCCACAGTCTTCAGTCCACAGTCTTCAGTCCACAGTCTTCAGTCCACAGGCTTCAGTCCACAGTCTTCAGTCCACAGTCTTCAGTCCACAGTCTTCAGTCCACAGTCTTCAGTCCATAGTCAAATAAAGTCTTCAGTCTTCAACCCGACTGCCGACTGCCTACTGGAGACTTCCGACTTCGGACTTCCCACTTCCGTCTTCCCACTCTAAAACATTTTCATAGTCAAAACATTACCCGTACCTTTGCAAAAAATTTTATATTTGAATGAGTTTTACGCAAGAGATTAATCGTCGCCGCACTTTCGCCATTGTGAGTCACCCCGATGCAGGCAAAACCACGCTTACCGAGAAATTATTGTTGTTCGGAGGCGCCATTCAGGTTGCCGGTGCTGTTAAATCGAATAAGATAAAGAAAACCGCCACTTCCGACTGGATGGAGATTGAACGTCAGCGTGGTATTTCCGTGGCTACTTCTGTTATGGGATTCGAGTACAATGATCTGATGATCAATATTCTGGATACACCAGGGCATCAGGATTTTGCTGAAGACACTTTCCGCACGCTGACAGCCGTTGACAGTGTAATTGTCGTGATTGACGTTGCGAAAGGCGTGGAGCCACAAACCGAAAAATTGGTTAAAGTATGCCGGATGCGCAACACGCCCATCATCATTTTTATCAACAAACTCGACCGTCCGGGTAAGGATGCTTTTGAATTATTGGATGATATTGAGCAAAAACTCGACCTGCGCGTGACACCGCTTTCCTGGCCAATCAATATGGGACCTAAGTTCAAAGGTGTTTACAGCATATACGACAGAAGCCTGTATTTGTTTGAACCAAACAAACAGCGTGTTGAGCAACGGATATTGTTTAAAGATTTGGCAAGCAGGGAGTTGGATACAATTATCGGAGACGATGCAACAATTCTGCGCGACGACCTTCATCTTGTCGAAGGCGTTTATCCCGTATTTGCCAAAGAAGATTATTTGTCGGGCGAGATTTGTCCTGTTTTCTTCGGAAGTGCCCTGAATAACTTTGGGGTGAAGGAGTTGCTTGATTGTTTTATCGAAATTGCGCCGACACCGATCGGGCGAGAGACCGAAGAAAGACACATCGATCCTAATGAAGAGGTTTTTTCGGGATTTGTATTTAAGATTCATGCCAATATGGACCCAAATCACCGCGACCGGATCGCTTTTGTGCGCGTGGTATCGGGTGTTTTTGAAAGGAACAAACCCTACCATCATGTCCGTCTGAACCGCAAACTGAAGTTCTCGAACCCGACAGCGTTCATGGCCCAAAAAAAATCGGTGGTTGATGAGGTGTTTCCGGGTGATATAGTTGGTTTGTATGATGCGGGTAATTTTAAAATCGGTGATGCCTTAACCGAAGGTGAGATACTTCATTTTAAAGGGATTCCTAGTTTTTCTCCAGAGCTTTTCCGCTATGTGGAGAATGCTGATCCTTTGAAATCGAAGCAGTTGGCTAAAGGTCTCGACCAGTTGACTGACGAAGGGGTGGCACAGCTATTCACCGGCGCAGCCACTGGACGTAAAATTGTTGGTACTGTGGGTGCGCTGCAATTCGAAGTTATTCAGTACAGATTGCTGCATGAATATGGCGCCAGTTGTCGCTATGAGCATATTACGCTGCACAAAACAGCATGGATCACAAGCAATAACAAGACGATGCTCGACGATTTTAAGATGCGGAAAGCCTCCTTTTTAGCCAAGGATAAAGAAGGACGCGATGTTTTTCTGGCTGATTCACCTTATTCGCTGCAGATTTCAATGGAGAAATACCCTGATATTAAGTTTCATTTTACTTCGGAGTTTTAAGTTTGTCGGCTGTCCTTCATTGTAACTTTATTATTGATTTATGAAGGATTTTATTCTTGAAAGGTTAGTCTTGTTTTCTTAAACATTTATTTCATTTTAAGCGCCCTAAATAGCCTTGGCTTCAGCTATTTTTCTAATTTTGTCAGGCTTATTAATGGAAACCTGTTTAATTGAAAATAATCCATTCTATATTATGAAAAAACTATATCAGGGGATCGTTTTGCCCCTATTTATCGTATTGCTTTCAGTTTCATCACAACCTGCACAATCTCAGGTAAATGACACAGCCAGCTATCCTTACTGGATAGAAATGATGCAGAATCCTGAGGTAAATTTCTTTCAGACAGTCAGGGCGTTTGAAACGTATTGGCAGGGTCGTGATATTACCAAAGGAAGTGGTTATAAACCTTTCAAACGTTGGGAATACTGGACCAGACAACGGATTTCACCTTCAGGTTTTTTGCCGGCTTCCAACACAACCATGGATGCCTATAATTTATTTCTTTCAAAGAAATCAGCCGGTAACCGTGATCTGGATGGTGACTGGACTTCTTTGGGGCCAAATACAGTTCCTTCGGGTTACAATGGTTACCGCGGATTGGGACGTATCAGTACGATCGCCTTTCATCCAACCGACGAAAATATAATTTATCTCGGCGCTCCGGCCGGAGGTCTTTGGCTTACAGTAGACCATGGAGATACATGGCAGGTGCTTACCGATTATCTGCCAACACTCGGTATATCATCCATCATTGTTGACGAGGTCAACCCTGAAATAATTTATATAGGAACCGGCGACCGTGATGCAGGTGATGCACCCGGATTAGGCGTTTGGCGAAGCCTTGACGCAGGTATTACCTGGGAACAATGGAACAATGGTATGGGCAATCCAACTGTCGGACGAATGATTCAGCACCCATCAAATGCAGATATCATTCTCGCAGCAACAAGTTCAGGACTTTTCAAAACCATCGACGCCGGTCAAAGCTGGTCAAAATCGATCAATGGAAATTTTAAAGATGTGATTTTTAAACCAGGTAATCCGGATGTGGTATATGCTGTCAGTGGTGCCAATTTTTACCGTTCAGTGAATAATGGCGATAGTTTCGTAGCTATCAATAACGGTCTTCCCGGAGGCGCAAGGGGTGTGATTGGCGTGACGGATGCGGACACCGAAATAGTTTATTTTCTGATTACAAACGGAGATTCATTCAAAGGATTGTACCGTTCAACCGATGGGGCAAACTCATTCACCGAACGTTCAACAACACCGAATATCATGAGCTGGGATTGCAATGGCGGCGATGGTGGTCAGGCCTGGTATGATCTCGATATCGCGGTGGATCCTGATAATGCTGATATCATTTATGGTGGCGGAGTGAATTGTTTTAAATCGGTTGATGGCGGAACAACCTGGGCTATACGTTCACATTGGTACGGTGGCTGTGGTGTTGAATCGGTACATGCCGATCTGCACGTACTGGAATACAATCCAATCAACAACAGACTTTTTGCCGGAAACGACGGTGGAATTTATTGGTCAGACAATCAGGGAATCGACTGGACTGAAATTTCCAATGGATTGGTCATCAGTCAGGCCTACAAAATCGGACAGAGTTTAACCAATCGCGACAATGTGATTAATGGTTATCAGGACAATGGTTCTTCTACCATGACTGCTGATGGATGGATAAGTGTGGGAGGTGGCGATGGGATGGAATGTGCGTATGACCCCACAGATGGCACGTATGCCTATTCAACTATCTATTACGGAAGTATTGACAGAATCCATAATTACAACAATCAGGGTGGCATCGCCGGTAATGGTGTGAATGGGATCACCGAGAGTGGTGGTTGGGTTACACCGTTTGTTATCGATCAAAACAATGGAAATGTAATGTTTGTCGGATATAAAAATGTGTGGAGAAGCAAAAATATTAAAGCCGGTAGCACAAGTAGTGTCACCTGGACAAAAATCAGTAATATCAGTTCGAACGATATGAATGTGTTGGCCCAATCGCGTGCCAATTCCGATATACTGTATGCCTCAAGTGGAAATAAACTGTTTGTTACATCCAATGCAAATGGTTTGGTCGTTGGTTGGACTACCCTAACAGGAAATCTCCCAACAAGCAACACCATTACTGCACTCGAAACAAGTCCTGTTGATGAAAATGTTGTGTATCTGGCACAGCAGACAAAGATTTATAAGTCAAATGATAAGGGATTAACCTGGACAAGTCTCAATGGCTCGTTGAATAATATCCAAATCAGCAGTATTGCTTATTATAAAAACAGTAATGAAGGACTTTATCTTGGAACCGAGGTGGGTGTTTTTTACAAGGATTCATCGCTCGAAGATTGGATTTTGTTCTCCAATGGACTTCCGGCAAGTGTCAGGGTGACTGAGGTAGAAATCTTTTATGATGCCGAAGACGTTCAGAATGACGTAATCAGGGCCGGAACCTATGGCCGTGGATTATGGAGTTCACCTCCCTATTTTGGAACATTGGATGCCAATTTTGCCGGATCTGTCACAACAATTACATCCGGTTGTTCGGTTGACTTTACTGATTTGACAGTGGGTACACCTACCAGTTGGGAATGGACATTTGACGGAGCCACAACAAATAATTCAACCGAACAAAATCCACAAGGAATCCAGTATCTGGCTGAAGGTGTGTATAATGTCAGTCTCACTGTATCGAATCCGCTGTGGTCAGATACTGAGTTGCGTGAAGGATATATTGTTGTGGTTGCTGCTGCGGCGCCGGTTGTAGCATTTTCAACTTCCGAAACAGTTGGTTGTGTTGGTCAAACAGTAAATTTCACCGATAACTCTGAAAATTGTCCTTCCAGTTGGTTATGGAGTTTTGAACCTGCTTCTGTAAGTTTCCTTAACAGTACATCGGCTACTTCACAACATCCTTCGGTTCAGTTTAATGAAGCTGGTAATTACACAGTTACACTAACTGCGACCAACGAAACTGGGAGCAATACTGTTGTCAAAGAGAATTATTTCAATTCGGGAGGATATGGAATACCCTATATTAATTCATTCGAAGCCGAATCAATAAATGCAACCGGGTGGTCAGTTGAAAATCCGGATGGCAGTGGTACGTGGGGTATTTCTCCGATCGGTGATGGCTCGGTCTGGATGAATTTTTTCAATTATACCAATCTTGGTTCAAGAGATTACCTCGTTAGTCCGGCCTTAAATTTGTCCGATTTCGATGAAGCCTTTCTTTCGGTCAAATATGCCTATGTGCAACGTGCCAATCAAAAAGATTCACTTGTGGTGAGTGTTTCAGCTGATTGCGGCGTAAACTGGCAACGTGTGTATGCCAACGGACCTGATGGCAATGGTATTTTTGAAACAGCAGCACCATCAATGGAATTTTTTATACCGGCAACTGAAGAAGATTGGTGCGGTTTGGGTGATGGGGCCGACTGCCTGATGATCGATATGTCATCCTTCGCCGGTCAACCCAATGTAAAAATCCGTTTCGAATCGTATAATAATTTTGGTAATAATTTGTATATCAAAGAAATGAGTGTTTCAAATATTACCTCTACACCTTCTAATAATGAGGCTGAAGGGATTACTGTTTATCCAAATCCGGCCCACAACGCATTCAAACTGACTGTGAAAGATGCATTAGTAGGTTCAGTTTTTGTGCTTTCTGATACTCAGGGCAGAATAGTCTTGAATCAGAAAATCACAAAAAACATCACTGAAGTCAATGTGAAAGGTATTGCTCCTGGCATTTATATGCTTATTTTGAACGGGCAAAATGAACCGGTTGAACAAAAAATTGTTATTCAATAGTTTTACACTTATTTTTATCGCCGGTTAACGGTGAATTCTATTCTGGGTGAATACTTTGAATTTCAGAATCTGGCTTAGGTAGATCATCGATAACAATCTTTGTTCGGGATGCGGATGAAATAATGAATTTAATACATAAATAATATGACAAGACGAATATTTTCAATCCTTTTATTGATCATTCTATTCGGTAATATTGCCCTGGCACAGCAATCCGGAGTTTCGAAATCAACCGGAAAAGCGGAGGCTTTTACTAGGTCGTCATTTGAGAAAATGAAAATCGCACAGGCAAAAGATGGAGGAAGCGAAAATCAACAGCTGAAGAAGCCAAATCCTGTCATTTATCAACCTGAATTTGAAATTCTTCCAGAGTCGGTTATTTCAATGGAAGCAGCTGGAACAGTTGATAACAATAAAGAAACAAGAGTGTTATCGCCTGCCCCTGATACTACTTTTTTGGGTTTATACGATTCAGGTAATTCAATTCCACCGGATGTGAATGGCGCACCAGGACCTGATCATCTGATGGTTACCCTAAACACGGAAGTTTGTATTCAGGACCGACAGGGTGTCGATCTTTTTACTATTTCTTTGGGTGTTTTTTGGGCCGATCTTCCGGGAGAAGGCACCTTCGACCCAAAGATTTTGTATGATTTTGAAGCGGATCGCTGGATATTTACTACCTGTTCAGGTAGTACACCCGGGCAATCGCGTCTTTACCTTGGTGTCAGCACGACCTCAGACCCGACAGGAGAATGGAATCTGTATTCTTTTTTGACAGATACACAAGGTATCACCTGGTTTGACTATCCAAGTATGGGGTTCAACTCAAAATGGATCGTTGTTTCGGGTAATATGTTTGGCAATGATTTTTACCGTACGGTTTTTGTTTTCGACAAACAAGCCATGTTTGACGGTGTTGAAGAGCCACAATACACACGTTTTGCAACAAGCCAGGGTTTTACCCTGGTGCCTGCCATCAACTTTGATGCGAATGAAGAGAATGTTTATCTGATATCTTCCGCTGATGGAAATACCGGTGGAAACGGTTACATCAGTTTATTCAAAGTTGAAGGTGAACTCAGTAACCCCGGTTTCAGTATGGTCGGAAATATTGGAACCCCAAATCCATGGTCAGGTTATGTAGGTGGAAGTGGTGATTTTTTGCCTCAGATGGGCTCGGCCGAGATGTTAAATGCAGTCGATCACCGCATGGAAAATGTGATTATGCGAAATGGCAAATTATGGGCTGTGCATCATATCTTTCTGCCTGCTGATAACCCACAACGCACCGCAGTGCAATGGTGGCAGATTTCGCCCGAAGGTGAATTGTTGCAACGTGGCCGAATTGATGATCCAACAGGTGTTATGTCTTACGCTTTTGCGACGATTGCAGTCAATATTTATGAAGACATGGTCATCGGACATGGTAGTTTCTCTGAAAATCAATATGCAAGTTCGTCCTATTCATTTCGTTCTCATACAGATGACCCCAATACAACCCGCGAACCATTTACCTACAAGGCAGGCTTGGCACCCTATTACAAAACATTTGGCGGTGGAAGAAATCGTTGGGGCGATTATACAGCAACCATGCTCGATCCGGCCAACGGAATCGATTTCTGGATTTTGCAGGAATATGCTGAGTTGCCAAACAGTGGTGACAGGTGGGGAACATGGTGGGCCTACCTAAGGGTGTCATTTCTTCCTGTCCCTGATTTTACGGCAAATTATACACTGATTCCGGTGGGTGAAAATATAAATTTTACTGATTTGAGCAAGGGAGTCCCCAATACATGGGAATGGACATTTGAAGGTGCTGAAATTCAACAATCCAACGTTCAGAATCCGACAGGGATTCTCTATCCTGCCGAGGGTAGTTTCGCTGTTTCGATGACAGCAACCAACGAATTCGGATCAACGACCGAAACAAAAGAGACCTATATTACTGTTAGTTCCACGATTCTTCCCGAAATCCACTTCAGCTTTGATAAAAATGAAGTTTGTTCAAATGAGGTAGTCCGGTTTAATGACCAGACATTGTATATGCCACGCGAATGGTCGTGGGAGTTTACACCTTCCACAGTGAGTTTTGTAAATGGAACCAGTGCATCATCACAGCATCCCGAAGTGGTTTTCAATGAACCGGCAACATATTCAGTTACTTTGATAGCCACAAACCTGAATGGTTCTTCTTCAGCTACTGAGTTTGAAATCATCAGAGCAGGAGGTGAAGCAACTCCATTTGTCGAGTATTTTGAAGCTGAAACATTTGAAGAAAAAAACTGGACTATCGAAAATCCTGACAACAATGTTACCTGGCAACTGAAAGACATTGAGGGAGTTACCGAAACTTCACGGGGTGCTACAATTGATTTCTTCCATTATTATGCCATTGGACAGCGCGACCGCCTGATTTCACCTCCGTTGGATTTGCGTGGGTTTGATAATATGAATTTTTCATTCAAACATGCCTATGCAAAACGTTTGAGCGAAGTAGCCGATTCATTAATTGTACTGATTAGTGAGGATTGTGGAGAAAGCTGGACCAGAATTTTCGCTGATGCAGAAAACGGGACCGGCAATTTTGCAACACATCCGATGACCGAAGATTTTGTACCTGTAACAACCAACGATTGGTGTGGCGGCAGCTACGGCCCTGAATGTATTACCTTGAATATGAATGATTATCTCGGAAAAACGGATGTGAAAATTGCCTTTGAAACCTATAGTTTCTATGGTAATCCATTATTTCTTACCGACATTGAGTTGGGATCAACTGTTTCAATTCCAACTGTTAATGATATAAATGCTGTGCTTACGGTGTATCCAAATCCGGCAACTGACAGACTGTCAATTTTCAGCAAAGAAAACACAGAAATATATGCACTGAAGCTATATACTTCAGCCGGGCAGGTCGTGGTTTCTATCGAAAAGTTTATTTCTGGTAGAAGTTTGGATATCAGTCATCTACAATCAGGTGTTTATCATTTGAAAGCATTGGTCGATGGGAATCTGGTGAGGACCAGCATTATCATTGAATAAACGCTGAATTAATTAGAAAGCCTGCCATGAGTTGGCGGGCTTTTTTTGTTTCTTTGCATTCGATTATTAAACCCATGAATGTATTTTATTTACCTGAGGCTGAGTTAGGATTGGTGCATCTTTCTGAGGATGAGTCAAAGCATTGTGTGCGGGTGATGCGCATGCAGAAAGACGATGTGGTGTGTGTTACGAACGGTAACGGACTTCTAATGGATGCAGTTTTATTCGATGCCAATCCAAAACATTGCGTATTGAAAATAAATGCAAGTAAGATTGGAAATGATTTTTGGCCATTTAAGTTACATATTGCCATTGCACCAACAAAAAATATCGAACGAATAGAATGGTTTTTAGAAAAAGTGACAGAAATTGGCATTGATGAAGTGTGTCTATTCAGTTCCAAACACTCTGAACGAAAAATCGTAAGGCACGATCGTCTCGAAAAAATAGTCATTTCAGCTGTAAAGCAATCCATTAAGTCGCGCCTTCCGCACATTCATCCGATCATTTCTTTTGAAGAGTTGGTAAAACAGGATTTTGATGGTCTGAAATATATTGCATGGATCGACCCTACAATAAACGACACCCTGGTGAACGATTATCAGGCAGGTCAGAATGTATTAATTTTAATAGGGCCTGAAGGTGATTTCAGTGCGGGTGAAGTGTTATTGGCCAAACAATTCGGATTCAAGCCCATTAGTCTGGGAAGTTCACGGCTGCGCACCGAAACTGCCGGAATGGTTGCATGCCAAACAATACAGCTTATTAATCAACTGAAATGAAGAAGTTTTTCCCGATACTATTTGTAATCCTTTTGGTTCAGACTATCGCAGTAGGTCAGTCTGAAGTACAAATTGCCCTGCTAAAATACCGCGGAGGCGGTGATTGGTATGCAAACCCCACTTCCTTGCCTAATCTGGTAAAATTCTTTAATGATCAAATGCAAACCGCCTTCAACGAAGAAGTAGCGACAATTGAAGTAGGCGATGAACAGATTTTCAATTATCCGTTTGTTCACCTTACAGGTCATGGCAACATTGTGTTTGATGGTGCTGAAGTACAGAATTTACGCAACTACCTGATTGCCGGAGGTTTTCTGCATATTGACGATAATTATGGTCTCGATCAGTATATTCGTATTCAGATGAAAAAAGTGTTTCCTGAACTTGATTTTATTGAACTGCCAGTTGACCACCCGCTTTATCATCAGAAATACCCGTTTCCAAATGGTCTTCCAAAGATTCATGAGCACGATGGGAAGACAGCGCAGGGTTTTGGTTTAATTTATGATGGCAGGTTGGTTTGCTTTTATAGTTATGAATGCGATCTTGGTGATGGTTGGGAGGATGAATCAGTGCATCACGATTCAGAAGAAACCCATCTGAAAGCCTTGAAAATGGGAGCGAATCTGTTGCAATTTGTTTTTACCGACTAATCTGTTTATTAATCAATGAATCTTAGTATTTTCACAGCCTGAAAACCACAACAATAATGAAAAGAACATGTTTTTTCCTTGCTGGATTACTGCTCCTGACAGTTGGCCTTAAAGCCCAGAATCAGGTAGCTTCAAAATTGAAGCTGATGAGTCAGTACGATATGCAGAAACTTTCGGAATTACCTTCGTTGGTATTACCCGACGAGATAAACCGACGTATCATACCGTCAGTCGTTGATAATTCGCAGTTGCCCTATTTCAGGCCATTGATCGCGCAGGTTGGACTCGAATGCGGACAGGCTTCAAGTATCGGAGTCATGTTTACGTATGAAATGAATGCGAAACGCGGTGTTCCGGGTAATGTTCCTGAAAATCAATACCCAACGCATTTTGCCTATAATTTTGTCAATGGTGGAAGTGATGCAGGAGTTAGCTTTTGGGAAACATTCGAGATTTTAAAACATGTTGGAACACCTAATGTGGCTGATTATGGAAGCATGTCGTTCGGTGGCCCGTCGCGATGGATAAGCGGTTACGAGAATTATTATAATGGAATGCATAACCGTATTGCCGGGGCATACACAATAAAAACAAACACAATCGAAGGCCTTCAAACACTGAAAAATTGGGTTTTCGACCATGGAAACGGGTCCGAAATGGGCGGTATTGCTTCCTTTTATTCACAGTTTGACAGCCCGCCGACCGTTTTGCCTCCTGGCACTCCGGAAGCCGGAAAACACGTGATTTTGATGTGGGGAAGCTCGCCTAACCATGCCATGTCGATTGTAGGTTACAACGATTCAATTCGTTGGGACTATAACGAAGATGGGCAATATACCAATGATATGGATTTGAACAATGATGGACAAATCGATGTGTGTGATTGGGAAATTGGTGGATTCAAAATGGCCAATACCTATGGATCCATCAGTGGATGGGGAGATGATGGCTTTGCATATATGATGTATAAAACAGTTGCCGATCAGTTTGGCCAGGGTGGCATCTGGAATAATATCACTGCTGTTGTTGATGTAAAAGAGGATTATCATCCTATGCTTACAGCAAAAGTGAACCTGACTTTTCCGTGCAGGGACAAGCTTAAAGTGATGATAGGTGTCGCAACCGACACAGCAGCTACCGAACCTGAATTCATCTATCATTATCCTATCTATGATTTTCAGGGTGGATGCCTGGCAATGCAGGGTGATTCGGGTGATGAACACATCGAATTTGGATTAGACATGAATCCATTATTGACTTATCTGACACCAGGGCAGGAAGCTAAATACTTTTTACTTATAGCACAAACTGTAGGACTTGATGGGTATGACGGAGTAGTAAATTCATTTACACTGATGGATTATAACGGTCTTGGTGTGACGGAGTATGTGTGTGAGGACACTGAGGTGGCAATACAAAACGAAGAGATCACAATGCTCAGTATGAAGGCGACTATTAATTTTGATCCAGTAGAAATTGATGATGCGAGCATTGATGCCATTGAACTTTATGAGTTCTATGAATCACAACTAACGGCTTCCGGTGGAACAGCACCCTATACATGGGAATTGGTTCATGATTATACAAGGATTGATTCAGTGCAAGTCTATCCCGAATTGTCAGGTGACCGGCTGTCAATCGGAAACGATGGTGCGTATGCTGAAGTGAGCCTGCCTTTCGATTTCCCTTTCTTTGGCGAAACATTCGATAAATTATATCCAACTTCGGAAGGTTTCATTATGTTTGAAGAAACCCTGCTTCCCTGGCCTTACTACATCGAAGGCAGAACTTACTTCATTCAGAATAAATTGATTTCACCCTGTTTTGCCAAGCCATTTTACTTTGATGGCACCGAAAACAATGGACTTTGGTTTACGTCAGGCCCCGATTCATGTGTATTTACCTGGAAACTTTCGACTTCAGGTGTTTCAGGAAACAGTCTGGTTGAGTTATGTACCACCATTTTTCCCGATGGTACCATCCGATTTAACTATGGACAACACAATGCCCCGTCCTATATTCAAAAATTTGGAGGTGTTTCATCCGGTGATGGTATGAACTTCTGTTTAATGAATGAAATCGGATCATTTACACCTGAGACAGATCTGTTTACCATTTTCACTCCTACGAACTCTGCAGATGGTTTTACACTGACTTCTGATGGTTTATTGTCCGGAATTATCGATGAATATGTTGATAATCAATCAATTAAAATTAGAGTAAAAGACGATAATAATATTACCGGATCAAGATCATTTCCTTTGACGATTGAAGGAGTTGAAATGAATTATACAGTATCATCAGGCGAAGATGAGATTATCGAGATTGGAGAGAATTTTTCTCTGAATTTAGATCTGCATAATCTTTACAATGAAGCGGTGGGTGAGGGTACAATTACTTTCAGGTCGGGTGACCCGAACCTGATAATAAACGATAGTACTGTTGCATTGTCGGTCATCAATGCAGGGGAAATGTTGGCTATTCCCAATGTCTTTTCCGTTGGCGTGAGCAATGCGGTAGAAGACGGACATACAGCTGCCTGTGCGCTGGTGTATGCAACTGACCAACATACATGGACAAGAAATTTTCAACTTGTATTGCGCGCACCCATTCTGGAAGTGAATTCAATTGGAGTTGTTGATGGCGAAAATGGTATACTTGAACCTGGCGAAACAGCACAGCTTATCATCAACTTTCAGAATACGGGTGGTGCGAAAATCGTTGATCTAACAGCGTCGATGTTTTGTGATAATCCTGATTTACAAATAATTTCAGGAACAGACAACACCCCGGTTTTGATACAGGATGGAATTTGGCTGGCTGATTTTGAAGTATATTTCAGTGCTACCGCCGAACCGTTGCAAATTCTTGAACTTCAATTAGTAGCCGATGCTGCCAATAATTTTCATTTCGAAAAAGTAGTGCCACTCGTTACCTCATTGATACTCGAAAACTTTGAAACAGGCTCATTTGATTTGTTTGATTGGGAAACAACAGGTGAAGCGGAATGGTTTATTAGCAGCGATCCTGTCTTTGAAGGAGAATATGCTGTTCGTTCGGGTGCGATAGGCGACAATGGTGCATCCTTATTATCACTTTCTTATGATGTAGCCTTTGCTGATACTATTTCATTTTATTTCAGGGTTTCGTCCGAGGCTAGCTATGATTTTCTAAAATTCAAGGTCAACGATGTTTTGCTGGATCAATGGTCTGGTGAAGTAGGTTGGACCCATAAGGTGTATAATGTGGAAGAAGGGAGTCAGTTGTTTAGCTGGAGTTATTCAAAAGATTACAGTGTTTCAAATGGGTTGGATTGCGCAATTCTGGATTATATCATTTTGCCCGCCCGTAATGTTGAAACATCTGTTTCTGAACTTAATCAACAATCTGATGTACAACTTTCAATAAACCCAAACCCTTTTGTCGAAAAACTCAATCTGGTCATAAAGGTTAAAGAATCAACATCTTTTCACGTATCGGTTGTTGATCATCTGGGCAGGGTTTTTTATGAGACCGATGCAAATAACGTAGAAGCAGGAACATATAAATACTCAGACGTAAAAGTACCTGAATCAGCAGGAAGTTTTTACGTAATCATAAAATCAAATAAGACATTTTTTGTCAAACCTGTGATCAGGTTGAAGCAATAATGAATAGTTGTTTCCTTAAAAGTGCCTGAAACTGAATAGTAAAATGCTGGTAAGAAGATTTTTGTTGGTTTTTATATTGATTCTTTTGATGTTGCCGGTGATGCAATATCAATTAAAATTGATTCATGAAAAACCATTACAAGGCTCTTTTTATGCTGTTACCTCTGATGTGAGAGACAGCCTTTCGCTGAAATCGTGGTTCAGTGGAGGCATGCAGTCCGTTGCTGATAAACAGGCTGATGGTGAATTGGGATTCCGGAATTCATTGATCAGATTTCATAATCAATTGGATTATAGTCTGTTTCGCAAGGTAAATGCCGAGGGTGTTGTTTGTGGTAAACAAGATGAACTTTTTGAAGTTGATTATATCAGGGCAGTACAGGGGGAGTTTTTTGTTGGTGAAAAAGTTTGGAAAGACAAAGCCCGGAAACTAAAAGCAATTCAGGATACGCTTCTCAAACTCAATAAAACCCTTGTCGTTATATTTGAGCCTGGTAAAGGCACTGTTTATCGTGACCGATATCCCGGAGCCTATGCAGGAAAGAAAGGAACAGTGTCGAATATTGATGTGTTTCAAAATGAACTAACTAAAAACAATGTCAATGTTTTGGACCTGAACGCCTACTTTGTAGGCTTGCGGGAAAAAGACAGAACCCGTATTTTTCCGCAAGGTGGTACACATTGGTCCTATTATGGTGCAGCCAAAGCCGCTGATACCACACTTCGTTTTTTAAAATCAATTACACACCGACAAATTCCGTTGATGACTGTTCCGTCTGTTATTAAACACGACGAACCCCGTCATCCTGATGCAGATATTTGGCTGGCTATGAATGTGATACAAGCTGCCCCAACTGATGATCTGGCGTATCCTGTCATTCAATTTGAAACGAAGGTAAAACCAGAACTTGATGTATTGGTCATTGGCGATAGTTTCTATTTTAACTGGCAAAGTGATTCGATCATGTTTAAAGCATTTAAGAATTGTGATTTCTGGTATTATAACAAACACAACTGGAATAGGGGAGGTGTTGAGGCAGCGGTGGTTTCTTCACTGGATTGGAAAAACGAAATACTTAAACGTGATCTTATCGTAATCATGATTACAGAACGATTTCATCACAATTTTGCATGGAATTTTGATGAACAATTGTACAGGTATTTTTACCAGGAAAATGTAAATCGGATGGATGCATTTGCCAATAACCTGAGGATTTCAAATGACCAGTTTATGCGGCTGGTGGACGATGCAAAGGTTAAAAAGATCACACTGGAGAAACGTATTGCAATGGAATCGGGCTATTTGCTTTATGAAGATTATTTAAAGAACCCAAATAAATATACTGACAAAGAGGACAGGATAACAATTATCATGATGAGTATACGAAGCACACCTGACTGGCTTGCAAAAGTTGAAGCCAAGGCAAATGAGCGCAATATTCCGCTTGATGAAATGATTCGTAGGGACGCTGAATGGATTTACAATGAGAAATTTGGAAAATCGAAAAAAGGCATTTAAACAGCAATTTATTTCATGAATTGGTGGAAAATAGAATGAATACTATTTCACTGCGGATCTTTGCAAAATCTTCGTTTCCAATGTGGAGAAAATATTATAAGTAAACTATTTTCATTAACTATTTCATTAATATTATTTTACAGTATCCTTTTTACCTCTTAATTCCCCACTTTGATTACAGATAAACACCCATCATATAAATTATTTGCAAAAGAGAATCCGACTTTAAAACATAAGTTAGTCTTAGCGAAAGAACACGTGAGCAAAAATGACAAAAATGTTCATTTGCAACATGTTAACAATACCATTCCCAACTTAGAGTATTTCTGGTTCCTTTTAATGACGTGAGTTCAAAGTATCTGCAAAACTATTTTAACTGGTTTGCTTATGGGGGTAAATTATCAGGAGCAAAAGAGACTAACAAATTGTGGCTTGCCACAATCCTTGCCTCACTGCAAGCATATGATTTGTTTTTGCAATTTAAGGAAAATGCTGTTAATATTAGAACTTACCCCTTTCTTTGAATAAAAAAAATGTTTGGTCTTCAGGCACAAATTGTTTGCTTCGCTAAGTTGCAAATCCGCATCAGGTTATTGAAGTTAGATAGATTAGTATGATATTTCAGAAAGTAATCTGTTGACTAAGGTTTTCAGGCATTCGTCGACACTTTTGTCTGTAGTATCAATGGATAGAATCGCATTTTGCGGTATTTCAAACGGAGCATTAATTCCAGTAAAGTCTTTGATTTCGTATGCTCTGGCTTTTCGATACAGCCCTTTTGTATCGCGACTTTCACAAACATCAATGGGAGTACTTACGAAAATTTCCAAAAAATCATCTTTTCCAACAATGTCTCTTACGATTTTTCGTGTTTCTTCAGTCGGACTCACAAATGCACAAATACATATTAAACCGGAGTTAATCAGGAGTTTAGAAATTTCAGCAATCCGACGGATATTTTCAATTCTATCTTCTTTACTAAAGCCCAAGCTACTATTTATTCCTGATCGGATATTATCTCCATCCAACATTTGAGATAAAAATCCTTGGGTAAAGAGAAATCGCTCCAATGCAGTCGCCAGAGTTGTTTTCCCGGATCCTGACAGGCCGGTAAACCAGATGACTTTTGATTTTTGTTTTAGCCGTTGTTCTTTTTCTTTTCGAGATACTATTTTATCAAAATCAGGAAAAATATATTCCATGTGTTAGATCTTCTTTTGAGTGCGTAAATTAGTTTTTTTTATCGTTGGCAAAGTTGATGTTTTTTTTTAATTATTCGATAATCAATGCCAAAATATCAGTTTATGCAACATTTTCTTTCAAAGATATTTTAGCATGCTGTATACGGATTGCCTGAAGTCGATTTTTTTTTTTTATATTTCGTATTCCAACAAAAGTGAGGGTATAGATTACTATCAGATAATTCCATTTAATGGATATTTCAATTTATCAGAACAAATCAGGTTAAAAACGGAAGTAATCAGGTAACTCGACACTGATTGGGTCATTCATCAGGATGCTGATGAAATACTTGAATCACCAATTATCAATGATTCTTTGAGAGCTGGAATAGAAAGGGTTGCGATGCAAGGTTGTACGGCTATAAATTTTGATGAATTTGTTTTTGTCCCGACATTGCAGCAACAGGATTTTGAGAATCGTAATTATTATATGGATATGTTGGATTAATGCTTTTTTGAACCTAAGCCATTTCGATTGATGCGCGCTTGGAAAAATTCACTTGATATTTCAATGAATGTTGGAGGACATGCTCTTGATTCAAGAAATCGATTAATCTTCTCATCTGATTCCTTCATTCTCCGACATTATTTTGTACTAAGCTACATTCATGCTAAAGAAAAATACTCAAAAAGATTATTTGCAAATGAGGATTTAGCCAAAGGTTGGCATCAACGACGGTTACATGCTTCTTCATATTGTGAATTTCTAAATTGAAAAAGAACTAAACAAACTTCCAAATTTCAGCAGTAAATCGTTCAATCGAAGCAATCCTTGGTGTAACCATTTCTGGGAATTCGTTGTGTAAATAAATACAACAATGTTATTGTACTAAATCATTCAAAAAAAATGTTCAACATTTTTAAAAGCAAAATTTTAATTTGCTTCTTTTTGTCCTTTAACTAAGACCCAAAATGTAAGGAGTATAATTTTAAGATCCAGCGCAAATGACCAGTTTTCGATATACTGAACATCCAATTCTACCCGATTATTAATGTCAGATAGCTTTTTGATTTCGCCACGAAATCCATTAATTTGTGCGAGTCCGGTTATTCCTGGTTTTATCGTATGTCTGAGCATAAAGTGTTTTACTGTTTTGCGGAACTGTTCTGTATGCACCAACATATGTGGCCGTGGCCCTATCACCGTCATATTTCCTAAAAAAACGTTATAAAACTGAGGTAACTCATCAATACTTGTTTTTCGCAAAAATCTTCCCAGAGTGGTTATTCGTTCATTGAAACTAAAGGTATCTTTTATTTCAGCTTCCTTGTTGATTGTCATTGACCTGTATTTATAAATAGTAAATACTTTTCCATTGATCGAAGTCCTCTTTTGACTAAAAAACACACTTTTGTGGTCGATAAAATACGAAATAATAAATAGAATCGGTGTTAACCAGCTTAATACCAATACTATCACTAAAGAAGATATGACCAGATCGAAAACTCTTTTTAACAACTGATTATACCAATAACTGAGTGGTCCGGGATGCATCTCTAAAATAGGTATATTGCCGTAATTTGTTAATTCAATATTTTTGACAGAGAAAGATCCTAAATCGGGAACAATCATCACCTTCAATGGAAAATTCGAAAGCACCTCAGTTATTTCTGATAATTTTTCTTTAGGAATGGAGTCCCATGATAAGTATACTTCATCAATGCTCAAACTTTGAATTATTTTACCAAGGTTACGCCAATTGCCCAAAATATGTTTGCTGTCATTTTCCATGTCATCAACAAAACCAAAACATTTGTAGCCATACCAAATGTTGTTGTTGAAGTAACGGTAAAGTTCATTTGATTTGGCATTATATCCGAGAATTATGACATTTCGATAATTGAAGCCTTTTTTGCGGTAATAGAGAAATGCGTAGTAAAGTGAATATTTCCAAAGAATCAGTAAAGTAAAAAAAGCCAGAAATATAAATTTAATGAAATCCCGTGGATAATAGGCCAGTTCCACCAATTGGAAAAACATTAAAAAAAGGAAAAAGAAGAAAATTATGATTTTGAGATAAGTAAAAAGTATCGCCTTTTTTTGCGTGTTACGACCAATCTGATAGGCACCGAAAATAACAATCAGGATGAACCATACAATATTTAAATAAAGGTAAAATAGGATATGTTTAGCTCCAAATATTTGATAATCAGATTCAAGCCAAAATCCAAAGACAAACATAATGTTTAGCAGAAGATAATCACCTGACAGTGAAATGAATGGAATATATTTTGAATAACGAAGTGCCAATTAATTTAATTTATAAGAATAAATTGTCAATCTATTGATGAATATCTGTGTTTTTCGAATTTATCATTTTAAAAAACTGAACATATTGTTCAATAACTAATTCCCAATTATAAAATTGATCAATTTTCGCAATATTAAACATTGTTTTTTGATCCCAGGTTGTTTTTGGAAGTACATCATCAATTATTTGAGACAATGATGCAATATTCTCGAAATACAAAGCATTATCAGTCAAAATTGACTCACTGAACGGATTTTTATGCGCACAAATGCGCGCCGAGGCTGCCATCGCTTCTAGTAAAGATGGATTGGTCCCGCCGCCTGAATGACCATGAAAATATAAAGCAGCATGGTACCTGAGGTGGTTTAATTGACTTTTGTCAAAGATACTACCCAGGAAACGAATCTTTGGTGATGCATACTTTTTGACCAGGTATTTTCCAAATCTATTTGAATGGTCGCCAACAATTATCAATGGAAATTCGGAGGTTGAATTTAATACAGCCTTAATTATTTCTTCAGTTTTATTGTCATGCTGTAATCTTGCAATTACAAGAAAATACTTAAATGGTTCTATTGTATATCCCGAAATTACATTTGATTCATGAGTTGAATTTCTTTGCGCACCGTAGCTGATATAATGTGCTTCAACGTTGTATGTTTTTAAAAGATAATCCTGGATTACTGTTGAATCTGCAATTAGAAAATGGCTTGATTTAATTACTTGTTTCTCAGAGTAAAGCAAAAATATGCGAACCCAGATATTGTATTTATTTCTTTGCCATTCAAGTCCATCCATATTCGTAACAACAATTACTTTTGTCGGAAGCAAATACTGCCAGATTGCACTACTTGTATATCCGAGTTGGTATATAATGTCAAATGAACGTTTTCGGCAGTCTTTGATACAGTTGAAATCATAAATAAACTGTCCGAATGTTCCCAACGCTTTTTCCGGGTCATAACAATGAATCAGTTGAACACCCTTGTATATAGATTTTTGGTAAGGGTGGTTATTAGGACAATAAACAGATACTTCGAATCCATTTTGAACAAGACCAACTGAAAGATATTCAGCAAATTGCTCGAAACCACCATAGTTATTTGGGATTCCTCGTGATCCGATAATGCCTATCCGCATGGATTTATATTGATAAATAAATATATTTAAACATCAAATTTAACAAAAACGTTTAATTTTGAATGATTAAACATTCTTTCATTTAAAACAAAAAGTGTTTATAACAGGGTTGCTCCTTCATGTAAAAATTACAATAAATTGATTGTGTGCAAAATGTAATATTTTGTGCGTGAAACCGTATTATATTATGACGAAAACTCAATTAAATCGAAGTAAAAAAAGGCCTGAAAAGTCTGACTCTAATGAAAATAATTATTTGTTAATTCTCTTTTTTGGATTTTCTATAATCATACTTCCATTGATTTATGTGAGGCAAACCTTAGATCCTGTGCTGATGCCTCAACTTTTTGCCGCTGGACTTTTTTTGATCTTATTTTGGATTTATTATACTGGTTTTTACAAAAGAAATGCAATTGGAAATGCCAGTTTTAAGCCATTAATTATTTGGTTTGTAGTTGGTTATTTTTTATCAACCATTTTCAGTGCATTTTTTGCTATTAATACGAAGGAAAGTCTTTTTGATATTTCAAAAACGATTGTTTTCATAGGCATGATTTTTCTATCATTGGATTTGTTAAAAGAATCGATTCAAAGTCTTAAAACAATATCAATTTTCTTTTTAATCTCGGTATCCATTGCATTGATCATTGGTTTTCAACAGTATATAAAAAATGTGTTTCCTGACCCAAATCGTTTACTTGATGATGGCCGTCCTGTAATTTATCTGGTTGACGGGTTGATGGCCCATAAAAACCTTTATGCGTCCTCATTATTTATGAGTCTGCCACTGTTGTTATTTGGTTTTTTTCAATCACGTAATACCATTCGCAAAGTTTTTGGACTTGTCACTTTGTTAACCTTTCTCATGATTTTTTTATTAAGTACCAGAGCGGTCTGGTTGGGAGTAATTGTTGCATCCGGATTAATTGGACTAATGATTGTTTTATTTGCTGATCAATTTGGAATTGCAAAGAGAACCAGGAAATGGATTCTAATTTCAATGGGTGCTTTCATGGTTTCCGGCCTCATTTTGGTCATAAGCATAGATTCAACAAATAAATATTCGCCTGTTGAACGAATTAAAAGTATCGTAAGCCCAAAAGATGCCAATAATATTTACCGTCTTCAGGTTTGGGATATTACGATGGATATCATAAAAAAGAGTCCTATAAAAGGAGTAGGGGCAGGAAATTGGAAAATAATTGCTCCAAATTCCTATCATAATTACAATTTTACTGTTAATCAGCTAAATTGGATAAGTCCACACAATGATTTGTTATGGGTATGGGCTGAAAAGGGATTGTTTGGTTTTGTTTTTTTTGTGGGTATTTTCGCCCTTGCTTTGTTTTATTTGGTGACAGTAGTAATCAAAGCTTCCAATAGAAGTCACAAATTATTGGCCTTAATACTTATTGGAGGCTTTGTCGGTTATCTGGTGATTTCGTTTTTTGATTTTCCACTTGAACGAATTATACATCAGTTATGGCTAGCTATCTGGCTGGCAATCTCGACATCGCTATATATTCAGTTAAAACCACAACAACAATCAGGAAAAGTTGGCTTACTTTGGAAAGTACTTATTTCAATGTTGTTGATGTTTCCAGTATTATATGGTTACTCTGCTTCTAAACTTGAGATTTATGTTGAAAAAGCGCGTATTGCTCAGTTCAAAAATGATTGGAAGGGTATGCTGGAGATGGCAAAAAAAATACCGACCACGTTCAGAAATCTTGATGCTGAAGCGATGCCGGTATATTATTATCAGGGATTGGCTTATGAAAAAGCCGGTCAATTCGAAATAGCAAAATCAAACTATCTGATTGCCTTGCACGATCACCCTACAAAAGTGCAGGTTTTAAATAATCTGGGTCTTATGTGTTTTAACTTAAAACAATATGAAGAAGCAAAATTATATTTCGAAAGAGCACTTGAAATACTCCCTGATTTCTTTGAGACCTTAGTCAATTTATCTGCAACCTATATTATTTTGGAGGATTATGAAAAAAGTTTAGAATACCTGAACAAAATTCCAAAGAATCAGTGGGATGATCGTTTTTACAAGCGAGCCGAATATCTCGAACAACAGATTAAGCGTCAATCAATGAACAAAAAATAAACAGTTAAATTGAAAATTCATGATTGAGACTTATACTGCAGTTAATCTTTTCATGACAACATTTTTAATTACCCTTTTTCCTAATAATTTTAAAAATAAGTCGTTGCGTCAAACTCCATTTCATTTCAGGTGATTGAACCGCTTAGTGTAGATTTTTAAGAACAAACTGTAACTTTCACTTAAGACTAATAGAAGCATGTTGTTAAAAGGAAATTCTTCTCTGCCATTTTTTTTAACTTCTTGAACCGAAAATTAAAATGGTTTTTAAAGTTTCATTGATTGGTGAAAACAATGTGCCGAAACAAGGTAATTCTAATTTAAATTAAGATTAGAATTCTACTATTAATGGATTTAACGATATCAAGTCCAGATAGTTAATTTTCCAGATCCAATGAAGTTTTACTAAATGCATCGAGAATAACCAATTCATGGGCTTTAATAAAATCTTTGAAGGTCTCAAGCTTTTTAAAAACATTTCTTGAATTTTTACCCATTTCCTTTCTGATTTTTTCGTTTTCAGCCAAGAAATTTATCTGGTCGGCTAGTTTTTTTGGACTCGTATAATCAGCCTTTAGGGCATTAAACCCAAACTTTACTTGTTCATTAACTCCATTTATTGGAGTTGCAATAATTGGCAACCCATATGCCATGGCTTCGAGAATAACAAGAGGGTATGTGTCATTTGTTGAAGTGAATACAAAAATATCTGAAGCACAGTAATACGAATCAACATCATTTGTTTCAGGAACCACTGTAACTTCACTTTGAAGTTCAAGCTCATTAACCAGATTTGAAATATTTTCAAAATAGGGAATGCATTTGCGTGCACCAACCAGAATATATCTGATTTTTTTCCCGGTTAACAAATGAGCAGCTCTTACGATTAGTTCCTGGTTTTTATGTTCGGCAATTATTCCAACATTCAATATAACCAATTCATCTGGTTGAATTCCAAGTTTATTTCGTGCTTTGTTTTTGAGAGCTTCATTAAGTTTCAAATTGCTAAACCTTTGATTTAAGGCATTATGAATAATCCTGAAATTGTTTTTAATATTAAATGGTTCATAGTATTGTTGCGAATATCGGGTACAAAAAACAACCGTTTTTGCCTGCTGAAAAGCACTATAATAATTATGTGAATTGTTCATTATTAATTGAACTTGCCTTATTTCATCAAAAGATTCATGGATCATCCAAACAGAAGGTATTTCTAATTCATTCAAAATGTTTATAACATGGTAGTTGTGCAAAACATTTACAAAAACAACATCAGGAACCTCATCGGTTAG
>CAITDJ010000034.1 GCA_903891085.1 uncultured Bacteroidota bacterium | reverse complement strand
TTCTTTTTGCGTATCTACCAGTGATTTTTCACGGTTCATCAGTTGCGAAAAGCCAATAATCGCGTTGAGCGGGGTTCTGATTTCGTGCGACATATTGGCCAGGAATGTACTCTTCGATTTGCTGGCGGCTTCGGCCTCAGCTTTCGCTTTTATGAGGGCGGCTTCTGATTTCATTCGTTCGGTGATGTTTTCTTTTACTGCAATAAAATGGGTGATGGTGCCTTCATTGTCTCTAACAGGTGAGATTACTGCGGACTCCCAATATAGTTCACCGTTTTTCTTTTTGTTTTGAAAGACACCGTGCCAGGTTTGACCGGAAAGTATGGTATCCCACAATTCCTTGCATTCCGAACGTGTTTTATTGTCTGTTTTTAATATCCTGTGGTTTTTGCCAATTGCTTCTTGTGCTGTGTATCCTGTAGTTTGGGTGAACATCGGATTCATGAACTCGATATTTCCAGCAAGATCGGTCATAACGGTGGTAACCGGACTCTGCTCGATAGCCATGGAAAGCGTCAGTATTTTGGAATCGGTTATTCGTTTTTCTTCTTCTAACCGTTTCCGTTCGGTGATGTTGCGGATTACAAAAACAATTCCCAAAGGGTTATTCTCCCTATCACGTATGATGTCACCATTAATTTCCGCATCAAAAATCATGTTGTTTGGAAATTTCAGTTGATATTCTCTCACACCCAGCGCGTTATTGAACATCAGCCTTGTATTTTCAATGGCACGGGGGAGATCATGTTCGGCAATAAACGAAAGCATGTTTTTGCCATAGATATTTTCTTTAGGAACATTATCTAAAAATGAATCCATTTTATCACTGGCAAAGGTAATATTGCCTTCAATATCAGTCATGACTATTATGTCGGGTATCGTATGCAGTAGTTTGCGATATAATTCTTCGCTCTTTTGCAGAGCAATCTCCGTCTGCTTGCGTTCGGTGATGTCCTGATGGAAAGCCAGGTAAAACTTCTGGTCGCCAATGGTGATAAGGCTTACAGTGTTGCTTAACATAATACTGTGCCCATCCTTATGGTAATGCTCGACCTCAAAACGGACGACCTCCCCCTCATTGATACGGCGCATGACCTCAGCCCGGCTTTCAAACGCACTTTCTCTGAGCACATCCAGATCTCTAATGTCCATGTTCTTGAGTTCGCTCACAGTGTAACCGTGCATCATGGCAAAGGACTGGTTTACTTCTGCTATTTTTCCGTCCATCGTCAACAAAATGAGACCTTCATTTGCCTTGTCGAAAAGGTAATAAAAGCGTTGCTCGCTTAGTTTCAGTGCGGTTACAAGCCTGCTATCGGTAATATCAACCACAGTTACAACACATTCGTTGCCATTTTGGGCAACAATGCCGGTAAGGTGAACATACATGGGCGTGTTTCCCATGGCCGACAAGGTTACATCACAGGCTTTATTTACTCTGCTGCTAAATACCTCATCCAGAAACTGATTAAATATTGATCGTGTGTCGTTGGAAACGAAAATGCCAAACCGGTTGCTTATTAATTTAGAGCGATCTTTGCCAAGCATCGTTGCCCCGCTGAAGTTTAGCCCGATAATGGTACCTTCGTTTGAAAGTGTAAAATTTCCTGAAGGGGCGTAATCGTACAAATTAGTGTAATTATGAGCATCAGCTATCGCATGATCATTTGCCAAACTGAGCTCTTTGTTTTGCATTTCCAGCTCTATCTGTTGCAATTCAAGATTACGTGTGAGTTTCAGCGCTGTGTTATTTGCAAAGTTTAACTCCGTCTGAAAAGCCAGTTCTTTGTTGGTAATGATTAATTCTTTGGCACGCTTTGCTTTTTCTTCAAGTTGAAAGGCAAGTTCTTTGCTGGCAATGAGCAGTTCATAGGCTCGCTTTGCTTTCTCTTCGTTTTGAAAGGCTAACTCTTTATTGGCAATAAGCAGCTCATCGGCTCGCTTTGCTTTCTCTTCATTTTGAAAAGCTAATTCTTTGTTGGCAATGAGCAGCTCATCGGCACGCTTTGTTTTCTCTTTGTTTTGAAATGCCAGCTCCTCAATAAGCTCCAGTATTTTGGCTTCTGATTTTTCATTAAGCAATTCTACTGCCTTTTGGCGAAGGATTTCGCTGTCATATTTATTGATTTCGTTCATTGCTTTCTTTATTTTCTTTATTTTCACTATTGACCGACAATATTAATGTTTCGTCCCTACGGGACTTTTCACTATTTCGTATCCTACTTTCTGCCAACAATTTACCCCTACGGGCTAGTCCCGTCAGGGACTTAATATTGGCAGAAATAAATTGACCCCTTCATATCCAAAGTCCCGTAGGGACGTAACGTTAACAAGGCATTCAGCTAATTCATGTATTTTTTTTGGTAAGTAGTGATTTTTTTTAAATTTTCGAAATCACTATTTTCTGCAGGTAATCGTAGTCATAATTATTTCCTTTCGACAGCATTTTTTTATTCAACACAGGCTCCTCGGGCTGCCCATGGCGCCAAACAGCCTGCATATTGTGTCCCTATTCCATTTTAGTGTATGATTCATGATTAAAATGTCATCTTTTCATAAATTGTCCATCATTTGATTATTGTCGATTGGTTCATTTTCAATGAAATTAACAAGCGCTCAATAATCGTTTACATAAGTTTTACACAGTCTGATTGCTTATTTCTTTAAAATATTACTCAAAAACAACATTTAGAAAGTGAAATCGTTCCATGCTGGCCTGGTCATTTTGTTATTCATTTATAAATTCATCAATAATATTCAGTAAATTCATCACTTCAAAGGGTTTCGTTATATAGTATTTAGCCCCCAGCTTAATAAGTTGTGAATATTTATGTGGCATCGCCTCGGCGGTAACGATTACAACAGGAATCATAAAAGTTCGCTCATTTTCCTGAAGCTGTTTAAGAACTAAATCACCTTGCAGATCAGGCAGCTTTAAATCGAGCAGTACAAGATCTGGTTTACAATGTATAGCCAGCTGTAAAGCCTGCATCCCATAGATCGAGGTGATTAACTCAATGTTAGGCCGGCTATTTGCAAGTATCTGTTGCATAAGTTCGACATTGGAACCATTATCTTCGATATAAAGAATTTTTCCTGTTTTGTTCACTGATTCGTGGCCTCGTTCTGTTTCAGCGATATCTTCACCATCCGGAATAACTTCGTTTTCGACATAAGGTATTTCTATCCAGAATGTACTTCCTTCGCCAACAATGCTTTCAACACCCACCGATCCTTCTGTGGCATCCATTATTCGCTTCACCATTGCCAGCCCAAGTCCGTTACCTTGTGTGTTGGTTTTTTCTGCACCAATTCGCTCAAAAGGTGCAAAAAGTTTTGGAATATCATCCGATGAGATACCTGAACCGGTGTCTGTCACTGAAATCCGAATAAAAACAATTCCCTTCTCGTTTATGGGCCGATTTTCAGTTTTGACCGAAATAGAGCCCCCCTGCTTGTTGTACTTCACTGCATTGCTGAGCAGGTTTAACAACAATTGTTTTAACCACTTTTTGTCAAACATTACATGAATCTTGCCGGCAGGTGCTATTAGCGGTTCAAGTTGTATATTACTGGCATTGGCGAATGGTTGAATTGTCACCATCATTTCTGCAACGATACTGTTTAACTCCACAGATTCGGGTAAAATTGAGAGTTTTCCGGATTCAATACCTGAAATGTCGAGCAATTCATCTATTAATGAAAGCAGATGTTGGCCACTGGTTAAAATGTAACTGACTCCTTTCTTATGTTTTTGATTTAGTTCGCCCATATTCAGCAACTGGGCAAAACCAAGAATGGCATTCATGGGTGTCCTCAGCTCATGGCTTGCGCGGGAGAGAAATTCGCTTTTGGCAAGGTTCGCCTTTGTGGCCTGGTCTCTTGATCGGATAATCTCTTCTTTTGCCTTGTGAAGATCCTGTATGTTTTTTTCAAGATTTTGATTGACTTCCCTGAGCTCCTGTGTTCGTTCTTCAACTTTTAGCTCAAGGGTGGCATTCAGGTTGCGGAGTTCATTGCTTAGCCGGTACAATTTAATATGTGTGTCAACCCTGGCTTTTACCTCTTCTGCCTGTATAGGTTTATTGATATAATCAACTCCGCCAAGTGACAATGCCTTCACGATATTAGCGGTTTCGCCCAGCACACTGATAAAAATAACGGGTATATCTTTTAAACCGGGGTCTTCTTTTAACCGGCGGCAAACTTCAAATCCATACATACCCGGCATCATGATGTCGAGCAGAATCAGGTCTGGTTTCTCTTTTGCTACCGCCCGTAAGGCCAGCTCTCCATTGGGAACAGGACGAATTTTGTAACCTTCGGATTTTAAAATGTCGTCCAATATTTTGAGGTTGGCAGGTATGTCGTCAACTACCAGGATATTGGGAATGCTCATGCCTGATACGATTTGGTTTTTCATGTTTTTGAAGTCTTTCAAATTAGAAATATCTGTAAGTAATTGTAGTTATCATTATTTGCCTTTGACAGCATTTTTTATTCAACACAGGCTCCTCGGGCTGCCCATGGCGCCAAACAGCCCGCATATTGTGTCCCTATTCCATTTTTGTGTATGATTCATGATTAAAATGTCATCTTTTCATAAATTGTCCATCATTTGATTATTGTCGATTGGTTCATTTTCAAAGAGATTAACAAGCGCTCAATAATCGTTTACATAAGTTTTACCCCGTTTGATTGCTTATTTCTTTAAAATATTATTCAAAAACAACTTTTAGAAAGTGAAATCGTTCCATGCTGATCTGGTCATTTGGTTATTCATTTATAAATTCATCAACAATCTTCAGGAAATTCATCACTTCAAAGGGTTTCGTTATATAGTTTTTGGCACCCAGGTTAATTAGTTTTGATAATTTATGTGGAATCGCATCAGCGGTAACGATTACAACAGGAATCTTACTGGTTTTCTCATTTCCCTGAAGCTGATTAAGAACAATATCACCTTGCAGATCAGGCAGGTTTAAATCGAGTAGTATGAGATCTGGTAAATATTCCAACGCCAACTGTAAAGCCTGCTTTCCTGTCAGCGAAGTGATTAACTCAATGTTAGGCCGGCTTTCTGCAAGTATCTGTTCAACGAGATAGACATTGGAACTGTTGTCTTCGATATAAAGGATTTTTCCTGTTTTATTCACTGTTGCTTCGCCTGGTTCTGATTCAGTGAAATCTTCACTATCCGGAATAACTGTGTTTTCGATATGGGGAAATTCAATCCAGAAAGTAGTTCCCTCCCCTATTTTACTTTCAACACCAATTAATCCGCCCATGGCTGTCATTAACTTTTCAACAACAGCGAGACCTAATCCGGTTCCTTCTGTTAAGGTTTTATCTGCACCTATTCGTTCGAACGGTTTAAAAAGTTTTGACAGATCTTCGGGTAAAATTCCCAAACCGGTGTCAATAATCAATATTCGCACACGGCCCTCCATTTCCTCTGTTGCCGGAAACATTTCGGTTTTTATCCGAATCTTACCGCTTTCGATATTATATTTTATTGCATTAGTCAACAAATTAATCACTACTTGTTTAAGTCGCTGATAATCTGATTTCACAAGCACATCATCGTTTGGAGAATTGATAACTTCAATGGTCAGATTTCGGGCGTTAGCCAGCGGGCGCAAAAGATCAATCACCTCAAGCATTACTTTTTTAACAGGTATTGCTTCCATTGTAAGTGAAATTTTACCTGCTTCAATACGTGCAATATCAAGTACTTCGTTAATAAGATCGAGTAGATGTTTACCACTTTGCCTGATGTGGTTTACGCCTTTTGCCTGTTTTGGAGTTAGTTCACCCATTTGCAGCAATTGAGCAAAGCCTAAAATAGAGTTCATCGGCGTTCTTAATTCATGACTCATGCGTGACAGAAATTCACTTTTTGCCAAATTGGCTTTATCTGCCTCATGCCTGGCCATTATTATCTCATCCTCAGCCTTTTTTCTGTCTGTAATATCAATTGTAACAGTAAGTAAACAATGTGTTTGTCCAATATATATAGAGTCTGCCGACAGTAATCCGGTTTTAAGATCACCGTCTTTCGTACGCATCTGCATTTCCAGTTTTCTGACCGCAATTTTATTATTCAGTTTTTGAATAATGCCAGCACGCAGATTGGGATCAATATAAATATTAAGTTCCATATCATTTTTACCTACTATTTCATCACGCGAATAGCCAAGCACTTCCAGAAATGAATTGTTTATATCGATGTGCTTTCCATTGGCATATTGTGTGATAGCCATCATGGCTGAGTTTACCTGAAATGCCGTGGAAAATTTTTGTTCAGAAAGTTTAATATTTGAAATATCCTTACTTACAAAAATTATAACAGGTTCCCTATTCCAATAACCTCTTTTGACCCTCGTTTCGACCGGTATTTGTTTCCCCGACTTTGTTATTAATGGCACAGAACAAAAGTCGGTAAACCCGCCAAGTATCTCGTTAATGATATGTTGAGCTTCTTCACGGCGCTCAACGGGATGCACAATCATAACAGATTGATTATTAATTTCATCATTCAAATAACCCAGACGATCTATCACCGTTTCATTGGTATGAATAATATTACCTTCATTATTTATAACCAAAAGAAAATCGTCTATCGTATTAAAAAAAGTCTCGTAATTCTGTCTGATCAACCCCAGTTGATTGGCAGATCGCTGATTGTTTAGCAAACCAGCAAGCATACTACTCCACAACCTCAAGATGTTAATTTCAGCCGTTGTGTATGATCTTTTTCTTTTTACAGAATCCAATCCAACAAAACCAATCAGATTCTTTTCAATTTGAAGAGGAATTACAATCAGAGATTTAATTCCGTGTGGTTTAAGGATATCACATTCGGCTTTCCATTTTTCTGGTAAATCTTCAACTGACAGAATGATTATATTTTCATTTCTATTCAACGATTTATGCCATTCAGGTAAAATATCACACGGAATATGCTGCAGATTATTTATTTCAGCATGAATACCCTCGTTGCACCATTCGTAGGTATTGCTCATGAAGTCACCCGATGGATTAATTTCAAAGATATACGCCCTGTCAGCCTGAAGAAAGTTACCAATCCTGCTTAAAGCCAGATCAAGCGCTTTGCTGATGTCACCATACTGGATTTCTGTAAGCATGGTGGATACATCAAATAACTCATTTTCAAAGTTCTCCGCACGTTTACGATCACTTATGTCACGCGCTGAGGCGTATATCAACTGACCAACCACTACACTATGCCACTCTATAAAATAGTATTCATCGTCTTTCGATTTTAGACGATGAATAAAATTATACACAGCCTGTTTATTTTTCAGTTCAACCAGAAAATCAAGTGTTATCTGAATATCATCAGGATGTACAAAGTCCAGAAAATTGCTCTTTTGCAACTTTTCAGCAGGATGTCCCAACATCGTTTCCCAGGCTTTGTTAACCTGATTGAAATTACCAGCCATATCAGTAATACAGAGCAAATCAAGCGCAACATCAAAGAAATTTTCCAGATCAGCCGTTTTCGATTGCAATGCATCTTCAACTAATCTTCGTTCTTCTATTTCCTTATGAAGATTATTATTTGAAATTGCCAATTCAGATGTTTTTTCATTTATTTTCTTTTCAAGCGTGGTATTCTCAACTATGATATCATTAGCTGTTTTTTTACGGTCACTGATATCTTCCTTGATAGCTATATAATTGGTAATCAAGCCTGCTTCACCAGGAACTGGAATGCACATCTCTTCCGTTGCCAGTCGGCTTACACTGATTTCCATATCCGAGCCCCGAAACCCAAGCATTTTATTCAATGTATCGTAAACAGGTATGCTATTGGTCGAAACCCAGATAATTACACCGTCTTTCCTTTGTATCTGTTTTTCAAAATGAACCGGACTTGTTTGATCTTTCATCATCCTCAGGCTAATTTCTTTTAATTTTTCCCACTTTTCGAGGGGATGTAAATCATAGAAATGCTTCTTGCCGATCAACTCGTCAGCGGAGTATCCCCAAACAAAATCGGAAGCAGGGCTCACATAGGTGTACAGTCCGAAAACATCCACTTCCCAGAAGACGGTTTTGCTTTGGCTGGAGATCTGGTTGAACCGATCCTCATTCATGCTGTATGCTGTCAGTTGGCGCCTGACTTCTGCTGTGTTTTGCTCGGGCAAAAGCTCAATGTTCTTCTTTACCAATGATTTTTCATCATAAAGGACTTTGAGTTTTTCATACATATTACTCAATTGTTCCAATTCAACAGCAAGTTCCTTTTTCGATTTCTCCATAATAACAATGATGTATTCTATGACTTTTTAACTCGATTTGAGACCGTTTTAGATTTGATCAAACTAAAGGCAATTCGTGATGTTCTGAATTGAGCCTTTGACTTTGACTATTTTTTGTTCTTCATAAACCGCCTCACCTATTATTTGTACGCTGATATGATTACCGTTTTCAGTGATAATCTGCAGGACATTATCAAAAGGATTACCATTTTCAGCACAATCAGCGAATGAATCCCTGAATTTGTTACCGCTTTCCGAAGCAAAAAAACTGATGAATTCGATTAAGGAAATTTTATCGACAGACGATAACCCAAGTATTTCTGCAGTTCCAATGGTAATCATTAGTTTGCTATTTTCCAGATTTGCGCTCCAACCACCAAATTTTAGTGTTTTTCCTGCAATTTGGAGCAAGGAACTCTGCATCATTAGATTTTCAGTCATCACATCATTCTCTTCCATTACTTTGATAAGTTTCTCATCATTTATCAGAATTTGCTGTGTCTTCAACTTTAGTTTCTGCTCAAGACTTGCAATTATCCAGTTCAGTTTATCCATTGAAACTTTAAGATTTTTGTTGTTTTCATTGATTTCCTGATATTTGAGAATTGAATTTTCGTAGGTTGAAAGCAAAACATCCATGATTTGTCTGGGTGACGAATGAATAGAATATTTCTGATTTGCATACAAAATGTCCATCTGTATGTTTTCAGTCTGTTCTTTCCTGAGATGAGCATTTTGAATAAAATATTGGATTCTGTTATGCAGAATCTCATCATTGTAAGGTTTCACCAAAAAACTATCGGCACCACTTTCCAGTCCTTTCATGATATCCTTAGGTTCGGAAAGCGAAGTAAGAAGGATTACCGGAATTGATTTCAGACGAACATTTTTTTTAATGACTGAACAAAAACTGTAACCGTCCATACCCGGCATGATAATATCGCTGATAATAATATCTGGTTCAGATTCGGCCAGAATCTCAAGTGCTTGTTCAGCATTCAGGGCATGTTTTACTGTGTAACTGTAGTTTTCCAGAATGTATTTCAATTCCTCTGCCTGTGTCCTGCTATCTTCTACAATCAGAATTTCAGTTATTTTCATATCTCTAATTATTTTCTAAAGTTTCTTTCAATTCCCGAAAGGAATCCACTAATTTCTTCGGCACTCAGCACATATTTAGCTGATCCATAATTAATTGCAACACCCGGCATTCCATTGATCAGTGCACTTTCTTTGCTTTGTGCAATTGTAACGGCACCTTTGTCGAGAAGTAATTTAAGCTCTTTGGAACCATCACTACCCATGCCGGTAAGAATAATTCCAATAGCACTATTTCCAAATTCGTTTGCAACTGAGGTGAATAAATGTGCTACTGATGGATTTAATCCATTCTTTAAAATATCTTTTTCAAGCCTAACCTTACCTGTTTTCAAGATACTCATCTGTGAGCCATTGGGGGCAAAATAAATATGACCTGGCTTCAGGTCCTCTTCATTGTGCGCAATATGTACAGGTAAGTTCGTCACATTTTCCAGCCAATTAGTAAAACTTTCCAGGAATCCATCAGTAATATGCTGCACTACCACAATGGGAACCGGAAACCTTGCTGTTATTTCGGAAAATACTATCTGGAGCGCTTGAGGACCTCCTGATGAAACACCGATCGCGATTATTTTGGGAAGCGATATTATATCGAACAACTCCTTCGAAAATGCGGCTGATGAAACAGCAGGTACTGGTATTCTGGGTTTTAATTTTCTCGTAATTACTGTTACTTCAGCCATCAATCTTACCATATTAATGAGGTTTTTTGATAGTTCGGCCTCTCGGGGATGTCCAATACCAACCGGTTTTTCCATCACGGTAAGCGCACCTGCTGCCAACGCTTCAATCGAAGTGGAAGTATCATTGGCATTTCTGCTGCCTGTAACGATAAGAATTGGAATCGGCATGGTTGACATGATGATACGTGTCGCTTCGAGACCATCCATCACCGGCATGTCGATATCCATAGTGATTACATCAGGTTTCCGGTGCTGGATAAAATCTATGGCAGCTTTTCCGTTACTAACATTTCCAATAACCTGCATATCATGCACATTGGAAAAAATATATTGTAAATATTCGCTTACTACCCGAGAGTCTTCAACGATCAAGACTTTTATCATTTTACTGTTTTGTTTAATTTCCAATTAATCTTTCTACAACCTCCGTCAGATTACTCTGATCAAAATTACCTTTAACTATATATGCATTTGCTCCGACTTCCAGTCCCCTTTCCTGATCTTCCCGCTTTGAAAGTGAAGTAACCAGAATGACAGGTATTTCACACACTGCCTTGTCAGCGCGGATTTTGGCTGTCATATCAAGCCCGCTCATTCGTGGCATGTCAACATCAGAAACAACCAGATCAAAGGCTCCGGCCTTCAACTTATTATAACCATCTACACCATCGATAGCCGTTGTTACCGAATAACCGGTGTTTTCAAGGATATTTTTAATCAGCATACGGGATGTGATTGAATCTTCCACAACAAGAATAGCGCGTTTTTTTACTGATTCCTGTGCTGTATTTTCACGGCCAATATGTGAGTAATCTTTTACTGCCGATTTTAAAAGGTCAGACACGTTCAAAATTGGCACAACTTTTCCGGACCCCAGCACAGTAGCACCCGAAACATGACGTACGCGTTTCATTTGCTCGTTGAATTTTTTTACCAATACGACATCTTCGTCCAATATTCCATCAACAACAAACCCAATTTGGTTGTCAGGTGGTCCAACGATAAGCAGCAAAACATCATGCCTGAAATTTTCTTTACGCGGAATTTCAAGAATATCACCCAGGTAAACCATTGGAATTATGTTCCCCATATAATTGAAATTCGCTTTGTTCTCGATCGTTTTAATCTCAGATTCATCTAACTGAAAAACCTTGTTAATTTTTGAAGTTGGCACAATGAAATTTCGATCCCCAAGAATAATTTGAACACCACGCATGGTTACCAATGAAAGTGGAATATCTATGTTGAATTGTGTCCCATGATTTTTTTCAGTGTTAACAGTGATGATGCCTCCCAATTGTTCAATTTTTTCCTTTACAATGGCCAAACCCAAACCCCGGCCTGATAAATCGGTTACCATTTCACGGGTCGAAATACCTGACCGAAAAAGGTAATCAATCAAAACCTGCTCTCCAATTTCACTTTCTTTCTCCAGAGAAATATTTTCTTGATCGATGTATTTCTGTCGCACTTTTTCGAGATCGATACCTGCTCCATCATCTTTTAAGATAATCTCAACGCGATTGTTTTCAAGTCGTTCGACTGAAATTTCGATCGTACCTGCCGGGGGTTTTTTATTTTGAATTCTGAGATGTGGTTTTTCAATTCCATGATCAATGCTGTTGCGCAGCAGATGCATCAGTGGTTTTCTGAGTTCCTCCAGAATTCTTTGGTCAAGTTCAATTTCCGCACCCCTGATAACCACATTAATTTCTTTGCCCGTAGTTTTAGAAATATCCCTGGCAGCTTTTGGCATCACATCTGCAATGGTTGAAAAGGGTACAGAAATGATTTTTTTCACTTCTTCCAACAATGACTCTATTTTAACACCTGCTTGATAACTTTCCTCGGCACTAAGTTTACTGGTGTTATTAAGTTCATCTTCAATGGTTTTCAACATGGAAGTCGCCCATTCGAAAAACTGCGTAACTTTTTCTATCTCTTTTTGATTCAGTGATTTCTTTTGACGCAGCTCAGAGTGCTCCTCGATCTGAAGAATTTTCTGTATTAACGGAAAAACTTCAGATGACTCATTTGACCATGTTTTTAGATTCTGACCAGCCACTTTTAAGCGGTTATTCAAATGAAGCATGGATTGCTTTAAACCAATCATTTCTTCTACCTGAAACAGCAGATTATCAAGCTTTTCAATAGATATTCTGATTGTATTGTCAGACTTTTGTGAGGCAAATTTAGGTTCATCTTTAACCTCATGTAAGGCCAATAAAGTCTCATCTGGTTTTAACTCAGACTTCGCAGGTAAATTACTTTCATTTTTTGGCACTTCGAATGATGCCATTGGTGAAGTAAAGTTACCTGTGCTGGCAAGCGTAAGCTTTTGCAGTAGCACTGAAACTTTTGCTTGTATATCATCATTTGTTGTTTCGTCGTCCCTATTCACCAACTCATTTAAAAGATCCAACGTAAGATGAAATAGATCGAATAAATGAGCATCCGGCTCAAGAAAATTATTTTTAATGGCTGAAAATACGGATTCCAACGATTGGCAAATCTTTTCAATTTCAGACATATTCACAGCACGGGCAGCACCTTTCAAACTATGTGCATCTCTGAAAGCAGCTTCAATCAGAGCAGTTTTTCTCAATCCGGATTGATCTTTTTCCAAGGCAATAAGGTTTGAAGTGATGTTCGCGATTCCCTCTGCTGCTTCAATCCTAAATGTTTTCCGTAACTTTTTTAAAAACTCTTCATGATTTGCCATTATCGGAGCTTGTATTGTTTCATCAATTCATTAAGTTGCTGACCAACCTTTTGTAACTCATACACCGAATCAACAGATTGCTGTGTACTTGTAACGGTTTGTGTACTCGCTTCACGAATGTTTTCCATAGCTGTCACTATCTGGTCCATTCCCTCAAGTTGTTGCTGGCTTGAGGCGGCAATCTGCAGGGCCGAGTTGGAAGCATCTACCACACTGTCGGCTAACATTTTGATAGCTTCACCAGAAATACTAGTAAGTTTCATGCCTTCTTCCACAGCCTTTCCTCCTTCTTCTGTCGCCATTACGGTTGAGCTAATCGATTTCTGAACATCATGCAGAATATTCCGCACCTGAGCAGTCGCATCTTTTGACCGGCTTGCCAGAACTTTAATTTCCTGCGCCACCACCGTAAACCCTTTTCCTTGTTCACCAGCCTTTGCTGCCTCGATGGCTGCATTTACTGACAAGAGATTGGACTGCTCGGCCAGTTCTGTGACTGTTGCTGTAATATCCCCTATAATCTGGCTTTGCTCACTTAACTTAACAACCATTCCAGCTATAGCACTCATTTGTTGCCTTATTCTGTTCATTCCCTCAAGGGTGTTTGCAATGGCTCTGGTACCGTCTTTTGAAATTTCGGCCATTCGCAGCGCATTATCAGAAACAGCTTTTGCCTTATTGTTTGAAATAATTGCTGTTTGCTTTACTTCTTCAATTGTTGTGGTGGTCTCGCTGACCGAAGTGGCAGTTTCTGCTGAACTTGAAGCCAACTGAGAAACGGATGCCATAATTTCGCTTGATGAGCTGGTTAAAACACTGATACCTCCACCAATATTATTAAGTTGAATCCTTAGTTTTTCGACCATTGTTTGAAATGAATAACCCATATTATCTTTATTTGAAAGGGGTTGAACATTTATCATTAAATTACCCTCTGAAATATCCTTGGCCAACTTGGTTTTTTCGAGCATGGTCTTTTGAAGGATCCTGAATGAATTTGCCAACAAACCAATCTCATCATTAATTGAAACAGAAATTTCCTGTTCCATATCTCCCAACGCCATTTTTTCTGCAACATCAGTTAGATAAATAATTGGGCCGGTGAAATACTTTGCGATTACATAAGCTAAAGTCAGCACAAGTAGAAAAACGATGGCACTTATTAGTAACATCATATTAGCCAATGTGATAACAGAGTCAAAAGCTTCATCATGATCATATTCAATAATCATAGTCCAATTTGTTCCATGTATCGGATTAGCTTTTCCAACTGTTTCAATACCCCGATAATCATTATATTTATTAAATCCAAAACCCGAAAGCAGGTTTTGTAACCTTTCAGCGTTGACTTTTTTGTTTAGAAAAAAATCATTTCCAAATCGTGAGGTTGTTATTATTAACCCCTCCTTATTCACTATATAAGTTTCACCTGATTTTCCCATTCCTTCGGTGACATTAGTCATTTGATTAATTCCCAAACTTTCACTCCTGTTTTTACTGCCTTTGTTTAGCGCTGCTTCAGTAGCCTGAGTGATGACCAGGACCCCAATAACTTCTGTATTCTTTAAGGGAGAATAAACTGGACATGAATATGCTATCACCGGCACATTATCATCCAAAGAAATGAATGGGTCAGAAACGTAAGGAGCCTTTAATCCCTCTTTAAAATAATCTGAATTTGCCCTGTTTACACCCATATCATCAAGAATCTTTTTGGTAGTTGCAATAACATCACCTTTTAAATTCAAAATTTTAGCTCTGTAAAACACGTGACTGTTCGAAGCCCAGTCATCCATTGCTTCTTCCAACAACCTTCCCGATTTTTCTACTTCAATGCCATTGCTGATATTGTAAAGATTAACCCTAAACAAACTGAGTGAACTTGCAGTTGAAACAATATCAAGGCTAACTGTTATAAAATCTTCAACATGATTTATCCTTGAATCCAACACGGAAGTCATATTGGCATGAATTGATTTTTCCAGTGCTTTTTTTGAGCTGGAATAACTTATTATTCCTATGATACCAAATGGCACCAATGATACCAGTAGAAATAATACTATTAATTTAGTACTGATACTTCTTGTAATAAAATTCTTCATTTTCATTTTTTTCAATTTAAGTTCTATTGTAATATTAATTTAGTTTAAATTTCTTCATTGATAATGATTTCATCAGCGGATAAAAATTTTTCAATATCAAGTAAAACAGCATGGTCAATGGTTATTCCGAGCAGATATTCCTTTTGTCTTGATGACAAGGTCGACATAGGATCCTGCAGTTGATTTAAATAAACAGTAATGTTTCCGATCATCTCATCGGCTAGTAAGCCGATCTCAATCTGTTTGTGTTTTACAATGATTACCCTGTTATGATTTGTAATACCTTTTGTGGGTAAGTTTAAAAAGGATTTAAGGTTGAAAACTGAAATTATTCTTCCGCGAACATTGATTATTCCCATCAGGAAGGGAGGACAAGAGGGTAACTGTGTCAGATCATTGATATGGATTACTTCTACCACAAAGGAAGCGTCAATGATATACTGCTCATCCGACAACAGAAACACCAGTCCTACCAATTCAATACCCTTATCTGCTTCCGTAAAGAGTGGTTTGGCTAAAATATCAGCTCTTTCTTTCAGAATTTTCAAGCGTGTGGCAGAATTAACCACTGCATCGGCTTCATTTGTTTCCACTATTTTTTCGGTTTTCATGTTAATTGTTGATTGTTTGAATTATTTCCCGAAATCTTCCCACTGAAAGGCCATCCGATTCAGGGAGGATTTCATTATGATCATAATAAGATAAACTCGATAAGGCATTTTTAAATGATTTTTTACCTGAGGCTGTCTTTCCAGCTTTCAATTCGAGGTTGCCAAGTAAAAAATGCGCCAGTACAAAGTGAGGTTGTATATATAATGCCATTTTTATGGCATCTGTTGCTGCTGCATCATTACCTTGTTCATGCATTACTATTGCTAGCAGATAGTGAAGTTCTGCATCAAGCTTATCTATCGAAAGTGCTATTTCACACCATGTTGTCGCTTCGTTGAGTTTACCCAGATTGGCTTTTGTTTTGGCAAGTAGCTTGGGAACTTTCGTATTATACGTGACGCTTTGTTTTAACACACTACTCAGTAGTTTTTCGGCTTCTTCAAATAATCCACTTTTAATTGACTTTTCGGCTTTTGTCAAATAATCATCAATATGGCTTTCCGCGCCAACGTAGACGTTCAGCGTATGTAACAGCGGAATTGGAATATGTTCCTGCATTGGTTCAGTTCGTCTGATTGAATGCGTCGTTTGATTTATTTTCAATTCGGAAACCGGATCAGGAATAGTAATTTTAGGTTTGATCATTACTTGCCTGACATCAGCCATCGCTTCATTGGGCTGCGATCCTTTGTAATAGATCGTATATCCTGCATAATAGATCTTACTGAATTTTGGCGCAATCAATGATGACATTTCAACCGGACTGACAACCAATATTCCACCATTGATCAATGAATTATAGAGCCGATTGCTTACCTGAAGGTTTCCCTCAGGAGAAAAATAGATTAATACATTCCTGCAAAAAATAATATCAACAGATTGGGTGTTGCCCTCTATGGAAGGGTAGTTATCGCTGGCGAGATTGAGTGATGAAAAAGTTACCATATTCCGTATTTCAGGTATAATCTGAAAATGGTTTTCTCCGGTTTTTGTAAAATATTTCTGAATAAATTCCGGTGTGCTCGTGCGAAAGGACCATTTTGAATAAATGCCACTTTTTGCTTTATCAAGTAGTACAGGATTGATATCAGTAGCCAGGATGGTAATCTTCCATTGTTTTATATCCGGAATAGAGTGTGTCAAAGTAATGGCAAGAGAATACGCTTCTTCGCCTGTTGAGCAGCCTGCACACCAGATACGAATCCATTTGCTTGCAGCATACCGTTTAAGAATCAGGCCCGGCAAATAAATTTGTTCAAGAAAATCAAAACTCTTTTTCTCTCTGAAAAAATAGGTTTCACCAATGGTCAGGTGGCTGGCAAGCTTTCCTAATTGTTTTTCTGTTAATTTGTTCTTTAATAACCATTCTACAAATATTTTAGGATTCGAAAACTCAAAAGCAGTCGCCGCATGCTCAATCTTTCTGATAAGCATTTTATCGTGCTTTTCCATAAAATAGAGACCCAAAATATCTGAAAGATAATCTCTTAAAGAACTCAGTATCGGATCGTCATGTTTGAAACTCATTTTGTTCGACAGAATCAGGTGAATGATTAATTATTACTGCAATTTTGAATGGATAGTTATTTTTCTATCTGAAAAGGATTGTTGTTCAATGCTTCTTTGAACCAGCGTAATTGTTCCGTTGTCAAAAATTTAACCGGATCCTGCATAAGAACAATGCCATTATTTAGATTGAACAGCCCCTCAACATACACTGAATTCACCATTAATTTGTCAGCATTGATGATCTTTTCAGCCTCGATTGTAATGATTTCATCCGTGGAGTCAATCCAAAGTGCCATTTTTACTAAAGATGTTTCTGTAATAATGAAATAATCTGAGGTTTCAATCTCACGCTGAGGTAAATTAAACAGATTTCTCAGGTTGATTACAGGCAGAAAGTCGCCATGGTAATTGACAGCTCCCATGATGTGGTCAGGTGCCAAAGATACCGGCTGAACTTCAACTGATTGAACAATCCTTTCAACATACGACAACTGCAATGCAAATTGCAGGTTATCAATGTTAAATACAACAAGACTTATTGATTCATTCATAAAAACAATACTAATTTTATAAATTTATTTTAACATTCCAATACACTTTGCTCCCATATTCTCACTATATATTTAGACCCAACGTCCTAAAATTCATATAAATCACTACTTTATTGCAATAATAATAACAACACAATAACCCAAATATTCTGCTTCGATTCGTTTCACTTAGTAACCTATCAATTTTTATAATATCATTTATTCATTATCATTTAATCATTGATATGAAACAGTTTTTTTTCAAAAAGAAGTTTCATTTGCAGTATATTATTCGGTTTGGCAACAAATTCATCAAAACCAAATTGGAGTGCCTTTGAAAGTGCCTGTGTACTGAAATGATCCATCAAAAACAGGATTGTTTCACTATGTAATTGTTTTAATTTGTTGAGTATTATCAAATGATCAGTTGTGAGCAATTCACCATCAATAATAATAGCAGCAATTGGTGGATAAGTTTCGTCAATTTGACTCAAATCATAAATATCTTCCATTAAAATCAACTCCCAATTGAATTTGTCCAGTATCTTTTTTTGAAGATTAAAATATACAATGTCTTTGCTAACTAAATAAATCCTCTGATTTAAGGTCAATTTATTTTCCATTTTGATAACTGATTTTGACCGAAATTATTAATTGAAATCGTGCAAGGCATGCAATCAACCTGACTAAATTCTTATAATCTTCTTATGTTTTGAATGTAAATTACTTAAGTTCAATTATTTAAATTAGTAATTTTTGTCTGAAGTTTTTAAACTGAAGATGCTAAATAATGGATATAAAATTCATAATCAGATGATTATGAATATATGAAAGAAAAACATAAGTATAATTGGATAGTTTAAGACGGATTAAGCTGTTTGAATAATTATTTCAAAACAGTTTATTCAGCTTTTGAAATTATGCAATATTTTATAACACACTGAATATAAGTATTATAAATAATAGTAAAATGGAAGGCTTTGCGCTATATGCCGATATCCGCAATTCAAGACAGACATTTTCAGAATCCCTTGTCTCAGGTTAAATGAACCGCTATTAACACATCAAATATTGTTTTAACCAATAAGCCATTTAGTTAAAGTCGCATAAAGTATATCAAAATCAATGGGCTTTGCCAGATAATCATTACAGCCGGCATCTACTGCATCTTTAAGAGAAAGATGTGATGCGAAAGCAGTAAGCATAATCACAGGCACATCAGGAGTTATTTTCTTAATTTCTCTGGTAGCATTAAAGCCATCTAATTCAGGCATTTTCGCATCCATAATTACCAAATCAAAAGTATGCTGCAAACATTGGGCTACCGCTTCGGCGCCATTGGGCGCGTGTATTAAGGTAATTCTGGTAGGTAACAAAAGGGATTTAATAAGAATAAAATTATCAAAATCATCTTCGGCTACCAGTAATTTGAAACTGCTGAAATCGGGTTTTTTCATATTTGTTATAATTTAAAAGCTACAAATTAATTAAAAAGCTGATTAGGCTTTGGTTGGTTTCAAGTGACAATTTCTTTCGTATCTGATGTCGTTTCTGGTCGACTGAAGCCATTGTTATGTATAATAAATTTGAAATTTCTTTTGAAGGTAGGTTAAGTCGCAGAAGCGCGCAAATCTGAAGTTCGCTCCTGCTGAGGCTTGCATTTTTCTCAAGTAATTTTTCATAGAACCCACTGTGCATTTGTGAAAAAATTTGTTCGAAATCAGCCAATGGATCACGTGCCACGTCGCGACAAACCTCCTCCAGTGTTAGTTCAAAAACTTCCTGGTCTTTTTTTCGGGGCATGCGGTGTTTAAAAGGTGCAAATTTTTCCTTGATTGAATTGTTTAGCTGATTTAACTGGGCTTGTTTTAATGACTGAAATACAAGTTCCTGCTCACGTAATTGTGCATCGAGCTGGTAACGATTGGCTAATTCTTCGTGCAATTGTTTCTCTAACCGGATTATTTCAATTTCCTCCGATTTACTTAGGTTTTCAAGCGCAAGGCCATGTGATTTTTGTTCTGCTATTTCTTTAAGTAGTTTAGACTTTTTTCGGTGCCAAAATAGTATGCTCAGGCTGGTTAATAGCAGCAGAAGTAAAATTACTGCAAACAACATAATAAATCTGAAACGAATATATTCAAGATCATTTTCGGCTTTAGTCAAATGAAGTTTCGTCAAAAGTGCTTTGTTTTCATAGCGCAACACCGTTTCATCAAAAATTTCATTTCCGACATCATTGAAAAGCTCACTCAGCACACCTGATGCTTCTTTGGTTGTTAAAAATGCTTCCTTGAATCTATTATCAGCCTGTTGCCATTCGGCCAGTACAATCAGAGATTCATATAACGGTAACATAACTTTATGTGATCTGAACCAAACTATTGTATTTTCGGCCAGTTGATACCCAACTTCCTTTTGTCCTCTTTCCCGCATTATTTTTGCTTTCAGCATAAGCGCCTCATGGTACATATTTGGAATGATGAGTTTTGACCCGGGTGCATCTAATGTATTTAACAATATCAGTGCACGATCTGATTCACCTGATTTATATAACATCCTGATTTTTTGGATATGTAATGATGATACTATACGTGAATCATTTCCGTAAAGGCAGGAGCTTGATACTTCGTATAATGAATCAGCCTCTTTCAATCGATCCATATACAGAAAAGCCTCTATAAGGTTCATTTGCGCGTAACAAATACCCGTTTGATGATCTGTTTTTGTAAACAGAGCCTTTGATTGATGTAAAAATCGAATACTGAGTTTGAAATACTCATCCGACTTTTCACTTTCAACAGCACGAAACAATTTTCCAAGATTCATATAAACCAAAGCCATACCTAATTTGGTCATGCCTGCAGCCGAAGGATCATTCACTAAAGAATCATACTGCGATGCTTCCAAATAGTATTGCATGGCTTTTACATTTTGGGTACGGTCGAGACATGTATTGCCGAGGTTGATCAAAACTGAATTGATTTGTTTTACATCTTCTATCTTTCTGAAATAAACTATTGCCTCATCCAACAGGCTCATAGCTGTTTCATAATTACCTGTTTCTCTGTGAAGAGATCCCTCTTGCTCGATCACCCTATAACGCATATAATCGAACCCATGCAGTGTAAACAAATCCCTGGCCTTTTCAAGATAATAAAAAGCAGAATCACTTGAACCATGGTTAGTGAAGGCAATGGCCTTCGAAAAAAGCAAACTACCCCAAAGAACTGGTTTCACCTTCTCCTTATCAAAAGCGAGGCCAGCTGAGGAAAAATACAATGAACTATCGGTAATACCATACCAATATGCAACGGATAGTTTGTATAGATAATTTACTTTGTGGTTTACATCATTATCCAGATTAAGTTCCCTCTTCCAATAATGAGTCGAATCCTGTATCTGTCCAATGCAGCCATAAGAAACAAAAAAACTTATAATAATTAAAAGTATTTTAAATATCTTATTAAGCATAGCATTTTATTCTTCTGGCTAAGCAAAGTTAATCATTTTGGCTGAATTGTTTCAATTAATAATTCCTGTCAGACCGATACTTAACGTTGTCAGCGAGATACTTGACATCGTCCGCAGGTTACCTGACAGTGAAGAATGAAAACTTCGTAGTTGAACCTACTGGTTACTAGTCACTAGTTAATAGTTGCTTGTCACCAGCTACCACCTGTCCGCAGCAGGCGGAGAAACAAGTAACGGATTACAGAAATCTATGAACATCGATTAAAAAAAATTGCCACAGACGAACCGCTTCATCTGTGGCAATTGATTGATCGGACTGTGTGATCAGCCCCTATTTTGGTAATTCAGGCAACCATGCTGCCTTAAAAATACTTGGATTTGTATAGAATTTTCGGGCGGTTTCGACCAGTTGCGCTGGTGTAATCTCCTCAAGACGTTTCGCTTTGGATAATATACGTTCAGGATCGGTATCATTTAAAAATGAGGTTTGAAGTGCATCCAGCCAGTAATCGTTCAGTGTCAAGTCGACCTTATTTTTTTCCAAAGCAGGTTCTCTGGCCTGTGTCCAGTCGTATTCGGTGATTCCACCGGTAACTTTCGTGCTTTCGATAAGACCCAGAAAGGCTGTATTCACCTTTTCGATATTGTCGGGACTACAAGGGAAATAGGATTGAACAAGAAACTCTTCCCGTGGATATTTTTGAAGTATTCCCTGGCAGCCACCACCATAAATAGCACTCATTTTTTCGCGAATGGTATCGATCACCTTATTGTTGAGTACTGCATCGAGTTGTTCTAACATAAAAGCATCATCCGCGCTAAAAGGCATCTTGCCACTGATATAATGCATCAGCATGGCCTGTTGCTCGGTTCCTTTGTGCAGTGTAAAACTATTGTCGCCGGTGATTGGGAACAATCCGATATCCTTGATGCTTGTGTTGATGTCAGCGGCATTGAGCCCGCCAATATACTTTTCGATCAACGGGACAATCTGATCTTCTGTAAAACTGCCAACTATTGTATAATACATGCCTGATGGATTGCCAAAACGTTCTGCAAAATAAACCATCGCATGATCAATCTGAATCTTATCGTAATCGGCCACACTCTGAATCAAATGGGCCATTTTGTTCCCCTGATAAAAAGCATTGTATGATGAATCAATAAAGAGATATTGCGGATTTTGTTTCAGCAGTTCCAACTGCTGTTTCGACCTGCTGATGGATGATTGGAAGGCTGATTCATCCTTACGGGGCGAGCTACATTTCAAATACAACAACTGGAACATCGTTTCCAAATCCTTTACACTGCTTTTCCCATCAACTGATTCGGTATAATCGGCAATTCTGGCGGTTACATTTACCATTTTACCGGACAGGAATTTTGTTAAATCAGGATTGGAGAATTGTCCGTATCCCATATCCTCCTGCACCTTGCTGCACCATTGGGCACTTTGGTAATCGTCGCCCGGATAAAGGCTGAAACCCCCAAAGCGGGAACCTTTCAACAAAATTTCATCATTTTTAAAATCGGTAGGTTTTATGCAAACGATGGCCTTGTTGCTTAAGGTATAAGTGGTAGTGCCAAGTGTGGCATTCTTTTCGGTTTTGATAATTTTACCTGCAGCAGGCTCTTTTTCGAGCAGACTTGCGGCAATTTTATTTTCAGTGTATGCTTCTACCGGTTTTTTCAGAGCAGCCTCAATCCAGCCTTTCAACTGATCATCCGTTGGAAGATCAGGTTGTGTTTTGGTCGTAACGAACGCGAAAAAGAAATTATCGATATCAATCTGCTGGCGCACCTTGTCAAAGTCAGTCAATGCGAAGGTATTAATATGGTTTTTCACGAAATTATATTCCCACTCAATCCCCGGAATGGCATCTTTTTCGAAGAAGTTACTAACCAATTCGTCGATCATCCGGTCCGATTCGGTTTTGTCGCGTTCGTTGTATTGTTTTTCAATGTCCGATAACATAGCCGCTTTTGCCCTTGTGAGTTCATCTTCGGTAAATCCATAGGCTTTCACACGCATGCTTTCGGTCACAATGGCCTCCACCGCTTTTTCAATACCATCGCTGCCACAGCGGGCACCGGCAGTAAAGTTTTCATAGCCTCTTGCCCAACCGCCACCTAAATAGGCATAAGCTCCAATAAACGGAGGATTGGCTGAGTTTCTCAATTCGTTAAACCGTGCACGCAACATATTGAAACATAGTGTTTCGATCAACTTACCACGATAATCGGCTAAGGTTGTCACTGGTTTACGGGGATGTGAACTTCCTGATACGGTGATAGAAGTTTGATTTGCTTCCACATCACTTACTACCATGGCCGTGTTTTTATCATACGGCTTTACCAAAAATGATTCAGGTCTATCAGGAGAATTGGCAGGGTTTGTAAAATCGCTGAACTTCTCAATGATCAGTCTTTCAGCATCAGCCACCGGCATATCACCCACAACAACAACAGCCTGATTGTTTGGCCGGTACCAGTCATCATTGAATTTAATCAATACGGAATGGTCAAAGAATTCGATGACTGAATCATTACCGATAGGCAAACGATTGGCATATTTTGAGCCATTAAACATAGCTGGCAACCATTTCTTCATCATCCTGTCGTTGGCACCTTTGCCCAGCCGGCTCTCGGCCAAAATAACGCCCCTCTCCTTGTCAATTTCTTCAGGAGTAAGCAGTGATGCACCACTCCAGTCGGCGATCACTATAAAAGCACTGTCCAATTTACCCTGTTTATCACTTGGGACAGGCAAAATGTAAACGGTTTCATCAAAGCCGGTGTAAGCGTTGAGGTCGTTACCAAATGCCACCCCGATACTCTGCAGATAATGTACGAGTTCATTGTTTGGAAAATGCTTCAAACCGTTGAAATTCATGTGCTCCATAAAGTGAGCCAATCCCAGCTGGCTATCGTCTTCGAGAATAGCACCAGCATTAACGGCTAAGCGGAGTTCAACTTTCTTTTCTGGCTTTTTGTTGTATTCGATATAATACGTCAGGCCATTGGGCAACTTTCCGATTTTCACATCCGGATTCAACGGTATGTTTGCCGAAAAGTCAGTTTTTTGTGCGATTGCTCCCTGCCATATAAAAAATAAGGCGAGAACAAGAATTGAGAGAATTTTTTTCATAGATAATTGATTTAAAATTTGGGAATAAAATATTCGATGTGTGTATTGGATCAATCTCTGAATTAGACTGTAAAGGTAGAAAATTAATATCTTCTTTGATCTTACATAATCATTGAAATTAAATTGCTTTTGACGTCTTCAATCTATTGTTTGCTACCTGTAACACTACCCTGCGATAAGCCAACCCAGTTACTGTTCGGATCAGCCGGATGTGTTGCAAATCCATCATACTCACCACTTAAAATGGTTGTATTCGATTTGGTGTCTAAAAAAACATTAAACCAGGGACCATAAAAGATATTTTGATTTGGCGGGGCTCCGACAATCGTAAGGTGAATAATATCGCATGAGGTTTCTGAGGCAAGCAGTGTTGTATTTTCACTATTAAATTGTATGATACAATCCGCAATATAAGGCATTGGTGTTGAACTGATTATATTTCCAATGGTATCATAGGTAAAAACCCAATATTTGTCAGTGCCATACCATGATAACTGGCCTGAAGCAGTGTTGTCAGCCATATTTACTGATTGTAAATAGAGCACCCATGAGCCGCTTACCGGTGAAAAGACCGGATCCCATGGAAGACCGTTGCTATAGCTTCTTCCAGACCATGTTCCACCCCATAAACCCAGAAAGTTAGTTACAACCACAGAAACCGGATTTTTTATCTCATTTGAAGCCTCCGGTGTGTAAATACTAAGCACAAATGTAGATCCGCCTGCACCGCCTGGTTCTTGAACGAATTCAGGTTTAACTGTAACTGTTATGGTGGCACTGCTTCCTGAGGCCACAGAACCAGTTGCATTTTCGATAGAAAGAAAGCCTCCGAGTACTCCATCGTCAGCAACAACATAATCCAATATACTTCCAAAAGGTCCGATATTACTGATTTGAAAAGAGGTGGGACAATTATTCGGTAAGGATAGCTGAATGAAAGCAGTACTAATTTCAACAACAGGTTTTGGGTTACCAATAACAACTTCTTTTGAGATGGATGCTGTTCCCCCTTTTCCTTCTGCTGTCAGGGTTACAGTGAACGTCCCTCCGCTTTCAAACGTCTTGACCGGATTAATTTCATAGGAATATGTCTCATCGCCGAAATCCCAATAGTAAGTGGTGGCTTCCAGTGACTTATTTTCGAACAACACCACACATGGAGCAGGATTTCCGTCACCGGTAAATGAAAAGTCAGCAATTGGATCAGGATAATCCTTTGTGCAGGATAACAGGGCTGTGAATGCGAGAAAAGTGAATAATACTAAATGATATTTTTTCATTTCTGTTTATATTAACCAATCAATGGCTCACATAAAGTAATGCAATGTTAGTGTTTTTTTCAGAAATTAAGTAACTGTCTAAAATTTTTCCTTTGGCATTTTTTTGTGAATGATGCCCCCATACTTCGTTAAAATCTCCGTCAATAACGCTGCTATTAACGTCAATTTTGCCTCGTCTGAGAACTTAATTCTTCAAAAAACTACTCTAAAACAAAATTTAGACAGTTTCTTAGTAGTTAAAGCTTTACAAAGTATTTAACAACATAGTTTCACAAAGTTTAACACTTTGATTCGCTAAGTCCGTTTTTACCTTTACGAACACCAATTTCTAACTCAGGCACGTTGTCATTCGAGTTCCAAATCTTTCACAATTCAAACATTTTTTTTACCATTAAAAATTTTTTAAAACATCAAAAACATGAGTTTAACGCATTGAACTAATACTTTTACATTTAGCATATAATATATTGATTATCTTTGTATTAACTGTGTTTTATGTTTTACACATAAAACTATGCCAAACTTGTCAACAAGTGAAGTTAATAAATATTTATCTGACTTAAATTGGCCTATATGCCTTACCAGACGTGATATTGCTAATTTCTCAACATGACCGCGTTGAAAAGTCATTTACAATCAAGTATTTTTTGTATCTATATTGCGGCACCATTCGATATTGAATGGCAATTAAATACCGTAAAGCCATGATAACTTATGGCCTGATTCCCAAGAGGAATCCATCAAATCCGGAGGCTCCGCAAAGCTACCATGCCTGCGCGTCGAGCACCGGAACCGTAGATCTGAGAAGTTTGGCAGAACTGCTAAGCGAAAGATGTACGTTAACATCCATGGACATACTCGCAGTCCTGGAAGGTTTAACCCAGGTTATTCCACAGCAGATGGCTAATGGAAACATTATCCGTTTGGCTGACTTTGGAAGTTTCAGGGTAAGCCTGAGAAGCGAAGGAGTTGAAAATCCTGCCGATTTTACGCAATCGCAGATAACTGAAACGAAGGTCCTGTTTAGGCCAGGGTCCGAGTTTTCAAGAAGGCTGCAGAACATTCAATTCGTAAAACGAGCAGGATAATCAACTCCTGATTATTAAAAGCGTGTACGAAACTACACGCTTTTTTTTTGTTTGTCCAGATTTAGGTATACTTTTTACTAACTATTTTAAATATCCTGTTAATAACCATTCAATTAAGATCACAACTAATTATAATTCAATATCTTAAATTTTTTACATTGGGATACCTTCCGGTATTCCCCCTCACCTGCTCCAGAAATTCTTAAATTCTTTCGAAAACTCAAAAACGGCCTTCTGACAGCCGCGCCAGATAAGGCTTACAAGAGATACTTTACGTTTTCAAAAAGACAAGTACGTTTTGTAAAACGATAAATACGTTTTTAGGAATGTAAAGGTTCTTTTTAATACAGGGTTCAATTTGTTTAATTTCCATGTGAGAGATAAAAATATTTCATGTTATTGGCATAAGTAAATACTTATGTATATTTACATGCTTGATTTATGCCCCAACCGAAAGGATCGTCTGAAATAAAATGATCAAAATGACAGTAGTGTTCAGACATCCGGTGTATTTTCAATGTAGAAGAGATTCTATGTGTGAGATGTTTTCCACATCCGGAAAAATTTCATTTATGTTAAGTTTTTTTCATTTCACCTGCTCCATATTCATGGCGGGCAGATGATAATATCTTTGAATAAGGTACAAGAATAAACACTTACATTAGCTGATTGGTAAAAAATATAGAAATTAACAGGAATGGCGATAACAAAAAAAGAGAATAAGGAAAAAGCGATTGAGGTAGCCCTTTGGGAATCAGCGAATAAACTCAGGGGCAGCGTTGAACCGGCCGAATATAAACACGTTGTGTTGGGTTTGATTTTCCTGAAGTTTGCCAGCGATAAGTTTGAAGAGCACCGTAATAAACTCATCGCAAAAGGACAGGAGAAATACATCGAGATACCTGACTTCTACAATCAGAACAATGTGTTTTTTCTTGAGGAAATTTCACGTTGGATCTATATTGTAAAAAAAGCACGTCAAAATGATATTGCTTTAATTATTGACACAGCCCTTCACACCATTGAGAAGGATAACAAATCGTTGAAGGGAGCCTTGCCTGATAATTATTTTTCCCGTTTGGGATTAGATATTACAAAACTCGCTTCATTGATCAGCGAGATTGACAATATTAATACCCTTAAAGACAAAGAACAAGACCTCGTTGGGCGTGTTTACGAGTACTTTCTTAAGAAGTTTGCAATTGCAGAAGGGAAAGGAAAAGGTGAATTCTATACCCCTAAAACCATTGTAAACCTGATTGCCGAATTGATTGAACCTTACAACGGTATCATCTATGACCCTTGCTGTGGTTCAGGTGGCATGTTCGTTCAATCGATGAAATTTATTGAAAGCCATCACGGAAATAAAAAAGAAGTTTCCATTTACGGACAGGAATACACGAAAACAACCTACAAGCTGGCAAAAATGAACCTTGCCATTCGTGGGATTTCTGCCAATCTGGGTGAAAAAGAGGCGAGTACATTTAACGATGACCAACACAAAGACCTGAAAGCCGATTACATCATGGCAAACCCACCTTTTAACCAAAAAGACTGGAGAGGCGAAAATGAATTGATCGACGACCCGCGCTGGCGGGGTTACGATGTGCCACCAAAAAGCAATGCCAACTATGGCTGGATTTTGAATATGGTTTCAAAACTTTCCGAAAATGGTGTGGCAGGTTTTATCCTGGCAAACGGTGCTTTGAGTGGTGGCGGCGAAGAGTATAAAATACGCCGAAAACTGATTGAAAACAATTTGGTAGAAGCGATTATCATTATTCCACGAGATACTTTTTACACTACCGATATAAGCGTTACGCTTTGGATTATCAACAAAAACAAAAAAGCAAGACATATTGAGATTAATGGAAAACAGAAAAACTACCGTGATCGTGAAAAGGAGATTTTGTTTGTGGATTTAAGGCGTTGGGGAACAGAGTACGAAAAAATGTTTATAGAACTTACACCCGAAGACATTACAAAAGTTGCTGTGAATTATCACAATTGGCAACAAAAGGAGAATGAAACCAATTATAAAAACATACCAGAGTATTGTTACTCAGCTAGTTTTGAAGAATTGAAAGCCAATGACTTCTCGTTAGTGCCAAGCAAATACATCGAGTTTATTGACCGTGACAGCGAAATTGATTTTGATACCGAAATGAAACGAATACAAATGGATTTTAAAATTCTTTTGAATGAGGAAAAGCAATCGCAGGAGCAGTTGATTAACGCTTTTAAAACCCTAGGTTATGAGTTATAAGCGTATTGGCGATTATATACGATTGGTAAGCAACCGGAATAATGATTGGTCAATTACTAATTTATTGGGCGTAAATATTTATAAAAACTTCATGCCCTCTGTTGCTAATACTTCAGGAGTAGATTTATCAAAATATAAGATATTCGAAAAGGTCAATTTGCTACAAACATTATGCATGTAAACAGGGATGAAATTCTTCCAGTTGCATTGTATCAAAATGAGGAACCAGCAATTGTTTCGCCAGCATATATGACTTTTGAAGTGATTGATGAAAATGAATTGTTTCCAGAATTTTTAATGATGGAATTTCAACGACCTGAATTTGACAGAAGAGCATGGACTTATTGCGATTCAAGTGTTAGAGGTGGCTTGGAATGGGAACGCTTTTGTGAAATTCAAATCCCAATACCTGATATTGACGAACAACGAAAATTTGTTGCTCTTTACAATGGCTTACTCTCCAACCAGAAAACTTACGAAAATAGTTTAGCTGATTTGCAGTTGATTTGCGATACATACATTGAAAATCTGATTAAAACCGAAAAGCCGAATTTGCTTGGTAATTATATTGAGCAAGCAGACGAAAGAAACAGAGATTTGCAAATTTCATATTTACAAGGTGTTTCAACTGCAAAGGTCCTAATAGAAACCAAAGCAAACACCAATGGTGTTGATTTCTCAACCTATAAAGTAGTCAGAACAGGTGAGTTTGTTTATGTGGCTGATACTTCACGCAGAGGTGATAAAATTGCTTTGGCAATGAATAGTGCTGAACCTTGCATTGTTTCGGGAATTTACACAGTCTTTAGGGTAAAGAAACCATCTGAATTACTACCTGAATTTTTGTACTTGTGGTTTGCTCGACCTGAGTTTGACCGTTACGCAAGATTTCATTCCTGGGGCAGTGCCAGAGAAACATTTGATTGGGCTGATATGTGCAATGTAAAATTATCCATTCCCTCTATAAAAATACAGGAAGCCATTGTAACCATTTACCACACGTTAGAAACCCGCAAACGAATTAATGTACAATTGAAAAATACCATAAAGCCGCTTTGCCCTGTGTTGATGCGAGGGGTGGTGGAGAGCATGAAATTTGAAAAACAATTAGCGTAATGACAGGGAAACAACCAACAACTTTATATATTATTGGTAATGGTTTCGACCTTCACCATAAACTTGATACTTGGTATTCAACCTTTGGTTTGTTTCTTAGAGATGAGCACTCAAACATATATGATTACTTCTTAAAATACTTTGGCTTTCCTGATTTAAATGAAGATGACCCAGAAAGCTTGAAAGACCCATTGTGGTCGCAGTTTGAAGCCAATTTAGCTACATTAAATATTGACGAGGTTTTGGACGAACACGCTGAATATTCAGCCAATCCAGCGAGCGAAGATTTTAGTGATGGTGATTGGGACACCATTGCATTTTATGTAAGCCAAATCAGAGACGATTTAACTATCAAAATGTTGGACTTGTTTAAAGAGTTTATTTTGAAAGTTGAATATCCTGACGAAAGCGGTTTAAACATTCTGAATATTGATAGAAATGCAATCTTCTTCAATTTCAATTATTCAAAATCACTTGAGCATTATTATAAAATTCCTCAAAGTCAAATTCTTTATATTCATAACAGAGCAGAAAGCAACGACAAATTGATTTTAGGTCACGGAATGGATCCGAAAAGTTTTGATAGAGAGGAGGCCAAACCACCAGCAGGTTTAAGTGAAGAAGATTTGGAACGATGGACAGATGTACAAGAAGATGCTTTTGATTATTCTTTGGAAAGAGGACGAGATGAATTAATTCAATACTTCTCAAAATCATTCAAAGCAACTTCACAACTGATTCAAAAGAACCAATCGTTTTTCAATTCCTTAAAGCCCATTAAAAAAGTTTATTGTCTTGGTCATTCGCTTGCAGATGTAGACAAGGAATATTTTGAAGAGATATTAAGGAAAATCAGCAATAAAGTTGTTTGGATTGTTTCATATCATAATCCAAATGAAAAAGAAGTTCGCAGGAATAGACTAAATGAATTGGGAATAAAGAACAGACAAATTGTTTTAGTTCGAATGAATGAATTACTTCCTAAGTTTTGGAATAAATTAAAATTGAATTTGAGAATAGCTTTTGCAACTACAAGAAGAACAATAGGAATTTAGCAAATAAATTTTACCGAAGAAAAATTAGAAATGAAAACAGTTTTAGACCTAAATAATATAGAAGCAAAAACATTTTTTTTGAAAAAGGAAAGTTACTCCTCTTTTGAACTTCCTGAATACATTTGTTTTGAATTACTTCTGCAAAACCTCACAAAAGAATTATCAGGTAAGATTTTAAAAGAAAGCACAACTGAATTAAAACCAAAAGATGCAGAAGGTGTAAACTATACTTTACTGAACAATAAAGATGGCAAATTTGCTTGGCGACCTTTTCAGTTGATTCATCCTGCAATTTATGTTTTCTTGGTTCAGGAAATTACAAAAAAAGAAAATTGGGAATTAATTCAATCAAGATTTTTTGAGTTTTATGCAAACGACAAAATTGAATGTCAAAGTGTTCCCATAGCTGAGGAAAACGAAAAAACAGATAAACAAAATCAGATTTATGAGTGGTGGCAAAAAGTTGAACAACGATCTTTAGTGTTATCTTTAGAATACAGGCATTTATTGCATTTAGATATTACAGATTGCTACGGCTCACTTTATACCCACAGCATTGTTTGGGCATTACACACAATAGAAGAAGCAAAAAAACCGGAGAACAGAAATAACCCACATCTTATCGGTGTTGTAATTGACAAGCATATTCAGGACATGTCTTTTGGACAAACAAACGGAATACCACAAGGTTCTGCTATAATGGACTTCATAGCAGAAATTGTACTTGGTCTTGGTGATTTAATGCTGACAGAAGAACTAAACAGACTTGGAATTACAGATTACAAAATTATTAGATATAGAGACGATTACCGTATTTTCACAAACAATTCACAGCTTTCTTATGAGATTGCAAAAGTGCTTTCAGATATACTTTCAAAACTCAATTTTAAAATCAATTCAGCAAAAACACTTTCTTCTGACGATGTTGTTTTAGGATCGCTGAAATCAGATAAAGTTCACTGGATTTATAACAAAAGAAAGACGGAAAATATTCAACAGTGGATAATTCAGCTTTATGTTTTAGGCAATGACTACCCTAATTCAGGCACACTATATAAAGAAACCAAGCATTTTTTGGATTGGCTTCAAGTCAAAGAAAAATCAGAAGAGGGTTTGAGTACAGACAACCCTGAAGTATTGATAAGTATTTTAGTTAATCTCGCTTACAACAATCCAAGATTGTTTGCATTAGTAACAGCATCATTGAGTTTTTTAATTCCACAAATCGAAAGCATTGAAAACCAGAAAGAATTGTTAATTAAAATAAAAGATAAATTCAAACAATTGCCGAATACAAATTATTTGAACATTTGGTTACAAAGAATAACATTGAAAGTTGACCCGACTATAACTTATTCGGGCAAGTTATGTGAAAAAGTGCTTGATAATAGTGTTCCAATTTGGAATTCAGATTGGCTAAATCCTAAAATCAAAAAATTGGTTGAAGAAACAGAAATTATTAAAATTGAAACCATAGAGAAAATGGAAATCATGTTTTCAGAAGAAGAAACAAGAGAATTAGGTGAATATGATAAACTATTTTCATAGAGTGTAAATTAAAAAGTTAAAATATGGCAGAACTACACGTAAGTAAAAAAACAATTGGCAAGCTTTTAAGCGATATTCAAGGGAATAAGTTTATTATTCCAGATTTTCAACGCCCCTATAAATGGGAGAAAGAGAAATGCGAAACTCTTTGGAATGACATAACAAGTTTTTTCGAAAATGATCCATCAGACTCAGATTATTTTTTGGGAACTATTGTTTTTGCCGGTGAAGAAAAGAAAGACCCTATTGTTATTGATGGTCAACAACGGATTACTTCTTTATTTCTACTATTGAGAGCGTTTTATAAAAAGCTTGAGTCCATGCCGAATGATAAATATGTTAATGGGCTAAAAATGCAAATAGGACCTTGCATTTGGGATGTCGACTCAGTATCTAAGGAAGTAGAGGATTTTACCAAAATCCACATTCTTTCTGAAGTTGCAACTGATGAAGATAACGATGTATTTCATAGTATTTTAAAGACGGGTAGATACAACGAAAAGGCTAATGATAACTATTCAATCAATTACGGGTACTTTAAAAAAGTCTGTGATGATTATGCTATGAATAAACCTACTAAATGGTACGACCTATGTGTTACCATTCTGAACCGTTGTATTATCCTTCCAATAAATTGCAATACAGAAGATACTGCATTAACAATCTTTTCTACTTTGAATGACCGCGGCTTGCCTTTAGCAGATTCTGATATTTTTAAGGCTCAGATTTATAAGAATTATACGAAACCTGAAGAGAGGAAAGAGTTTACCGAATTATGGAAAGAACTAACCGATATTTGTAAAAAAGGTGATTTTTCTATTGACGATATTTTTAGATATTATTCTCATGTATTACGTGCAAAAGCAAAAGATAAAAGTAAAGAAATTGGTTTAAGGAGATTTTATCAAGGGAAAGACAATTATTCAAAGCTCAAACTAAATGGGATTATGTACAATATAATGTCTTTGGCATATTTCTGGTTTTATGTAAATTCAAACACCAATCCTGAATTAGAAGATGGATATATCATATCAACCGAAACTCGGAAATACTTGCATTGTTTTAACCATTATCCTAATGAATTCTGGAAATATCCAACAAGTATAATCTTTTTAAAAAACAAAGACTATAGCTCTTTTGATGATGATTTGAGGGAATTTCTCATCAAATTAATGGCATTTTTATTTTCAAAGTTTATTGATACTCCTTCGATCAATGCTATTAAAGACGATATTTATAGTGCTTGTATCACCGTTGAAGAATGCAATACATTTGATCGCCAATTTAAATTGGAGGAGGATAAGTTCAGCGAAAAAATAGACGAACAATCAAGTGCCAGACTTATGAGACCTTTGCTTCTATTGGAAGCATACTTGACTGAGAAACAGAAAGAACTTATCAAAAACACTTTCGATATAGAGCATATTTTTCCTAAGAAATGGCAAACGGCTAATTATAATGGCTGGGATGAAAAAGATGCACAAGCGTATTTAGATCGTTTTGGAAATAAGATTGTTTTTGAGAAAAAACTTAACATTCAGGCAGGAAATGGCTATTTTGAAAAGAAGAAGGAAAAATATAAAGAATCTGAAATAGCTGTCGTGCAGGAATTAGCTACATATGTTAAAAGCGATTGGGTAAAAGAGGATATTGAAAAACGCGAAAGTGAATTTAAAAATCGTATAATTAAATTTTTAAAAGAAAACCTGAATTTGGTTAAAGATTAATATGATATTAACCAAAGAAAAAATCGAAATGGCATGAATAACAGCGAAATACTCATCTACCAAAACACCGATGGCAGCATAAAAATCGATGTTCGTCTGGAGGAAGAAACCGTTTGGTTAACACAGGAGCAAATGGCAATGCTATTTGGAAAAGGCAGAACAACGATAACCGAACATATTCAGAACGTTTTCAAAGAAGGTGAACTGGATGAAAAAGTGGCATGTCGGAATTTCCGACTAACCACTCAACATGGCGCTATTAAAAAGAAAATGCAAGATATTCCAATAAAAAATTAGCAATGTAATGCCTGAACAACAAAACATAGAATACAAGCATAGCCGGCACGATGAAACCCTGAAATGAAGTTCATGGCACACAAAATAAATTCACGGAATAATAGATATGAAGAAGCTCGGAATAAAGGATGAATTGACTGACTTTTTACTTTATACTTCGCCCAAAGGAGAAGTAAAAGTTGAAGTAATTCTGAATAACGAAACGGTGTGGCTTGCTCAAAAGTCAATCGCTCAGTTATATGGAGTGGGTCGAACCGTAATTACCAAACATCTGAAAAACATATTTCAATCGGGAGAATTAGATGAAGTTTCAGTATGTGCAAAAATTGCACATACTGCTGATGATGGAAAAAAGTATGATACTCAATTTTATAATCTCGATGCCATTATATCGGTGGGCTACCGTGTTAATTCAGCTCAAGCCACGCGGTTTCGTATATGGGCAACCAATACTTTGAAAGAATTTATTATCAAAGGTTTTGCACTGAACGACGACCGTTTTAAGTCGGGCAGCTCTATGAATTATTTCAACGAACTACAGGAACGCATAAGGGAGATTCGGATTTCGGAACGGTTCTTCTACCAAAAAATTAAAGATATTTATACTACCAGTATCGACTACGAACCTAAAGACGAAAGGACGATTGAGTTTTTTAAAGTAGTTCAAAATAAGTTACTTTGGGCAATCAGCCAGCAAACCGCAGCCGAGTTGGTATATCGCAGAGTGGATGCAACTTTGCCACTTATGGGGATGCAATCGTACGACAAAAAGGGAACGACAGCAATCAAGAAATCGGATGCAAGTATTGCCAAAAACTATCTGAATGAGGATGAAATAAAACTGCTGGGCTTATTGGTTGAACAGTACTTGGCATTTGCCGAAACCATGGCACAACAGCAAACCCCAATGTATATGAAAGATTGGGCACAAAGGTTAGATGCAATTTTACAACTCAATGGTCGTGAGTTGCTTTCTCACGCCGGGCTTATAAGTCATGAAATGGCTTTGGATAAATCAAATGAAGAATTCCAAAAATACAAGCAGGTTCAAAAGACTATCGAATCGGAACAAAGTCTTCGGGAAATCGAAGAAGATATTAAAAAATTGAAAAGGCCAGAGAAATGAAATTCACCGAAGAAAAATTAGAAAAGGCTTTCACCGAATTGTTGGGTAATGAAGGCTATCCACATCATATTGGCATCTCGGTTTGTCGCAAGCCTGACGAAGTATTGATTGAGGCAGATTTACAGCAATTTCTGTTGACACAATATGCCAGTCAGGGGATTACAAATAATGAAGCTAAATCGATTATTCTTCAACTCAAAGCCCTACCCTCTTCTGATTTATACGAAAGCAACAAAACATTTTTAAAAATGCTTTCAGATGGTTTTATTCTGAAACGCGAAGACCGGAACAGCAAAGACATCTATATTCAGCTGATCGATTATAAAGGACTTTCTAAACAGAAACAAGCCGAATCTGAACATCTGATTTCGATTATTGCCGACAATGAAAAGGAATATGGAATCGATAATAATATTTACAGGTTTGTTAATCAGTTAGAAATAGCCGGTAACGAAAAGCGTATTCCTGATGGCATCGTTTATATCAATGGTTTGCCCATTGTTGTGTTTGAGTTCAAAAGCGCTATTCGGGAAGAAGCAACGATTTATGATGCATTCAAACAACTAACGATCCGCTATCGCAGAGATATCCCTGAACTTTTCAAATACAACGCTTTCTGCGTGATCAGTGATGGTATCAACAACAAAGCAGGTTCGTTTTTCGCACCTTACGAATTTTATTATGCATGGCGCCGTGTGGCAGGCCTGGCAAAGGACGTTGATGGCATCGACAGTATGTTTACCCTTATTCAGGGCATGTTTCACAAAAACAGGCTGAGAGATATTATCCGGAACTTCATTTACATTCCGGATGCTTCAAAAAAGAATGAAAAAATTGTGTGCCGCTACCCCCAGTATTATGCAGCAAGGGCGTTGTTCGACAATATCAGAAAAGCACAAAAGCCATCCGGAAACGGGAAAGGTGGTACTTACTTTGGTGCCACAGGTTGCGGTAAAAGCTTCACAATGCTTTATCTCACAAGGTTGTTGATGAAAAGTGAGCATTTTGAAAGTCCGACAATAGTATTAATTACCGACCGCACCGACCTCGACGATCAGCTTTCAGGGCAGTTTACCAATGCAAAACAGTTTATTGGCGACAACAGCATTATCAGTGTTGAAAGCAGGTCTCATTTGAGGGAATTGCTGCAAGGCAGACAAAGCGGTGGTGTTTTCCTTACAACCATTCATAAATTCACCGAAGACACTTTATTGCTGACCGACAGAACCAATGTGATCTGTATTTCGGATGAAGCGCACAGGACGCAGGTGAACCTCGATCAAAAAATTAAAGTAAGCGAGAAGGGTGTCACAAAAACTTTTGGCTTTGCCAAATACCTGCACGATTCCTTACCCAATGCGACTTATGTTGGTTTTACAGGCACCCCCATCGATGCAACGCTGGATGTATTCGGTAAAGTGGTAGATGCCTATACCATGACTGAATCGGTGAAGGACGAAATCACGGTAAGAATTGTATATGAAGGCAGGGCCGCGAAAGTTGCTTTGAAAAACGGTGAATTGGAGAAAATTGAAAAATACTACGAAGAAGCAGCCGAAGCAGGTGCCAATGAGTATCAGATAGATCAGAGCAAAAAGGAATCAGCCAGTTTATATGCCATTTTGGGCGATCCTGACCGATTGGATGCTGTTGCCGAAGACTTTGTAAACCACTATGAAAGCAGGGTTTCGGAAGGCGCAACTGTTAAGGGCAAAGCAATGTTTGTATGCAGTAACCGTGAAATTGCTTATGAGTTGTACAAAAACATCATTGGATTGCGTCCGGAATGGAACGTAATCCGTGAAGCTGAGGAAGGAATTGAACTCTCTGACAAAGACAGAAGAGAATTAAAACCGATCGAAAGAATAAAAATGATTATGACCAGAGGGCAGGATGACCCAAAGGTATTGTATGATTTACTGGGCACAAAAGATCACCGGAAAGAACTGGATCGTCAGTTTAAAAACGAAAAATCGAACTTCAAAATAGCGATTGTTGTGGATATGTGGCTGACAGGTTTTGATGTTCCTTTTCTTGATTCCATCTATATCGACAAACCCATTCAGCAACACAATCTTATTCAGACGATTTCGCGCGTAAACCGCAAGTTTGAAGGCAAGAACAAGGGCTTGGTAGTGGATTATATTGGCATCAAAAAACAGATGAATCTGGCCCTGGCGCAATATAACAAAGGAGATCAGGATAATTTTGAAGACATAGCCGAATCATTGATCATTGTCAGGAACCATCTGGACCTTTTAGAAAAACTGTTTCACACATTCGACAGTTCGAAATATTTCAAAGGAACTACCATTCAACAGTTAAACACATTGAATCTGGCAGCTGAATTCGTTCAACAGACAAAAGAATTTGAGACCCGTTTTATGGGTCTGGTAAAACGCCTTAAAGCTGCTTATGATATTTGTGCAGGAAGCGAACATTTACTTCAATCTGAAAGAGATCATACACATTTTTGCCTTGCTGTTCGTTCGATTGTATTCAAACTCACAAGAGGAAACGCGCCTGACACAGCCCAAATGAATGCCAAAGTGCGGGAAATGATTAAAGATGCACTGCAAAGTGACGGAGTTGAAGAAATATTCAAATTGGGTGATGAGGCAGAAACAGAGCAAGACATTTTTGATGAAGATTATTTGGCTAAAATTGATAAAATAAAGTTGCCAAACACAAAAATAAAATTGCTTCAGCAGCTTTTAGCAAAAGTTATTGGCGAAATAAGAAAAGTCAATAAAGTGAAAGGTATTGACTTCAGTAAGAAAATGCAGGCGATCGTTGAACGGTATAACAACCGTGAAGTGAACGACATTTTAAGGAGCGAAGTTTACGAAGAAATGGCTGAACAACTGACCAATTTAATCTGGGAAGTTCATAAAGAATTTTCAGCCGGCGAGGCATTAGGCATTGGCTTTGAAGAGAAAGCGTTTTACGACATACTCAAAGAATTGTGCGTAAAATATGACTTTACCTACCCTGAAGACAAACTCATCGAATTGGCAAAAGCTGTGAAAGATTTGGTCGATGGTCAGGCGAAATACCCTGATTGGAACAAGCGGGATGACATCAAATCAGCATTGAAAGTTGGATTGATTCTGTTGTTAGATGAATTTGGATATCCTCCGGTTGAAAGAGATGAAGTGTATGTTGAAATTTTTGAACAGGCAGAAAATTTTAAAAAAAACAGGAGTTAATTTCAGACAGAAAATGTGGTATTCCTAAATCAACTCAATCAAGATGAAGATGTTTTGATATGAAAATAGTACTTGTACGTAGCTTAAACAAACAAGGGTTCCAGCGAAACCGCTGAAACCCTTATTTTTCAAGTGAACCCGGAGAGACTCGAACCCCCAACCTTCTGATCCGTAGTCAAAAGATTAATGTATGTTTATGTTTCCTTTGTTTTCATTATCAACTGTTTATCAATTATTTATTTTCTTTTTATTTCCGAATGTTTCATTTATTTCGTATATTTGTTTGCTAAATTGTTTGCTAAGTTAATATTTAATCCTTTGAATTATGACAAATTTCAGCACTGCAATAATACTAGAAACTAGGAATCAACGCAAAGATGAAACCTATCCAGTGAAATTAAGAGTAACAATTGAACGGCTATCTAGATACTATGCAATTGAATGGGAAATTCCAGATGAAAAGGAACCCGGCAAAAAGATAAAACAGAAATATTTAACCCAGATTGAATTCGATAAGGTAGAGGCCAAAAAACCCAGGGAACCATATAAGACCATTAAAGAGGCTTTTAATGATACTGAAAAGAAAGCTAGGGAATTATTAACTGTAATGGAAAACCCGACCTTTGACCAGTTTAAACGGCTTTTCACTTCAAAGGCTTCAGCCGGGGGTAATGTTTGGAAATATTATGAAGACTATATTACAGAATGCAAAAATGAAAATAGACTTGGAACGGCTAGTAGTTATGAATGCAGCCGGAATAGCTTAAATTTATTAAAAGGGATTGAAACAGCTAATTTTAAAACCATTACCCCTGAATGGTTAAAAGATTATGCAAAACAAATGAAGGCAAAAGGTAAAAGCATTTCAACCATTGGGATTTATTTAAGGCCATTACGTTCACTTTTCAATAATGCTTTAAGGGATAAGGTTATTACTTTAGAACTTTACCCCTTTGGAAATCCTAAAGATGGAAAATACAGGATCCCAAAAAGTAAAAATAATAAACGACCTTTGGAACGTTCTGAAATAATTAAGCTAGCTAATTATTCTGGAAGCCCCATAAATGAAATGTACAAGGATTTTTTTCTATTGTCTTATTTTTTGGTAGGTTTAAACTTCATGGATTTATTAACCCTGAAATGGAAGCAATTAGATGGAAATGTTTTAGAAATAATCAGAAAGAAAACCGAACATACAACCGAAAACGATCAGAAAGCAATTAAACTGATTGTAAACGATGAGGCCATGGAAATAATTAAACGATATGGAAACCCAACTGGAATTTATATTTTTGAAGTTGTAAATATTAAAGACAATCCAGAACAGATAAGGCGCAAAGTTCAGAACTTCAACAGAAACACAAATCAGGCATTAAAAGCCATTGCAAAAAAAATGGATCTAAGTAAAAATATATCAACAGTTTTTGCAAGGCATTCAGCGGCTAGCCATGGAATAAACACCGGATCCACTTTAGCAGATATTCAACAGGCTTTAGGCCATAAAAATATTACCACAACAAGTAATTACATTTCAGGATTAAGCGAAGGGGCAACAAGTTTAGGTAATTCGTTAAAATTAAAAGAAGCCGTTCCAATTGTGGAACGTGGAACGGAAACGGCTGAAACGCAATTACAGCAAGGGATTGAGACCGTTCCAGAAACCGTTCCAGTGGAACGATAAAAGACTAAAGATATGACAAAAACAAAAATACCAAAGCCAAATTGGATAAATTACAGAAAACCGGAAGGCCTAAAGTATCAACCTGAAAATGAATTTGATGTTTTATCAATATTGAGTTGTTCTTTTAAGTTAGAAGGTTGCTGGAACAAAATAGGCTATTTAAGAGCTCAAATAGGCGTCAAAGCGAATGGACTTAATTTTATTGAAACCCCTATAAATGGCCAGATTTTTGAGCCAAATATTTGGGAATTTGATCATGTTAAAAAAGAAATTACCAAAGCCAAACATGAACTACATGAAATTGCTGCAGCAATTGAAAAAATCGAAAATGGAAAAGCCGAAACAGTTGAAATTCAGATCAAATTTAATAAGGGTAAAAAATCAAAAGAAACGATTATAATTACACACCCCGAAATATTACCCCGGATATTTGAATTATTGAAAACCTTACCTGAAGGCGAACAGAAACCAACTCCAAAAAAGGGGAATATTGAAAAGCAACAATACAAACAATTCATATTTGAATCAATTGGTAAATGTTTCGAACTTATTGAAAGCATTGATCCAGACTTAAATGAAACGGATAAACTGTTTTTTTCTGGTTTAATATTGACTTTAGCCGGAGTAATTGAACCACCAAGACTATTTTATGAAGGTTTTACAACCGATCCAGACCAGGTTAAAGATTACAGAGATAAATTAACTGACAGCCTAAAGTACTATAAATCAACAGGGAAATAAAGCACTAAAAAACCTGTTTTCCTTCCTTTGTCATTCTTTGCCCCTAGTCTAATTTCGCCGAAACGTTTAACATTAAACCATAGCGAAATGACAAACCCCTTTGCACAACTTGAAACAAGCCTAGAAGAAATTAGGCTGAAACTGGACTATTTAGCCAGCGAACCAAAGCAAGCCGAATTCCTTACCGTTCAACAAGCTTGCCAATTACTAAACATTTCCAAAAGCACTATTTACAAACGAACCATGAATTCGGAAATTCCGTTTTATAAGCTGAATATTCCGGTGAAAGTGCGCCAGTAAATCCGGAGCAAAGTGCGCCAGTTTACAAGGAACTATGGGGAGGTAAAAATAGCTATTTTTCTAATTGATTTCGTTTTCTTAAAGATTCCCCTTTTAATTCGATTCTATGAG
>CAITDJ010000033.1 GCA_903891085.1 uncultured Bacteroidota bacterium | reverse complement strand
TCACTGTATGTTTTAATAAAAGGTGTGCTGGCTGTGTGTTCGGGGGCAACAGCAACAATGGTTGAGAGTACCACACTCTTAACAGCACCTCTTGCACCCAGTCCGCGACCTGTAACATAAATAGTCCCTAATAATACCATACCAAGCAAAAAACCGGCTAAATATGGATTCATATATTTTTGTGGTTTCATTTCTTTTCTGATTTTTTTTTGTTTTCGTCATTGTGTTCTTGATGTTCTTCGTCGATTTCTTCCCAGCCGGTAATCATGGCCTGAATATTTGAAGTCGGGGTCTTGCCCGTGGTTGTCATATACACATGAATAACAAGGAATATCATCAATAATATGGCTCCCAGTGTATGCCAGAATGCGATCGCTTCGAGCGGGTAGTCTTCTATCACAATAATATTATTCTGGTCGAAAGTTTTATATAACATATATAGGATGCCTGAGATGATGGTTATTGGCACCAGCAGAAGTTTAAATCCAAGATATACCAAACGTTGAAGCGGATTCAATTTACTCAGTCCGGTTTTTTCAGTTGGATGTGATTCTCCTTTGAAAATACCTGACATATAATACATTATTTGTTCCTTTAATTTTTTGGTTGTTGGAATATATTGTTTCCATTCACCGGTTGTAAGATGCCAGAAGATAGCCAGAAATATCAATCCTATCAGCATCCAAGAGGCAACGCGATGATATTCAACTGCTTTCTCGAATCCAAAAATAGTGTAGGACCCATGCACTTCAAAACCTGTGATTGACAAAAACATGATCAATGAAGCCTGCAACCAATGCCAGAATCGCTCAAAACCTTTGTATATATAAACCCTTTGCATTTTATTAGTTTTAATTCTTGTTTTAATGTTAATGATGATTAAGTAGTAGTGTCATCATCGTAATTGATGATTTGTTTTTCGTATTTGTTTTTATATATTGTAATGGATATACGGATCACTGCATGGCCTAAAACGGCGATAACAGTGAGCCAGAAAACCCAGATTCCTGTAATATCAAGTATTTTATTGTGATCGCGGCCAGGCAAATAGAATCCTGTCAGTTTTGCTAATCTTCCATTATGTTGGGTATGACATTCGGCGCAACCGACACTTTGTTCCTTAGGTGCAACCATATGATTGATAGGCCAATACATTTCAGTTTCGACAAAACCATACTGACCACTGAATGGTAATCCTGATTTTTCCATTCCAGCGATTGATGCTTTATCCCAGTTGAAATCGTTCCAGAATGCACTGTCCCCTTCTTTTTCTCCGGCAAGTTTGGGTTGAATCAGCCAATGATGAACCTTATCATATATCTGATCACCAACATGTATTTTGACAGGAATGATTTTTGAATTACGATCACCATATGAACCATTTAACGTGTTCATCTGAACAGGAATTGATTTGATCGTATCACCCAACAAGTACTGACTTGCCGTCCCGTTGAACCAGATATAATCAGGTTGTACATTGTTTTTCCAGATGAAAGATCCCTTGATAGATAAATATTCATGGTTGCCCAACGAATCGTCTTCTTCATAAGCTTTGCCATCTTTCAGTTTTCCGGCATCTGACCATTTCCATGCCATTTTTGTTGAATTAACCTTTGCATAGATTGGTATGTGGCATGCCTGACACGATACTTTTGAACTGTGCCGGTTAATCATATCATTTAAGTGGGGTGTGGTTGTATGACATTGTTCGCAGGTTGCGCGGTTCGAATTATCGGGTGAAACGGAGTAAAGCTTTCCCAGTATTTTGTGATTTTGAGCAGTGTGACAGGCAACACACTCCAGATTCATTCCATTGGCTCCCATGTGTACATCCACATCGCGACTGCACGACAGTTGTGCTGTTTCAAGATCGCCATGTTTCACATTGTTGCCACCACCACCATTAAAATGGCATGAACCACAATTGTTTTTGGTTGGTGATCCCACACTTTGTGCGACCTTCTCAAGATTCACTGTGCGGGCGGGATAACCAGCCATGAAAACTCCTTTCATGTATTCTTCGCTTTTGTCGTGGCAAACCATACAGTCAACATTGCGTGCATTGTTGAAATCGAAATGATCATTTGTCATTCCGAAACCAATATGGCATTTGGCGCAGGATTGCTGATTCGAACTCGTTCCTATACAGAAATTATTCATCACGTTTTTCTTTCCTGCTGAAGCAATGCCCCGTCCTTCAACATAAGCAACACGTTCCCAATTCCAGTGCGAAGAGGCCATGATTTCCTTGTGTGTTTCTGTGTGACAAAGAAGGCAGGCTTCTGTTACTTCCTGAGGAGATTTAAATTCTTTCTGCAGCTCAGCCAATTTGCTGTGATCGACAGACGGAATATGCTTTAAGGCATATTTATGTCGGAGTTCTTCGAGCTTCAGGTTATAAGTGTCATCTTCATGGAATACATTAACCAAGACCAGAGATAGGATGACAAGGACGATTACAAGTAGTATGTTCCTTAGCATAAAATTATGTTTATTCCTTCATTTTATTGAACGAAATAGTTGAAAATTTAGTTTTCAATTGAACCAGCGTTCAAAAATTGATTGCAAAGATATAACTTAACGAAGTACTGAATTAGTCAATTGGGTTAATTACACATTCATTCACTGATCGAGACGAATGTTGTCAATGTAAACAATTATTATTCAATGATATATGTGTATTTCAGCAAGTGTAATTTAAAATAAATTCAAATAAGAAAAGCGTTTTGCATTGTAAAATTGTCTTTTGAAAATGAACCATAGTTCATTAACTACATATATCAGACTGGCTTAATGAAAATTTCACCACAAATTTTGACATGAATGATATTTTCAAATACTTCGCTAATTAATGATTGTCAGACCTTTAGGTATAGAGTTTGATTAACAGGCAGATGATCCTGTAAATCGGTTATTTGAAGAATTGGCTACAATTCAAATCTTATGGCAGGTTTGATAAATGTATTAATAATTAAAGTCATCATGTGACCTTGAGCTTCAATAAAATATTGTATAAAAACAGAGAAAACAATCAATGAAAAATAACTAAGTAATAAGAAACATTTAGTGTCGACATTGAAATTTTGTAAACTTCATTAAGACTGATATTTAAATAATTGTCAATTGTCCATTTTCAATTGTTTATTACTTATCCTTTCATACTCACCATCTCAAGTCTTTCAGAATCAATGATTTCAACGTGCTCATTGGTAATATTGATCAGACCGTCAGCTTTAAATTTGGTAAGAATCCGGGCAATACTTTCGATAGACATGCCACTCAGTTCAGCAAAATCTTTTCTGGATAATTGAAGAGGAAATTTTTTGGTTTTATACACCCTGTTAGCAAGGCATAAAACGACATCGGCCAGACGGCCATAGGTTTGTTTTTTTGTAAGGCAATAAAAACGACCATTGATGATGTTACTTTGTTCGGCCAGCAGTGACAGCATTTTTGTCGCAAAAGAAGGGTTGCTGTTCATTACCTGTTTAAATGCATTGATCTCAATCAGACTGACCTGCGATTCAACATAGGCCTGAGCTGAATAATACAGAATTTGATTTCCTTCGAAAAGTGAAGACAACCCTATCATACTCACGGGTGAAAAAATCTGCAGGATAAGGTTATCTGTCGATCCTTCGATAAATGTTTTAATCAGTCCTTCATTCAAAACCATAATGTGAGAAACAAATGATCCCTGTTTGCTGATTACCTCTCCTTTTTGGTATGTTACCTCAACCATTTTCGATTCAATTAACGACAGTTCATCCATCTTTAAAAGTCCCATACATTCCATTTTATTGGAGCCTATAGAACAGCTATTTATTATAATAGATTGAGAATGAGGCATATAAAAATTTTCTTTCGGTTTTGTAGACTTCGAAAGCGCTGCAAGATAGCAAATAAATCTTTGATTTAGATCAAGGATTTTACTGTTTAGATTAATCATCAACTTTGATTTGTTTGGTGTTCAGGGGTTGAAACCATATTTATCAGAGACCTACTTTTGTTGTGAACCTAATAACACTCAAGGAACATGAAAAATCTGCTTAGCAAAGCAATGTCGGTTTTTGTCGTTCTTATTTTGCCTATCTTAGTTATTTATTTAACAGTCTATTTCGGGCTAAACAAAAATGAAGCGGATAAAGTTGTTTTTCAACCGAAATCAGAACATACAGCATCTGTTGACCATACTCAGTTTGAATCATTACAGCAAACATTTACGAACCCAAAACAAGTGACTGCTGCTTGTTTAACTTGTCATAATAAACGTGATGATGAACTGATGCAAAGCAGTCACTGGACCTGGGAGCGAACAACTGAAATTCCAGGCCGGGGAGAAGTGAAAATTGGTAAGAAAAATCTGATCAATAATTTCTGCACAGGAGCTGAAGGCAATAATGGTAGCTGTATGCGTTGCCATATAGGTTATGGATGGGCCGATAAATCATTTGATTTTACGGATGCAACTAATATTGATTGCCTCGTATGTCATGATAAATCGAATACATATTTTAAACAAAAAAGTATGGCAGGTTGGCCTGCAACACCTGCAACAGCTACGAAAGAATTCCCGGTTCCTGATTATAATCTGGTATCGCAGAGTGTTGGTCTGCCCGACAGGGACAATTGTGGGGTTTGCCATTTTTATGGTGGAGGAGGCAATAATGTGAAACATGGTGATCTGGAAGAAGCCCTGTTTCATACCACAAAAGATGTTGATGTACATATGGGTGAGGATGGAAAAAATATGGTGTGTATCGATTGTCATCAAACCGAAAAGCATAATATTAAGGGGAAGGCTTATTCTGTATCAGCATCAAATTCGAACCGTGTCGGATGTGAGCAGTGCCATACATCTGCCCCACATAACGACAGGATCATTGATTATCATACAACCAAGGTTGCTTGTCAAACATGCCATATTCCTGTTTATGCAAAAGTGAATGCAACCACGCTTTACTGGGATTGGTCATCTGCCGGAAGGAAGGATGAAAATGGGAATGCGATAAAAGAGTATGATGCTGATCACAATTATAGTTACTTATCAATCAAAGGTCACTTTGTTTTTGATAATAAAGTGAAGCCTGAGTATTACTGGTTTAATGGAACAGTAGATCATTTTTTAACCGGTGATACAGTCAAAGAAATTCCAGTTCAGATTAATCACTTGTTTGGTGCATACCGTGATTCCACAGCGAAAATATGGCCAGTTAAGGTTCATCGGGGAAAGCAGCCATTTGACCCTGTCACCAAGCAAATTCTATCGATGAAACTCTTTGCTTACAACAAAGGAGAGGGAGCCTTTTGGGAAGACCTTGACTGGGAAAAATCCATTCAGGAAGGAATGGATTACAACGACAGATATTGGAGTGGTAAATATGAATTTTATGAAACAGAAGTGTATTGGCCTCTTAATCATATGGTCTCGAAGAAAGCAGAAACACTGAGTTGTACAGAATGCCATATACGTGATAAGGGTCGACTAGCATCGCTTAACGATTTTTATCTACCTGGCAGAGACTATAACAAGTGGATTGACTATAGTGGAATAGGAATCATCGTGATTTCGATCCTTGGGGTTTTTATTCACAGTATTCTTAGGCTTTTTTCTTAATCGGTTAACCTTATATAAAATGGAGTATACGAAGCAATTGTTGTACACGAAATTCGAAAGATTCTGGCATTGGTCGCAAATGTTATTGGTGATGTTATTGACTATTACTGGTTTTGAGATTCATGGTAGCATTCATTTATTCGGATTTGAAAGATCAGTGCGCTTGCACACTGCTTCCGCATGGTCATTTATTGGACTTGCTTTGATGTCGATTTTCTGGATGATCGTTACCAAACAATATGTCAATTTTATCCCCACAAAGAATAAACTACGAGAACAGGTGCTCTATTATACCTCGGGCATATTCAAGGGAATGGCCCATCCGACCCATAAAACGATGTTTAATAAATTAAATCCACTTCAACGCCTTGTATATGCCGGATTGCTGATTGTTATATTTCCGGTGCAGATTTTTACCGGACTTGCCTATATGTATTATCATTATCCACAAAATCCATTGGATATCAGTGGGTTAAATATTGCAGCAGTTCTGCATACCGACGGAGCATTTATGGTGGTAGCATTTGTAATCATACATGTGTATATGACTACCACGGGTGATACCGTTTCCTCAAATGTGAAAGCCATGATTTCAGGATTTGAGAAAGAACCCCAGAATAATAATGAAACATCATCAATATCTGAATAACCATGAAACTTTTACACAAAATTCTAATTATTGTATTTCCGATAGTTGTGCTCGGTTCATGTACTTGCAACAAATCATACAACTCTGTCGATGAAATTGTCAAGCAGGCGAGTAAAAATGTGAAAATGATTACCCCCGACGAACTGAACAAACTTATGAATGCCGGAGGAGACGAAGTCTACACATTAATCGACGTAAGGCAGGAAATAGAACATTACTATGGATATATTCCCGGCTCGGTAGTCCTTCCTAGAGGTAGTCTTGAATTCAGCATTGGTGATTCAACTTTCTGGGAACACACCGGATTATATATGCCTCAGAAAGAAGAAAAAATTGTTGTTTATTGTAAGAAGGGTCAAAGAGGAATTCTTGCCGCAGAAACACTCAATAAACTTGGGTATACAAATGTTTATGCACTTGATGGTGGTTGGAAAAACTGGGAATTAGCTTATCCTGACCTTTATGAAAAAGCCCTTGATAAGTTGGGTGGATCTAGCTCCCATGCAACATCAGGCGGATGTTAAATTGCAGATTTTCAATCATTAATAATTATTAAAACTAAATTTTATGAAAAAATTAGCTATTTATTTTATTGCTCTGTTCGTGATTCCCGCATTGGTATTCACAGGATGTAAAAAAGACAACGAAGAAACATTCAATGCTCAGAAAACATTGACTGATTATCTTGTTGCTCAGGATCTTGACCTGAACAAAATTCTGGATGGTTTTGTAATGGCAGCTCCGGATGATGGAAATGTAAGTGCATTTCACGTAATTGATATCCGTTCGGCTGATGACTATGCTGCCGGTCATATCGAAGGCGCTATTCGTTGCGATCTTGCCAACATTCTTACCGAAGCTGCAAACGCTGGTGCCAAAGGAATCTTAGTTGTCTGCAAAACCGGACAAACTGCAACCCATGCCGTTACTTTGCTCCGACTTTCAGGTTATCCTACTGCTAAAGCGCTCAAATGGGGAATGAGCGGTTGGAATGCTCAATTTGATGTTTGGACTGCTAATATCGGTAATATTGCTGATGGCCATGCCAACTGGGTTACCACTTCTGCTCCGAATAATTTAACATATAGCAGCCCTACATTCACCAGTACAAGTACCGATCCTGTTGAAATTCTGAGAGCACGTATTTCTGGAGTTCTGGCTGATGGTTTTATTACAACCACAACAACGGATGTTTTAACAACTCCTGCTAACTATTTCATCAACAATTATTTTTCAGAAGCTGATTACACAGCTTTTGGTCACGTAAATGGTGCTTACCGGATTCAACCAATGTTGATCAGTGAAGGTCAGATAAATTATCTTGATCCTTCAAAACGCGTTGCAACCTATTGCTACACCGGACAAACTTCAGCAGCCATTACAGCATATCTGCGCGTCATTGGTTACGATGCTGTGAGTGTTTTATTTGGCATGAATAAGTTTTACAATGGATCATCTGCTTGGACAGCCAGTAAATGGACTTCAGCAAATGCAAAGAATCTTCCTTTTGTAACTGGTAAATAAACACTAAACCAGAAAAAATGAAAAAAATAATCATTTTCATTCTTTTCATTTCCCTGACCGGCATTAACTTGTCGGCACAGGGTTGTGGAGGAGCTCCCTCAAGTGAGGGTATTAAAGTATTTGGATTTCTTCAATCACAATATGAAATGAAATTCGAAGATCCTACCAAGAACAGCTTTACTTTTGAACGCGCCAGAATCGGTGTAATGGGAAAAATCCCCTATGATTTTTCGTACTATGTTGTACTGGAATTGAGTCCTTTTATTGCTGATAATCCTTATTTGCTTGATGCATTTATCACTTACGACAGGTTTAAATGGGCAAAAGTATCTTTGGGTTCTTTTAAAACTCCCTTTGGACTTGAAGTCAATACCGCTTGTAACGGACTGACAACCATCTACCGTTCAACGGTTTCCTTGCAGACTGTGGCTCCTTTCCGTGATCTTGGATTGGTTTTCATGGGCGGTGATGAGTCAACTTTTATGACCTATCAGTTAGGAATCATGAACGGAAGAGGTCTTGGTGCATTTGATAACAATACAGCCAAGGATATCGTAGGTCGGGTTGTGTTTAAACCGCTTGATTTCTGGAAAATTGGTGGTAGCTTTCGAAGAGGATTCCCATCTTTGAACAATACCACTGATGAAAGAATTACCTATGGTTTTGAAACTTCATTAAAATACAAAGGGCTGTCATTTGAAGGTGAATATATTCATGATCAGGGTAATTATAACCGTGATCTTGGTGGTGGATGCAGTGGTAATCTCATCGAATTGGGCGAAGAAAGAAGTGGCTATTATGCAACGCTTGCTTATAAGACCAAATGGAATGTTGAACCTCTTTTCCGTTACGATAATTTTGATTCTGGCCTAAATGATTATGTTGAAAACAATATGACATTCGGGGTGAATTATTTCTTTAATGATTGGACCAGACTACAGGTAAATTATATTTATCGGGATGAGGAACCTACCGAGTTGAAAAATGATGAGTTTGTTGTTCAGGTACAGGTTAAATTTTAATGTAATAAATCATGAAAAAAATATTTATTCTCGCCGTCATTTTCTTTTTGACCGGTCGCTTTGTTCAGGCGCAGGACCTGATTTCTGTTGCAGATCTTGCAAAAGATTTAAAAAATTCTGAATTAATTATCGTTTCAGCCGAGCTTGAAACTGAATTCGAGAAGGTACATATTACCAATGCAGTAAATGTTTCATATAAATCTCTCTTTAAACCAGGTACAGTTGAAGGTTTGATGCTTCCTGATGACCAAATTGCAAAACTATTTGGTGATCAAGGCATTACAGAAGGAAAAAAGATTGTGGTTTACGATGAAGGTTCAATGAAATATTCAGGAAGAGTGTATTGGATTCTGAAATATTTGGGAGCTCAGGATGTAAAGGTGCTGAATGGTGGTTTGGACGCCTGGAAAGCTGGCCGCAAACCAGTGACTAAGAATCCAAGCATAATTAAGAAAGCAACTTTTACTGCTAAGCCAAACAGTTCAATGTTAGCTTCAGTTGATGAAGTGAAAGCATCACAAGGAAAACCAAATACTATCATTCTGGATGTTCGCGAAGCGAATGAGTTTAAAGGTCTCGATGGTAAAAGCAAAGGGCACATTCCGGGCTCTGTCAATATCGAGCATCTGAACCTTTTGACTGCAGGTATCATGAAAAGTAAAACTGATCTCGAGAAAGTGTTTGCTGCACAAGGTGTTACAAAAGATAAAACCATTTATCTTATCTGTTCTTCAGGAGTACGTACTGGAAAAGTTTATTTGGCTCTTGTTAAAGAATTGGGTTATGCCAATGTAAAAGTCATGAATGGTGGCTTTAACGAATGGGTAGCCTTAGGTAACAAAATTGATAAGTAGTAACTCTTAATTTGGTTAAAAGTCCGGCAGATTCATGCCGGACTTTTTTTTTAGCAAATCCCTCCTTATGCACTCTTCAAATAAATGAGTGTCCTCGGTTAGGAATGATATCAACTGTTGCCGCTGACTCCTTTTCCGAAATCAAATCAATATTTCTTCTTTTATGGTTGTTGAAAATATCTAATAACTGTTAGGGTAATTTAGAACCAAAAGGTCATTTCAAGGGCAAACCATTAAAATCATTGACTGTCTCTATTTTCAATCAGACAGTCAATGATTTATAAATTTAGAATAGATCAACAGTCAGTGATAAGAAAAAACTTCTGCCCGGCTCAAAAATTTCGATTGGAGGATTTCCTGGTATGTTTCTGTTAAGATGTTCATAATAG
>CAITDJ010000032.1 GCA_903891085.1 uncultured Bacteroidota bacterium | reverse complement strand
GCACGATTTTTCGCTTTACAAGAAAAACACGCTTTTCCGTCGGATCGAAAGACGGATGGGTGTTCATCAGATTGATAAAATAAATCAATACGTTCGCTTCTTACAGGAAAACCCGAAAGAACTGGACATCCTGTTTAAAGAATTACTGATTGGAGTCACCAGTTTTTTTCGGGATGCAGCGGTATGGGAAAAACTGAAGGAAAGCATTTTTCCTCAATTATTTGAGGAAATGTCTAACGGCCATATTATCAGGGCATGGGTTACAGGTTGTTCAACAGGTGAAGAGGCCTATTCACTGGCAATCGTCTTTAAGGAGGCCTATGATAAAGTGGTTCATGATAAAAATTTCACCCTGCAGATTTTTGCTACGGATATCAATAGTGATGCTGTCGAGATTGCCAGAAAAGGACATTTTAGTTCAAACATCGTGGCCGATGTTTCTCCCGAACGGATCAGTCAGTTTTTCACCATCAACGAAAACGGCTTTCGCGTAAACACAGCCATCCGCGAAATGGTCGTTTTTGCCCCGCATGATATGATCAAAGATCCGCCATTCACCAAGCTCGACCTCCTTTTGTGCCGCAATGTGCTGATCTATATGGAGCCCGAATTGCAAAAAAAACTAATGAGTCTGTTCCATTACAGCCTGAATTCCGGCAGGATTATGCTGCTTGGAAGCGCTGAAAATGAAAACTCACAAAATATGCTTTTTACAGCCATTGATCCTAAACTGAAACTCTATAAACGCAGCTCAAACGTTGTAAAGAAAGAATTGATCGATTTCCCGGACTCATTTTCACACTCCAGTAAACCAAGCAAAGAAAACAAAATGCTAGCAAAAGAAACAGATAATATTCAAAGCCTTGCCGACCAGATTATTCTGCAGCAATATGCACCAGCCAGCGTACTGATTAACTCAGATGGTGATATTATTTATATCTCGGGACGGACAGGTAAATATCTCGAACCCGCTGCCGGCAAAGCCAATATGAATATTTACACCATGGCCCGTGAAGGCCTGCGCAACGAACTGCCAGGTGCCATTCGCAAGGCGAAACAAAATTATGAGGCTGTTAAACTTCACCATATAAAAATCGACACCAATGGTGGCACACAGATGGTCGATGTGAGCTTTCAGTTAATTGAAAAACCCGAGGCCATCAAAGGAAGCATCATGATTGTTTTTTCGGATGTACCTGATGTTCCGAAAACAGCAAAAAGGAAATCCAATAAAGGAATTCAGGACGCTACTTTGCGTGAACTAGAGCTTATTGCTGAATTGCAGCGTATCAACGAAGAGTTGCAGCGCTCACGCGAAGAAATGATGACAACGCAGGAAGAATTGAAGTCGACCAACGAAGAAATGCAATCGACCAACGAAGAACTCCAGTCAACAAATGAGGAACTCACCACATCGAAAGAAGAAATGCAGAGTCTGAACGAAGAACTGCAAACGGTAAATATTGAGTTGCAAAGCAAAATAAGCGATTTTCTGGTAGCGAACAACGATATGAAAAACCTGCTGAACAGCACCGATATCGCTACGCTATTTCTCGATAAAGACATGTATATCAGGCGTTTTACAGATCAGGTAACCAAATTATTCAAACTTCGGCTGACGGATATCGGCCGACCCTTTACCGATATGGTTTCTGATCTGCAATATCCCAATATGACGAAAGATGCGCAGGAAGTACTCCGTACGCTGATGTTTAAGGAAACAGACATTGCTACCCACGACCAACGATGGTTCACCGTTCGCATTATGCCTTACCGCACCCACGATGACCATATCGACGGATTGGTAATCACCTTTATTGATATCAGCGAAGCCAAGAAACTTGAATCAGAACTCAATAAAACGATTGCTATCCTACAGGAACATAATTTATTGAAAACATGAAATCTGAAAATACAATGCATCTCAGGCAAAGGGCAGAAGAGCAGCTGAAAAAGCGACAAGCCACATCTGGTAAGAGTTTTTCGGAAATGGATTTGCTGAAAATGATTCATGAACTGGAGGTGCATCAGATTGAGCTTGAGATGCAGGCCGAAGAACTCATTCTGGCAAAAGAACAGGCAGATCTGGCGAAAGAAACATACACCGAACTGTATGATTTTGCACCTTTTGGCTATCTTTCCATTACACCGGCCGGTGAAATAACCGAGCTGAATTTTGCGGCCGCACGGATACTGGGTAAAGACCGTTCCTTCCTGAAAAAGAAGCAGTTTACCAACTTTGTGACGGCAAATACACGCATGGGATTTAACCGTTTCTTTCAGAAAGTTTTAATAAGTAATGTAAAACATATATTTGAGATTAACCTGATAAACGGTGATGAACCACCAAAACAGGTCACCATTGATGGCTTAAAAAACCAGAGTAAAGAAGAGTGTTTGCTAACTATCATTGATATCACTGAACATACCATTGCTAAAAAAGCTTTGCAGGAAAGTGAAGAGAAATATAAAATATCAGAGCACGATTTAAATACAGCGCAGTCAACTGCCCTGATCGGAAGTTGGAAATGGGACCTCAAAACAAGCGAAGTGATATGGTCCGATGAGATGTTCCGTATTTTTGGCATTGACAAATTCTCTTATACCGGGCACCTGGGCGAAGTCATAACAAAAGTGATCCATCCCGATGATTTATACATTGTTTTGCCCTCAAACGCGCATAATATCGCGAACAAAGCCTTTGAATACAGAATCATTCTGCCAGACGGGAAAATAACACATATAGGGGCCAAATCGGGTGAACCCATTCTTGACAAAAGTGGCAAAATCAAATTTCTGACCGGAACTGCCCAGGATATTACCCAACGCAAATTAGCCGAACTTGAATTAAAAAAACAAAAGGAAAAAGCAGAAGAAAGCAATCGGCTCAAGACGGCATTTCTGGCCAATATGAGCCACGAAATACGCACACCCATGAACGGAATACTTGGTTTTGCCAACCTATTGAAAGAGCCCGGTCTTGCGGGTGACACCCAGCAGGAATACATCCGGATCATGGAAAAAAGTGGTTTGCGTATGCTGAATATTATCAATAATATTGTTGATATTTCGAAAATTGAATCGGGACTCATGGACTTGAGAATTGCAGAATCCAATATTGATGAACAGCTCGATTTTGTGTTTTCTTTCTTTGAGAAAGAGTGCGAAACAAAAGGTCTGCAACTTATTTGCAATCAGTTGAATCAGAAAAAAAAGACTTTCATCAACACCGACCGAGAAAAACTGTATGCCATTCTGACCAATCTAATCAAAAATGCCATAAAATATACCCCATCAGGAAGCATCGAATTCGGATATTGCAAAAAGGAAAACGAAACCGCCGAACTGGAGTTTTTTGTGAAAGATACAGGCATTGGCATTCCAAAAAACAGACAGATAGCCATATTTGATCGTTTCGTTCAGGCCGATATTGAGGATTCACGTGTTTTGGAAGGCGCCGGTTTGGGATTGTCCATTTCACAAGCCTATGTGGAGATGCTGGGAGGAAGAATTTGGGTTGAAAGTACGGAAAACGCAGGCTCTGCCTTTTATTTTACACTTCCTTATGTCGAAAAAGAGGTGGTTCAGAATATGATTGCTCCTGAAATCAGCAAAACAGCAAATCCATCAAAATCATTGAAAATACTTATTGTGGAAGACGATGAAATTTCGGAACAACTGATCAGGATCGGAATCAAAAATTTCGGAGGCGAAATTCTGCTAGCAACAAACGGTTTGCAAGCCATCGAAGTATGCCACGATAACCCCGACATTGATTTGGTGATGATGGATATCAGATTACCCGAAATAGACGGATATGAGACCACGCGCCGCATTAGGAAATTCAACAAAAATCTGGTCATTATTGCACAAACGGCCTATGGTCTGCATGGAGATAGAGAAAAAGCCCTGGCTGCAGGTTGTAATGACTATTTTGCGAAACCATTTGAGAAAAATATGTTTAGCGAAATCATTAACAAATATTTTCTGGTCGCCAGTTAAAACAATTTCCTGAGATTATTTGTTTGGCTCAGGTTCTTATAGTCACAATTAAGAAAGAACCCCTGTTTAGTTTGGCTTTCAACCCCATAAACCGAAACTGCCGGAATTAGATAAGGCCGTCGATATCTATGAAAAAGCAGAATTCAGACACATCAGCGAACCGTTGGGAAACCCGGGTCACTTTGCATGCCACATCCGGGTGTTATTAGATTTGTAAAACAACTGATTCTTTCCTTTGCATTTTCAAATTTATTGGCTAATTTTGTTAGCATTATAAGTGGTTCAACTGCGATTTTCATATTATAAATAATTGTAATTAAGCACATTATAATTGTTAATCATCTAACAATCTAAAAATATTTTTCCAATATCCACTATGACGGATATGAAATAATGTATCACTAAAATTCAAAAAATGGATACGACAATTAGTATTGGAAACAAAGGCAAAGGGGTTCGGTCCGATTGTTCGGTCACCCTCACAATCACCGAAAGTGGTGGAATCAATCTTCAAATCGACAGCAAAGTAAAAAGTTTGTTTGGTAAACAAATTGAACAGCTTGCGCGTCAGGTTCTGACTTTTTACAAGATTGAGAACGCAACGCTTCTGATCGAAGATTCCGGCGCCTTGCCTTTTGTGATGGCTGCCCGCATTGAAGCGGCAATCCGAAAATTGATAACCACAGAAAAGGAGTTTCTCCTTCCTATGCTCGACGTGAATCTTTACCAAACCACAAGAGAGAGAAACCGTTTCTCACGCTTGTATCTGCCAGGAAACACTCCTTCGCTGATGATCAATGCAGGTATTCATCATCCCGATGGCATTATTCTCGATCTGGAAGATGCGGTGGCACCTGATAAAAAGTATGAAGCCAGTTTTGTGGTGCGCAATGCCCTGCGTAATCTCGATTTCTACGGAACGGAGCGTATGGTGCGCATCAACCAGGTTCCCAGGGGATTGGAAGACCTTGATTATATCGTGCCTCACAACGTAAATCTAATACTCATTCCAAAATGTGAGAGTGCAAATCAGCTTCATCAGGTAAACGAACGCATCGAATTCATTAAAACCAAACATGGTGTTAAAGGGAATATCTGGCTGATGCCAATTATTGAAAGTGCATTGGGAGTGATCAAATCATACGAAATTGCTACCGCGGCCACCAATGTGGTAGCCATGGCCATTGGGCTCGAGGATTATACAGCTGACCTTGGCACGAAACGCACAAACGAAGGCAATGAATCATTTTTTGCCCGCAGTCAGGTTGTAAATGCCTGTCGCGCAGCCGGAATACAACCAATTGATTCGGTTTTCAGCGATGTTGGCGATATGGAAGGTCTGAAAAACAATGTGTTGCGTTCGAAAAGCCTTGGATTCGATGGCATGGGATGCATACATCCACGCCAGATCAGGGTAATCCATGATAATTTTGCGCCCGAAACTGACGAAATTGAGAAAGCAAAAAAGATTGTCATTGCTTTCTTCGAAGCAACCGAAAGAGGACTGGGTGTTGTTTCACTTGGCACGAAAATGATCGACCCGCCTGTGGTCAAAAGAGCACAGCGCACCATAGATGTTGCCATTAAAACAGGAAAATTGAACCAAAACTGGAGGGAAGTAGAACATGTCAGCTAAGTTTGAAAAAAATGCGTTGGGACGTCTTGTGCCCACAGAAGTAAACGGAAAAAGTCAGGTACCCTATCAGGGTGTTGGAAAATATAAACCAACCGGACGCAAATATGCCCCGCCCATTGCCTCCTGCGCCGATTATCCGGCTGATGGAAACAAAATTGTTCCTTCGCTAAAGGATGCTTTGATAAAATCAGGTTTACGCGATGGTTCGGTAATTTCATCGCACCACCATTTCAGAAACGGTGACCTTATCGCGGTGCAAATATTTGATATCGCCCACGAGCTTGGCTTCAAAGACCTGGTGTGGGTTCCATCGGCTTCATTCGAATGCCAGAGCTCACTCACCAAATACCTCGAAGACGGCACGATACATCATATTGAAGGAAGTATGAACGGCTCGCTGGGGCGATTCACTTCAGAAGGAAAAATGAAAGGCATGGGCATTCTGCGATCCCATGGAGGACGATATCAGGCAATTCAGGATGGAGATGTGGTGATCGATATTGCAGTGATTGCCGCCCCAACGGCCGATCCATTTGGTAATGCAACCGGTGACCGTGGCCCTGCCGCCTGCGGGTTACTTGGCTTCGCCTTAGCCGATTCACAATATGCAAACAAAGTAATTGTTGCTACTGACAATATTGTCCCTTTCCCTTGTGTGCCGTGGCAAATTCATGGTAATTATGTGGATTATGTGGTGGTGGTCGATCAGGTGGGTATTCCGGAAAAAATTGTCTCCGGCACAACCGAGATAACCAAAAGTCCCGACCGCCTGTTGCTTGCCGAAATGACTGCACAATTCTGTGATGAAACAGGCATCATTCATGATGGATTTTCATTTCAGGCCGGAGCTGGCGGAACAGCCCTATCTATTGGAGTCTATTTTGCCGAAATCCTTCGTGAACGTGGCATGAAAGCTCGTTTTGCCAGGGGCGGAAGCAACAAATACCTTGTCAAAATGCTGGAGGAAGGTCTTGTTGATTATATCCTTGATGGTCAGACTTTCGACCTTGAAGGGGTTCGTTCGATGCGCGAAAATGAAGGCCATCTGAACACCAGTCCGTTCACCAGTTATAATTATCATGGCAAAGGAAATTTCGCAACGCAGGTTGATGTAGTGATATTGGGGGCAACGGAAGTTGACTTAAATTTTAACGCCAATGTTGTTACACACTCTGATGGTGTGTTGCTACATGGAATAGGAGGCTGGCAAAATTGTTTATTCTCAAAATGCACAATTTTACCGATACCCTTATTCCGCGACCGAATCCCGGTCATCCGCGATGAAGTGACAACCATTTGTGGTCCCGGCGAACTTATTGATGTGATCGTAACAGAAAGAGGTATTGCGATTAACCCGCTGCGAACCGATCTCATTGAAAAAATGAAAAACAGTAATTTACCTATAAAAACCATTCAACAATTGAAGGATGAAGGGGAAGCCATCTGCGGTATTCCCGAGAAACCAACATTCACCAATAAACCGGTAGCAGTTATCAAATGGGTGGATGGAACTATCATTGATACGGTTTGGGAGGTGGAGTAACACAAGTTGAAAAGTTAGAAAAGAATTAGAATTCAACTCACTTTAGATTAACCCCGACCTTCAGGTCGGGGAATACAACACCGGAAGCAACAGGCTTTAGCCATGAATCTCGAATCCATAAGAATTCATGAATTTATTATATTCATCAGTATAAGTTTCTTTTCGGTGATGCTCATCCTGATTTCGAATGTAGTCTCGAACCTTATTTAATTGAGAATCACTCACAGAAGCCGCAAAATAATCATTAGCCCACCCAAAATGAAAGTTAATAATATGCTGTTTATTAGCCCAAAAGGATGATTCTCCTTTCATCAAATTCAGCGCTTTTGAAAGTGCCATATCAGCATTTAATGCAAACAAACAATGAACATGATCTGGCTGCGAATTGAGGGTATCAATAAAAATGCCTTTCGCTTTAGCATTTTCCCTGATATGATCAATTAGAATGGGTCTGACTTCAGATGAAATTAAATTTTGATTGTTTTTTGTTCCCCAAACTGCATGAATCATTACTTTGACGTATGACATAGGATTGCGTATTTATATTAACATATCATGGCTAAAGCCTTGAATTTCATAAAATTTTTAACCCCGGCTTGAAAGCCGGGGTTAAAATTAGAATAAAAATCATTCAATTTTTTACCAATTCGTATTAACCCATATTTCAGGTTGGGAGATAACAACATCAGAAGAAACACGCTTTAGCCATGAATTATCAGCTCTTGTAAGGCTGTATTTCCATTCAGGCTAAGAAAACACTACTAAATATTCAACTAATTGTTTTTCAAATAATTAACCAATCCTTTTGCTTCAAACACGGCTACCAATTGCTCCGGAAGTGGTTCAAAGCCGAAGATTTTTCCGTTGATACTTATCTGTCCTTTTGTAAAGTCAACATCAACATCATCACCAGGTTTGTAGTTATTTACAGCATCAGGCACAACCAGAATCGGAAGTCCCTGATTCACTGATGAACGATAGAATATGCGGTTCACCGATTTGCAGATGACTGCTTTTACTCCTGCGTGGGCCAAACCAACCGCAGGATGTTCGCGAGAACTGCCGCATCCAAAATTGTCACCAGCCATAATGATATCACCTTCCTTCACATTTTCAGCAAAACTCTCATCAAATCCTTTGAAAAGATGTGGCATAATTGCAACAGGATCTGAACTTAACACACTATAAGTCAGATTTCCGGCAAACATCTGATCTGTATTGAGGTTATCCGCATCGGCAAAATGCCAAACCTTGCCTAATTTTCTGTTTTCAGTTTTTGGAATTGAAACTGTAGTTGCAACCAAAATGGTTGAATCAAATACATCTTTACTTTGAATACCACGTGGATCTGTGATTGCACCAAAGATTGATGAATACGCTACTGATGCAGGACTTGCCAGATAAATGGAAGCATTTTTATTTCCCATCCGGCCTTTGAAGTTCCGGTTGGCGGTCGAAATAACCGTGAAATCATCGGCAGGTATCCCCTGTCCTGTTCCCAGGCAAGGTCCGCAGGAGGATGCAAGTATGGTTGCCCCGGCTTTCATTAGTTTTGCAATGGAACCGTTTTCAATGGCATGCAGATAAATATCCTTTGAAGCCGGAATGACCAATAATTGAAAATCATCTGCAATCGTTTTTCCATCGAGGATTTCAGCAGCAATCATAATATCATCCAACCGTCCGTTGGTGCAGGTTCCGATCACTCCCTGATTCAATTTGGTGCCCTGAACATCCGAAAGTGATTTAATATTTTCCGGACTGTGGGGAGCGGCAACAACAGGGAATATTTCATCCAGATTAATAATCATTTCCTTTTCATAAACAGCATCTTTGTCAGCCCAAACAGCATTTGGCTGTTCACCACCGAGATGATCGCAAAGTACTTTATCTGCTGGAAATACAGCATTTTTGGCACCCATTTCTGAAGCCAGGTTGGTAAGTGTCATACGCTCAGATATACTCAGTGTTCCGACACCATCGCCATGAAACTCGATTGACATATAATTGGCACCATCTGTTCCAATTTTTCCGATAATCCACAGACTCAGGTCTTTGGCAAAGACACCTTTCTTCAGCCTCCCTGTAAGTGTGATTTTCAGTGATTCAGGAACACGAAACCAGGTTTCACCCTTTTTCCACAATCCGGCCGATTCAGTTCGATCGATTCCGGCAGCCATTGCATTGAAGGCCCCAGCTGTCGACGTGTGACTATCGCTTCCAACTATTATCATTCCCGGACGGGCATAATTGGCCATGAGTTGGTGACAGATTCCGTCGCCGGCAGCATGAAATTTAGAAATACCCTTCTCCCGTGCAAAAGTGCGGATCGACTCATAATCATTCGCCAACTTTGAATCGGTTGGAGGCGCATTGTGATCAAGGGTTATCAGCAACTGATCCGCATCGAACAGTTCTGTTCCGCCCATCTTCTCAAATGTCTTGCGGATACTGGCGGTATTATCGTGCGTTAATACGATATCGGGTTTTCTGAAAACAATGGCCCCTGCCGGAGCACCCAAAATCTTTTCTGCAAATGTTTTTCCCATATTGTATCAGTTATAAAGTTCATAAAGTTTTAAAGTTCACAAAGTTTTAAAGTCGAAAGTGATGTACAATTAAAAATTTAAGTATGTACTACAATGTGAACTATTTAGCAATTTGTTTATCACAATAATCATTGCTTAACTATTCACTTATCACTATTCACTATTACAAAAGTCCTCCGTTGCGATAAATCTCAATCTGGACATCAGTAAATTTGTCGATATCAGCAGTTTTGCCATTAGCCAAATTTGTAACCTTACCTCCCGCCATATCAACCCGGATATGATCGCCATTTTTCAGTTCAATTGTCTGCAACAGTGTTGGTTCATAGGTTAATATCGGAAAAGCAGCATTGATGGCATTTCGCTCATAAATAGCACCATACGACTCAGCAAGGATGCAGGAAATACCCAAAGCGGCAAAACAATCAACCGCTTGCTGACGTGAACTGCCGGCACCAAAGTTTTTACCAGTGATCACAATGTCATTGGGCTGGGCTTTTTTAGCAAAATCTTCGTAGCCTTTCAGATTGTCAAAAGCGTATTGACCCATCTCTTTGATATCGGTTATTGTGAGATAACGATTATGGAAAATCATATCGGTATCGATATCATCTTTCAAAATCACCCACACTCGACCTTCAACCGTGAGCGGCTTATCATCCTGAACTTCTTTTTTCAAGGCCATTGTGAATGAAGAAGTCAAAGGTTTTACAAACAAAGTTGCTTCAGCCGGAATATTGTCAGGTGTAGTAATCACACCCGCAACAGCAGATGCCGCTACAATAGCCGGCGAGGCAAGATAAACAAATCCTTTTCCCTGTTTGCCTTCAAAATTCCGGTTTCCTGTGCTCAATGTCACTTCACCCGGACCATTTTGTCCAACCTGACCAGCTGCACAACCGGCACAACCGGCATTGGAAACAATGGCTCCCGCATCTTTAAAAATCTTGATAAGACCTTCTTCCATGGCTTGCATCCAGATGATATCCGTTGATGGAACAACTTTCAGTACCACACCAGGGGCTATTTTTCTTCCTTTCAGGATTCCTGCAGCGATACGAAGATCCTCCAAACGGCCGTTGGTACAACTTCCGATGAATGCTGAATCAATCTTTTTACCCAATTCGGTTGAAACGCCAGCATTGTCATGAGGTTTCCCTGGACGGGCCAGCATGGGAACAAAACCTGCGACATCAATTTCTTTTACTTCGTCATATTGGGCATCGGCATCGGCATCAATACGTTCAATTTTGCGTCCGGTTTTTTCCTCACAGAATTTATAAACATCCTCATTAGGAGGAAATAAAAAGATGATGGCGCCCATTTCAGTAGCCATAGAAGCGATGGTAATACGCTGATCCATAGTAAGCTTATCAATGGCATCACCATAAAACTCAACAGAATAACCAAGTAATTTATTGGCTCCAAATATGTTAAGCAAATTCAACGCGAAATCTTTGGCTGAAACATTTTTCGAAAGCTCACCGTTGAAAACCAACTTGACGGAAGATGGAACCTTAAACCATAAACTACCTTTCGCCCAGGCAGCAGCGATGTCCTGATCACCCATACCTTGTCCGAAAGCACCAATGGAACCAAGAATATTGGCATGAGAATCGGTTGAAACCAAGGTGCTTCCCGGCCATGCCAATCCGTGGTCAATGGCAATATGTGTTCCTATACCGGCATCAATATCATATACCCTGATATTGTTTTCGCGGGCAAAAAACCTGCAATAGTGCTGGTTTGCAGCATATTTCTGGTCGGAACCTGTTGGGTTACAGTCAAAAGTGAAGAAAGTGCGTGAAGGATCAGCGACTGTCAATCCATTATTGACGATATTTTTGACCACATTCGCACCGCCAAAGTCACGGGCGATACGTGCATCAATGAAAATATCAACAATTTCACCCGGTTTTACCAGGGCTTTGTTACTATGTTTAGCGAGTATTTTTTCAATAATATTCATAAAATTCGTTTTAAACAGATAATGATAGTTGAAGAATCATTTGAATTCGACGTGATTGCAACCTATTGATGAACTTAACCTTACAGTTTTAATCGTTCTCTGAAAGGCTCAAAGGTCATAAAATCAGCATGGTGTACCACATAAGCTTCTGTCGATCGTTTCACCATATTGCCTTCACCCGCATGGGTGGCAATAATATGGCAAACCGAAGCGGGAACATGGCACATTTCAGCCAACGAAACACCGGAAAACGGATGACGAAGGTATTTACCATAGGCACCCTGAACAGCTTTTCCATCTTTCAACTCATATTCGAGCAATTTACCAACATCAGCAAGGATTGCACCGGCAATCAATACATCCATATCCACAGGCAGATCGATTTTGAAAAACTTATTCATTTGATCACCACAGTCTTTCGCGATATGAACCACCGCTCTTTTGTGGCCCATGAAAGTAACTTTCAGATCGGGACCACATAACAAAGTAAACGGTATAGTATTTAAATCATTGGGAGTAAGCACACTTTTTTGAAGTGCCAATGCCCAGGTTTGTGTTGTCTGTTCACGGAGTTCAACATCAGTAATCCATTCCAATTCAGGCCATAATTCACGTGCCTGCTCAAGAAATTCTTTTTTTATTTCAATATGTGACATATTCTCTTCGTTTTATATTATTAAAATGTAGATATCGGGACAAATAAGTATGGGTCGTTACCAACCCATTTCCAACTTAAAGTTTTGCAATGATCGCATCACCCATCTGCTGGGTACTTGCTGCACCTCTGGCAATAACATCCGGACGACCAGTCATTTTCATCATATCATAAGTACGTACTTTGCCTTCTGCAATGACTTCGGCCACTGATTTTCTGATTTTTGCAGCGATAGGTTGCTCATCAATATAATCGAGCATCATACAAGCCGACTCAATCATGGCAATTGGATTCACGATAGAAACAGGATAATCAGCATATTTGGGTGCTGAACCGTGTGTTGGTTCAAAAACGCCAACACCTGAATCGGGGTTGAATTGAGCTGAAGCAGCAAACCCCAGTCCACCGATCAGACCTGCAAAACCGTCAGATGCGATATCACCAAACATATTACCGGCTACAATCACACCATAATCTTCAGGGTTTTTGGTAAGCCACATCATCTGGGCATCGATATTGGTGTTCCAGAGTTCAATTTCTTTATAATCAGCTTTTTGAATTTCCTGGGCCAGTTTGTACATCATACCGCTGGTTTCACGAATCACATTCGGTTTTTCGCACAATGTAACTGATTTATATCCATATTTACGGGCATGTTCAAAAGCGGCACGCAATATTCGTGTTGTGAATTTTTTCGTGAAAATACGTGTTGACACTGAGATTTCTTCTTTTGGATGGCTGCCAAAATTTTGTCTGAATTTCGGATGTGTCATCAAAGCATCATATACTTGGGCAGGAGGATTGGACCACTCTACGCCACCATATAATCCTTCGGTGTTCTGACGGAAGATAACAGCATCAACGGCAGGTTCTTCGATCGTATTATTCGCACCTCTGCGGATGAAATTCAGCGGATTGCCAATGTATGATTTGGTTGGACGCATGCAAATATCAAGTCCAAAATGCTGCCGAAGGCTCACAATCGGACTCGAATAAACAAGGTTTTTCTCTTTCAGTTCAGGCGAAAGTTCAGCAAAAGCAGCATCCTTTGGTTTGGATGTAATCGCTCCAAAAAGACAGATTTTGTGTTTCTCGATCAGATCAATGGTACGTTGCGGAAACGGATTGCCTTCCTTACACCAAAATTCCCAGCCGATATCTCCGGTAACATAATCAGCTTCAAAGCCTGCTGCCTCCAGCACGCGAATGGCTTCATCCAATACTACTTTTCCAATGCCGTCGCCAGGCAAGGCTACGATAGTTCTTTTTGACATAAAATATTAATTTTTAAGTGTTTATTTTGTTATACAATTAACTCCTCGAATCAAGAAATATTACAAAAAAATATACATATGATTTTTAAAATTGCCTCAAAGTTATAAACTTAAAGTGATTGGAAATCGATTGAGGAAAACTTAAATTCAATCTAAATAATTTGAAAACAGGTGACAATATTGTTGACGAAAAGTCATGGTTTGTTAAGATTTTTGCAAATGAAACAATGATAAATTAAATCTATGAATTCGGAATACTTTATACCTTCGTAAATATAAATACCTACAAATGAGATCGTCCTTTCTATACTTAATTGCGTTCATTGTAAGCATGTCCAATACAGCTGCACTTGTTGCTCAAACAACAATCAGCCCCAGCCAGACGCCAGAAAGTGCCCAATCAATCGAAAAATTAGAAATGGCCGAACTTGTCAGGGCTGAGTTTCTTCACGCCTGGAACGGATATAAAACCTACGCATGGGGATATGATGCCCTTAAACCATTGAGCAAACAAGGCCACAACTGGTATAAACAATCGCTGTTGATGACACCTGTAGATGCTTTCGATACGATGATTTTGATGGATCTGACGGAAGAAGCCAGTGAAACCAAGGAACTGATTTTCGCCAAACTTAACTTTGATGTGGATATGGAAGTGCAAAATTTCGAAGTTTCCATCCGCATATTTGCCGGATTATTGTCGGCCTATGAACTCGATGGCGACAAAAGATTTCTTGTGTTGGCTGAAGATATGGCCAAACGCCTGATGAAAGCTTTCAACTCCCCTACCGGGATGCCTTACCGCTATGTAAATCTTAAAACTGGTGCAACATCCGGTCCAATTTCCAATCCGGCAGAAATCGGAACTTATCTTGTCGAATATGGCATTTTAAGCAAACACACCGGCAACCCAATCTATTATCAAACTGCAATGAAAGCGATGACAGCGCTGTATTCCTTTCGTTCATCACTCAACCTTACAGCTGAGGGAATCAATGTTGAAACAGGAGAGATAACCAATCCTGTCAGTCACATATCAGGTTGTATTGATTCCTACCTAGAATATATGCTAAAAGGAGCCATACTATTCAATGACAGTACTTTACAATCGATGTGGACCCCGACCATTGAAGCTGTAAACAATTATCTGGCCGACCAGAAACCCAATGGATTGTGGTACGGGCAGGCTGAGATGTACACAGGTGAAAGGATATCAACAACCTATGGTGCGCTGGACGCATTTTTCGCAGGCACACTTGCTATGCATGGCGACCTGAAACGGGCAGCAGACCTGCAACAATCAAATTACCTCATGTGGATGTTGCATGGTATTGAACCCGAATCGATGAATTACAGCACCATGGAAGTCGAAAACGGATCGTATATTTTGCGACCTGAAAACTTTGAAAGCGCATATTACCTTTATCAATATACACATGATGAAAAATATCTCGAAATGGGGAAATCGATGTTTGAAAACCTCATCACTTATTGCCGCACAGATCTTGCGTTTGCTGCATTGAAGGATGTTCGAACAAAAGAGAAACGCGATTATATGGAGAGTTTCTTCTTTGCCGAGACCTTGAAATATGCCTATCTTTTGTTCGATGAATCAGGCAAACTAGATTTTAACAAGGTGATATTCAACACTGAAGCGCATCCATACCGAAGAATTGAATAAATAGGCCATGGAACAGAAAGACTTTTTGCTGCGGGAAATCGAGATAATCGGGTTGGTTCTCAGGGCTATTCTGAACAGAATGACGGGTTCCGGAGAAAACCTTGCGATCACCATCGAAGATCAGTTCATTGCAGAAAAGGAATTACTTTACACCGAAACCGGACTCAGTTTGGATCAATTGATTGCATTGAACGGGTCCGAAACTGAGCAATACATCTCATTCTGTGTTGTACTACCTTACAATCGAAATTTTATGGTTTTCTGATTGACCAAAACCAGCTATAAAACCAAAACCTGAAAACAGAGAGCCAATAATCCCGTTAATTTCATAACAGACTTCCTCAAAATAATGAGACTTTTTCTTGATTATTTCGATTACTTTTAATAAAACACACGAAATTGTTTGTTCAACAATTAAACATGTGCAGATATACAATCCTTTTTCCAAACAGCATGATGATGCCTCAACCGTGACTTTACCCCATGCAAAACAGGCTAAAGTCCGATTTATTCTTTTACAATCTTTTTAAACTCATAAGAACTACCATTGGAAAGTTTTATTAAGTACAGACCAAGGGAAAAGCTGTGTGTTTGCACGATTGTTTTTTCAATCAAATTACCTTTGAGAATAACTTGACCTATTGAATTCAAAATTTCAAAGTTTACACTTTCCTTATTACCTTCTAATTCAATAATTAATTCATCTGCAACAGGATTTGGATAAACTTTGGTGGATCTATTTTTTACTGTAAACTCAATACCTACATTTACAATAGTGATTATATTAGATGCGTCTGAGCTACATCCATTTATTGTCACAATATCGTAATAATCGCCATTCGATGTAACAGCATAGTCCTGATAAATAGCACCATCTATCAAGCCATTTTCATTATACCATTGATTACCATTCGGAGCATCTGAATGTAATATAAAAATATTTTCAGTTATAATAGGAGTTACAGGGGTCTCATTTACTGTAATTTGTAAAATTGAATAAGCACCATCACCGCAATCATTATGCCCTTTTACCGTAATGTTGCCCGAGACTGCTGATGAACCATAATTAACGGTAATACTATTTGTTGTGCTTGTTCCGGTGACCCCACCGGGTAATGTCCAAATGTAAGATGTGGCATTAGCAATTGCAGGTACTGTGTAGATTACACTGTTTTGCCCTTGACAAACGGTCGTTAGCCCTGAGATTGTACCAGCACTGTCAGGTACAGTATTTACTGTTATAGCCAAAGAAGATTCGGTACCATCACCGCAATCATTATGCCCTTTTACCGTAATATTACCTGAGACTGCCGATGAACCATAATTAACGGTAATACTGTTTGTTGTGCTTGTTCCGGTAGCCCCACCGGGTAATGTCCAAATGTAAGATGTAGCATTTGCAATTGCCGGTACTGTGTAAGTTACACTGTTTTGCCCCTGACAAACAGTCGTTGCTCCTGAGATTGTACCGGCATTGGTGGGTACAGTATTTACTGTTATCGCCAAAGAAGAGGCAGCACCATCACCGCAATCATTATGCCCTTTTACCATAATATTGCCCGAGACTGCCGATGAACCATAATTAACGATAATACTGTTTGTTGTACTTGTTCCGGTGGCACCACCGGGCAATGTCCAAATGTAAGATATAGCATTGGCAATTGCAGGTACTGTGTAGGTTACACCGGTTTGCCCCTGGCAAACGGTCGTTGGTCCTGAGATTGTACTGGCATTCGCAGGTAAGGGATTTACTGTAATTGCCAAAGTTGCAATCGCACCATCACCGCAGTCATTATGGCCATTTACCATAATATTTCCGGAGACTGCTGATGAACCATAATTAACGGTAATGCTGTTTGTTGTGCTTGTTCCAGTGGCACCATTGGGCAAATTCCAAATGTAAGATGTGGCATCGGCAATTGCAGGTACTGTGTAGGTTACACCGTTTTGTCCCTGACAAACGGATGCTAGTCCTGAGATTGCTCCGGCACTGGCAGGTAAAGGATTTACAGTAATTGCCAATGATGTTGCTAGGCCATCACCATTATTGTTATGTCCCCTAACCGTTATGTTTCCCGAAATTGCTGATGAACCATAACTTACAGTAATGCTGTTTATTGTACTTGATCCTGTTGCACCACCAGGCAATGTCCAAATATATGAAGTAGCGTCAAATATTACAGGAACTGTGTAAATTACTGAGGTTTGTCCTTGACACACTGTTGTTAAACCAGAAATTATTCCGGGATCATCAGGCAATAGATTTACTGCACCATATAAACCAATATTATAATTATAACATGAATCCCAACTTGAGGTAAATAGCCACCAATTTGTCATTTCATTGGTGTAGTATGGAATATTATTGTTTCGCCCAGGCATATTTTGCATCCAATAAATATACCATTGAGATTCTATTCTTTGAATAAAATCAGGTACTCCAGGCCAGTTAAATACCAAATCACCCCATGTATCAACATTTACTAATGTTGTTGGGCCTCCTGAAGGTATCCAATTTTCGATATCGCTCGCAACTAATGTTGGATTTAGATAATCATAACCTTCTGTTGTATTTGGCGGATGATGACAATCGCCAGCTCTGCCTATCGGAGGTATTGTATAGTTATTGTCTCCCCAACCACAAAAATTTTGCACAAATAAGCCAATGTTCCCATCTTGTCTATTTGCTGTATAATTATAAATAGATTCTAATTGATGACCGTGATTGTGAACTGCTTCAGCTTGTGATCTCCTGAAATTATAGCTATACACTACATATGTATTGTCTAATATATATAAATCATTTGGAATTCGATTGCTATTTGAAATGTCCCCTGTTGTTGGACTTGCCATATTAGATTCTACGAAAGTAACATATTTCGCGATATTTCCATGTATTTCTGGATCATACGAAGGCCAGTTAGGTCTGGCGGCTTCCCCATACCAAAGCCATACCTCTTGAACATGATTATCATTTAAATAATTTGTAAGATTAAGCTCATCAAATTCTAGATTGTAATCTGGTTGATATAAATCTTCACCGCCTTCTGATCCAATCACAAAATTACTAATATAAATTTGTCTGTAGACAGTTAAGTATTTTATGACCTTGTACCCTAAATATGAAACTGAATTTGCATCTTGATATCCATGATATCTACTGCCTTCTTCTAGAGAAAATTTTGCTCTTTTGTCATAATTATCAATGTTAAATTTTAAATCATCAAGTGAAATATATCCCAAATTCCAATAATCAGTTGCCTGTGCAACATCTATATTAAATCCATCAATTGTTGGGAGATACCTTATAACAACAACTGGAATTTCTTTAACATGATTTGTTGTCGGTGTTGCAAGATAAGCATCAAGATTTTCTTCAATTACGCTGCCAGGTTCAACTTGTGCAGTAATAGGATTACCAATACAAAAAATTAGTACTGAAAATAAAATAGTAATTGTTCTCATATTATGGGATTTTAAAGATTAGTTTTACTCCTATTTTTTCATCAATAAGAATCCGCTGTTTTTGCCTCCAATATATAGTTGGCATAAAGATAAGATAAAAGTCTTTAAAAATCAATAGCTCGTTCAAAATATTTATATAATTAGCATCTGTCTTTAAGGTAATTTTCTTATTAATATCAAGGGTTTGAGTGCTAATATTTGAAGATATTTTGCAATTTAGTGTCATCTTATAACACAATACTGATGCACTAAACAATGAATTACTATTTAAGTTTTAGTAAACTGACTTGAGTAAATATTCTGTGTTCAGTTTAATTGATACAATATTTGAAAAACAGCGCATATATAGTTACATTTACGTTTCAAGAATGGGTAGACATATATAATATGGAAAGTTTCTTCTTTGCCGAGACCTTGAAATATGTCTATCTCTTATTCGATGAATCAGGCAAACTAGATTTTTACAAGGTGATATTCAACACTGAAGCGCATCCATACCGAAGAGTCGAATAAACGAGCCATGGAACAGAAAGACTTTTTGCTTCGGGAAATCGAGAAAATCGGGTTGGTTCTCAGGGCTATTCTGAACAGAATGAAGGGTTCCGGAGAAAAACTTGCGCTCACCATCGAAAATCAGTTCATCGCAGAAAAGGAATTACTTTACACCGAAACCGGACTCAGTCTGGATCAATTGATTGCATTGAACGGGTCCGAAACAGCGCAATACATTAGCACTTTCTATGGACTGAATGTACAAAACATCGAGATGCTCGCAGATATTTTGAAGGAGTCTGGTATGCAAATACCAACAGTTGATTCCAAAAAATTGTTGAGTAAATCATTGGAATTGTATACATTATGTAGTTTACTGGACAAGACATTTTCGTTTGAAAGAGAAAATAAAATCAGTGAAATAAAAAACGTGATATATTAATATCACCATATATGCCTTTATCAGATTATTTCTTTCCTGTTATGTACCCATAAAAAACCTAAAATTGTAAACAAACACCCAATAATCCTGGTAATTTCATAATAGACTTCCACAAAATATTGAAATTATTTCTTGAATATTTCAATTACTTTTTAATGAAAACACGCAAAATTTTTTTATACCCAAAGCAAATGATCACCTAATTTTTAATTAATTAAATTTGCATTGATTTTGCAATAGAAATCGCTTGTTCATGAAAAAAAATATTTTTTCTCTTTTCCTTCTACTTTTCATAACTGGATGTACTAAAAATCCAGAAATCAACTCTGATGACATTATCTTTATACTGCAACCAAAAAGCTATTTCCCTGTTTATCCGGGTTCATATTGGAAGTATCTGAAAGATGATCAATTTGTATATATCGATAGTACGGCAGCTACTTACCAGATACATAATTATTATATGGGGGTGCATCATAATGAAGATGGCAGTTCCTACAAAAAATATTCAAATCCGGTAAAGGTCCCTTTTCTGAATGGCCAGCCAATATATCAATATCAAGCGCTTGAATATCATGGTGCGCCATATGGAGATTATTATCGTTTGAATAATTTCCTTTCAGAAAAGGTCGGGAATACATTCTCAGAATGGATGGATACCAGATATGGAGATTTTACGGAACATAAAGAAGTTGTACAAAAAACCATTGATAAAAATCATGACTCAATCCTGATAGTAAAAGGACATTGGGTTTATGGCCCTCTTTTAGGAGATACCTCAATTTTGATTTATACAAAAAACATCGGTTTGACTTCAAGCATTATTCTTAACGAGAACAGAGATACCATTAGCAAAACAATTTTGATAGAATATTTTATTAATAAACAGTAAATCATTGTCAATCAATCAAATGATTCTTTGAGATACTCCCAAATACTTAATTATTATTTTGGTGCTGTCAGCTTTCCAAACTTATAAGCCATACCAAATAGAAAATTAGTTGAATTATTTTTAATGGTTCCATTATTGATGACCTTCCCGGAAGCAATATTATAAAGCCCTAGGTTGTCGCGCAATTCCATACTTAATGAAAATTGTTCGGATATCGGAAACGACAAACCCAATCCTGCTGAAATACCCCAATCAAAACGTTTATACAATGAGGTGTTATTACTGCGATACGATTGACCGTCTGTTCCTTTGAATACTTCGGTTTGTTGGAGTAAAAAACCTATGTATGGCCCTGCATTTACAACGAATTTCATGCTGTTTCCAAAGGTTGCACGCACAAGCAATGGAAGCGTTAGATACTGAAAATTAAGATGTACTTCCGTTGATAAATTTTGCTGACCTCCACCATCTACCGTAGGACCTTTCCAAACAGAGCCTTTCCTTTCAATGGAAATATTGCTTCTCAGCGAAAGGATCCTGTCATGATTGTATTGATAAAACAATCCTCCACTATATCCTACTGACAAATGATGAAACGAATTGAGTACCTCATTTCCATATAGGATGCGTGTATCAGGTCCACCTTCAATCCCAATTTCATGGTTTTTTGGCTGACTAAAACCAGCAATAAAACCCATAAACTGAAAACAGAAAACCAATAATCCGGGTAGTTTCATAACATACTTCCTCAAAATATTACAACTATTTCCTGATTATTTCGATTACTTTTTAATAAAAATGCCCGAAACTGCATGATCAACAGTTAAACATCGGCAGATATACAGTCCATTTTCCAGAACAGAAACATCCATCCTCACTGAACGATCGTAGGACAAATCAATGGGTTGATTGATGACCACTCGTCCAGCTATATCAACAATTTCAACGCTTACATATACATTCCCAACTGAGACCACCTCAATATCAAGGTAATCCGAGGTCGGATTTGGATACAAACGCAATTCAGAAGTAATTTCCTGGTCATCTATTCCGTTAAAGCCTATTGAATCAATCGTTTCGTTTATAACTTTCAGTAATGATTTTTCACCCGCCATATCGAGGGAAAGCTCCCAGATCATGATACCAGCCACCTTTGTCAACGCTAATGTTGTCTTTTTACGAATAGTATTAGTGCCATTGTAATAAACCGTATCGCTCACTTTATCAATCGTATAAGCATTTGGAAAGCGGGAAATAATGTCTTTATACGCCTGGTAACCTGTTTCATTATAAAAGCCATATCCGTAAAAAGGCACTCCCAAGGCAATACTGTTTTTGTCAACTCCGCGCCCGATGTATTCGTTGATCATGCTTTGTGCATACCAATAGGGTGAATGTTGACCGGGATTTGAAGGATCCCAATAACCGGTATAATCGTAAGACATCAGGCTGATGAAATCGAACAGACGCAAAGTTGCGTTCGGAATACTACCTCCACCCCATCCAACTGCTGCAGTAATCAAATACCCTTTCGGGCGCAGCGAATCAGTTAGTTGTTTAATAAACGGGCCATAATTTGAGTTGATCGCTGGGCCTTCTTCATCCACATCGATGCCATCGAGACTGAACTGTTTTAAATAAAGTGCAATCTTATGAATGAAAGCGGCTCTTTTTTCGGAAGTAGTGATGAGATTCTGGTAATTGGTGAGAGTTGTTCCGCCGGCAGCCGAGCCACCGCCCAGTGATACCAGCACTTTCACATTGTTTTCATGTGCCTTGTTGACCAATGTTGTAAGTCCGGTATTACTTTCAATCAGGTTACCGTTTGCATCAGGGTTCTGAAAAGCATAATTGATGTGGGTTACCCGTGAAAAATCGAAACCATTGGCAAAAGCACTGACTTCTATCCAGTTAGGAACATAACCAATCACCCTGAATTCAGTTTTTTGAGCAAATAAGTGATAATGGAGGAATGAAATGAAGAAGAACACAACGATCGTTAATGGTTTTCTCATGTAAGTTATGATAAATCAAATATAAATTTCCCTGTAATAAACCGTTAAAGTTAATCTGAATTTTACCCAACCGAACAAAGCCAATTAATTAAAAACTTTCCTTCTGAATTCTGGCGTGAATCTGTGAAATCTTCATCATGGCGGCGCTTCCATACCAGGGAACCATACTTGTGTTAAGCAAATGATTGGCAATTGCCGGGTCGGATTGCAACAGCGATTTTGCCTCTTCCATATCTGTCGTATTCAGGATAAATATCCCTTCCCATGCGTTGGTGTTGTCATGAAAAGGACCAGCAACTACAAGTTTCCCCATCTCCTCCATGCGAATCATATTTTGCATATGTCCGCCAAAAAGTGAGTCTCTTACTTTTTTATCGCTGACAATTGAGTCTCCTGTCGTCAGCAAAACAAAAATATAATTTTTCATCCCATAGGCATCGGCGCCAACCGATTTTGCCAATGTTGAGTCATAGACAGCAGGACTGTTTTGGGCTGTCAATGAATAAGTAAGACCAAACAATAGCGCAGCGAGAAGTTTTTTTTTCATCAATATTATTTTTTAAAGGTTATTACATTTCAAATTTTTTATGCAAAGATAATATGGTAATTCCATAGATTCTCTTTCAGTGCCTTTTACTGGTGCTTCCCCGAAAGGTAATGCGTTTTTACGAACCTTGAAGTGTTGTGCGTCAGGTTGCATACATTTGAAGGAATGATCCCAAACAGATAAGCCAGATACATACGTTTTGATGAAGGCAAAATTTCTTTCATAAAGTCAAGATTTTGCAGAATCCGGAAGTTGCACCGCACTATTTCGTTCAGGAAATTTGTTTCCGTGATGAACGAACTTATTGCCCATGATTCACCCCAGTTTCGAATGTATCTGTTTTTGTCTTCAATCCCTTTTTCTGACAGGAAATAATCGCTGAGAATAAGTTTACCACTAGGTTTGAGCACGCGAAACACTTCATCAATAAATTGGGTTTTAAGATCAGCATGGCACAAGCTTTCACAAGCCCAAACAAAATCAAAAGTATTATCACGGAAAGTTGTTTTCGTAAAATCCTGTAAATCAAACACAATTAAATCCTTTTCGTTTGATGACTGTCGGGATTTTTCGGCATAATCAAGGTGTTTTTGACTCAGTGTTATACCAGTTACGTTGCATCCAAAGTTTTTGGCAAGGTAAAATGCTGCACCACCCACCCCACAACCAGCATCCAATACCAAATGGTCAGGACAAATTTCGGCAATCCAGGCCATTTCCCGGTTTGTGTTTCGTAATGCTTCCACAAATGTTTTTGTACCTGGCAACCAAAAGCCAAAATGCAATGCCATGGCTCCCGACAATTTCCACCACAAGGTATAATGATTCAATGTTTGGTTGTAGTAATCTGTTGTTTCTTTATTTGAAAAAGGAATCATAGGCTATGGTTGAATTTAAGGTCGACTCTTGAAAAAGTTCAAAAATAATTACATTTATTGAGAAATTTCTCATATAAAATTATATGACTATCAGTTAAGATTTACAATTTCAGGAATAATCAGGAATTTTCATTTTGAGCGTAGTCGAAACATGAGTAATCTTAACTTCATTTCAAAAACGGATTTCATCGGTTGCCTTCGACTCCGCTCAGGCTGACAAAAAAGGATAATAAATTTTTGGTGGTTATTGTTTAACGATACTCATTCAAAAATTATTCATGATCGATTCTACATGAGGATATGGTTTGAGCATTCGAGCTATAATTAAAAAACCAACTTTGGAAAACGCTTCCGGAGTCACACCAATAATCCTATTCGTTGAAATTCTATTGATTTCGATATGCGGATTTATACAAAGAAGCTGTGAAAACGGTGAACAGAAAATTGGCAACCCATTGAATCTCAATAAATCCTAAATTTGACAAAAATTCAATGTAAATTGCCTGCCATGGGAAATACAAAATACACAGCACCAGATCATTATCAGGTTGACGAATTGTTTAGCGAAGAACACAAAATTATCCGGTCTGCAATACGGGAATGGGTTGATCGTTCAGTGAAACCGATTATTGAAGATTATGCCAACAGAGCTGAATTTCCAATGCATCTGGTAAAAGAAATGGGAGAAATCGGGGCTTTTGGCCCGTATATTCCTGAACAGTATGGTGGTGCAGGTCTCGATCACACTGCCTATGGATTGATTATGCAGGAGTTGGAACGTGGCGATTCAGGCATTCGGTCGATGGCATCAGTTCAGTCATCACTGGTGATGTATCCGATTTTCACCTTTGGGAGTGAGGATCAGCGGAAAAAATACCTGCCATTGCTTGCGACCGGCGAAATGATTGGTTGCTTCGGACTGACCGAACCAAACCACGGTTCCGATCCGGGTGGAATGGAAAGCCATGTGAAAGATTTAGGTGATCATTATTTACTCAATGGAGCCAAACTCTGGATTACCAACTCAAGCATTGCCGATATAGCCATCGTGTGGGCAAAAGATGAACAGGGAATCATTCGTGGCATGATCGTTGAAAAAGGCTGGAAAGGGTTTACTGCCCCTGAAACCCATGGTAAATGGTCGTTACGTGCCTCTGTTACCGGTGAATTGGTTTTTGATGATGTGATTGTTCCCAAAGAAAACATGCTCCCAAACATTCAGGGTTTAAAGGGTCCGATGATGTGCTTGAATTCGGCCCGGTTTGGAATTGCATGGGGAGCCATTGGGGCGGCCATGGACTGTTATGATGCTGCATTACACTATTCGCTCGAACGGCATCAGTTTGGTAAACCAATTGCATCTTTCCAGTTGCAACAAAAGAAACTCGCAGAAGCATTAACTGAAATCACCAAAGCACAACTGTTGACCTGGCGGTTAGGCACCCTCCGCGATGCTGGAAAAGCCACTGCTGCCCAAATATCCATGGCAAAACGAAACAATGTTTTTATGGCTCTTACCGTCGCACGAGAGACCCGACAGATGCTCGGTGCCATGGGCATTACAGGTGATTTCCCAATGATGCGCCATATGATGAATCTCGAATCAGTGATCACCTACGAAGGTACTCATGACGTGCATTTGTTGATTACCGGTAATGATATTACAGGCATTCAGGCTTTCAAATAGCAAATAAACCGAAGAATTCGTAACTATTCAGCCCTTGATTAATTGAACCTGTGAACTATTCTCAACGAAGCTAATCATTGGCACGAATAAGGTGATAGTTACAAGAATTTGAATGGGTTGGTTTCTATTCAGGAATCAATCTGATACCAGCTTCCTCAATCATAATTTTCTTTTGTTTGAAGAGGGTGCCGATTGACTTTTTAAAGTTTTTCTTACTCATATTAAACAGATGGTAAATATAACCAGCCTCACTCTTATCGCCAACATCCAAAAAACCATTGTTTTTAATCAGCTGAGTAAGAATAATCTGTGAAAGTTCATCCACTTTTTCATAACCGGGTTTTTCAAGGGAAACATCTATTTTACCATCTTCACGCACTTTCGAAACATATGCTTTCAATTTTCTACCGGGTTGAACCGGCTTAAAAATCTCATTTGCATAAATAATGCCCTGATGTTTGTTGTTTATGATCACCTTAAATCCCAATTCGGTTTTACACCAAACAATGATATTTACTTCATCTCCCGGTTGATAATCTGCATTTTCTGAACTCAAATATCTCTCCACTTTCACCGACGCTGCAATACGGCCACCCATTGGATCGAGGTACACAAAAACAATATATTGCTTCCCGGCAACCATACGGGCTTTTTGTTCGCGGTAAGGTACGAGCAAATCCTTGTCCAATCCCCAATCGAGAAAAGCGCCTACCGTATTTACCTGTTTACACATTAAAAAAGCAACTTCATCCACACAAGCCTTTGGTTTCATAGTTGTTGCAATCGGTCTGTCACTTGAATCGAAATAGATAAACACTTCAACTTCATCGCCAATTTCCTTTCCTTCGGGCACCCATTTTGTTGGCATCAGTATCTCTCCAAGTGAACCGCCATCAAGATAGACACCAAAGTCGAGTTGCTTCACAATGGTCAGAGTATTGAATTTGCCGGCTAAAACATTTATTTTAGGGGCACCTGATGCAACATGGGTTACATCGTCTGAAGGCGCTGAAGGTGGGAAATTTGTTGTCATCTGTAGTAATATCAAACGTTTCGGCAAAGGTAGTCAAATACCTTGCTTTATGGCAATTAAGATCGGCAATGAGATTCAGCAGACCGAGCAAAGGTGATACAGCAATCTGGCACCAACATTCACATCCCAGTCATCGTCTTTATATCCCACTTCACACAGATCGAAGCCAACAATTTGCTTACCGGATTTTTTCAACTGATCGAGCAGATAAGTAAGTTCGTTGTATTCGAGGCCGCCCGGAACCGGTGTTCCTGTACTGGGGCAAAGTTTTGTATCGAGGCCGTCAATATCAATGGATATGTATACTTTTTCAGGCAAGGCATCCACCATTTCACGGCATAATTTCGCCCAGTTTTCACCTTCAAATCTCCTCGATTGAATATCACGGTCGTAGAACACCTTCATCCTTGATTTCATTTCATCAGATTTCACATACACAACCTCTTCATGACAATAATCACGAATACCTACCTGAACCAACTTACTGATATTCTTATTTTTAAGCACATTATAAAAAATCGAAGCATGCGAATATTTAAACCCTTCATACGCATTTCGAAGATCGTGGTGGGCATCAATGGTCAGGATACCGTATTCGATTTCTTCTTCGGCCAACAATTGGTGGTAGGCCAGCGGGATGCTGTGGTCACCACCCAACAGACCGACAACTTTTGATTGAGACTGCCAGAATTTGATTCTTTCACCCAGCCATTGATTCACTTCTTCGGTAAATTTTTCAATGATTGTTTGAAGCGAGCTTGCCTTTTTTTTATCAATTGTAGCCTCTTCCAATCCCAAATCTTCGATAAGTTCTTCAGCAACGAGGCGAAGTTTCTCATGTTTTTCGATAAACTCTTCCGGAAATTCGTCCATAAAAATTCCGTCTTTATATAAATCCGGATTATTTGGATGGTATAAATCGACCTGCGCCGATGCAACTTTAATAAAATGAGGAGCCAATGCGGTTCCTGATCCATAACTAACAGTCATTTCCCATGGAACAGGGATAATGATATATTTTGCCTGTTGCGGGTCTTCGGGCAGACCGAAAATTCCGTTGCCCAAGGCCGGGTCATTTGGATTGAATTGTGACGACATAAACAAAATTATTGTTTGAATTTTAAACAAAGATGAGACTTTTCAGCGTATCAGCGCTCGTTTGAAAGTGTTTTAGGTATTTGAACAAAGAATATTGAGCCTGATTTAAGCGTGCTCTCAACCCAAATATGGCCAAGATGCTTCTCCACGAATTCTTTGCACAAAATGAGCCCAAGTCCTGTACCGCGTTCATTGTCAGTACCGGTATTGGTGAATGTTTCATCTATTTTAAAGAGTTTAGCCATGTTTTCAGGCGAGATACCAACACCTGAATCGGCCACAGAAAAAACAATATTATCCACCGTTTCATTGATCGACACCGTCACTTTACCATGCTGTGGCGTAAACTTCAAGGCATTTGAAATCAGGTTGCGAAGTATTGTATAAATCATGTTCCGATCAGCCTTGATGAGTGTATTTATTGGAGTAACCGATTCCAATTTTATCCCTTTTTTATTTGCAAATGGTTGAGCCACCAAAATGGTTTCATGCACAAGATCGACCAGGTTAAAATTGGAAGGCGAATAATCCATCCTGCCGGTTTGTGACCTGGCCCATTCAAGTAGGTTTTCTAACAGGCTAAAGGCTTGTTTTGACGCCTTGTCGATTTGCTCTACACTCTCTTTTATTGACGCACGGTCATAGTCATCGAAATACGAGGTGAGTAAGCCTGACAACCCGAGTATTGCGCTGAAAGGGCTTCGGAGATCATGTGCAATAATAGAGAAAAACTTATCCTTGGTCAAATTCAACTCTTTAAGTTCTTCTGTTTGTTTGGCAAGCTGGGTTTCTATTATTTTTCTTTCTGTAATATCCCTGAAAATTCCAAAAGCTCCCTTGTGATTACCTTCCTCATCAAACTGCGGTGTTGCAGTCACGAGTATATTTCTCTTTTTATTATCTGCGCCTACAATATCTATTTCGTAAGAGGATTTTTCATGTTTTGCACGTTTAGCGGATTCTTTACTTATAATTTCCATTGATGCTTGTGAAACAAATTCACTCAAATTATGACCTATTAGCCCATCTTTTTTCACGCCAAAAATCTGCTCTGCAGCAGGATTAGCGAACGTAAATATTTCATCGTTATCTACCTGCCCCACCCCTTCACCCTGATTTTCAATTAAAACCCTGTATCTCTCCTTGCTTTTTTGCAATGCCTCTTCCATCTGTTTTCGTCCTGTAATATCAGTAGCTATGCCTGAGAGCGCAATAATATCACCCTTTTCGTTGCGAACAGGTGATGAAGATATTTCAACATAGAATTCGGTTCCATCCTTTTTGCAATTGATAATTTCTCCATGCCAACCCGACACCAATGTCGCCGGAAGTATCGATTGTTCCAAACTATCGTCCTGCTGATCCTTCTTTCTTACAATTTTGATATTCTGGCCTATCAACTCTGACCATTCGTAACCATAAGTCCTTAAAAATGCATCATTTACATAGATTATCTTATCATGAATATCAGTAATGCTGATACAATCATTCAAACTTTGTAAGGCATGTGTCATCAATAGCATTTGATCTTCCTGTTCTATTCGCGATGTAATATCATGTCCAATACCAACCAAACCAACAACGCTTCCGTTGATATCTAACAGCGGTATTTTTGAGGTTCGCAGCCAATTTACTTTACCTGATTTATCGATATACTCTTTTTCCTGGTTTAATAACGGATTGCCCGTTTTTAGCACCTGCATATCTTGCAGATAGCCATGTTTACCATCCTGTTCATTAAATAATTCAACATCTGTTTTACCAAGAATTTCAGATTCATCGGTACGCCCGGTGGCCAGTATATCTGCTTTATTTGCCAGCACTTTACGTGCATCGAAATCTTTCACATAAATGGTGTCGGGTAAATTATCAATCAGGGTTCGAAGCAATACTCTTTCCGAATGAATAATATCTTCTGCCTTTTTACGACCAATCTCGGCCTGATCGGCCTTTTTAAAAACATATTTCGAAACCGAAATGATCACGACGGTTGTTATTACCACCGAAATCACAGTTAAAACAGAGAGAATCACCGCCGGATTCATCAAAAAAACATTGGTAAGAACGACAAAAACCATGGCCTCTGTCAGAATACCGAGTATGATGATGGGTAAAAATATGCGCAAAACAATTGCACTTGATGCCATGCCACTAAAATGACGGGCAAAAAAAGTATTTGAACCACCCAAACAGACTAAGGATGTTCCCATTAGCAGAAACCCAATGGCAGTATTTACTGAAAGTGGGATAAAATCGCCGGAATAAAGCAGAGGCGTTCCGAAAAGATACCCCAGAAGCCCGACAAATCCTGCAAAGCCAACCAATGATCCAACACCACTCACAATATGAAGCACAATCTTTTCACGATGAAAATAAACCTTTAAAAGCAAGGATATGCCACACAAAAAAAACAAAATGCCTGTATAAGGAGACATCCGGTTAATCGGAAGCTTTGTAGATAGGCTTTCGGCTGGAAAAAGTATTTCATTAAAAGCGAAATCAATTTTCAGAAAGGAAACCAAAAAAACCAACACCGAATAAATTGAAACAAAAACAATCAACCAGGTCAGGAGCCATCTTCTAAACTTATACTCTTTATGACAAATACCTGAAATAATTACGATTCCAAATACAATGAAACATATTGAAGTTGCCGGTGCAATAGGGAAATACCCTGACTTCCAAACTCCTATAAGCCATTGGATGTTAAAAGCCCAGCCAAACAATGACAGAACACCCATCAGCACAATCAACCAGGCAGTAATAGTTGCCAGCATAGCTATACCAGATTTATGATCTAATCCGAATAAATTCATCTCCTCTGTAGTATTTTTCAGTATAAAAAAGTCATTTCACCCGGAATAAAGATACAACTGAATTGTAAATGTCGGATCAATTTTTCAAGAATATTCCATTTTGAGTCCTTAAAACAGAAAATAATTCGAATCATCAAAAAAAATATCATGCAATAAACAAGTAATTTCAGTGTGTAATTATTTATTCACAGCTAGTTAGAACCTTGTAACCAATTAGACCTATACAACAGTTCTTGTTGAATCCACCGGATGAATGCAGGAAGCCCTTATCTTTGAACAGAATTAACAATAGCATGACAGACATATTATTTTCAGATACCTTTGAATTTTGCAGTTTGGGCAGTGGGAGCAGCGGAAACAGTTACTATATCGGAAACGGGGATGATGGCTTTTTAATCGATGCCGGAATCAATGGACAGCATTTAAAAAGAACCCTACAATCAATAGGAATACAGATAGAAAAAATCAGGGGAATCGTAATCACCCACGACCATATCGATCACATCAGGGCATTAAATGCCATGACACGAATTTACAATTTACCAGTATATGCAACTTACGGCACATGGCGTGGAATTTTGAATAACAGGTTTGCAGGAAGTGTTGAGCATAGTTGTCATGAATTGATCGATACAAAACAGGCCTTTCATATTGCCGGATTTACCATTGAGGCTTTTCCGGTATCGCACGATGCCCAGGAACCAGTCGGGTTTCATATTACAAAAGGAAATAAGTCACTTACCCTGGCAACAGATATAGGAATCATTGGTGAACCGGCAGCACATTATCTTCGTAAGGGAAATATCGTAATCATCGAATCAAATTACGATGTTGAAATGCTTATAAATGGAAGATATACCAAAGAACTGAAAAATAGAATATTAGGCGAAAAAGGACATCTCGACAACAAAGATGCAGCTAAGTTTATTGCTGAAAACTATTCCGAAAATATGAGTCACATTTTTCTTTGTCATCTCAGCGAAGAAAACAACACCCCCGAGCTGGCTTTACAAGCTGTGCACCATGCCCTGAAAGAGAAAGATGTTTCAATTCATCCGAAAACAATTATCAGCACCTTGCCCCGGACACACCGGTCAGAATTGCATTCTATTTAGTCAAAAAAATTATTGTTGTTCATATATTTATGCTAAAAAATGGGACAAGTAAACAATCCGCTGCACGGTAAGACGCTGGAAACCATACTCATTGAGTTAGTCGACTTTTATGGATGGGAACAACTTGGTTATAAAATAGACATCCGGTGTTTCAATGAGAACCCGAGCGTAAAATCGAGTTTGACTTTTTTACGCAAAACCGAATGGGCACGAAAAAAAGTGGAAGAACTCTATCTGGATGTATTTAATAAACAGTAAGATAAATGCTTCAAAGGGCTGGCAGAAAACAAACCTTCATCTTTTATATCTTAGTGAATACCACCTTGTAAGTTGCCCCGCCAAAATTGGTTTTCTTAAAACTAAATGATTTTCCTTTTTTAATTTTTCTTACAACAAGCGGGGGAATCCTGGCATCCTGTATGGTAATATTGCAGGTTTTTTCAGAGGAACTTTCTCTGCAAGATTTTTCAAACTCATCATAAAGCTTGAAACTCGAAATCAGATACAATGGTGCTTTCTCAGTTTGATCCTTTTTGCGAATATCGAATGCCCATTCAAAATAAAAGCCAGCTTTCACAATTCCCTTTTCGACTGTTGTATCTGATTCATAATAAGTTATCTGAGGAGGCAGATAATAACCCTCCTCCCATTCAATGTACAGATCTTCTATATCCGATGGCTTCCCATTATATTTCACCTTACATTCATTTGGTCTTTCACCATCAGTGAGCATGGTCAGTATTACTGCATTATCTGAAACGTGCAAATCAACATAAGGAACATCCAAAGGATCCCCTTTCGTATCTAAATAGTTCCCATTCAATGAGATGCCATAATCAAAATACTGGTATTGTTCAGCATAATGCAACTTTACGCTGTCCCAGATGGCAGTAAACTGAAGTTCCGATTCTTCTTCATAGTCATATTTCAGGGTAACTGTGTAATAATCAGAACTCAAAGAAAGATCAGATTTCTCCTGGGCAACAACAGAGGCTGAAAGAATTGACAAAACAAACAAGATTTTAAAATTTTTCATAAAACAATAACAGTTTATTCAAATTCAGAAAATTATTCGGGATTTATGGTCAAAGGTAACGAAAAGAAAGGAATTTCAGATTTTTACACTTTATGGCTACTTATTATTTTGATGTGCCGGCGCCAAATAATTGCTCCATAAAACACCATTCCTCTTCTTAAAATTCTTAGGTTAGTTATAGTGTGATTACATTCAAACAATAAAACCGTTTAACAAAGCCGTGCGCTGACAGGTTTGAATTATCCATTGTCAATTATCAATTGTCAATTACTTAGGAATATTCCTCTCCAGCTCCTTCAGATTATCCATCTTTTTCTTTTCAAGAAATTCCTTGATACCGCTCAGATGCTCTTTTACACGTTTATTGCCAAATTCAAACACTTTTCCAACCAAACCATCCAGAAAATCGCGGTCATGCGAAACGAGTATAAGTGTGCCATCATAGTCCAGGAGGGCTGTTTTGAGAATTTCCTTTGTTTTGATATCAAGGTGATTGGTGGGCTCATCCAAAATCAACAGGTTAACGGGCTGAAGCAACAGCTTGATCATGGCAAGGCGCGTACGTTCACCACCCGAAAGTACTTTCACTTTTTTCGTCCAGCTGTCGCCACCAAACATAAAAGCACCGAGCAAATCTTTGATTTTTGTACGTATATCACCTACTGCCACATCGTCAATCGTTTGATAAACAGTAATTTCCTCATCCAGTAAGGAAGCCTGATTTTGTGCAAAATACCCCACCATCGTATTATGTCCAAGACTCAGTTGTCCATCATACGCTATTTCTCCCATAATGGCCTTTACCAGTGTTGATTTCCCTTCACCATTCTTTCCGACAAATGCCACCCTGTCGCCACGAAGTATCGTAAAACTCGTATCCCCAAAAACCAGATGATCACCATATTTTTTCGAGATATGCTCGGCAATCACCGGATAACTTCCGGACCGTGGCGAAGGTGGAAAACGAAGCTTTAAGGCGGAGGTATCAATCTCATCCACCTCAACAATTTCCATTTTTTCGAGCATTCTGACGCGCGACTGAACCTGATTGGTTTTAGAATAAGTTCCTTTAAAGCGGTCGATAAAATCCTGATTATCGGCAATCATCTTTTGCTGATCGTCAAACTGCCGTTGTTGTTGTTCGCGCCGTTCCTGACGAAGTTCGAGGTATTTTGAATAATTGACTTTGTAATCATAGGCCCGTCCCATCGTTATTTCGATCGTACGGGTGGTGATATTATCTACAAATGCCCTGTCATGCGAAATAATCATTACGGCTTTAGCACTGTTTACCAGAAATTCTTCGAGCCATTGCACTGATTCAATATCGAGGTGGTTTGTCGGCTCGTCGAGCAGGATTAAATCAGGTTTCCTGAGCAGAATCTTTGCCAGTTCAATACGCATGCGCCATCCACCACTGAATTCATTCGTCGGACGATTGAAATCAGTGCGAAGAAAACCCAAACCAAGCAATATCTTCTCTACCTCTGCATCATAATTTGTATCTTCAATAGAATAAAACTTCTCACTTAAGGAGGAAAGTTTTTCGATGATTTCGTAGTACTCTGCTGACTCATAATCTGTTCTGGAGGATAATTGCGCGTTGAGCGAATTAATTTCATCCTCCATTTCGTGTGTCTCAGCAAAAGCTTTCGCAGCTTCTTCAAAAACTGTACAATTATCGTTGGTGATCAGGTGCTGAGGAAGATAGGCGATGATATTTTCTTTAGGGGCCGATACCCTGCCTCGCGAGGGAGTCTTTTCGCCGGCAATGATCTTAAGCATGGTTGATTTGCCTGCTCCATTCTTACCCATGAGGGCAATTCGGTCTTTATCGTTGATTGCGAATGAAATATCTTTAAACAGGGTGGTTCCTCCGAATTCTACGGTGAGGCCATCGATTGAAATCATGTGTAAATTTTAAATGAGCGGCAAAGATAGGCGAAAAATCGTTCGGGGCTTTTGAAAGTAAGTATCCAACCGACAACATAAAGCCCTGTTGCAGGTAACAGTTTTACCATTCTCCTTTTTTATGTGTATTCACGATTTACTCAAAACATATTTAACTTTTCAGATTCAATACATCTACCTTGTTTTGCATATTCAATAGACTTTTAGATCTAGATGAGTATCGGTAAATATTAATAAAACTAAGTGTTGCATGTTTTTGTGTCAGCCTGAGTCCCGTATGTACGGGATCGAAGGCATAATAAAGTATAATTTTCATATCAAGACAACTAATCATGTTTACACTTACAAATGTTAGTTAATTTTAACCGATACCCATTAACCATTGTTACCATCAAACACCTATTCATTGCCCCATCCACTGAGGACATACGAATCACTACGATAAATCAGGCTTCAATCATGCACCACAACGGGGTTCCCACGAATTCTAAATTGTATGTTGCATTTTACATTTTACATTTTACATTTTGCATGTTGCACTTTGCATGTTGCACTTTGCATGTTACACTTTGCATTTTGCATTTTGCATTTTGCACTTTGCATTCTGCACACTTCACTCCCCATCCGTTCCATATAGTTGATTCAAATCCACCTCTTGCATGGCAATGCCCGATGGCGCAGTAAATTTTGAAACCGGGATCGAAATATTTTCTTCAAACGAAATCGCTTCTTCGTTCGATGAACCAAGAGCTCCGCCTAAGTCAACCGTAGTTTTGAGAAATATTCGTTTGTATTCCCAGGTTTTTGAATTGAGTTTACCACTTATCGTTACTTTACATGGTCTGCCAAGAATGGACTCAGAACCTCCATCTTTCATATCCATATCCTTCTTCATATCCTTGCCTAATTTATTTAACTGTTCATCAGTTGTTGCATCGGTAACACCATTGAGCATTTGATTAGCCTGTTCAATAGGCATTTTTGTACCGGTTTTATCAACCAGATTGATGTCGTACATCCATTCTTTATCCCTGATTTTCAAACTTTCAGTCTTGGATGTCATTCCAAACATTTTGATAGTGGTCACCGTGTACTCGTATTGATAGCGACCATAATCATCGAACCAAAGTGTTTTGGTTCCTTTTGTTTTGCCTTCGATTTTGTATTCGATTTTTCCCGACTTAACATCGAACTGTTTCATGTTCATGTAGTCCTCATTTTGGGTAAAGCCCATCACTGTCATAGCGATAGCCAACACAGCTAACATTGCTTTTTTCATTTTTAATTGTTATATAGATTGATAAATTAATAAAGTTTGCGTTTATTCAGACAATTCCCATCCGCTTACCGGGTAAAACATGAACTTAAACCTGGCCTGATAGCTTGGTATTTCTTCGTTGGTGACTACTTCGGTCACTGTGAATGGCCTCCGTGCCTTGATGGTAGGTATTTGATTGGTCAGGTTGATTTCAACAGACTGACCGAACTCACTGAAACCGATATACGACAACAGACGGAGTTCCCTGGGAGCCACCGTATTTTCGGCACAAATAGTAAGCGTACCATCAACAATATCCTGAGCAAAGGTTTCATCACCGTCAGTCATGGTAAGATGCGTGGTAATTTTTCCCCCTTTGTGTGAAATTATCCCACCATCACAGGCATAAGGAAATGTAAGCCTGTCATCATATTCGAGGTGCATGCATTTGTCTTCCAGTTCCGAGATATTTGCGATGAGATGAAAATTCTCCCATTGGGCATAGCCGGCAATGGTTATGTGTTCATCGTCGTTCGTCCATTCAATATCTACTTTACCAACAGCCACCCATTTGGTTTCACAGGGGTCGCATCCTTTTTCCAGAATTTCGTCGGCCTTGGCCTGAAGCAAATCGTCCACTTCGTTGTGTGTGATGTTTATCAATTCTCGCTGCGCCATTGCTTTGAAAATACAGGCGAGGTAATCTCTGCAAAGTTCGTCACCCACTGGTGGAATGGTGTAAGCAAACTGAGTGGTCCACAGTTCCACCCCTTCCCGGGCACGTTGCATACCCCTGTCGTGAAGGTCGTTATTAATGCCAGCCAGTTCAGCTCTCGCCGTAAGCTTCAGAATGCAGGCAATGTGTCTGATTGTTGGATTATCTTTGCAATACAAACCTTGTGGGTCAGGGATAGGCTGCAGGATCGCTTGTTCGAGGTCAGCTTCTATCAAATGTCCAAGCTGTTCCATCATAGCCTGTGAACCAGCTTCATCGCCGGCCTCTTCCAAACGGGCTGCCTCACGAAGTAATTCACTCACTTTTGTTTCATCCAGTTGGCTACACGGGCTATTTTGAGCCTGCATGAGTCCAATCATTATTAAAACAAAAAGAGATGTTAATAGAGTCTTCTTTATTAATATGTTAACCTTCATTGTTTATAATTTTCATGAATTATTTGAGAATATTTTATATAGCCTTAGGTTTGGCAAAGAAATCAGAAAATTTAAATTCATATCAAAATTTCACAAACTCAACCCTGCGATTCTGGGCTTTGCCTTCAGGACTGTCGTTTCCAACCATGGGTTTGCTTTCGCCATGACCTTTTGAAGTGAGTCGATCAGCAGAAATTCCTAGTTTTACCAATGTTTGAAGAACTGCATTAGCCCGTGCTTCACTCAGTTTTTGGTTGGAAGCTTCTTCGCCGTCACTATCGGTATGACCTTCAACCGAGAACTTCAATTCAGGATGATCGGCCATCATTTTAACAACGTAATTGATGGTGCCCATCGATTCAGGCTTGATAGTGGCTTTGTTCACATCAAATTTGATTCCGGTGGTTACAAATTTACCATCCACCAGAAATTTATCGTACAAGGGCAAGGCTCCTTTGGCAATCCTTACATTTTTAATAAATGGCTTATTGACTCCGCCAACGTTGGCAACAGATAACATGATTCCGGTCGGATTAAATTCAATATTGGGGATATTCACGAGGCGGGTATCATCGAGATATCCTTTAATTACCCGCTTATTGAATGATATGGCCACATGACGCCAGCCGGCTATTGGTTTCATCTCATCCTGTCCGGGATATTTATCACCAACATGGTCATACGTCACGCTGTTATACTCAACCCTGATCGGTTTACTGGGCGACATAATCTTCATTTGGTTTTTGGCGTCGTAGAAAAACAAATAATAGGTATTGTTTTCGATTTTCTTACCGTAAAAATAACAATCAAACTCCACTGTAAATTCATCCGGGAGATAATCTTCTGCACGGTTTTTGAGGTAAGGAAGAATCGCTTCCGGTGCGTTGGCATTGGTTTTGCGGAAATAAACGACCATATCATCACCAAGTTGTGCCATTTCCACAGTACCTTTAGTAATATCCCATCGCGAAGGGAATTCACCATTTGTTTCACCCCTGAAATCATCTTCAAAAATAATTTCTGTTCCGGGAACAAAATCATATTTAGCCCATGTGAGTGCAGGCGTCACTTCCTGTGGCTGCCCTGTGGCCGAAACAACCGCATTACTTTCAGTTTTTACTTCTGTCTTTTGGTTACTTTCGGGTTCTTCCTTCACTGTTGCATCCTTTTTTTCCTTGTCTTTATCAGCGTTCTTTCCGCTAACAGTTTCATCCACATCTTTCTCCATCTTATCAAATGTTTTATCAATCGCCTGATCGGTTTTCTTATTGAGCCGCCTATTGGCCTCCTTTTCCAACTTTTTTGGAACATTAATTTTAATCTGTGCCGACAAGGGATGAATAGCGGCTAAAAAAAGGATTGTCATTAAAAATCTGGCTAAATTCTTCATTTGTAAGTGTGTTAAAATTTATTTTATTCTATTTGGTTTTAAACTATTCAAATTTAATTAATTAATTAGTTGCCTTGTATCATTCTCTCACAGCAGCTATCATTCGGTGGAATCCTTTAGGTTGTTCAAAAAAAACAGGATTAATCACTGTATCTGATATGAATTTTGTTGCTTTTTCCCTGTAAACAATATTACCCTTATTGCACTCAATGGCAAGCCTGATGCCGTCATGCATCCAGAAACTATACTCATTTACGATTGATTTTCGGCATACAAATCCCAGGATGGTCATTGTGTCATATTGGGTTGATAATCCTTTTGGATACCAAAATGAAGAAAATAAGGGTTCATCAAATTCAGGATAGTCCAGATCATGCAGGGCAACCGCAACATAGGTGCAATCAGAAGTATCGTAGCTGTATAAACTGTCAGCGATGAGGTATTCAGTTATTTTTTTTGTCGTGATATTCGAAAATCCGGCAATGGTTGTATGTCGTGTAATGTCTGTTTTGATGACAATTCGTCCTTTTTCAACGCACGAAAAAAGTTTTCTTCTTGTGTTTATTCTTACATCCTTCTGCATCATTACGCCATCATAGGCTATATAAGTATTACCATAAACCTTCGATAATGCTTTTCCCTGGTCTGGTTGCTGGCAAGATGTGAATAGGATTAAGGCCAGGATCGCATCAAAAAGTAATTGGTTAAAAACGATAGAACCGAAAGTCTGCAATGTATTTTTTTTTTTGCAAAGGTGATAGTACTTATCCACATGACCTAAAAATCAGGTATGACAATGCTATGACAGTGCTAAAAAGAATGAAAAAAGTACTGTAGGTATAAATAACTGTATAATTTCAATATCGACGAGACTACAAAAACTATAGCCGTTTTAAAAACTCGTTCAGGTTCACATCCGGATCAATGCCAAGTTTTTTTCTCAGCCGGTTACGTCCCTTGTCTACTGCAGCAATAGTAACGTTGAGCATTTGCGATATTTCTTTGGTATTCAAATTGATATAAAGATAGGCGCACAATCTTTCTTCATTGTTAGAAATTGAAGGGTATTTGTCTTTTAATTTCAGGAAGAAATCAGGATGGACTTCTTCAAAATGCCGGTTAAAATTTTGCCAGTCATTGTCAAGATTCAAATTTTGTTCTATCTGCCTGATAACCTGATTCATATTGCCATCCTTCTCCCCTGCCTCCGAAAGTTTGCTTTTCAGGTCATTCAACACCTCATTTTTATTGATCAGGTGAACGGCTGCTGTAGTAAGTTCACGCGATTTAAAGTCAAGATCACGTACCATTTGGACACGTTCAAGGGTCATTATTTTTTGTTCTTTCTCGTGCAATACACTATTCTGCCGAATGGTATTATTACGCAATCTTAAAATAAAAATGAGTAAAACCAATGCTACTGATGATACGATCAACAAAATGATAAAAAGTGTGTTTCGTCGTTCATGTTCAAGGTTAATATCGCTCAATCTATTGATTAAGTGTTGTTTCTTTTCAGTTTCGAAACGGGTTTGTAAATCGTCCAAAGCCTGTCTCACTTCGATACCATCAAGGGAATCTTTCAGGCTGATCCATTGGTTTTGAAAATAAAACGCCCTTTGGTAATTTCCAACATCCTGATAGGCATCAGATAAGTACTTTCTTGCTTCGAGAACTTCAGGCAATAAATCAGCTTTTTCAGCTCTTTCCAGGGCAGGAATTAACTTTGCAATGGCTTCAGCAGGTTTATTCAGTTTGAGTAAAATGCGTGCTATCAGTGTTGCTTCATAAACAATTTTGTAATCATCATTCGAATCTTCGATTATTCCGTAAGCTTTTAATGCTAATGGCAGTGCTTCCTGGTACTTACCCTGATCATAAAGCAACAAGGCACGCTCAGAAGTAGCGGTAGCAATTCCTTTTTTGTATCCGGCTTCTTCGCTGATGCGATACATGGTATCATAATATGCTTCTGCTTTTACGAAATCATCTTTAATACGCCATATCGCTCCAAGGTCGTTATACACAGCAACAGTTGCATACATCGTGGTATATTCCTTCGTTCTGGTCAGCATAAGTGCCTTCATGGCGTATTCTTCCCATCGGGCATTATCACGTTCAATAAACAATTCACCCAATTTTTGATAATAAAAAGCCAACTTCCGATAGTCATGATTGTCTTCCTTTAGTTTGATTGCCTTCAATTCCGTCTCAGCAGCCAGTTCAAGTCGGCCAGTTTTTGCATATTCATCACCCAGATTAATCAAAATAACTGCCATGGCATTGGTATCGGGGATTAAGCTACAAATCTGAAATCCTTCATGATACATTTCTTCAGCTTTTTCATGACGGCCTGTCATACTGTAACACTCAGCAAGATCGTTACACAGTTTTCCCTGAAGTTTTAAATCTTTGAAACGCTTTGCAATACCATAAGCTTGTTTGATTGTACTTTCTGCTTCTTTATAAAGCATTGTTTCAAGACAAGAATCAGCCTTTGCTTTCAATTTGAGAGCATAAGCAATACTATCAACCTTGTTTACCGATAGCTGCAAATGTGAAGTATCCGGAAGATCATTCCTGCTTTGAGGAAATGAGACAACCGGAATAGTCAAAAAAAGGAAAAAAATGGCGAAAAAGATTGGATTGAATAACCGAAATGACTTTTTGCCTGTATTTTTATGCATTGAGCAAAGGTATGAAAGGCAATTCAAAATCCAATGGATGTTAAAGAATGAAATTTTGATGTGCCATATGTAACTCCCAAAACTTTGTTTTCTTTTTCCTTCAATCCTTAGTAGAGATAATGTGTCACAGTTATTGATCAAACCTTATTACGATATTCTAATCAATTATTTCAACTGACTTCAAGCTTAATGACTGAAAATAAGGTAATAAGGTTCAGATAATTGGTTTCATTTTTTGTACTAAGGTTATGATAAATGAAAAGGTTTTCAACGAATGCTTCACAAATCCAGCATATCATGAAACGAAAAGCATTTCAACCACATCAAAATAAAATCCAGCCGATAGAATTTCCGGATGCCCTCACATAATAGGATGCGCTGAAGCGTTCTGTTTTTTATAGCTTTGCATCAAAAATTCAGCGTGGGTGATATTGTTATTGCATACCGTATCGAAATCAAGGGTCTGGTTCAGGGAGTTGGATTCAGACCATTTATCTATCGTATAGCATTACATAACAATATTTTAGGCTGGGTCGAAAACAACAACGAAGGCGTGTCTGTTCATGCTGAAGGGACTGAACTTCAAATTGATGGTTTTATTCAGGATATTAATTGTAAAGCTCCGCTTGCCGCATCAATCTCCTCTTTAATAAAAGCAAAGGTAAAATCGGAGCATTTCACTGATTTCAGCATCAAAAAAAGTGCAAGTTACTCACAGACTATTACAGAAGTAAGTCCTGATATAGCAGTTTGTGACGATTGTTTGCATGATTTGTTAACCCAACACCACCGCCTGGGTTATTCATTTGTAAACTGCACCAATTGCGGACCCCGTTTCACCATCATTCAGGCGCTTCCCTACGACCGGCACCAAACTACAATGCAGCCTTTTGAGATGTGTGCTGTGTGCAAAGGGGAATATGAAAATATATTGGATCGCCGGTTTCATGCACAACCAATCGCCTGCAACCATTGCGGACCTGTTTACAGCATTGCAAAAGGTGATTTGCTTTACAATACAGAAGAAATACCAGCATTTATTGCAAGTGAAATTCAGGCCGGGAAAATCATTGCGCTAAAAGGAATGGGTGGTTATCATTTTATGTGTGATGCTGAAAACGAACAGGCTGTCATAACACTACGAAACCGCAAACAACGTGAAAAAAAACCTTTCGCAGTCATGTGCAAAAACCTTCAAACGGTTGAAAAAAGGTTTGAGGTGAGTGAACAGGAAAAGAAATCATTGGTTTCCTGGCGCAGACCTATTGTGTTGTTGCGCAATAAAAAACCATTTGCCGCTTCGGTGAGTATGCAGTTAAACACAACGGGTATTTTACTTCCATCCATGCCCATGCATTACCAGATTTTTGACTTTTTGACTACTGATGCTATTGTTTTCACCAGTGGAAATGTGACAGATGAGCCTGTTTGCATCGATGATAGTATCGCATTAAATGAATTGAGCAATATAGCTGATATCGTGGTTACTTACAATCGCGAAATTCATAATAGGGTTGACGATTCTGTCATGATGATTGTCAATAAAAAAGAAAGAATGCTACGCCGTTCAAAAGGATTTGTTCCGACTCCTATACCATCCATTTTAAACACAGAAGGAATTTTTGCCGCCGGTGCCGAATTGACAAACACCTTTGCTTTAGGTAAAGGTAGTCAAGTAATTTTCAGTCAACATATTGGAGATTTGAAGAATGCCGAAACCATGGAATTTTATGAGGAATCTGTGGATCGTTTTAGCACATTGTTCCGTTTTCAAAATCAATTCGTTGCATGCGATCTTCATCCCGACTATCTTTCTTCGAATTACGCGCGTAGTTTGGGACTTCCGACACTCGAAATTCAACACCACCATGCGCACATCGCCTCGTGCATGGCTGAGCATGGATTGAGTGAAAAAGTAATTGGTTTCGCCTTTGATGGCACTGGTTACGGCGATGATGGCACCATCTGGGGTGGAGAAGTTTTTGTCTGTGACTTTGCAGGTTATGAAAGGAAATTCCATTTCGATCCTGTACCGCTTCCAGGAGGTGATCAGGTAACTAAATACCCATGGCGAACAGCGTTGTCGTATTTGTATAAATATTTTAACGAATTGGTACTATATACTGAATTACCTTTTCTTGCATCCATTGAGAAGAAAGAAATAGTATTACTGACACAAATGATTGATGCAAAAATGAATTGTCCGTTGAGTTCAGGAGCAGGCCGTTTGTTTGATGCTGTTGCAGCACTCACAGGTATCTGTACGACCTCTTCCTACCATGCCGAATCCCCGATGCAACTTGAATCTATTATAGCAAGTGATTGTAAAGGTAAATACTTGTATCATATTGAAAATAAAATTATTGTGTTTTATAAAATGTTTCATCAAATTGTAAACGACATTCAAAATAACACACCTGTATCCATTATATCAGCAAAATTTCACAATACACTGATTGCGCTAATTCTCGATCTTTCAAAAAATATCAGAAAGGAAACCAACATCAACAAGGTGGTACTTTCGGGTGGCACTTTCCAGAATAGATATTTACTTGGATTGACAGAACAACTGCTCATGATAGAAGGTTTCGAAGTATATTCCCACGAAAAAGTTCCATCCAATGATGGTGGAATTGCACTTGGACAAATGGCAATCGCCTCAGCTTTCAGACAATCAGCCACCTCAACAGGTTTTTATGGCCGTTAATCTTATCAAACACCAAAATATCTACATTTGCTTATCAAACCTAAAACAGTTATTAAAACTATATTTATGTGTTTAAGTGTTCCTGCGAAAATTGAATCCATTGAGAACGACATGGCGGTCTGCTCTGTTGGAGGTGCAACCTACCGAGCAAGCCTTTTAATGCTTGATATGAATGAACTTGCCATAGGTGATTATGTATTGCTGCATACCGGGTTTGCGATTCAGAAAATAAGCAAAGAGGATGCGGAAGAAACGTTAAAACTCTTTGATGAATTTGAAGATTTCAACGAAATCCTTGACGAAGAAGAGAGAATTTCAGGAAGAAGAATTGTTTAATTACTGATTATGAAATACATAGATGAATACCGCAACAAAGAAAAAATACTTTCCCTTTCTGCACAAATCAAGAAAATTTCGACCAAAAAGGTCCGTTTGATGGAAGTTTGTGGTGGACACACCATGGCCATTCAACGATTTGGCATTCCTGATTTGCTTCCCGAAACGGTTGAATTGGTTTCGGGTCCGGGATGCCCGGTCTGTGTAACAAGCCGTTCATATATTGATAAGGCGATCGCTTACAGTAAGTTACCAAATATAATTATTACAACTTATGGTGATTTGATCCGTGTCCCAGGGTCAACTTCCAGCCTGGATAAGGAAAAAGCCAAAGGAGCCAATATCCGAATCGTGTATTCTGTGTTGGATGCTTTGAAAATCGCACAGGATAATCCCGATAAAAAAATAGTTTTCCTTGGAATTGGTTTCGAAACCACAGCACCAGGCTCAGCTGCTGGTATTATCAAGGCTCAGATGGCCGGATTGTTTAATTTTTCCGTGTTTAGTGCACATAAAATCATGCCACCACCAATGGCCGCCCTTATCGACGAAGGTGTTGATATTCAAGGTTATATTGGCCCGGGTCATGTGAGTTCTATTACAGGCTCTCACATATTCGATTTTATTCCGGCTAAATATGGTTTGGGAGTTGTGATCAGTGGTTTTGAACCACTCGATCTCATGCAATCGATCTATATGCTTGTTAACCAGTACGAAACAAAAAGTCCTGCTGTTGAAATTCAATATTCACGTGCCGTGAAACCTGAAGGAAACATCAAAGCACTGGAAATGCTTGATGAAGTTTTTTTAATGCGCGATGATTGGTGGCGTGGATTGGGTATTTTGGCTAACAGTGGATTGGGAATCAATGAAAAATACGCTTCATTTGATGCTGAAAAACAATTTGAAGTTGAAGTTGAAATACTGAAGGAAGACAAAGGTTGTATCTGTGGTACAATTTTAAAAGGAATTTCCAAACCATCCGATTGCAAATTATTTGGAAAAGCCTGCACTCCGGCCGAACCCGTGGGAGCTTGTATGGTATCAAACGAAGGTGCATGCGCTGCCCATTATAAATACAGCAGGGAATAATTATATGAAGAACAATGAAACGGTTTTGCTGGGTCATGGAAGTGGCGGACGATTATCTCACGATTTAATTCATAATCTTTTTGTCAGGTATTTCCGCAATGACATTTTACTTATTCAGGGAGATTCGGCTGTATTACCTGTTATTCATGGCACAATTTGCCTTACAACCGATTCATTTGTTGTTGATCCTATTTTTTTTCCGGGAGGAAATATCGGTAACCTAGCCATTGCCGGCACAGTGAATGATTTGGCCGTTTCAGGAGCAAAACCCGAATATTTGAGTGCTGCATTTATTCTGGAAGAAGGATTTCCGATGAGTGATCTGGAAGAAATTGTCAAAACAATGGCTGAAGAAGCTTCTAAAGCAGGAGTTTTCATTGTTACCGGAGATACCAAAGTTGTCGAAAGGGGTAAATGCGATAAATTATTTATTAATACCAGTGGAGTGGGGTCACTCCTACCCGATTCAGAAGGCATTATAGCAGGTAAAAATATTAAGATTGGTGATAAAATTATCATCAATGGGTTTATCGGTGACCATGGGATGGCGGTTATGAGTGCAAGGAATAATTTACAGATTAACAGTCCGGTTGAATCAGATTGTGCTTGCCTCAATGGCTTAATTTCGGATGCGCTTCAGTTTAAATCTGCTATTAAATTCATGCGTGATGCAACACGTGGTGGATTGGGAACAGTGCTGGCAGAACTTTGCCACCATAAACCTTTTGGAATCAATTTGTTGGAAGAAGCAGTTCCTGTTCGTGAAAATGTACGGGGCATGTGCGAGTTACTTGGTTTTGATCCGCTATATGTTGCCAATGAAGGAAAAGTCGTCATGGTGGTGGCTGCTGAATCAGCCAATTCTATTCTCCACATTATGCAACAACATCCACTTGGCAAAGAATCAGCCATTATTGGTGAGATTATGGAACATCATGCAGGGAAAACCTGGTTATTGACTTCAATTGGCGGAAAACGAATCGTTGACATGCCTGCCGGCGAACAACTGCCACGTATTTGTTAAAGTATTGTATAGTTTTACATTACCATTTTAATACATTGTAAAAGCAAAATCAACTCAACATCAATGAATAAAATCTCGGTTTTCGATATTGCATTTATAGCTGTAAGTGCAGGGATTCTTTCGGTCATTACCTATACAGGATATGCTGAAATATTGTCAACTTTCTCGCTCATAGTCGTAACGATTGCCTATTTTTCAGGTAAATACCTTGGAAAGATTGAACAAAACAGAAAACAGAAGGAAGATAAGTCAGGTTGAACGGGTTAAAACCCGTATTCATAATAAAACTTCGACATTTCGTCGGAAACTTCCTTGAAAACAATATGGTGACTTGTGCACCCGTTTCGAGAGCAAATCCTCACAATACCACCTGCCCGAATAACGAAGGAAACCATCGGGGCTTCGCATTCTTCACATTTTTCAGTGCTTGATAAGTCTTTGTTGCAATGTGGACAAAATATATTTACAACTTCACCTTCGTCAACATGAATATCCATTTTTTTCAACGTACAGCCATAAACCGAGCACAAGTGAAGAATTCCCCTGTCCTTATTCGTCTGGATGTTTATCTTAACACTTGGCTTATTTCCCAATAACAAATCATTATCCATGAGCGATTTGCCACAAAGCGGGCATTTTACAAACAAAGAGATTTCCTTTTTATCCATGGTCCGTAGTTTTAGTGAAAAGTGAAAAGTTAATAGCTTGAAATCATCATGATAAATGTACAACAACAAAAATACAAAATCAAGTATTTGAATTCAAATTTTCAAACACAAAAAAATCACCATGAAAAGCACGAATTATCGTACCTTTACGAACGGATTTAAAGCCTCATTCGTTATGAAAACAATTGCATCTGCACTCAGCTATCTTATTGTAACATTAATCGTTATTTCTTCATTTTCTGGCTGTAATGACCGTGTATATGAAAAAGTAACGTATACTGCAAACTTACCCGTTTATATGGACTTCGACACTTTTCGAAAAAGTGTTACCAAAACCTCAGGCCGGGCGTTGGAAAATCCCGGAAAGATCTATTTTAAAGACAATTACCTTTTCATCAATGAACTCAATGAAGGCATTCATGTAATTGACAATGCTAATCCAGCACAGCCGGTTGATATTGTCTTCATTCAGATTCCGGGTAATATGGATATTGCCATCCGAAACAATATTCTGCTTGCTGATAGCTACATCGACCTCGTCGCGATCGATATCAGTGATCCCTTGAATCCTGTTGAAATCGACAGAATTCAAAATGCATTCCCAAATGTATTACCCATACTCGATTATACCTATCCTGTTTACGGACTCGATTTCACCAAAGGAGTAGTTACTGGTTGGGAGACCAAAGAAATTACTGAGATGATTGAAAAAGGAAGTAATCATGGCCGGGATATGGTATTATTCGATGGTTTTGGAGCCCCAAGCATCGGTTCGGCTGAAGTCAGGATCAACCCAGTAAGTTCAGGAATTGGCGGTTCTATGGCACGTTTCACTGTAAATGAAGATTATCTGTACGCTGTTCAAAACAGCAACCTGAAGGTTTTTAACATCAGCAGCACTCCAGGTATGACAACCGGACAAGACGTGATGCTTGACCGCATGGTGGAAACAATTTTCCCTTATGACAATAAATTGTTTCTCGGAACAACAACCGGTATGGTCGTCTATGACCTCACCTCACCTGCAACACCAACTTACCTATCCTCTTTCAATCATATTAATTCGTGCGATCCTGTCGTTATTGAAGGTAACTACGCCTATGTTACACTTCGCGCAGGAACACAATGTAACGGCTTTACCAATCAACTGGATGTCGTTGATATTTCTTCCATCACCAATCCTTTTTTGGTAAAATCATATCCGATGTTCAACCCCCACGGACTGGGTATTGACAATAAAATACTGTTTATATGCGATGGTGAGGCCGGTTTGAAAGTGTACGATGCCACCGATCCTCAGGAAATTACTCAACATCAGATTGCTCATTTTCAGGATATTAAAACATTCGATGTCATTCCGGTTGGTGGCTTGCTGATGATGATTGGTTCCGGTGTATTATATCAATACGATTACTCAAACATTGATAGTTTGGTGTTGATAAGTCAGATTCCGGTTGTAATGCCATAATTTTATGAAACAGAGAATGACTTTCAATTTTACCAGATATTTCCTTTTGTTTTCATTTGTTTTTGGAATTTCTGCTTTAAACCAAATTTCTGCTCAAAAGAATGTAACAGACATGGTTTTCCTGAAAAACGGAACCATAATACAAGGCCGGATTATTCAAACTGATTCGGCAAAAGGCGTAAGGATCAATAATGATTGCGGTAGTTATCTTTTTCATTTTCAGGAAATTGATAGTTTGAAATTTAACTTCCACAACAATCTCTTTGCTTCAAAAACAAAAGGATACTACAATTTATCATCAGTGGGATTATTGTTCGGAGAGGGCGAAGATGGATATATGCCCTACCCTTCCTTAACTTCTGTAAATGGTTATCAGTTCAACAAACATTGGTTTGCAGGCATTGGTATCGGCTTCGAAAACTACCAGTGGAGTGTTTTTCCATTATTTGCCCAGGCGTCGTATTATTTCGGGGCTGAGAATTTTACGCCTTACGCTGCCTTAAAATTTGGCTACACTTTTCCTTTGGAAAATAAGCAGCTTAATAACTATAATACACCTGAAAAGACTTTTGGCGGACTATCAACCAATCCTGAAATAGGCATAAGAGTAGCGATGGGCACAAAAACAGCCTTTGTATGTTCGCTCGGTTATCATTTTCAAAAACTATCTTACGAAGCGAATTACTATGATTATTTTAATGCTTCAAACTATTCAAGCCGGATTTATACAAATTTTAACCGTGTATCGCTCAGACTTGGATTTATCTTTAGATAATCAGAAATTTAAAATTCAACCATAATTCCAATTGTTGGCAATACTGTTCCCGAACTACTTGGAATAGGTTTGAGCACATAATTGTATCCGTTGTTTATTGTAACAGGAATGCCATTCGCGTCAGTTTCCTGAATATATTCATCCTGAAAAGTAGCCACTGAATTAAATAGATTTTGTACATCAAGATAAACCATAAACGACCATTGATCGAAAAAATACTTTTTATCAACGCGTAGATCAAGCTGATGATACGGATCTAAACGTAAATTATTCAATTGATTATAATCGAGATAAGCCCTGCCCTGTGCATCCCATGCTTCAACAATAGATGATTTTTCAAGATCATAAGGCGTGTAAGGCAATCCACCATCATACCTCCATTTTAAACCAACAATCCAGTTCCTTTTGAAACTCTTGGTGGCAGTTAACACAAAAATATTTCTGAAATCCCAACTCGATGGTATCAATTCACCTGTTTTATCCTCAAATTCACTCCGAACAAAAGTATAGGATGCGATCAGATTGAATCCTGATTTTAATTTGGTACGGTTAAGTATCTCAAATCCATAAGCCTTACCTTTGTTTGTAGAAACAACTTCTTCGTTTCCTAGTACACCAAAATCCGCACCTTTGTTGGCAAGACTGATTGAATCGGTCACCGAAAAAGGATAATGATCATATTTTTTCATAAAACCTTCGACTGAGAAGAAAATATCTTCACGTGGAATAAACTGTAATCCAGCAATATAGTGATTGGCTCCAATATATGTGAGTTCATTATCTTTGTTAACCAAAACACCGTCACTATCCCTATATCCAAGGGCTGTATAACCAGGCAATTGATAATATCTTCCAACATTGGCCGTAAGTGCCCATTTTTCGGTGAGCACATAGGAAGCGGATAAACGGGGTGAAAGCTGATTCAACGGATTTTGCATGGATTTGCTGTAATTGTTGAAATCGGTGCGTAAACCTGCCGACAAATTCAACCTTTCTTTCAAAAAATTCTTACTCAGCTGCGCCGATGCACTGTATTTAACCAAATCGAGATTCGATGTATAATTGATTGTAGTCAATTGATTTTGAAGAAAAACCTGCTGCATGGTCTCATTAAAATACTTCGCATATTCAAGACCACCCATATAAACGAATTTATAGTCACCATAACGGATGTTGTTCTCAAATCTTATTTTGTTTTCAATCTCTCTTGAATCATAATCGATTGTTTTTGCGAGACTTTCATTATTATTTGGATATTTATAGGCGAGATTATTGAGCATATTGCGGCTAACAACCAATGTCTGGTAACTTTTTTCCTTGTAATGACGGTAAACGGCACCAATTGCATAGCTCCATTGTTCATTTACCGGTAGATAATTCAAAATATACTGCTGCTCTTCTGTTGGGTTTTCGATACCGGTATTCAAACGAAACTGATCATACGAACCAATGCTGATAATTGTGAGTTCGTTTTTCTTGTCAAATTTAGTTTTCCATTTGAATTGATAATCATTAAAGGTAGGCAGAAAGGGTAATCCGATCACATCGAATAAAAACTGCAGATACGACCTGCGCGCGGAGAAAATGAAACTCGATTTTTCACCTGCAGGGCCATCGGCAGTCAAACTTACCTCTGAAGCACCCAGACTGGCGCGGAATTTCACCTTTTCTTTGTTCCCTTCGCGCTGTGTGAACTCAAAAATTCCGCTTAATGCATTGCCTCTGTTGGCTGGAAAAGCGCCGGAATAATAATCAACCGAACTGATAAAATCGGCATTCAAAATTCCCACTGCCCCACCTGATGATCCTTGTGTGGCAAAATGGTTGATATTCGGAATCTGAATCCCATCAAGAAAAAATGATGACTCACTTGGGCCGCCACCACGAATAATAATATCATTGCGGAATGAAACACCCGATCCAACACCCGGAAGTGACTGAATAACACGTGAAATATCGCGATTACTACCCGGACTGGTTTCAATTTCAGATAATCCAAGTTTTTGTAATGACAGCGGACTTTCTTCTGTTCGTTGAAACGGATTTGCGAATACCTCAATTTCATCCAGACTAACACCTGTTCCTTCCATCGGAATATCTACATATTCAATTTTGGCATTACTGATCATGATTTCGGGCGATTTGGCATTGAGATAGCCAATATATGTCGCTTCTAAAACCACAAAACCCGGTTTTAATCCGGTAATTATAAAACGTCCATCGAGGTCGGTGGTGGCGCCAATTTGTGTACCTTTTACTATCACATTTGCAAATGGAAGTGGTTCGTTATTTCTTTGGTCAAAAACACGCCCCGAAATTTGTCCATTTTGACCAATTGCGCTGGAAATAAGCAAAATAAATAATGTGAAAGATAGGTAATATCTTGAAAAATACATAGGAAAATACTTTTTATTGGATATGAAGTATGATTGAATCAAATATATTGGTTGCTGTTGTAAGCATTGAAATATCGGTGTAAAGCTTACCATCTTTGCCTGAATAATGACCGTGACCAATAGGATTTAAGTAGTATGACTCCATCAAATCGTTGGAATATACGGTAACACTATATATCACAGAAGGTTGTGCTGAAGTTTTATAATCACTTGATTCCGGAAATTTGGCATTTGTCCAAAAAGTATTCCAATCCCACGGTTGGTTCACTTCAACCATAACTCTATAAATATCAGGCAGATCAGTCGCTGTTTTCAAGGCGAAAGAACCTTTTGGGGTTGCACCGGTGAAGGCATCAGGAACAGGTTGTTTAGGATTTGGAACTGTTTCCTGATCAGGATAAATAATTTCACGCTTGTGAAACCAATAAGGCAATGCGGCAGGCCGATGCGCTGGTCCGGGATCGGTTAACCAGGTTCCATCTCCGGCATCTCCATGATTATAATAACCTGTTGCAACAGCATTGGTTACAAAAAGAGTCCTGACAAGATTTCCATTCATATTTTCAACCCATACGGCAAATGATGGATGATTGTGATAATCACCTTTTGCAAAATTAATGGTCAGATGTGTGCCTCCCTCTACAAATGTTTTGGAAATTACATCCGGTTCAGAAGCTTGCTTGTTTCCCTTGGTTTCATGCACTTTACATGAAGAAAACAATAAGATGAAGCTGATCAGATAAACGAAATGAGTTGTTTTCATTCAATAGGTTTATTTTAAAACTTGACAATTTAACAAGAAAATACAGGAATGGTTCAATTAACTGCAAAAAAAATCCCCCGTTTAACCGGGGGATCGATAAAAAAAATATAATTTCTTACTGTTGCAGCATCACCGGCATGATAAGCATCAGCAAATCTTCATCGGCATTATCAACTACCGAAGGCATAAGAAGACCTGCACGATTCGGGGCTGACATTTCGAGACGAATTTCTTCTACGTGAACATTGGAAAGCATTTCCTGAAAAAAGCGTGAGTTAAAACCAATCTCCATATCGTCGCCTTCATAATTGCAACTCAGACGCTCTTTGGCTTCGTTTGAATACTCCAGGTCTTCGGCCGAAATATTCAACTCCTGTCCGCTTAAGCGGAAACGAACCTGGGGATTTGCTTTGTTGGTGAATATTGAAGCGCGTCGAATTGCATTTAACAAGGCAACACGATCAATAGTGAGTCGATTTGGATTTGTTGTAGGAATAACTGCCTCGTAATTGGGATAACGACCTTCAATCAAACGACAGATTAACAGCATATTATTATGTTCGAACGAAGCATTTGTCTGATTGAATCGTACCTTCACCATCCCATTTGAATCACCGGTTAAAATATTCTTTAACTGGGTGATTGGTTTTTTGGGTAGTACAAATGATGCCTGTTTTTCCGATTTAACATCAAACCGGCGATAACGAACCAATTTGTGTGCATCGGTTGCAACAAAGGTGGTATAGTTTTCGTTCAATTCGCACAACACTCCTGACATGATCGGACGAATAGGATCATTTCCTGCTGCAAATACAGTTTTCTCAATGGCACTTATTAACAAATCGGGATCAAGGTTTATTTCAGTGGCATCCGGAATGGTGGGAACCGAAGGAAATTCTTCCCCTGAATAACCAACAAGTTTGTATCTTCCTTCCCCGCCAAATAACTCAATAGCAAAAGTATTGGTATCGATTGACAAGGTAATCGGGATATCAGGAAATGTTTTCAAGGTTTCGAGTAATATTCGCGCCGGAATAGCAACATCCCCGGATCCTTCAATTAAATCAGGTTTAACATTGATCAACATAGTGGTTTCAAGGTCGGAAGCAACGATTTGAATACTGCCATCACCTACACGAAACAAAAAATTATTGAGAATCTCGAGTTGGTTTGATGAACTTAAAACACCACTAAGTGATTGAAGACCACGTAATAGACTCAAACTGGAAATAATGAATTTCATAGATCAGAATTATTTGTGTGTGTAAAATTAACAAATTTGTGTATAACAAATTGTCAAAATTTCATTATTCAGGGATTTTTTATTAACAGGAAATTATTTTTTCTTTTTGAAACTTATTTTAGACTCAGTCCCTTTGATTAATCGTACAATATTCTTTCGGTGGGTGAATGGTATAAAAACTGCTACCCCAATTGCCAATCCTGAATAAACAATACCCGGTGAATGAAATACAAAAATTACCAGAAACGGAAAACTGATGGAGGCAATAATACTTCCCAGTGAGACATAATGTGTAAGTATAAGTATTATGGTAAAGATTAACACTACCGTAAGTGATGCAGCCGGAAACAAACCAATACCAACACCAAGCAATGTAGCAACCCCTTTGCCACCTTTAAAACCTGCTAACAAAGGAAATGTGTGACCCAGAACAACCGCCGCAGCTGATGCCAGTATTAGCGTAGCTGAAAGCGTTTCTTCCGAAATTAAAGAAGCCACAAGCGGGGCAAGTGCCACAGCTGCATAACCTTTCAACACATCGATAATTAAAACCGGAATTCCTGCTTTCAATCCCAATACACGTATGGTGTTGGTTGCACCGGCATTTCCAGATCCTTCTTTACGTACATCAATATTATAGAAACGCTTACCAACCCACACTGCCGTTGGAATTGAGCCCAACAAATAAGCGAGAATTACAGGAAAAGTATAAAACATTATATTTTCTATCATGACTCTTTATTCATTTTCTGGTTGCATAGTTCTTAAAAACTCAATCGCTTTGCGGCGTGTCGAAATTACATATTCGTATTGTTCTCCCGTTTCAGTATCCATTTTTATTCGTTTTTCCTGTTTGATCGACATCAATTCATTATTGAACTGTCCTGATGAAGAAATGGCCTGAAGCACTCCGCTTTTATAATCAAAATAATACCATTGCTGATTTGTAGGTTGCAAATAGATTTTAAAACTGCCCGATGTTTTACCCTTCTCCAGCTCAATATAGCCATTCACATATTTATTGACAGAAACATCATACAAATTACTGATCCCTATCTGACCTTCAGAAACAAAGGTATTAGTTTCCCTGTTAAACACCATCTTCACATTACTGATCACTATCGACTTCTGCAAAGTCTGAGGCAGCCTGCGGTAATAACCATAATTCGAAATATCACTAATCACTTTTTCGGCTTCCTCATCTGAAATCAATTGTGAAATTGCGCCTACATAATTACCTTCTGACAGGTTTATTGCTTTCAAATTTACTGCATTCAAACTGTCGCTCATCACCGACATAACTTTCTGATCAAAACTGAAATCGAGTGTAAGGAAAAGATTCAAACTGGTGGAGTCCGGAATCATATGATAATTCATATCTCCATATGTTTGAATATCAACAAAATGCATGTCAATATCAAAATCCAATTTACCATTTCCCGAAAGGAAACAACGCTTCGTTTTCAGTGAGAGTAACTGTGGTCTCTGTTTTTGAACATATTCGTCAATTTTGAATGAACTGGAACTATTTTCATAGAACAAAACTCCACTTTGTTCGAAAACAGGAATATCCAAATCCGAGTGTGGATATCGCAGGAAACTTCCATGATAAGAATCAGTGCTGCCATCCCAATAAAAACCACATTGCAATGGAATTCCCTTCATATCGGTTGGTTTGGAAACTGGTATCCTGACATTAAACGGATCAATTATTGTATCGAAACCAACATACGGATTTAGCCCTGCATGGCAACTTTCGTTTATTCTGAATCCCCCGGTATACTGAAAATGTTTTCGGGTCGAAATCATACCGACCTGCCCGATTACATCAAAATACTTTCCGAAGGAAATGGGGTTGTTTTCGTAAATCATGGCTGTTGCCATTGTATGTCCATCCGGACCAACGGTGATGGTATGAAACAGAATTTCATGCACTTTTCCGTCCGGGATAATTACCTTGTACTTTCCTGTTGCATTAAAATTTTGCCGGCTTTCGATGGTTACTTCGGCATCGGTGATTTGATGATAGCGGCTTTCGAGATCAGTGATAATGGTTGCTGATTCCAGGGTTTCCATATTTGCCCCTTTTTCGATTGTAACCAAACCATCGTTAGGAAAAATTGCAGCATCGGCAACTCTTATAATCTTAACATTCTGTGCGTTGATGGTGTAATTGACCAGATCATAATCAGCTGCAAGACAGAAAAATGAAAGCGAATCCTGCAATGGGTGTGTCGATACAAAGTTGGAACCCGACAAATCGAGATCAATAATCTGATCAATTTTCATATTGTCAAGATCATACCTTTTTTGAATCTTATTGTTATTTAATTTCAATTTATCGAGATCCATTAACCAATTCGCTTCATCCAACGTACAGATATACTGATTGAAAGGAAAAGACAACTGACAATTGCTGCCAATTGACTTAAAGTTACCGGTTCTCGCTTCAAAATCAATCACTGCCTGATATCCCAAGGCTTCGAATGCGATCAGCTTACCTTCAGTTGTAAATAATTGAAAATTAGCTGTATCAGCATAAAATGATTGACTGAGAAAACGTATCATTCTGCTTTCAATCTCGGCATTTGAAAACGAAATGGTTCCACGACCATGCATTCCATCAGGCGATACATTTACCAATCCCCTGACAATTGCGTTGTTGTAAGCAATATATGGTTTTTCAAGTGTAGTTAGCTGAACAATATTTGTATCAGCCAGCCAACGGAAAGCAACAGAATCGGCTTGTCCGCGTGGAAATTCAACAGTTGTATTTTTCTCATTCATTACAAATTCATTCACCAAACTGAGCACCGAATCGGGATAGAGTTTGAAAGTGTCTGATTTTATTACAGATGTGAGATACTCTATGCGTCCATTTCCAAAGAACCCTTTGTTTGAAAGGTGGATAAAATCAAAGAAATTAGCTTTGTTTTCATACATACCATAACCAATTGGCGTGGTGACATGATTAAATCCCAATGAATAATCTTCCATCACAATCAATGGTTCACGAAAAACAGGGAAAATTCCGGCTGATGCAAGGTAACCTTCAAATTTCAACTCATCGGTGCTGAATGTCATCAAACTATCAATGATGAAAGGTTCTACAGCGTAATAGAACTTCTCTTTCTTCAATAAACCATCCTGGGTTTGCTTATTATCAAAATAAACATACGATTCGCCCTTACTTTCGAAAACCGGAAAATGGCTGAATTTTTTCAGGCCGGATTTGTTAGCCGGATCATCAATTAGCAAATTACCAGTGAGGTTTGCGAGCACATTCCTGACTTTAACGTATCGTTGTTTTTCATTATTCTCAGTAATCTCCCTTGATTTCACCAAAAACGAGATGGAATCGATATAAGCAAAGTTTAACTGAAATTTGTCATATTCAAACGAGCAATCGTACGCATAAAATTTGAATAAACCTGCCTGAACCACGCCTGAAAATGCAAAGTCACGATTTTTTTTCATAACGATTAAATCATTATTAGGCTGTATCACAACATTTTGCGTGTCGCTCAAAATCACTTTCACAACGCCGTTAATATTCAAATTTTTTGTCTTGAAATCGTAGCTGATATTGGGGATGCGTTTTGTAGTTACACTTTGAAGTTTGATAACATCATAGTCAGTTTTACCTGCCCGTGCCGACAGCACATTGAAAAATTTGTCCGTTACTGTTCCTGTCTGGCTTTCCACATCATACACCATGAATCCTTTTGATGCCAGACGTAGAAACTGGGTCAGTACTTGTTCGGATGGCATATTGATATAATCGGAAAAAGCATTTAATTGCAAGGTATTTTTGTATCCAAAAGTCTTCAAATAATTGTCAATCAATACCATAGGATGGTAATCATCAATACCTTTCAGAATCTGGTATTCCCTGTTAGAGAAATAATTTTGCGATTCAATCCAACCTTTAGATTCTTGTGAAACGCCTTCTAACTTACTGAATGTCAATTCTTCCGTATCAATATTCCAATTCAACGTTTCAAAATACAAATCTACTTTATGGTAGGAATCTGAAAACGGAGCCTCCCCCACACCTTCATCCGATCTGTAGAGGAGAAGCATCCTGGTATCGTTCGAAAAGCGCATTTTCAGTTCGGGATGATAAATGGAATCCCCTTTAATTAAAAACTTTGCCTTTGCATTCACAGAGGTTAATTTATCACTTCCTATAATGAAACTTTTTGAGTAAATTACTGCAACTATTTCGTTTTTAACATGATAGGTTAATGTTGCATTTTTATTTTCCGAACCTTGCCCAAACACTGTTCCGCCTTCGATTGAAATACGACCATTGAAACCAATGCCTGGGAAAATATCATTTATCTCATAATCGTCAAAATAGGTAGAGAATCGTGGGTAATTTGAGCGTTGATTTGGTTTGTTACTCAATACTTTGTCAGAGAATCGGCCTAATAACCGATCCGAAAACAGTTTTTTGTTCTCAAATACTACAGAATCTGCTGTGTATTCCGACAAATTCATGTTGATGGTGTAGTTACCAAGCCGCGCACAGAATTCATCCTGTTCATATCCAAATCTCCACCAATCAACCTTGCCTTCTTTTCCCGTCCAGGAGCAGGTTTGGTATTTAAAAACACCAGATGTCTTTCGGATAACTGAACTGTCGCGCTGGCTGGAACATACTAAATCAAGTTTTTCGAAACGAATCAACAAGGAGCTATCGACATCAAATCGGTATTGTGAATTGCGTGATGCCCAAAACACGCCACTTTTCGATTTCAGTTCATCGGCTAACAGAAACCTTTCGGTGAAGGCAAGTACCTCATTAAATGGTTTTAATGAGTTTCCCTGTATCATGTCGAATGCAAAACTAAACCATTTCAAGGTGCTTGAAGCTGGCTGTTTCGAATCGGTAAGCAACTGAATAACAACAAGATAATTGTATAAATCAGGATATACTGGCAGTTTTCGCTCTTGCATTTTTTCAGCAATAGCCTTTATATAGTCTTTTTCCTCTTTGTTAAAGCGACCCTGAATCCACGGATCACGCAACTTTGTCATTAGAATCTGGGCTTTTTCCAGATTCAACTTATTGTTGGTTTGATTCAACAATGAATCAACTTGTTCGATAAACTTTTGAGAATCAGTTGAAAAGAATATTTCTTCCTGAGCCGAAACAGGTAAACAGAAATGTATTATAACAATTACCAACAGGCACCGGAAAAGGCGTTTCATCATAAGCGAATGAAAAAGAAATTTTTAATGTGAGAATTCCTAATAAGCAAATGTAATAATCAAAACGAATTAAGTTACTAATCTTTTACAAATAAAGCAGCAACCCACTGATTATTAGATACATAATTTTCAAATCGCAATCCTGAATTTTCAGCCGATGTCCTTATTGAAACAAGGTCAGACTCATAAAAACCACTTATCAATAATCGTGATGATTTATTGAGTGCTTTCACATAAAAGGACATATCACGCAACAGGATATTTCGGTTGATATTCGCCAGAATAACATCAAATTTCCGGTTGCCGATACTATCTGCATCACCCAATTCAACCTGAATATCATCAGTTTCGTTCAATTTGATATTTTCGATGGCATTGTTGTAAGCCCATTCATCATTGTCAATGGCAACAACCGGAAAAGCGCCCAGTTTGCGTGCCAGAATCGCCAAAACGGCTGTTCCACTGCCCATATCGAGCAGCGAACATCCTTTAACATCGGAATTTAGCAATAGTTGAATCATCTGGGATGTGGTTTCATGATGCGCGGTTCCAAACGACATTTTAGGCTCAATGATCAGATCAAATTCAACCGTCGTTGGCACATCATGATGAAAAGGTGCCCGAATCAAACAGCGGTTATCAATCAGCACTGGTTCGTAGTTAGATTCCCAGATCGCATTCCAGTTTTTATCTTCCAAAGGAACAGCTGAAACTAATTTAACAGAGGCAAACATTTCATTTGACAGCACTTCATTCACTAAAGTATCACTGTAAACATCAAGCGGACAATACGCTTTAAAACCATCCTGATCCTCAAAAAAACTGTCGCAACCAATTGTTGTTAACATGGCTGACAATAGTTCCTGCAAACTTTCGTCACTCAATGGACTGAAAGTAAGTTCAATATAGGTCATGTTTTATTTAGCAGCTTTGCAAATAGCCAGAAATTCCTCCGGAATTAATGAAGCTCCACCAATTAATCCACCATCAACACCTTCCTGGGCAAATATTTCGCTGGCATTCTTCGAATTACAGCTACCACCATAAAGAATCAATGTAGCCTCAGCAATTTCCTTACCATATCGTTCATTGATCAGGGTGCGGATATAATCATGCATTTCTTTGGCCTGTTCTGGTTTGGCTGTAACACCTGTACCGATAGCCCAAACTGGTTCGTAGGCAACGACAACTTTTGCAAACTCATCGGTGTCGAGATGGAATAAACCATGACGCACCTGATGACGAACTACTTCAAAATGACTTCCGGCTTCGCGTTCAGGCAAGGCTTCGCCAACACAAAAAATAGGAATAATCTTATGTTGAAGGGCCTGATTAACCTTGGCAGTCAACATTTTATCATCTTCATTAAAATATTTACGGCGTTCGCTATGACCGATAATGCAATGGGTTATCTCCATAGAAGTAAGCATGGATGATGATACTTCACCGGTATAGGCACCCGCTTCGAATGGACTAATATTTTGTGCGCCAACGAAAAATTTACTCTCTTTGGCAATATCGCTGGCCATTTCAAGATAAGGGTATGGTGGACATACAATTACCTGTGCTTCAATAGTTTCATCCTCAAGAAGATCAACTATTTCATCCAGTAAATCTTCAGCTTCATTGAAAGTGAGGTTCATTTTCCAGTTACCAGCTACAATTTTCTTACGCATAATGAATTCATTTAAAATTTTCAATTAAGTTACTCTAACCCGTGGGTCTAACAACCCATAAACTACGTCTACAAATATATTAATTATTATTAATATGACGGCAATTAATAAAACCGATCCCATCACGACAGGGAGATCATAATTCTCCAACGCATCGACAATTACGATACCAACACCTTTCCAATCGAAGATATATTCAATAAAAACAGCGCCAGCCAATGAAGAGGCATACCAACCCGAAACAGCTGTTATCACCGGGTTTAATGCATTTCGAAGTGCGTGTACAGCCACAACCCGAAACCTGCTCAGTCCTTTTGCACGGGCGGTTCGAATGTAATCCTGCGAAAAAACCTCCAACAGTGACGTTCTGGTCAATTCTGTAATCACAGCCAATGGCCTGATTCCTAATGTAATGACTGGTAAAATTAAATTCTTTAACTGCAACACCTCCCCTCTTCCGTAATCATTCACTTCATATAAACTGCCATACATATTCAGGCCGGTGTAATCTGACAGTAAAAAAGCAAAAATCCAGACCATGATAATTGCCGCAAAAAAAGACGGCAAAGCCATGCCAAAAGCAGTGAATATCAACACTATACGATTGAGCCAGACCGCATTTACAACAGCAGTCAGCGACCCGGCAACAACACCAACAATCATAGCGAAAATGATCGACAAGGTGGCAAGCAGGAAAGTATTAGGAAATGCTTCAGCCAAAATAACTGTTACTTCACGCCTGCTGATATAAGACTTTCGCAAAAAAGGTTTCTTGATGACTACCGAATAATCATTTATTGAAAATAAGCGGATTGCACTAATATAGGTGGTTTCTTTTGTTAAATATGTTTCAGATGTATCATTTTTTGAATGTACTGAGAGAATTGACAAATCATTCAGATAGTTAAAATACTGAATAACAAAAGGTTTGTCTATTCCCAGCTCCTTATGTATTGCGTTCACAGCTTTTTGGTCAGCCCGCTGTCCAAGCATCATTCGTGCAGGATCGCCGGGAAGAATTGTAAACAAGAGAAAAACCAAGGTGATTACTCCCAGTAACACCATAAAACCATAAAAAAAACGCTTTATGATAAAGGAAGTCATATGATTGGGTTGGGTTTAATGAAGATTATTCAATGCATCAACAACTTCCTGAATATCCGGCAAATCGATCATTGGCCATTTTTTAATCAATTTACCTTTGTGAAATAAAATGATTCCGGGATTTGAACGCACCATCGTTTTTAGCACTGTGGCATCAGCAAAATAAATATTTAACTGATTGTTTGATAATTGAGCGAAATCAACAATGTCTTCAGGTAAACTTCCACATACAACGTAAAATTCACAATCTGCTATTTGCAATTCATCATGAAACTGAATAAGTTCGAGCATTTCCTCGTGATCAACTTCCTTACTATCAGGAATTGTTACCACTATCATGTTATTTGCAAGTAAAATATCCCTTGTATAATCAGTACCCGACTCGTCCTCAATATAAAGATCCAGTTCCGGATCGTCGCTATCGCGCACTACCCGCTGATCAATAAACTGCCATTCACTCATCCAGACACTGTCGTTCCATGGATAATTTGGCGATAGAAACTCCTTTTCAGCTCCGGATTTAAGATTTCGATATGTTACAAATGTTTGACTTTCAATAATTTTATCTGACAACACCTGTGTTCCCACTTTCCATTTAGTGAAATCAATCATCGGAAGGTACCTGTAATTGTACATTGTGAAAAATGTAAAAAACACAAAGAAAATGACGAAAATGATGGATTGTATAGGGACAAAAAAGTTGTTTTTGAAAGCATTTCGGTTGACAAAAATGATCAATACAAAAACCATTAATACTATATTTTTGTAAAAGGTTTCCCAGTTTGTAAGCTTTAGTGCATCACCAAAGCAACCGCAATCAGCTACCGGTTCGTAGATGGCATCATAAAAAGTTAATAAAGTAAAAAAAACCATCATGATCAGCAATAACCACGAGGTTATCTTTATCCTGGTTTTGAAAAGCATCGACATACCAATTGTGAACTCAGCAGCACAAAATAATATTGCCAACGCTAATGCCAGGCTGTTTGCCCATGTCGTTCCGTAAGCCACGAAGTAATCTTCAATCCGATAGGCAGTTCCAAGCGGATCGACACCTTTCACAACCGACGAAAAAACAAATACTGCACCCACCAGCAATCTGCTTAATGTCATAAAAAACTGTCTGATACTTCTACTTTCCTTCATTGAGTAAAATCAAGGCAAAAATTCCATAATTAATAATATCAAAAAAACTGGCATCAATACCTTCCGAAACGATGGTTGTACCATTATTATCTTCTATCTGTTTAATCCTTAGCAGTTTCATCAGAATGATATCGGTAAGCGAACTCACGCGCATATTGCGCCAGGCTTCGTCATAATCGTGATTCTTGCGCTGCATTAACGAAAACGATTCATGTAACACTTCGCTGTAAAGCGCGATGGTCTCTGCGACGGTAAGATCAGGTTGGTCGACCGGTTTTAATCGTAACTGAATGATTGCCATAACCGAATAATTGACAATGCCTTTGAATTCAGATTCAATGCCCTCATCCACCAGTTGTTGTGTTTTTGTTTGCAGGCTCCTGATCCGGTTTGCTTTGATATAAATTTGATCGGTTAATGACGATGGCCTGAGGATGCGCCATGCCGGACCATAATCTGTTGTTTTCGCCTCGAATAGACGTGAACATTCAGCCACAATCAAATTAAACTGCTCTATCGTTTTATTATTCATGCTTTTGTCATGCTTGTAATGTTTAAATTTGCCTCATAATCAATTTCTTCGATCAGCTATGCGTATTGCTCATACAGACCATAAAAATAATTCATTTTCGCAAACAACGAAATTTGAATTTGGTAACCGGGTTTTCGAACAAAAAGGACCCCTCGTGATGGGCATTTTGAATCTAACACCCGATTCATTTTATGATGGAGGTATGTATCATGACGAAAAAAGCATCCTCGATCGTGCTATAGCACTGCTTTCTGAAGGGGCCGATATCATTGATCTTGGCGCGGTTTCAACCCGACCTGGAGCGACAATGACAGATGAAGCGACCGAAATAATAAGACTGTTGCCGGTGGTTAAACGATTGAAAACAGAATTCCCATCAGCTATTTTGTCTATCGACACTTTTCGCACGAATGTGGCAAAAACAATGCTTGATGCCGGTGCAACGATGATAAACGATATATCAGGCGGAACATTTGATGCCACCATGGCCGGTTTTATTGGTGAAACGAATGCACCTTATGTAATGATGCATATCTTTCGGGAACCGGAAACTATGCAAAATAAACCAATGGGAGTAGAAAGTGTGGATGAAATTTTTCGATTTTTTGATCGGCAGGTCGAATTATTCATGTCAAAAGGAGCCAAACAACTGATTATTGATCCAGGGATCGGTTTCGGGAAGACAGTTGAATTGAACTACTACCTGTTGGCACACCTCGACAGATTTACAAAATATGGATTTCCGATACTGGTTGGTTTATCGCGTAAATCATTAATTAATAAGGTTTTAAGAACATCGCCCGAAGACGCATTGAATGGAACAACTGTTTTAAACACATTGGCACTTATGCACGGTGCAAACATATTGCGTGTTCACGATGTAAAAGAAGCGGTTGAGGCAAGAACCCTTTGCGCCATGATAATGAAACAATCATAAACAGGTTTTATTAACTTTGCCTGATTTAGAATACTTATGATCTTACTTTTCACTTCCTTATTTATCCAGTTCCGGCTTGTAGATGTCATAGATATTCTGCTAGTCGCCATGCTGCTTAACGGCTTATACAATTTATTACGTGGCACCGTGGCCATCAATATTTTTTTAAGCATCGTTGCTATCTTTTTAGTGTGGAAGATTGTCATCGCCTTTAACCTGGAGTTACTTGGCGAAATTCTTGGAGCCTTTGCCAGTGTAGGTTTTATTGTTTTAATCATCATCTTTCAACCCGAAATCAGACAATTTTTGCTTGCCCTGGGCACGCCAAAATTTGTAAGAAAAGTTTTCAGTAAAATGACATTTCTGGGAATAAGGCTCAATGAGGAAATCAAATTGAATCTTGAACCTGTGTTGGCAGCCTGTGAGGTAATGTCAGCAAAAAAAACAGGTGCGCTGATCGTGTTGACCCGACAAAACGAACTTTTTCAATATGTAAAGTCGGGTGTCGAAATCAATGCTGAGATAAGTCAGGCACTGATTGAAAACATCTTTTTCAAAAACTCTCCCCTGCATGATGGCGCCATGATCATTTCCCGCAATCGCATCAAGGCATCCGGTTGTATTTTGCCGGTTACAAAAAAACTCGATTTACCGGGAAGGCCTGGCCTGCGTCACAGGGCAGGATTGGGTATTTCCGAAAAAAGCGATGCTGTAGTGATCGTTATTTCTGAAGAACGTGGCTCAATCAGTGTGGCAACTGACGGCCATATCAGAACAATCTATAATATCGCGGACCTGAAACTATTGCTCGAAAGAGAGATGCTGTAGACTGGTCGCTGGAAGCTGGTTACTGGTCGCTGGTTGCTAATCGCAGGAAACAAGCAGCCAGAAACCAGAAACCAGCAACAATTTTTAGTAATTCTCTTCACGCACCTGCATAAATGCTTTGGAATGCAGACAGGCTGGGCATTTTTCGAGTGCTTTTTCTGATTCGTACACATAGCCGCAGTTACGGCATTTCCACCAGACTTTACCTTCTTTCATGAAAACTCTGTCTTCAGAAACGCTTTGAAGAAGTTTCAAATAGCGGCGTTCGTGCTCTGTTTCCACTTTCGCAATCATTTTGAAAGCTGTTGCAATCTCCTTAAACCCTTCTTCCATGGCTATTTCAGCAAATGTTGGATACAGTTCGCTCCATTCTTCGTGTTCGCCTTCGGCTGCTGCTTTCAGGTTTTCGATGGTGGTTCCGATGACGCCGGCAGGAAAGCTGGCTGTGATTTCGGCCATGCCTCCTTCGAGAAACTTAAAGAAACGTTTGGCGTGTTCTTTCTCCTGATTGGCTGTTTCCTGAAAAATAGCAGCAATCTGCTCATAGCATTCATTGATGGCCACTTTCATGAAAAATTCGTAACGGTTTCGGGCCTGTGATTCACCGGCAAAAGCGGCCAGAAGGTTTTTTTCGGTGCGGGTTCCTTTTAATGAGTTTGTCATAATTATTTGAATTTTATGTTATTGAATTTCAACAAATATTGATTTTGGAGATCCGCAATCGGGACATTCCCAATCATAAGGCAAATCGACAAATAAAAGGTCGTGCTCAGCATCGTCGTAAATATAGTCACAGGCAAGACATTGGTATCTTTTGGGCCCCTTCGTATCAGGTTCCACCATCGGTCCGATATAAGCCTGATAGGTTGGTGCTTTTTTGGGGGCTGCTGCTTTTTTTACATCACGATAATACGCATACGTCATTGGTTCCGATGCCTCTTCAAGCAATTCGGAATGAATAAGCTGCCCGATAAACATCATATGACTACCAAGATCAATGCTTTGCACAAGCTCGCATTCAAAACAGGCAATGGCATCGTCCAATACAATTGGCAGGCCCGATACTCCATATTTTACATGAATACCTTCAAATTTTTTAAAATCACGTCCCGATTTATAACCCAGGCGTTTAAAAATGTCGGATGAAGAATGTTCATGCAATACCGATACCGCAAAAGCCTTTGTTTGCTGGATGAAACCGATTGTGTAATTATCTTTATGGCAGCATGTAGCAATTTGTGGCGGATTGGATGTAACCTGAAATACCGTGTTCGAAATATAGGCGTTTCCTGATTTGTGATCGCCTGAACTCACCACATACATTCCATAAGATAGCTTATATAAGGCCTCAAAATTTATCATTTTATTTTTCTGTTTATTGTATTTTAACTTCGTTAAATCATTGATATTTTATCACTTGCCATTTGAATGAACATCGGGATAAATGAAAAACATACTCCTTCCAAAGTTACATAAATAAAACAGGAAATTCAAGAAATAATTCTAACAACCCCTTTTGAGCGGGTGGAAATATTGTTGCTGGTTGCTGGGGACTGGTTGCTGGTTGTGTGTTTTACATATTATCTGTCAATTTGGCAAAGGAGAAAGATTATGAGGTTTTTGGGTATACCACTCGACTAAGTATTGATTGGTGTGAGTTCGGCGTAGGAAAAATAAAACGCTTGAGATGTCGAGAGTTGGCGAACTGCTTCTATTTTGATACGGCCATCTTCATTGGATTCTGACGGCAATCGAAAACATGAACGATTTCAATTCGATTTTTAGTTGTATTAATCCAATAAACGATTTTGTAGTTTTTGAATACTAGATATCTGAAGTTCTGAGGTCTATTGGATAACAATTCCTCTTTTTGTCCAATTTTTGGATTTTTTTCTAAAATAATTGTTGCATCAATAATTCCTTCGACCAATTTTTGGGCGACTTGAATACCGGCTTCAATTTCATAGTAATTGTATATGTCAGTCAGTTTATTCTCCGCAAATGTGGTCTAATAAACGACTAAGCTCATTTTTTAAATTTTAATTTTAAATCAGTGGCTTTAATGACATTATCATTTTCTGAATCCTCGAGAGACTGATCTATTTCATTGATAAATTGATCCAGCTCCATTGGTATGTTAGAATTGGCAAATAATTCTGATTTCCGGCTTTTTAACAATTTCTCCAAACTACTTATTATTTCTTCATTCTGTATCCGGAGAAACTCTTGAATAAATGAGATTTTTCTGGTTTGTAAGTCCATGCTATTTAGAATTTATCCAAAAGTACAACATTTTTAATCTTCAGATTTATCAATTATTCACTATATTTCATGATCTGAGAATTGGGGATTGCTTTTGAATACATATGGTAATAATTGGTGTGATTTTGGTGCAGGAAAAATTAAAACTGCAATCCTATCGAATCCAATTTTGCTTTATCAGGTATTGACACGTTTAATTCAATGCACTACTTTTATGCCATGTCAATAATTGTACTTTACCGGTATTATTTCAACAATCCTCTCATTTATATTGAAAAAATTAATGAATATTTTACATATAACTAATTGGTATTCATGATGTATATTTAATTTAATACGCTGAATTATGAAAGAAAAACCAATATGGACACGTATCGCATTTATCGTTGGCACAATTGTTTTTATTGTCGGAACGATTGACCCATTGGAAGGATCTGTTTTAATCCTTGCAGGCAGTTTTTTGTTTGCCTTATCAGCCTATTTCACGGGGGACAGGTATTTCAAATTATTTCTTACCTACTTTGTTATGATGGTTGTTGGCGTATTTTTCCTCTTTTACCTGTCCTCATTTGGTGGGTTTGGCGAAGGTGCGTTGTCGTGGTGGTGGAGCATACTTGTCCTCCCCTATCCCCTGGCTTGGTTGCTGACAGTCATCACTTTAATTATACGAAACAGAAAGAAACCTCAGAAAGAAATCATCTCACAGCATTAATTTCATTCATTAAAATCAAAGATGACTATCTGCAATAATTAACTAGCGTAAATATTTTTAAAAATTCTTGTCATGTTGATCAGCCTGTCTCGTTTTCAAGACGAGGGAGTCGAAACATGATTAGTCATTATAATTGTTAAGTTAAAGTGCCTTCGATCCCACACAAACATGACTCTGGCTGACACAAAAAAAATGCAACAATAAGTTTAATTATTGTTTACTGATAATCATTTTGAAAATTAAATTATACCTATCATGTCAAAAAAAATTCTTTACTGGTCACCCAGAATAATCGGAATCCTGGCCATCTTATTTATGATGCTGTTTTCGTTGGATTGCTTCGACGGGAATGAAACTTTCGGTAATCAGCTGATTTGCCTATTTATGCATAACCTGCCTTCATTGGGATGTATTTTGTTATTGTTCATTGCCTGGAAATGGGAACTTGTTGGCGGCATACTGTTTATCCTTATTTTTATCGCCATGGCAATATTTTTCAGGAGTTTTGCAGGCAATCCGGCATCATTGGCAGTTATCAGTCCGTTTCTGATTACAGGAATACTCTTTATTGTACATCATCAGCTGCACAAAGGCCGGGCGTCAGACAGAGCAAACTAACAGACACCCATCATTGATCAAGTGGGATAAATTTATCTTCAACGGTTATAAACAGCTTCTTTCGGAATGGATCATACCGGAAATAATTACCTGATTGTTCCTTATCAGAAATATGGGTTGTTATAAAACTATTCATAAGATAATCAAAAGTATAGCCCGCAAAAAGTCGTGCCGAAAAATCGATTTGACGATAAAAATCCTCCACAGTAACTGTATCAATGAGTAACTGATAATTCATTTGTCCCGAAAAAATATCGAAAATAAACTTCCCGTCGAACTGATCATATAAATCATTGGCCGAGAACATGATTTCTGGTTTGCGATTTTCAGGTGCATTCACCTGACTAAACTCAAACCAAAATGCAGAATTAATTCCATTGAGTGGCACCTCGGTCGTGTATTCTACACCAAAAAACTCTTCTCTGTCAGTAAAAACGGTTTCATATTCCTGTAATTCAACCTGTGACAAATTTACCACCCAGGCATTTGAATCGAGTTTCATAAAATCATCGATAGTTGCCTCGTCATAAATATTTACATCGTATTGCTGCAATTGCTTCAAATACGTCATTTTGAACTTTGATAGCAAAATAGAATCATTGAGTTTATCTAAAACGATTGTTTTTATCGTTGAATCATAATCACCCTCTTCAAGGCCTTTCATTTTCAGATCCTCTTTAAAAACATAGGCTGGCATGAGTACCAGCAAGGAAGGTTTTGGGGCTACTTCAACGAAACGTTTCGCCAGTTTTCGTTCGGGACTACATGATAACATTGTCCAAACCAGCAATATAATGATTGTGAATCTTAATTTCATTATCTGTTTTTTCGATTATTCATCAAGAAGCATAAGTTGCGCAAATCGTTTTCCATAATTGAAAGCACGATTAAGTTCTGATTCATTGGGGCTGAATTTCACAAAAACATCCGTTTCGGTGTAACGCAATTTCAGATTTTCGAGGTTTGTACGGATGATTTTCATCCCTTCACCACTCCAGCCATAGGAACCGAAACCTCCTGCCAATTTTCCCTTGTCTCTGATCGGACTGATCATGGCAAATAATCTGTAAACCGGAAGCAGAATATTCTGATTGATCGTAGGGCAACCAACAATAAGGGCGGATGACAAGGCCAATTCAGTTTCAATTTCACCCATGGCAACATGTTCAATATTCATCAACACGGCTTCGACACCCGGGACGGATTCGATACCCTTTGCAATGGATTCGGCCAAATGGGCGGTATTGTCATAGGCCGATACGTAAGGTATGTAAACGCGTTTTTTTAAGGGTGTATCGAGTTCCAGATGTGCTAATTTTTCAGAAATATCAACATATTTTTTCCAATCGGTGCGCAATATAGGGCCATGACCCGGACAAATGGCCAGTATTTCAAGGGGTCGGATACGTTCGATTGCTTTGATCATAAATTTGCTGAACGGCTTGAGAATTACATCGAAGTAATAGAAAAACGCATCATCCCAATTGCCTACCAGATCATCAAACATGCGCTCATCAGCAAAATGAGCACCAAACGAATCACAGGTGAAAAGCACTTTATCCTCTTCAGCGTATGAATACATCGAATCGGGCCAATGAAGGTTTGCAGCGGCAACAAAGCGGATGGTTTTGTTACCAAGATTGAGCTCCTGACCATCTTTCACCTGAATACTTTCAAAAGGAACCGAAATAAGATCCGAGAGATATCGGATGGCATTTCCGGTGCCAACAATTTTCGCTTTTGGGGCAACCGACAACAATTTTCCAACACAACCCGAATGATCAGGTTCGGTGTGGTTTAATATGATATAATCAATTTCGGCAGGATCAATTTCAGAACGAAGTTTTGCAATGTATTCATCCCAAAACTTTAACTTAACTGTGTCAATAACAGCCAGTTTTTCGGCTTTAACGAGATATGAATTATAGGTTGTTCCATATTTCGTTTCCATGACAACATCAAAAGTTACGATATCGTGGTCAATGGCACCAACCCATAAAATATCATCTGTAACGTTCAGAACATGTGGACTTTTCATCGACATTTTGATTAATTTTCAACTAAATTTATCCAATACCCCGGAAAATTTTATACTATAAATTACTATTTATCTGCTACTTAAAAATCTTCTAAAACTCTAATTCCATTTGAATAGGACCTTCGGTCGTCGTTTTTGGAGGCTGCGGTGCATCATCGGTTTGCAATGCATCACTTTCTTCAGGCTGAATGGTTTCAATGGGGTTTATCAGGTTTTCTTCTTCCGCTATTTCGTTTGGTTCTGTTTCATCAATTTGAAGAGATGCTTCTTCCGGTTCGATTAATTCATCTTCTTCCACTTCAGGAATGATGGGTTCAAGAATTTCAATTCGTTCGATCTGATGGGCTGTTAACCGCCGACCTTTGGCTTTGTAACTCTTAACACCAATAAAATCAGCAACCTGAATCAATTCATCCTCAGGTTTCTTTCCTTTCTCATTCACAGCCAACACAAGCCTGAGCTGAGGTAAATCGTCAAATAAAAGATGTTTTAACCCTGAATCAGGATGGTCGCCAATGAGGCTGACACGCTTGTTCACCGAAAGTTCTTCTTCTAACTGAAAGCGTTTAAGGTAATAAAAACCGGTATCGCCTTCGGTATATATGACTGAAAATGTTTCGTCGGTCTCGAATTTTCGCAATGAACTCAAATCATCGTCAAAGTGAGTTGAAAGGTCAAAACCTGTCAGTTTTATTTCGCCATTGTAAAAGATGTGCAACAATTTATCGTCACCCGAAAAAGCACCCAGTAGCTGACCGCGCTGTTCAGTATTAAGACGTTTTACGGTATCGTCATACCAAATCTCCCGCGCCCCCAGGGTTGAAATACCATCTTCCCGTTTCGAAATCTGCCTGACGATGTGCTTGGTAATTGTATTCCCTTTCGAACTTCTGCCTTTGATTGCCAAGGCTGAGAAATCGTATTCGAATGAAGTGCGTTTCAATTTGGGCTGCGGACGGAGGGCAATCTTCACAATTTCGGCCTCCCCGTTAGGATTGGCACTGAAATACATGATTTTGGAGTCAGGATTACCGCCCGTAAGATCATATTCCTTATCGCGCGTTACACCAACTACAGCGAAACGTTTTACAAAATACGGACCTTTTTTTCCATCACGGTAGATCATATTGTAGATGGTGCGGTCATCATTTTTGCGAAAAACATTGATGTGAATGATATGCTCACCCACGAAAAACTTCGGACTGACTTTGGTCACGAGCAGTGTTCCATTGTCGCGAAAAATGATGACATCATCCAGATCGGAACACTCGCAAACAAACTCATCCTTCTTTAAGGTAGTCCCGGCAAAACCCTCTGCCCTGTTCACATACAGACGTTCGTTATTGGCCGCAACCGCCGAAGCCTGAATAACATCAAAATTGCGTATTTCAGTTTTCCGCTCACGTCCGGGTCCATATTTCTTACGGATCTGCCGGTAAAAATTGATGGTGTAATCAATGATATTTGCCAGATGGTTTTTTACTTCCTCCATTTCATTTTCGAGGCCTCTGATGTATTCATCAGCCTTGAAGGAATTGAATTTTGAAATACGCTTAATCCTTATCTCGGTCAGTCTTTCGATATCCTCAAGCGTCACTTTCCGCCGAAGATTTACGGTATATGGTTGCAATCCTGTCTCAATGGCAGCAATCACGGCTTCCCAGGTTTCGCATTGCTCAATATCGTGATAAATGCGATTTTCGATAAATATCTTTTCGAGCGATGAAAAATGCCAATCGGCATCGAGTTCTTCGAGCCGGATTAACAGTTCCTTCTCAAGTAATTTTTTTGTACGGTTTGTGTTGTGTTTTAAAATTTCACTTACCCCGATAAATGCCGGTCTTCCATTTAAAATGACACAGGCATTGGGTGAAACAGAAACTTCGCATTGCGTAAAAGCATACAATGCATCGATTGTCTGATCGGGCGAAACTCCGGGAGCAAGATGTATTAAAATCTCAACATTTTTGGCTGTATTATCGTCAATTTTTCTGACTTTGATCTTTCCTTTATCATTGGCTGCAATGATGGAATCAATGAGACTTTGTGTGGTGGTCGAAAACGGAACTTCGGTGATTATAAGTGTTTTTTTATCAAGTTGCCCTATTCTGGCCCTGATCCTGATTTTTCCACCACGAATACCATCGTTGTAACGCGAACAGTCGGCCAATCCACCGGTCAGAAAATCGGGAACCAATTCAAATTCTTCATTATTAAGATGTTGAATGGATGCATCGATGAGTTCTACGAAATTGTGGGGTAGTATTTTTGATGCCAGACCCACGGCAATGCCCTCAACTCCCTGTGCGAGCAACAGCGGAAACTTAACCGGCAAAGCGACAGGTTCCTTGTTTCTTCCGTCGTATGATAATTTCCAGTTGGTGGTTTTCGGATTAAAGACAACATCGTGTGCAAATTTCGATAAACGGGCCTCAATGTAACGTGGTGCCGCGGCGCTGTCGCCTGTGAGCACATTGCCCCAGTTTCCCTGCGTATCGACAACCAATTCTTTCTGACCCAACTGAACCAGCGCATCGCCAATGGATGCATCGCCATGGGGATGGTATTGCATGGTGTTCCCGATAATATTGGCTACCTTGTTGTAACGACCATCATCGAGTACTTTCATCGAATGAAATAAACGGCGCTGCACCGGCTTCAATCCATCTTCGATTTCAGGCACAGCACGTTCCAATATCACATAAGAAGCATAATCGAGAAACCAACTTTCATACATACCCGAAATCTGAATCGTACGGTGCGACTCCTTATTTCCTTCATGTGATGTATTTACTATTCCCTGACTCATCTATTTTTCATTAATTCAAATAGTTACATTTTGTTTTGCATCATTTCCAAAACCTCAGCACCAGGCCTTCGGCCAGGATAAAAAATAACGCCAATATAATAAAATACTTCCAAAGTTGCCGGCCAATTTCCGAATTTTTAATAACATCCTGCATTTCAGAACGTGAGTTGGTGATAATGGAAATTGATTTGAATTTTTTGGCTGGCAGGAGTTTTTCCAGTTCGCTTTTGTCGTAATATTCAAGCAATGATTCTTTTCTGTTTTCGTTAAAGGCAATAGTGCCAAGCAAACTGTCACCGTTACGAATATCGTAAAACCCGGGAGATGGAATCATTCCGTGAAAAAATAAACTGCTTGTATTCTCAGAAAACCTGCTCTCGGGAATCATTTCGAAGCCTTTGTCTAACGAAGTAATAATGACCGGCCGGTCATTTGAAATATTGGTTTTTAACTGATAGCTATCCGATTGACCCAGAATGGTGTACAGGCCTTTTTTCGAAGTATTCACAAAACTCAATTTATACATCACAGGAACGAATAAATTATTTTGAAAAAAATTAGACCATTTTTCATGCAGCGGAACAGCGAATGCAAAAACCTGACCCAATCCGTATTGATTTCCAAGTAAAAATGCATTACCGCCAAGTAACTCCATCAAGGTAAAAACAGATGATTCGGTTTGTACCTGCAAGGGAAAATATTTTGTAACAATCGGATAATCTGCGTTTTCAGGAATACTTACAAAAACATCCCTAAATACAGTATGCGTATCATTCAGTTTATAAACCCTTGTGTTGGAGGTATCGGCAACGGGCTGATATTGAAAACCAAATTCTGCGTACAATTTGTTTGATTCAAGGTTTGAAATCTGATTTGGCAACACAATCAAATTCCCACCCTGTTGAAGGAAAGCCTTTATCGATTGAGAAAGCATGCCTGAAATACCTGATAACTCGTTGAGTATGATTAAATCATAATTGTTTAATGACTGAAAATCTATCTGTTTGACATTTCTGGCATCATAATTAAAGAGCTTATCCTGTTCAAAAAGTGTTTTGAGCCAAAAATTCTGATATGTTTGGTCAATTTCCAACACACTGATTTGCTGTGCAATAGAAAATGAGAAGAACAAATCATCGTCGAAAACGATGGGGAAATCTTTGATGGAAAGTAATCCACGAAAATAACCTGGTTTATCCACATTAAACTGAACAATGAATTCACCTGATTTACCCGCCTTTACGTCGACATTTGACACTGATTTTTGAATATCGTTTATCGTCAGTTGTAATGGCAGACTCACAATATCTTCGGTTCCGGCATTTGTTATACGAACCACCAAATCGGTAACAAAACCAGCCTGCACAACGGGCGACAAAAACCAGCAACTGTCGATAAACACATTGTTTTTGGCCAATGACTTTGAGTGCACCAACACCACATTCAGGCCTGTGTCAGGCTCAATATCGTTTTGATTGAAGATTGACATCTGAAAGTCGGAGAAATAGTATAAAACGCGATTTTCATAATCATTTGTTTCTTTCAGGTTTTTATTATGCCGTATCACTTGTGAAAACCCTGTTGGCGGTGCATCATTCGTCATGGCATCAATGTCGATGACAGCCTCCTGCGCATTGACAGTAAAATTATTTTTTGGTTCAAATGTATTATCCGAGATAATAAAACGGGCTTCTTTTCCCGATGCCGATACAAGCTGGCGGGCAGCCTGCCTTGCTTCGTCGAACAATGAACTGCCCTCACCTTGCGCCTGCATACTTTTCGAGTTGTCGATATAAAGACTGACCAGCTTCTGTGCATTTGAAACAGGACGGTTATCCGATGGAAGAAAGGGCTGGGCAAAGGCAAAAACCAAACAGGCAATCAATAACATTCGCAGCAAAAGCACCACAATATGCTTGAGTTTATTGGTTTTTTTCGTTTGTTGCTGGATATTTCGAAGTAATTCGATATTGCTAAAATACTCGGACTTGTGTCGTCTGAAGTTAAACAGATGGATAACAACCGGGAGCGCCAGTGCGAATAAACCAAACAACATACCCGGATAAACAAATTCCATGCAACAAATGAATTAAGGTAAAATCAGAACTGCAAAATTACGGTTTCCGCTCTAATGCACAGGCAAAAAAGCCATGATGCCCAAAATAAAAAAGCCGACCCGGTGAAGGATCGGCTTTTCGTATACATGACTACCTGATTACAGAATACCCTGATCCAACATGGCGTTGGCAACCTTCAGGAAACCGGCAATATTGGCACCTTTCACATAGTCGACATAGCCATCGGCCTGTTTACCATGTTTAACACAAGCGGCATGAATGTTTTTCATGATACTGTGTAAACGTGCGTCAACTTCTTCGCTGTTCCAGTTGATTTTCATTGAGTTTTGGGTCATTTCGAGACCGCTTGTGGCAACACCACCGGCATTCACAGCTTTTCCGGGCCCGAATAATATTTTGTGTTTCTTAAATACCTCGACTGCATCGGGTGTTGATGGCATATTGGCACCTTCAGCAACACAGAAACAACCATTTTTAACAAGATTTTCAGCATCATCTTTACCCAACTCATTTTGGGTTGCGCAAGGCAAAGCAACATCGCACTTCACTTCCCACGGACGTTTTCCGGCCACAAACTGTGCTCCGGGGAACTCATAGGAATAGGGTTTTACGATATCCTGATTTGAAGCCCTCAACTCGAGCATATAATTTATTTTTTCGCGTGTAAGGCCTTCTGAGTCATAAATATATCCGTCAGGACCTGAAATAGTTACAACTTTTCCGCCCAATTCAGTAACTTTGGTAATTGCACCCCAGGCAACATTACCAAAACCAGAAACAGCAACAGTCTTTCCTTTGAAATCGGTTCCTTTGGTAGCCAACATTTCCTGCGCAAAATATACTGCACCAAAACCTGTAGCCTCAGGACGAACCAAACTGCCACCCCAATTGAGGCCTTTTCCGGTCAACACACCAACATGCTCGCGGGTAAGTTTTTTATACATACCAAACATAAAACCAATCTCTTTGCCACCAACGCCGATATCACCGGCAGGGACATCTGTTTCAGGGCCGATAATTTTCCATAATTCGAGCATAAATGCCTGGCAGAAACGCATAATTTCGGCATCAGATTTACCTTTTGGGTCGAAATCGGAACCACCTTTACCCCCACCCATAGGAAGTGTGGTGAGGCTATTTTTGAAAATTTGTTCGAAACCAAGAAATTTCAAAATACTCAGGTTAACACTTGGGTGGAAACGAAGGCCACCTTTGTATGGTCCAATGGCATTATTGAATTGAATTCTGTAACCAAGGTTAACATGCACCTTTCCATTGTCATCAACCCATGGCACCTTAAAGGAAAGAATCCTGTCAGGTTCAATAATACGTTCAATAATACCGGCAGCTTCAAACTGTGGATTTTGTTCTACCACTTCTTCAAGAGATTCGAGAACCTCACGTACTGCCTGCAAATACTCTAATTCACCCGGGTGTTTCTTTTCCAGGTCATTCATGATTTTTTCTAACTTCATCGCTCTATTTTTTAGTTTATTACGCGAAATACATCTGTTAAATTTTCACAATGTTAATTTCTTAACACTGCAAAATTACAGTATTTAAAACTACAATGGCAAATTTTTATGCTTAATTTTTCAAAAATAGCAATAGTTAGAATAAGTCTAAATTGTAGCATCGGGCGATTGGTGGAAATGTGGATTTAATAAAAAAAACTTTTGCAAATGATTCGACATCTTAGTTACTCGCTATTAATGAAGGCTAAAGGATAAAGTTAAAGGCAAAAGTTCAAAGGATAAAGTTTAAAGGCTAAAGTTTAAAGAGACGTTGATAAAATGTTTTGTCTTCAGAAAAATCATTTCTTTTGTGAACTTTATACTTTATACTTTAGCCTTTTCACTTAACTATAAATTTCGTCTTCCCCACGATCCTTCCCCCACTGGTTACCACGGCCATATACAAACCGCTGCCCCAGCCTGATACATTTATTTTACTGCCATGCTGCCCTGTGACAATGTCTTCGGTGTGTAACGTTTGGCCTGTTATATCGTAGCAAATAAGTTTGATGTTCTGATGATGTTCCGTATGCTTATAATCTAATTTGATAAATTCATCCGCCGGGTTCGGGTATGCCTTTACGGGAATGGCATCTAAGCTTTTGTAATATTCTTCAGGCGTTGGCGCTTCATCAATGCTTACCTGAACAAGCGTACAATTTGTCATATCAATATCGCCCGATTCGATGGGATTAGGGCACAGGCTGTCATATACAAAATTCTGTGTGTACAAGGTATCCTGCTCAAGATTAGCGTTGATTTTATAGAGGAAGATATCTGTATGGTCCATATCATTTTCGTTGACAGCACAAGCAATTACATATTTTCCGTCGAAAGTTTTGATCATATCCGACATGCCCCGCGTATTAGGCCTGGACTGTGCACAGTAAACATGGCCGGAAGTATCAAAGACTACTTCCCCAAACGGATTGCCGGTTTCTAGAGGGCCTATGACAACGGTAGCCAGAAATAATGAATCATTGATGCTTTCAATTTCCACCATTGTATTATCCACGGTGCCGGATATGATTGAATCACCCCAAATTCTTGTGTAACCCAGTTTTTCACCCTCATGGTTGAAAAACATGAGTAAAGAGTTACGTATATTCCCATTGGAATAATCACGAAATTTACTCCCCACTCCCATGATTACCGAATCGTTTAGCGGCATAGCTGAATAAGCCTCGCCTACTATACTATCCGCTACACCAAAAGGAAGCATCCATTTTTCGTTGAACAGGCTGTCGATGCCAATAAACAGTGGTCGTAGCCAAACATGGTTCGGATTATCAGGATAGGGGTAATAACAATATCCGCTGATGATATAATCCTCACCGAAATGATATAATTTTGTCCCATAAGCAAAAGAGATCAAAGGGTGTTCGGTTTTGGATGCATACGGCTTAGCCCATAATAACTCTCCATCCGGGTTATAACACAGTAAGTATATCTGATTTATCTGCTCATCCCCGTCTTCGAAACGGGCTAACACTACGATGTTGCCATCGCCATTGATTAATATGTCAATGGGTGAGCCCCAAAGAAAATCCCAGTGCTTTAATAAAGAACACCAGACTTTCTCTCCACAGGCATTCAATTTTACCACAAAGGGTGTATTGACATCAGTAAAATCAACCCCGGCAATGTATTTATTACCGATGTTATCTTGACAAACTGCGTATCCTATCTTTACTTGTGGAGAGATCAGTTGTTTATCATAAAGCAAACTCCCGTTTATATTTGTTTTTATATTCCATCCTTTTGCATTCGTGTTCGATATTACATCATATCCAACCATATAATAACCAAAATCGTATTCCTCTAAAAGATCATAAATAAGATCATAATGGTTGGTAGTACCAAAGGTTGTACTCCATCGTTGGGCGAATGCGGACTTCGTATGTATTTTTTGCGGGCTGTGCGCAGGGATGGAATCCATTGCCTGTGCATTAGGAACCTCCTGAACCTGCACCATGCAGGTGGTTTGGGTATTATATTCTAAATGTAATAGTTCAGATCCTGACAGATGACGCACCGGCATATAAATGACGACTCTTTCTGCCGGGTTTTGCGCCGCGGAAAGCTTGATGAATAAAACAAAGATTATTATGAGGAGGTTTTTCATGAATATTCCCTTATTATTTAACTCGCTATGAGAGAAGGCTAAAGGCTAAAGTAGAAAGTGAAAAGTTTAAAGAAACGTTGATAATATGTTCTGTCCCTTGAAAAATCATTTCTTTTGTATTCTTTATACTTTTCACTTTAGCCTTTATACTTTAAACTTCTTACTTTATACTTTAGCCTTCCTTTATTGATCACAATCATCCCAGGCAGTTTGCGAACTGATACTGATGATCCTGACTTTATTTCCGCTGCCATTATCCGGTTCAATGACAATCAGCCATTCGAAATAATCACCTGAAACTGTGGATTTGTGCATCGAATGCACTATTTCTGCATGCTCATCTGAAACCTTCCAGGGCAAATCCAAATTACAAAACTGAAATGCCAACCCATTTTCACCCACCGAAATGAGTTTCGCTTTGGCCGAAAATCTGAGGTCATCAGGTAGAATACCTGAAACTTTTGCCAGCATGAATTTCGATTCACGGCTGATTGGTTCTCCTTCATTATTCATTACTTCTAACTGACCGTCAGCATATTTTGCAACCAAACGGCCTTCATTTCCTGAATTTAACTGAATAATATCTCCTTTTCTGTTCCATTTTCCGGCCGTCCCGCTAAAAAGCGAATCATTGTCCGCCTTCTTTACCATGATAAAGGAAGAATCGGCCCGCAGCCAAACCCCCAGTGTCATCGACTCGAACTGTGAAAAAACATAGGTGCCCGCATAATAGGCCGGAACTGATTGTTGCAAAGGTGTGTTGATGCAACTCAAACATAAACAAAGTACTACGAATATTCCTATCGATTTTTTCATTATCAAAGAATTTACTTTTTACGAAAACTTGCTATAAAATAGATTGCCAACGGAACGAAAGTCAATACGATAAGCACAACAGCAATCAATAAGCCATGAACCGCTTCTGCTTTCACCGCTGAATAATAAATAAGCCAGAGCAAACTATTAAAAACTATCAAAATGGCTACGTTCAGCCAGCGCAACAGGCGCGTTGCCAACAGGTATTGAAGCTGTGCATTTGCAGGCGTAATCTTAACCGGATAATTGAATTTTTCGGGATATTTCAGTAATACACTAAAAACCAGATGCAAAACACTCGTGAGCGCAGGCAAAAGCAATAAAGTGTATTTGCTGCCATAACCATCCACCTCGCCTTTCAAATTAAAATGGGTAGGCACGATTTCGGGCAAATGTTTATACATAAACCAAACACTCAGCCAGATAAACAGCAGAAGCAACCGGCTGAAATTTCTGGCAAGCAGGTCAACAAAGGCAGGATTTGGTTGAAATTTTGGTCTTTCTTCATTCATGATTTGTGTGGAATAGTTCTATTTTGATGGATATCAATTAATTGCAAATTCAATGATTGTTAAGCTAAAGTAAATCAAATCTCACACATCCGCAATGATAACTTTTATCCGATAGCGTAGGTTAAACAACAGATTGAGGTAAATTTCTATTTTATTGTGATGGAAAAGTTCATAGTATGGTGATATTCAAGATTTAAGATGTTTAAGTCAGCACCTATTCATTCCTAAAAACCTTAGCAGAAAAAGAAATACAATTCATTGACCTTATTACCTTATTGTCAGTCAATTAAGGTGAATATTGATTGCATTTTTTAAGAGACTGTCTAAAATTCATATTTTAATTCTAAAACTGTTAGTTCTTTTGAATATTGAACAAAGATTACTTACTGCGTTCGTTAGATCGCTTCGCTTAATTAACGATTTTTGATTTATGAAGTATCCCAATCAAAAGGGTTTATACCCACTTCGCAAATCGTAAATCCTTGTTCCTTGTTCTTAAATCTATCATTTAGCTAAATTTAAACAGTTACTAATACTGCCATTATATAATAATCACTTTACACAGGGTACCACTTATTTCCAAGAAACAAGGTGAAAGAATTGAAAAATAAGGTGTTGAAAACTCACATTTGCGAACTCCATGTACTGCAACATTTCAATTGATCCATTCTTAGTCAAGGTGCATCAAAATTAATTTAGCCAATTTCTTCGACTCAGTAAGCTAAACATTAGATTATTACTAATTTTGTAAAAAATTTCAATCATGAAAAAACTGCTTTATCTCCTTTTATTCTCTCTGACATTTACCCTGGTAAACGCTCAGGAATCCAATGAAGTGGCAAGTACGGACGGAAGCCTGACTTTCAGTGTGCTCACTGTCAGTAACGGGGCAACGTATTCTCCTAAGAACGTATTGGCTATCTGGATAAAAGATGCAAATGGAAATTTTGTTATTTCACGCAAGGTGATGGCAAATAACCGGAAGCAGCATTTGGTAAAGTGGATGGCAAGCTCCGGAAACAATTCAGTGGATGCAATCACCGGCTCAACGTTAAATAATCACACCACACATACCGTAAGCTGGGATTGCCGCGATTTGCAGGGCAACCTTGTCGCTGATGGCGATTACCAGGTTTGGGTCGAATACACAAGCAGGAATTCGAATAATGGTGGCGCTGCAGGCCCATCCTATTCCTATACTTTCACTAAAGGGACCGAAATAGTAAATCCAACCATTCCGAATGAAACATATTTTATCAATATCTCCTTGTTATATGAGCCCACGGGTGTTGGCATAAATTCAAATCCTGAAACTTCCGGTTTGTTTCAAATCTATCCAAACCCAGCGGTAAATGATTTCAGCATTGAACTCAATCTCGAAAAACCTTCTTACGTCAATGCATCCATCTACAACATAAACGGACGGCGGATGATGGAAGTGTATGATGGCTATATTGCTGATAATACATATGTTTTGAACGTTGACAGGAATAAGAACAATAGTCTGGTTCCGGGAACATACTTCCTCAGACTTAATGTTGGCGGTACACTTTATTCAAAAAAACTTGTCATTGCCGAGTAAATTTACTTAGGCAATTCATCGTTGATAATCGTTCCGTTTTCCCAGACACTGATCCGGTCAGGTTTACCGTCAAAGGAATAAAACTCTTCTTTGCCGTGTTTTACATTATTTTGGTAATGAATCAATTGCTGTAGTTTTCCATTTGGATACCAGGTTTTTTGTATTCCAGTGCCCAGCACAAAATCTGCTTTTCCAATAATCTCGCCGGTAACAGCATAAAACAACCACGATCCATCCATCATGCCGCGATGATAGCTTCCTTCCACCATGGTATTTCCTGTCTCATAATATTTTACCAGGGGGCCACATAATGTATCGCTGCAATATGTTTCCCTTGAAAGAACTTTTCCTTTCGGATAATACTGCGTAAAAACACTGTCTTTCAGATTATTGTAATATTTTCCCACCACGGAGACTGCACCATTATCGAAATAATGCACCGATCTGCCGTGAAGCTTGTTTTGCTGATATCCGGCAACCAATTGAATATTGCCATTTTGGTGATACCAGGTGCAACTACCCTCCAATGCTCCATTTTTATAGGTAAGGACTGATTTTGGATTTCCGTTTTCCCAGAAACTTTTCCTCACTTCGGTGCATGAAATGAGTGCGACAATCATCAGCAAAAAAAGGAATAATGATCGTAGTTTGGCTATTTTCAATGCGCTATTTCGGAGATTTGTCAGAAAAATAAACATTGTTTATCGGAAGTAATTGGTAATCTGAATAGGAAACGAAATTCCAATAGCTGTTCTCCATGCCATCCTGCTCATTGATTCGGGTGAAATGAAACTGCGTCTGAAGCATATCTTTCTCAAAATCAATCAGGCCGGCTGAAAGATTATCCCCGTAGCGCATAAGAGCTTCCAGGAAATAGTAGGCTATATCAAAACCTTCGTAGGCATATTGCTCAGGCTCAAGGTTAAAACGTTGTTTAAAATGCAGATTAAACCTGAGAGTCTCCTGTTCGGTATAGTTGATATTGGAAGGCAACAGATAAGTTGCATTCATTTTCATCAGGTTATCGATAAACAGATTGTCAAATTTTTCCCAGTCAGGCAATCCGATCAGTTTTATTTCGAAAGTGTCGGCTACCTGGTTTAGTTTGTTGACAAACTGCATGGCAAAAACATTGTCATCGGCAAATGTTATCAGTATATTCGGACGCACCGAAGAGGCATTTCGCCTGAATCCCTTGATACTATCGGTGCTGAAAATCAATTCATTAATCGGATTTGAAAAAACTGTGTTATCCGTACTATTTTGCAGTAATTGATTTGTATACAAAGTTTTGCCTTCCACTTTAACGGATGATATATAGTCACCCGGCTCTCTGTGCTGCAACAAACTCCGCCTGCTGATTACATCCAGAATGGCTGCATTTGGAACAGCGACTTCGTTGGGAATTTTCCCGGAAAGAGCGGAAATCAGTTTTTGTGACTCTTCTTTGTAACTTGAAGTATTTGCCCTGCAAATAAACACCCTCGACAGGGGATAAACATTCGCTATTACCGCTGCAATTTGTTCATACTGAAATTGATCACCCGGTTTTGCCTTTATCACAAAAGGGTTGTTCCGTAGAATCTCGGGACGGGGCGACATGGGATTGACGATTGGAATTTTATTTGTCAAGGCAAATTGTGCCACCTTTTCAAACGCATTGCCGAAAAAAGGTCCGATGATCAGATCACAATTCATTAGTTTTGAATCAGTCAGCGCCCTGTTTAGTTTTGCCTGATTCTGATCAACATCAAACACCAGAATTTCGAGTTTCATTCCTTTTGTTTTCGCGATTGAGTCGGCAGCAATCATAAATCCTTCATAAAACTGAATAAATGAAAAAGGCTTGGCCGAAGCAAACAAATCAGGATTTGTATTTGGCGTAAATGTCATGCTATCAACTTCTTCAAGGTATAAAGGGAGCATCAGTGCCACCTTATACACATGGTTTGGATCAGCAATCTGGTGTTGAATTTCAGCCGGTTTATTGTCTGATTCCTGCGGTTCGAGGTTGTTTTCCGCTACTTTTTCAGGCGCATTCGTACCCGGTTCAACCGGTGAAACCCTCAAATTGTCGCTGATAGGAATTTTTACTTTTTGGCCCAAATAAACTTTTCTGCCCAGATTCGGATTCGACCGTTGTAAACGTTCGGTCGAAATACCATAATCATTGGCTAACTGCGAAGTTTTCTGTTCTTTGCTTACCTCATGAATGATGAACGATGAGCTTATTTTTTTTTTAGGGATCAGTATCACCTGCCCCACACGCAATTGTTCGGTCAATCCTTTGTTTATCTTTTTTAGCTCGTCAATGCTCACCGCATTGTTGCGGGCAATACTGTAGAGTGTCTCTCCTTTTTTAACGGTGTGGGTAATCATTGAATCAGTTTCAGCATACTGAATCTGAGGCTTTTTTTCGGTTTGCGTCGCAGAAACAGCTTGTTCTGATGGACCTGTATTCAAATTCGACTCTTTGCCGGGTGGGAGAACTGTTTCAGTGCCTGTTTGCTTCTTTACAGCGGCTGACGGAATGATTAATACCTGACCAATTTTAATTTCATCCATTAATCCCGGATTTGCATTGCGAAGGTCTTCAATCTTACAATTATATGATTTCGAAATTGAATAAACCGTTTCTTTTGGTTTTACAATGTGTTGATTGACATTCGAGTCAATGTTGGCGATTGGCTCCTTTGCTTTCGGTTTGATTTCGTTACCGGCATTGGGCAATTCGAAAGAGCTAACCATTTGAACCTCTTCAGGTTTACTCGATTTGGCAACATCCATACGCGAACTGCCTTGCTGGTCCTTCGATTTTGATGGAGTTATAAAAGGATCATATTCGTTTCGTTTAAACTGATCCTCAGCCACAAGGGGTTTTTTATCTTTGGATGAGATGGGAACCCTCACATAAACTCCCTGATTCAGGGGTTCGGTTAAGGAAGGATTCGCCAACCGGATATTATTTTCAGAAACCAGATATATTTCAGCGATATAACTAAACCTGTCATTTTCGCGGGCCACATGATAAATGAAATCGTAGTCCTTGAGTATTTCGGGTTGGTTTTCAACAATGTTCTGGTTTGATTGTTCAACAACAGCACCCGAAGAGACCGGAATGCGCAAAACCTGATTAATTCTGATGCCATTTCGGGCTGCAGGATTTGCAATGAGCACTGATTCAGGAGTAATTTGATATGCTTTTGCAATGGCATAAATGGTTTGTTTCGCTTCGACAGTGTGTAGGTAATAATTTTTGCCATTATATTGCTCAACAACCAACGAAACCTCCACAGGGTTCTGACAATCAGCCTGAATTATGAAACTGCCGGAAAGAAATATAACCAGAAAAATAGATCGAATCAATTTAAACATAATACTCAAAATATTAACAAGTTAGTTCAGTTATTCCCATTCAATCGTAGCTGGTGGTTTCGAACTGATATCATACACAACACGATTTACACCCTTCACCTTATTGATTATATCGTTTGAAACTTTAGCCAAAAATTCATAAGGTAAATGTGACCAGTCGGCCGTCATCCCATCAGTTGAATTAACAGCACGCAACGCGACAACATTTTCGTAGGTACGCTCGTCGCCCATCACTCCAACCGATTGAACAGGCAAAAGAATGGCAGCTGCCTGCCACACCTTGTGATATAAATCATGCTCGAGCAAGGCTGCAATATAAATATCATCCACTTCCTGTAGAATTCTTACTTTCTCGGGTGTAATATCACCCAGAATCCGGATACCTAATCCGGGTCCGGGGAACGGATGACGATCAATTATAAAAGACGGTAATCCTAGCTGACGGCCAACAATACGCACTTCGTCTTTGAACAATGAATTCAATGGTTCAACAATCTTCAATTTCATAAAATCGGGTAAACCTCCAACATTATGATGCGATTTAATGGTGGCCGAAGGGCCTTTCACCGAAACAGATTCAATAACATCAGGATAGATGGTTCCCTGAGCCAGCCATTTAACGTCTTCCAGCAAATGCGCTTCGGCATCAAACACATCAATAAAAGTTGAACCGATATTCTTTCGTTTTGCCTCGGGCTCGCTCACCCCTTTCAGGTTATCGAGAAACCGTTTGGTGGCATCTACTCCTTTCACATTCAGGCCGAGATCGAGGTAAGAGTGTATTACCCTTTCAAATTCATTCTTACGCAACAAGCCATTGTCGACAAATATGCAATATAATTGTTTCCCGATTGCCTTGTGAAGCAGCATGGCTGCAACACTTGAATCGACTCCGCCGCTCAATCCCAACACAACCTTATCGGAACCCAATTTCAGTTTCAATGCATTCACTGTCATCTCGATAAAAGATTCCGGAGTCCAGTCTTGTTTACAACCACAAATCTCAACGACAAAATTCTTCAATAACACCATCCCTTCTGTGGTATGATACACTTCAGGATGAAATTGAATACCGTAGGTTTCTTCATTTTTGACTGCATACCCACCCACAACCACATCGTTTGTTGAGGCAATTACTTCAAAATCAGAAGGTAATTGTAAAATGGTATCGCCATGCGACATCCAGACCTGACTACCGGTGTGCATTCCCTGAAGCAAAGGGGATTGCAGATTGACATAATCAAGCATAGCACGGCCATATTCACGCGTATTGGATTGTTCTACACCACCGCCACCAGCCTGTGCCAAATACTGTGCACCATAGCAAACACCAAGCAAAGGCAATTTCCTTCGGATAGCACTTAATTCCGGAGCCGGGGCATTGGCATCGCGCACTGAGAACGGACTTCCTGAAAGGATAACTCCCTTAATATTAGCACTTATTTCGGGAAAATGATTAAAAGGATGAATCTCACAATAGACATTTAGTTCACGCACGCGGCGGGCAATCAATTGGGTATATTGAGAACCGAAGTCGAGGATCAGTATGGTTTCCTGTTGCATCGTAATGTTAAAATTGACTAGTTTATTGGCAAAAGTAGTGACTGTGGGGCTTGGTTGGGTAAATTCGTGAAAATTTTACATATTAAATCATCAAAATGAATAAAAATGCGGAGTCTTCACTTACAGGAGCAGCTTTTTACAATAAATTGAATTCGCTGGCAGAAATTTCTTTTTCTGGCAAAAATTGAAATCTTAACAAATTTGTAATGAATATCTGTAATTTTACTGCTAAAATAAAAATATGGCAACCAGAAGAAAAACCTCGACACCTGCAGGAAAACGTAAAAAAGGCGGAATTATCCGAACCCTGATACTCGTTACTATAACAGTGGTTTTGTTGGCAGCAGTTGCCTTATCGATCAGCTATTTTTATATTAAAAACGACCGGAAAGCAGCGCCCAAACTGAGTGAAATCAATGTGAAGGATCCATCGTTGACGGTGGTTAAACCAACCGAAATCTTAAAAAAAGAGCCGGAAGTAACAGAAATGAAGGATAATCCGGAAGTGCAATCAGTTCCGATAACCAGGGAATTTGAAGGTACCTGGGTAAGCACGATAAACGGATCCATGCTGAATCTTAATAATGAAACATTCCTCATCGATTTTCCGTCTGTTGAAAAAAAGATTCCATTGAAAGGTCATTATGTGGTGAAAGGAAATTCGATAACTTTCATTGTTACGAGCGATGATCAGAGTTGCGGTACCGAACCCGGCCAATACACCTTTAGGATAAAAGACAAAGACCTGATTTTAGAAAAAGTAATGGATAATTGCTCGAAAAGGGCAAAAACCCTTGAAGCCAGGTGGTTTAAATTATAATCCCTGATTTCACTCTTGTAATCCGAATTATTGGTAAAATTGGATTAAAAAAAAGCGACACCCTGATAACAGGATGTCGCTTAAATGAAATATAATTCTGTTTAATCTTTCAATGCTTTTTGTTTGATTTCCAATAGTTTGAGATCATTTTTAGCATTATTGATTTTCTTCTCATATTCGGCTTTCATGATATCGGCCTGTTTGCTGTTGGCAAAGAAACCGATATTATTTTCCCAAAGTGCAATCTCTTCGCGAAGCTTCTGAATTTTTTGGCTTAATGCAGTTCTTTCCCTGCGAATGCCATCGCTTCCTCCGGTATCAGTATCACGGCGCTGGTTGTCGAAATGAGAACGGTATTCACCGGCATTGAATTCTTTTTCGGTGATTTTCATTTTATCGAACAACGCGTCAATTGCCTTACGGTAAGTAATTTGCAACTGATCTTTCACCTTGATCGGCACATGCCCGATTTCCATCCACGAGCGTTGGAAAGCTTTTAACGAATCGAGGTTAGTAGTTCTGTCCTTTGTTACTTCAAAACTCTCAATCTGCTTGATGAGTTCCTCTTTCTTTTGAAGATTTTCATCTTCCCTTCCACGCATTCCATCAAAATGTTCGGCTTTGATTTTGAAAAACTCGTCACAGGCAGCGCGAAAACGTTTCCATATCTTGTCCGAATTGCGGCGTGGTACCGGTCCAATGGCTTTCCAATCTTCCTGAAGTTTTTTAATCTGCTCTGTGGTATTTCGCCAGTCCGTGCTATCTTTAAGCGATTCAGCCTGGGCACACAGATTAATCTTTTGGTTATAGTTTTCGAGCTGCACTTCTTTCAGCTTACCAAAATATTCTTTTTTATTTTCAAAAAAGACATCCATGGCAGCCTTGAAACGTATCCAAACTTCATCATTTTGTTTTTTCGGAGCCTGACCAATCGATTTCCACACCTGGAATAAATCGCTGATTTCATTTGATTTTTGTTGCCAGGCGTTTAATCCCTCCACACTTTCACTTATCACTTCTTCAGCTTTCTCACAAAGTGCAAGTTTCGCCTGATAATGTGTCATTTGCTCATCGTGGATAGAGGCATAATGCTCGCGACGGATAACGTTAATTTTATCTGTGGCTATTTTAAACCTCTCCCAAACTTCGTCTTTTTTATCCTGGGGCACTGGTCCGATCTCTTTCCAGTCTTCATGATATTTTTGTAACAGCTTGAAAGACTTAATCACTGAAGGCTCCAACAGCAACTCCTCAGTTTTTTCACAAATTTCGATTTTGGCTTCGAGATTCTTCCTCAAATCTAAATCACGCAGTTCACGGTTAATCTTAACCTTGTCGAAGAATTTTTCGACGAGAAAATGGTATGAATTCCAAAGATTCGAAATATCCCCTACCGGAACCTGACCAATTTCTTTCCATTTATCCTGTAAAATTTTAAACTCGTCATACGTCTTTTTCAGCGTTTCTTCTGACGAAATCAGGCTTTTAAGTTCATCGAGAATAGCAGTTTTATGTTTCAGATTCTCAATCTTCTGCTTTTCAATTATTTCGTTATGATGGGCTTTGTTGTCCTTATATATGTTGAAGGCAGCTTTGAATCTCAATTCCAGTGGATCATCCACGTGGGCATAAGTTTCTTTATCACCACCATCTTTGATAAACTGATCCAGCTCGTTTTCAATATCTTCTTTGTTTAGTTTCAAAAAGAAAACCTTGATGGCAGCAACACTGTTTTTTATTTTTGACACATCCTTATCCAACACCGCTTCTTCAAGCATCTCAACCAGTTGCTGTTTATTTGAACCCGAATAATCATGCTCCAGTTCTTCCTCTTCAGTCTCGTGTTCCGATTCGTGAATTACAAGCAAAGGCTCAACAACTGCAACCTGTTCATCACCGACCGGAAGAATAACTTCATTCATGGCTTCCGGTTCTTTTGATTGTACACTGCTTTCCTCTTTCACTTTTTCAGGAATAGGTAGTCGTGTTGATTGAATGTCTTCAATAATCACTGATTTTTCAGCATCCGTAATAAGCTGTTGATTTACATCAGTTTGCGAATCATCATCAAGGCCAGGAATTTCTTTTTCCTCATCAATCAAAACTGGTTCGGTCGCTGACTGATGTGTCGACTGAATTTCATCAATGATGACAGCTTTTTCGGTCTCGGTAATAATTTGTTGATTGTCAACTTCTTTTGGCTCATCTGAAGCAGTAGTAATGTTTACATCTGCGGTAGGATTCATGAGTACATCTTCCGATTGATTTTCGGGTTGTGCATTAACCTGTGTTTCAGGTTGAAGGTCTTGGTTTTCCATTATCTTACAAAATGTTGTTAGTAATTATCTGAATGTTTCGTATGGTGATGAAACAAACTGATAGGGATTATTATCAATTATGAGGTGCAAAAATAAAAATTATATCGATTTATCAAACTATTATTAAAGCCATCTTTTGATTTAATTTAAAAACTATCAGTCGAACATCGACCGGTTGAAAATCAGGTATCCAAAATTGAACATGATCGCCAGTTTATCCCCGGTTCGGTCGAAATAATTCAAACTCAAACTGGCGGGTCCTATTGGTGTGTGATAGACAATACGTGCTGAGAACGAGAAAGATGGATCGGATAAAATCGGGCCCAATGTTGGTTCTACATCCACACCATGACCGATGACGCGCTGATATGGCTGAAAAATATATGCCTCGGCCCTGATATCAGCATTCTTAAACAAATCTAATATTGTTTTCATCCCGGCACCCACATAGCTGAATGACCTGTAACGGTCGAGGTACATCGATTGCATCTCTGGTAATGGAACAAAAGCAGGTGATGATAATAGTGTACTTGTCGTATTGTAAAGTAATGGCTGGGTTGAAGCAGTTACGTCCATAAAGACACCAAAATGCAATCGTGCTACATGTGCAAAAAAGTTATCGTATAGTATTTTCACTTGGAAAAACTGTTGATCTCTGTTCAAGGTATCCGATTTTGTACTGACTGAACCGGGAGTATTGGTCTCGGAACCGGTAAAATATTTAGCACTTATCATCAATCGGATCCCTTTATTGGCAAATTGTTTACGATTCAAAGAATTATACTCATAATTCAGTCCGGGTATTAAAAAAAGGAAATCGGTTCTATCTGCCGTGTCATTTCGTGTGAAGCTGTTCGACTGATAATAATTGAAATTTCTGTTGACAAACCCCAAACCAACCGAAACTTTATCAAATTTTCCGATAGTATGGCCAATTTTCAAATCTATAAAGCTTTCATCGCTAATTAAAAAGGCAGGCGTCGGATCCTCAAAAAAATAATTTGTACTCTTGAAATAATCTTTTCTCGATAAACTACCTGTTAAATCTACAAAATAGGGCATTCTGCCCGGAATTTCAATTCTTGAATTTAATTGGACCGATGAATAAAACCGGCCATAGTAGCCATTAAATCCAAACTGACCACCAAAACTTCGCAAAAACATATACTTCAATGATACATAAGCCTCATTTGAAGCCGAAGATGAAATATTACCCCCGAATTGTGCTAAAAATTTATCGGTCAGGGTCACATCAAGCAGTAAATTGTAATCCATTTTGGTCGAATCATAATACAACTGAGGATAGATATTACTAATTTTTTCATCTGCCAGCAATGATAAATATTTATTGGTTATATCATTGATTGTGTGATATTTATTATGAAAATTCAATCTTGACCGGATATTATTCGCCTGGTTAGAATTAACACCGGTGATGATGATTGAATCGAATGACAACGGCGGACATATCGATTGAAAGCGTTCACGGCGACATCGCAGGGAATCAACATCACTGCGACGAGAAATCATTGCCTTTACTTTTTCCATATTGGCGACTGAAGCAGAATAGCCGCTATCAATATAGGTCTGTATTCGGGTGAAATCCAGCACACCCGTTTTACCCATTTTAGATTCGATGATCACTCCTTTATCATCAGGAATTGAAAAATCCGCCTTACGCATCAGCATATTTTGCACTTGTGAAACAATATCTGATTCCTCCGATGGGGGATAGTTTCCTGCGGCTTTGCTTCCAATGATTATATCCGGATGAAACTCTGATTCGGCAATGTCAGTTGGAAAATTATTATACATACCTCCATCGAAAAGCAGCCGGTTATCGATTCGAATGGGTCGGATATAAAAAGGAAAAGTCGTTGATGCGCGCACCGAAGATCCTAACTGTCCGGATTTCAACACAATCAGTTTTGTTGAGTCTATATCAGAGGCAACACAACGGAATGGAACGACCAGATTATCGAAGTTATATTTAGCTGCAGCGCTGGCTGATGCAAATAAATTCATCACAGCAAAATCCATCAGATGAGGAGAAACAAAACTTGACGGCAGACTCGATTTGAAATTTATTTGTAATGAAAAGGGTATACTTACCCATGATGATTCAGGAAAGTTTAATGGCGATTTGTAGAAATCGACATCGGTATTACCGCTGGCCCAATCACGGAATGCTTTACTTGTAACGAATAATTCGATCTCTTCAGGGGTATATCCAATTGCATATAGTGCTCCCACGAGAGCACCCATTGAATTTCCAACAATATAATCGATTGGTATCTGATTTTCCTCCAATGCTTTAAGAACACCAACATGGCTGAGTCCTTTTGCACCTCCACCACTTAACACCAGTGCTACCTGTTGTCCTTGTGAAATAAAGGGTACAATCATGAAAATCAAAAGGATAACTAATCCGTTTATATAGTTGGATGCCGTTTTCACGAAGCGAATTTATTAAATAAATAACGAACTTGTGATCCGAACTTATTTTGATTGGTTCAATTTATCATACAGATGCCAACGCCTGTTCAATATCAGCTATAATATCTTCTACATTTTCGATACCTACCGATAAACGAACCAAACCATCAGTAATTCCGGCTGCAATTTTGGCATCTTTCGAAAGTTTCGAATGGGTCATACTTGCCGGATGTTGAATCAGTGTTTCAATACCGCCCAATGAAACAGCGAGTAAAGCCAGTTTAACATTATTCATCATAATTTTACCCGATTCGAGACCACCCTTGAGTTCAAAACTGATCATGGCACCTGGTCCGCGCATCTGCTGTTTTGCTAATTCAAATTGGGGATGTGATTCCAGTCCGGGATATTTCACCCATTCTACTTTAGGATGGTTTTCTAAATATGACGCCACTTTTATTGAATTCTCCTGTGCACGATCGATGCGGATTCCAAGTGTTTTCAATCCTCTCCTTGTCAACCAGGCCTGATGCGGATCCATATTGCACCCCATGATAATCATCACAGGCCGAAGTTTGTTGTATATTTCTTTGGTTTTTGCAACAATCATTCCGGCAACAACATCGGCATGGCCATTGATGAATTTGGTCATCGAATGAACAACAATATCGGCACCCAAATCGAGCGGAGTTTGCAAATACGGACTACAAAAAGTATTGTCCACACAAACAGGTATATTGTGCTTGTGTGCCACTTCACAAATAGCTTTAATATCAGTAATTTCAATCGAAGGATTGGCCGGCGTTTCAAGAAAAATAAGACTTGTTTCGGGCCGGATTGCATCAATCACATTTTCCACTTTGGTAGCATCGACAAAGGAAGAAGTGATACCGAATTTTGTGTATAATCCTTCAATTACACTGCGCGACGGTCCATACAATGAATGATGCCCGATGATATGCTTCCCTGTTCCCAAATATGTCAAATAAACAGTATTCACTGCGGCCATTCCTGAACTAGTAGCGATTCCTCCATATCCCTTTTCAAGAGCCGCCACTGCTTTCTCTAATTCTCCAATCGTTGGATTCCCTATTCTGGTATAGATAAATCCTTCTTCCTCACCCGAAAAACACCTGGCACCATGGTCAGAATTTTCGAATTTAAAGGTTGATGTTTGATAAATAGGTGAAACGGCACTTCCCAATGCATCCTCAAAACTGCCGGCATGTACGGCCAATGAATCGAAACCTAAATCCTTATTTTGCATTACTCTAGATATATTTATAAACTTTATTATCAGAATGGCCAAAAATTATTGTCATTCCAAATCTGCTCTTTTAAATCTTCATTTAATTTGTGAAGTAACCGATGGTGACCTTTTTCCCAGTCGGCAAGCATCTGGTACATTTTCTTTTCAAGGCTGTCGGTCGATTCGGCTGCGCGGTTCGAATACACTTCGATCGCCCTGTTTTCAAAATCAATGGCCGCTGAAATAGCTGCAGCTTCGAAACCTGCCGCTGAGATTTCATTCTTAATTTTTTCGGATAGAATCAACACTGCCTCTGTGTCATCCACGTCGTGATGTTCGTCAGTAGCAAGAAACTCATGTGTTTTTTCGTAATGAGAAAACTGTTCCGATAGGAAACTTATGTGGGCATCTTCTTCTTCGGCCATCATTTCGAAGATTTTTTTTGCTGATTCGCTTTCACTCTGACGGGCAACCTGAGTATAAAATGCTTTACCACGCCGTTCTAATAAAATAGCAGTCTTTAAAATGTCAGTTGCGGTTTTCTTCGCTTCCATGATGCAGATTTATTGAGATTATTACTTTTGGAAAACTACAAAATTAATTCATTTTACAAAGCCCTCACACTGGTGCAGTTTCAGAGTTGGAAAAAATGTAAATTTGTACACGTTCTAAATTATTATCATGTTGTCGTTAAAAGAGTTTAATCATTTATTTGAACAGTTATATCTTGATTTAACAGGAGAAAAGTGTGAATCGATCAGCCCATTGGCCGAATCTGGATCGATGAGAAAATACTTCAGGATAAAAGGAACTACTGGAACTTTTATCGGCACTTACAACCCAAATTTGAATGAAAATCAGGCCTTTTTCGCATTTGCAAAATCATTTGACGAAATGAATCTGCCTGTACCCAAAGTACTCATCAGGTCAGTTGATGATTTCAGTTATTTGCAAAGTGATTTAGGAAATGTCAGTCTGTTTACGTTGATTCAGGAAAATCTATCAGAAGGCACGTTTTCACCCCAGCTGAAATCTTTGTTTAAACAAATTATTTCACACCTGATTCAATTTCAAATAGTAGCATATTCACATCTTGATTTTTCGAAGGCGTACCCTGCGCCAAAATTCTCATCAAAGGCAATTATGGATGATCTTGAGTATTTCAGGTATTATTTCTTGAAATTACATCCCCAAATCATCTACGATGATGAACTGCTGTATAATGATTTTCAAAGATTTACAAAATTTGTTTCCCAGGCACCTTCAAATTACTTCATGTATCGCGATTTCCAATCACGAAATATTATGATTTACGAAAACGAGCCTTATTTTATTGATTTTCAGGGCGGTAGAAAAGGACCGTTGCAATATGATCTTGTTTCATTTATTTATCAGGTTAAAGCGCAGATACCGGATTCAATCAGGGAGGAATTGCTGTCATATTACCTGTTGGAACTTAATAAGCAGTTTCCGTATCAACAGGTCGAATTTATGAAGTATTACAATTCATTTATTTATCTCCGGCTTTTCCAGGTGTTGGGGGCTTATGGTTTTAGGGGACTGATTCAGAAAAAGGCTCATTTTATTGACAGTATTCCTTATGCACTGACCACCCTCGGTGATTTTTATGAAAAAAACAATTTCGACGGGAATTATCCTGAACTCGCAAACATTATACATCAATTGGGTGGTTTACGTGCTCTTTACAAGTCAAATATTGCAACAAATGCAAAAAGCCTTACAGTTCAAATCAACAGTTTTTCATATCTGAAGAAAGGTATTCCGACTGATTTTTCAGGAAATGGAGGTGGATTTGTCTTCGATTGCAGGGCATTACCTAATCCAGGCCGGGAAGACCGTTACAAAATGCAAACCGGACTTGATAAGGATGTGATTGATTTTCTGGAGTCTATGATTGAGGTTCATCATTTTTTTGAACATATTAAGGCAATCAGCGAGCAAAGTATTACAAATTATTCCCAACGGGGGTTCAAATCATTGATTATAAATTTCGGTTGTACCGGTGGCCAGCATCGCTCAGTTTTTTTTGCTGAAAAAACCTTTCGGTGGGTGAAAGCCCACTTTCCAAAAATAGCGGTAACAATACATCATAATGAATTACAGTAATTTATGTCAAATAAAAAAAAGTGTAAGTTAAAATCAAAGTCAAAAAATAAAAAAACTGATCTTTTCGCATTTATTTGTTCTAAGTGCGGTTTATCGGACAGTGATAAAGAATTGTTGTGCAAACCCACCAAAAGAGCATGAGTAAATTAAGAAAAACGGCAATGATTCTCGCTGCCGGCCTGGGTAGCCGGCTAAATGAAATGACCCTTTTCAAACCGAAGGCACTTATTGAAATAAACGGAGAACCATTACTCAAATTAGTGATCAACAAATTGAAACACAATGGTTTTAATCACCTTGTCATCAACGTTCATCACCATGCTGACCAAATTATTTCGTATCTAAAAGAAAATTCAAATTTTGAAACTGAGATTGAAATCTCAGATGAAAGCCATTTACTTCTTGATACAGGCGGAGCCATTTTGAAAGCCCTTCCATTGTTCCATGATTCTGAAACAATTTTGGTGCATAATGTTGATATAGTTTCAGACACAGATTTAGCCGGTCAATATGCTTCATTTTCGAATAGCCAGATGGATGCTGTGCTCCTCTGCAAAAAAAGGGAAAGTAGCCGTAAATTACTTGTTAATAACGAAAACCTGCTTGTAGGATGGAAGAATGAAATAGCCAATGAAATTAAGTGGGCCAATGATTTCACTGAAAACTACAATTCCATTGCTTTTTCAGGCATTCATCTGCTCCGGCCACATATTTTAAAGAATTTTGAAGTGAGAAAATGTTCAATTATTGACATATATTTACAGCTTGCCCAAACAAAAAAGATAAGCTGCATCATCGACGACAAGGGCAATTGGTTTGATTTAGGCAAAAAAGAAGATTTTGAGAGAATTTCACGCTTGCTAAAACAAAAATGAGATAGTGATATGGATACTTTTTTAGGAAAAGTTGCAGCACATCTATTGGAATTTTACCCAGACAAATTAGCTGATGTTACGGTTGTTTTTCCGAATCGCAGGGCAGGTCTTTTCCTTAAAAAAGAAATTGCAAAACGAATAAACACCACAATTTGGTTACCAAAGATTATCACAATTGAGGAAGCACTTAAAAACTGGACCGGATTTCAGATTGCCGATCCCTTGCAGGTCAAACTCGAACTTCTGAAAATCCACATAAAGCTTTTTCCTGAGGACAAGCAATCGATTGGTGATTTTGTAGGATATGCAGAATTGTTTGCCCGCGATTTTGATGAAATTGACCAATATTTGGTCGATGCTGATGCGTTGTTTGGCTATTTATCTGAGGCGAAAGCACTGGAGCTATGGCATATAGACGGGAAGGAGTTGACGATTTCAGAAAAACATTTCCTAAAATTCTATGAATCAATAGTACATTACTATAAGAATCTCAGGGAGCGGCTTACAGCACAAAAAACAGGTTATCAGGGAATGTTGGCAAGGATGCTGGCCGAGTCAAATGCAGAGGTATTCGCCGGAAAAATTCAATCAGAAATGGTGGTTTTTGCCGGTTTCAATGCTCTTACTCAGTCGGAGGAAAAAATTATATCCATCCTTGAAAAAGAGGGTAAGTCCGAGATTTTGTGGGATATTGATAGTTATTACCTTCAGGAGAATGGATTTGACTTGCCGGAAGCTGGTTTTTTTCTTAGAAAATACTTACAGAAGCACCATAGCAAAACTCCTTTGAAATGGGTTTCTGACAATCTTTTAAATTCAAAAAAAAGGATCTTTATTACCGGTGTGCCAGGCAATGTCGGTCAATGCAAAGAATTGGGCAATTTGCTGTCGAATGAAAATAATTTTAACGAAACTGCTGTCATTCTCGCCGACGAAAATCTATTGTTGCCAACAATCAACTCAATCCCCAACAATGTCGGTAAATTCAATGTAACAATGGGATTGCCTTTTTCGAAGAGTCAGGTGTATAATTTTTTGATTAAACTATTTGTTTTACAAGAATTTAGAAACAATACATCAGAAAATGAAGGTTTTTATATCTGGACAGTTTCACACCTTTTCGAACATGAATTTTTTAGTCATATTCTCGATACATTAGAAGTTGAGGCAATCAAAAGTATTAAGCTGAAACTGATGAAAAGCGGAAAATCATTTGTAACTATTTCTGATATTTTAGCTTTGGAGAATGTAAGCACCTTCTTGGCTGGATTTGTCAGCTGTGTTGTCGAACCTTGGCAAAATAATCCTGTTAAATGCATTACGCAGTTAAAAACCATTCTGGAACAAAGCTTAGAACGGGTAAAATCAAAAAAAACAAGTGAAACAAATTATACACTCCTCAATCAATTCAGTGCTGGTATAAGAATTTGTAAGCGGTTGCATGATTTGGTTGAGGGCGATGTACATCTTTTTGATATTAAGAGCATTAAACAACTCATCATTCAAATTGCTCCCTCCTACACAGTCAATTTTTTTGGAGAACCATTATCCGGATTACAACTCATGGGATTACTCGAATCACGGAATCTGGACTTCAAAATACTGCATATTGTTTCGGTAAACGAAGGTATGTTACCGGCTGAAAAACACAACAATTCCTTTATTCCTTTCGATATCAGGCAAGCATTTTCATTACCGACACATACCAACAAACAAGCGGTTTTTGCCTATCATTTTTACCGCTTACTGCAATCGGCCGAAGAAATTCATATTTATTATAACACCGAATCAGGTGAGCTTGGCGGAGGTGAAAAAAGCCGGTTTATCCTTCAACTGAAACATGAATTATCCAAATTGAATCCGTTGATCGAGATAATTGAAAAAATCAGTACAATACCATTACTTCAAACTGAAAAACAAAAACCAATTATTGGTATAAAGACTCCGGAAATCATACAAAAAATTCAGGGTAAAGCACTTTCCGGATTTTCAGCAAGCAGTTTATCAACCTATCTAAGCTGTCCGTTAAAATTCTTTCTGATTGAGTTATTGGATATCCGTGAAAATGATAATGGTGAGGAAACAATTGGGTTTAATACAGTGGGTAATATTCTGCATAAAGCCTTGTATCACCTGCATATAGATCATCTTAACATTAACCTGACAGAAAATTCATACCTTAACACAGAGAAAACACTGAATCATGCTTTTGTAAACGAAACAAAAAGCGAATTACCGGATTTTGGTAAAAACAAACTGATTTATGAGGTAATAAAAAAACTCTGGAACGATTTTATCGAAAATGAAAAAAAATTGATCAGACAAGGTACACTGATAAACATACTTGAACTTGAAAAAAAATACGAACATATCATGACTTTTTATTCCGGTTTAGAATCCTCTGACTGGAAGTTAAAAGGTACCATCGACAGGATTGACGAAGTAGATCATGTGTTGCGAATTATAGATTACAAGACAGGAAAAGTGGAGGATAAGGACCTCAAAATTACTGAAATAAACCGGGAATCTATTGAAAATAAGCCAAAAGCACTTCAATTACTCATCTATTATTACCTCTATCTGAAGAATGAACCGGATGTGCTACTTAAAAAAATACAAACTGGTGTTTATAAATTGCTGAGGACAGATTCGGAACTTATTCAATTAAATTTTCCTGAATCAAATAGCCATTTAGTGATGATTGATAGCATAGAAACTATCCTGAATTCCATCGTGGCCGAAATTTTTGATGCTTCAACACCATTTAACCAGACAAGTATTGTTGATAACTGTGTGTATTGTTCTTTCAAAGATATTTGCGAAAGACAAACAATTGCCAAATTTTAATGCGGAAATAACTATTTTTGCTATATCTAAAGTTGCAGGAACATAAAAATTCAAAAGCAAATGTCATGGTAAAGAAACCAAAATTTAATGTACTCATTGTTGATGACCGCCCTGAAAACCTTCTTACAATGGAAGGGATTCTTGAAAACGATGATCTGATCATTCTCAAGGCGCATTCAGGAAACGAAGCACTCAGCATCATGCTTGAACAAAATGTTGCACTTGTTTTACTTGATGTACAGATGCCCGGTATGGATGGATTTGAAGTGGCAGAAATCATGCGCAGCACCGAACGAACAAAACATATTCCCATCATTTTCTTCACTGCTATATCCAAGCAACGACAACATATTTTCAAAGGATATGAATCAGGTGCAGTAGATTATCTTTACAAACCTTTAGATCTTGAGATTCTCCAAAGCAAGATAAAAGCTTTCATCGACTTTTTTCAACATAAAAATGCACTCGAAGAAACGACCCGAAAGCTTGAGAAAACTGTGGCTGAATTAAACGAATCGAAACAAATTGCTGAAGAAGCAACCAGTGCCAAGAGCGCTTTTCTGGCAACAATGAGCCACGAGATACGCACCCCACTTAACGGAATTATCGGAATGGCCGAGCTTGGCCTTATGGATGATGAAATAACGCCAAACCAACGTGAACGTTTTCTTGATATTAAAAACTCGGGGGAATCATTGCTCGATATTATCAATGAAATTCTGGATATTTCAAAAATTGAAGCCGATAAACTTGAATTGGAAGAGATTGAATTCAGTTTGAGAGAAGTGATTGAAAAAGTTGTTAATTTATTGTCGGTGAAAGTTTTTCAGGAAAACCTCGAATTTATTTGCGAAATTGACCCAACAATCCCGGATATTATCATTGGTGATCCATTGAGGATCAGACAGATACTAATTAATTTGTTAGGAAATGCAATAAAATTCACAGCGGAAGGCACTGTAGGAATTTATATTCAGATGATCGACCTTGTTGAAGAACAGGTATCCATTGAATTCTCAGTAAAAGATACAGGGATAGGCATTCCTGCAGACAAAATTGACCGATTGTTTAAATCATATTCACAAACCGATTCATCTACAACACGAACACATGGTGGAACCGGACTGGGATTGAATATTTCTCAAAGTCTGGTGAACAGAATGGGTGGTCAAATCAAAGTTCAGAGTACCTTCAACGAAGGAAGTAATTTCTATTTCAGGTTAAACATGATCCTGGGGGAACAAAAAAGTTCGCCATGGAAAATTCAACTTGAGAAACCAAATGAAGAATACAATGTGCTTATTATTGATGATCACGAAAAATCAGCACAGATAATCACCTCATTATTTGATTGTTGGAGTATAAGAAACACTGCTGTAAACGATTGCAAGGATTGCTTCAGTCTGATTGAAAAAGAGGATTATGATCTCATTCTTATTGATTATTTTTTGAAATCAACAAATGGTGTTGACCTTGCTGAACGAATCACATCGTCGTTGCATGATAGAAAAAAACCTGAAATAATATTGCTTTCACCAAGTAAGTCAAATGTAGAAACCTTAAAACTTAAAAATGCCCAGCAATTTGAGTTTTTAACAAAACCTGTGCTTCAACTTGAACTTAAAAAACTATTGATACGGAAATTTGGCACTTCCGAACAAAGAACTGAAGTAAAAGTCGGAATAATTGATCAGCCAAAATCTTCTGCATCATCGCTGAATATTCTGGTGGCAGAAGACCAGATAATTAACCGAAAGATCATTACACAATTGCTCGAAAAGAAAGGCTTTTCCGTAAAAGCAGTTGAAAATGGTAAACAAGCCTTGGAAGAAGCGATAACAAATGTTTACAATTTAGTGCTGATGGATGTTCAAATGCCTGAAATGGATGGATTTGACGCAACAAAATTAATCAGGAAATTTGAATCCGGCAAAAACATCCATATTCCGATTGTTGCCATGACAGCCCACGCCATGAAGGGAGATCGCGAAAAATGTCTTGCTGCAGGCATGGATTTTTATATTACCAAACCGGTTAATCCGAATGAACTCTACGAAACAATTGAAAAATTCCAAAGAAAATTTAATAACCATACAACTTCAAAAATATTATCTATCTCATTGCATGGAAAACCTCGACTATAATTCAGCAAGTACCTGGCAAAAAATCAAACTATCGTTTAAATCATTGCGATATATTGGAGTAGGTAAATCATTGTTAATATGGTTTTTAGCCATATCAATCATCCCATTGGCATCAATTAGTTTCATCAATTTCCTTAATGCTTATCACGGTTTAACAATTGTTGCCGAAAAATCACTAAACACTACTTCTCAACTTCGGGTTGAATACATTAACACTTTTTTCAAGGAAATATCCGATTTCCTTGAGTTCAATAGCCGACAAAAAGCCGATATCGAATTCATTAAGAGTTTACAAAAAGGTTATCAGGATAATTCCAAAAACTTCAAACAATTTGTTGAAAAAGGCAACTGGAAAGAGATAACCGCTTCGCACCGAGACGAGTACAAAGATTTAGCGAAAAAAAATGGTTACAATGATGTTTACTATATTGATCATGAAGGCAATATACTTTTCAGCCTGAAAGAAGAATCAGATTTGGGCACGAATATTTTTACAGATGAACTTCGCTTAACCGGTTTTGCTTCAAGTTGCAGGGATGCCTTTGAGGATAATAAGTTACATTTTTCCGACCTTGAGTTTTACGATCCTTCTTATAAAAAACTTTCCGGTTTTTTTGTTCAACCTGTTGTTGATGAGACAAATACCATAATTGGTTTAATTGCATTACAGGTTACAATGGATCGCATTAATCAAATAATCCGACAAGATGCAGGTTATGGAGAAACAGGCCAGGCATATATTGTTGGAAAAGATAGACTACTTCGATCAGCGATGCGTTTTGGTGCTGAAAATGAGATTCTTGTCCTTGAGATTAACAACCAAAAAGTCAAAGATTGGCTATTCTATCTTCAGCATCAGAACAATCCAAATATGCTCAAAACTGCCGAATTGGATGAAGAAAAAGTTTCGACCTACGACTCTGATGGAAAAGAAAAATATGTGTTGGGTATTTACAGAAACTTGACGTTCCTCCAAAATCTTGGTGTGAATTGGGTACTTATTGAAGAGATTGAGCATGCCGAAGCATTTGCCTACGCCCGCAAACTATCTGATATCGTAAAACTTTCTTTTCTAATTACCATTATCCTCGTTTTCTTTACTTCAATTTTAGTGACAAGATGGTTTGTCAACCCGATAAAGCAATTGTCGTCATGGGCAAAATTAGTCGCCATCGGACATCTTGATAACAAGCTGATTAAAGCACCTGACAATGAAATTGGGGAAATGGTCAATACCTATAACCGTCTCGTAAACTCATTGCAATCCTACGCAAATGTTGCAAAATCGATGGCCCGGGGTGATTATAATGAGGTTGTTGAAATAAGAAGTGAAGATGATATGCTGGGAAAATCGATGAACCAGATGGTCGAAAGTTTCCGTCAGGTCGTTGATCAGGCAAACCGCATCGCCAAAGGCGATTACAGCCTCACTGTTGAACCCCGCAGTGATCAGGACACATTGAATATTGCCCTGATTTCGATGACTCAGAAATTGCATGAAAATGCGATCGAAAATAAAAATCAGGACTGGTTGAAAACAGGAATCAATAAGCTCGATTCAGTGTTAAGCGGACAAGATGATATTCAGGCCCTCTCCGCTAAAATTATTTCATTTATCTCAGAGTACTTAGATGCACAGATTGGGGCTATTTATATTATTGACAATGAAAAAGATAGCTTCACATTATCAGGAACTTACGCATTAGATAAACAACTTAACCAGCTTCCCCAGCATATTTTGGCAGGTCAGGGATTGATCGGACAGGTTGCCATAGATAAAAAACCACTATTGGTTTCGAAACCGGAATCGGAGAATCTCAAAATACAATTGGCTGATGAAGTAACAAAGGCAATTCAATACCTTTTCTATCCACTTCTATTTGACGATAAAACTATCGGAATAATTGAAATTTGCTCGGTAAATGAGTTTTCAGAACTAAACAAACATTTTCTCGAATTAGCCGGTACGAATATTGCCGTTGCAATCCAGACTGTTTCATCCTCCGAAAAAGTTAAGCAATTACTTGTTCAAACCCAGGAACAAGCCAATGAACTTGCTATTCAACAGGAAGAATTACGTCAGGCAAATGACGAGTTACAGGAACAGGCATCTGCTTTAAGAGTTTCCGAAGAGCATCTACAAACCCAGCAGGAAGAACTGAAAGTAACAAATGAAGAACTTGAAGAAAGAACAAAAGCTCTTGAATTACAGCGTGATGCGATAAAGCAAAAAAACAACGAACTCGAAATTGCACGCAAAGAAATCGAACAAAAAGCCAACGATCTTGAATTGGCATCAAGATACAAATCAGAATTTTTGGCCAATATGTCACATGAATTGCGCACTCCACTGAACAGCATTTTAGTCTTAAGTCAATTACTAGGTGACAACAAAAAACATCATCTCGATCCGAAAGAACTTGAATATGCGCATACGATAAATGGCTCAGGTACTGACCTATTAGATCTCATCAATGAAATACTCGACCTGAGTAAGGTTGAGTCAGGAAAAATTGACCTTTATATCGATAATTTGCACTACGACGATCTTTCAAATTTCATTCAGAAAAGTTTCAGGGCTGTGGCAGATAAAAAAGGACTCGAACTTTTTATCAATATTGGAAATAATCTTCCAGGCTTTATCAAGTCAGATGTTCAAAGGGTGTATCAGATAATAAAAAACCTGTATTCCAATGCGTTGAAATTTACCCATGAAGGAAGTGTGACCTTAAATGTTTATCGGCCTGAAAGCACATCTCAGTTTTCTAATCCGGCATTGAATAATAGCAAGGTTGTTGCTTTTGCTGTAGCTGATACCGGTATTGGAATATCCGCCGATAAACTACAGCTCATTTTTGAGGCATTTCAGCAGGCCGATGGCACTACCTCACGAAAATACGGTGGAACAGGGCTGGGACTGAGCATTTCCAAGGCATTTGCAACCTTGCTTGGAGGAGAATTAAAAGTGGAGAGTTATGAAGGAAAAGGGACAACATTTACGCTCTTTCTTCCTGAAACTCTTATTATTTCTGAAAAACCTGAAGTGGAAGTACCTGTATCCGAGGGCAAAATGGAAACAATAAGTAAACATGGCACCTCCCATAAAACAGCTAAAAATCAGGCCAAAACTATTGATAAGAGCACTGAAAACATAATTCCCACAGAGGCAAACGACGACAGAGATTCGTTGGTTGAAGGTGATAAAGTTATTCTTGTAATCGAGGACGATCGCAATTTTTCGAGACTTCTGTATGATCTGGCACACGAACATAAGTTTAAATGCCTGATTGCCAGTGATGGCGAATCGGGATTACATTTTGCCGATTTCTATATGCCAAGTGCCATTATTCTTGACATCGGTTTACCCGGAATAGATGGTTATGAGGTGATCGACCGATTAAAAAAGATTCAGCGTACCCGACATATACCGGTTCATTTTGTTTCCGCGTCTGATAAAACAAGCGAAACGATGAAAAAAGGGGCCATTGGCTTTTTACATAAACCGGTTAGTAAGGAAACATTAGAAAGTGCTTTTAAAAAAATCGAGGATATCGTTTTAAATCCGATGAAAAAGCTACTTATTGTTGAAGATGAAGATTTAATGCGTAAAAGCATACGAGGTCTGATGACAGGAGATCATATTGAGATTGTTGAAGTTGAATCAGGTGAAGAAGCCTGTGAAAAACTTAAAACACAGCGATTTGATTGTATGATACTCGATTTGGGGCTTAAAAACATGTCGGGCTTTGAACTACTTGAGTTGATTAAAAAAGACGATCAGATGAACTCATTACCGGTAGTGGTTTACACTGCTAGGGACCTGACAAAAGAGGAGGACCTAAAGCTACAGCGATATGCTGACAGTATTATTTTAAAAGGTGCCAGGTCCTTTGAACGACTGCTGTCTGAGACAACTCTTTTCATGCATCAGATTGAATCAAAATTGTCAGAAAAAAAACAGGAAATTCTTCGTAAAATACATAACCATGAAGATGTTTTGAGTGGAAAAACAATCATGGTCGTTGATGACGACATGAGAAATGTGTTTGCCCTTTCAAGTGTTCTCGAATCCTATAATGTATCCATTGTCATCGGCAAAAATGGCAGGGATGGAATCGAAAAACTCAAGGCTAATCCTCAGATTGATTTGATAATGATGGATATTATGATGCCCGAAATGGATGGCTATGAGGCCATGAGGCTGATTCGAAGCGATAATAAATATAAAAAACTTCCTATCATTGCTTTAACAGCCAAAGCAATGAAAGACGACCGTGAAAAATGTCTGGCAGCCGGAGCAAACGAATACCTTACTAAACCAGTTGATACAGCTAAATTACTTTCACTTCTAAGGGTATGGCTATACCAATAATTTCTTTGATGTAGAGTGATTGAAAAACATTCTTGCTCTCTGACTGATTGTTATTTACCATTTGATAATAGTTTAATTGGAACTTTTGAAACTATGGTTGAATCCGATTGTTTTCCCAATAAGTATGAAATCTCATTTAGGGAATAATAATCCCAAATTGAACTAATCGGTTTCATTATCTCACCAAGTTTTTTAGAAGCTTTTTTTTAAATCGATTTTAAGGATGGCCCAATTATTTCTAACAAAGAGAAATTCTGGCAATTATATGGAAGGGCCTCCGATATCTCATGATTATGTTAAAGGAATTTTACATACCTGTTAACTATTCAATTCACAGAAGTTCATTCTCAATAATAAAACTTTGTTTTATGATATATCAATTGAATACTCCCAGATAATCAACTATTTACTAATTTTGATTTCAACACACATGAATTTATTTATTAATGAACACGAAAATACATTACTTCCATTCAACTAAAAATTTAAAACGAACGCATTTTTCATTAATTATTTATACCCAAATGAAGGTAATATTTTTCAGGGAAATTATTAGGAATACCAATAAATTCAGGGAGAATGAATGAGTCGACAGTAGCAGAAAATATTTTAAAAAATACTGGCATGGTGGTTGATAATTCAACGGATTGAACGAATTAAAAAAAAAAAACAATAATTTTGAACTGCGATAAATAATAGCAATTCGTTAATATTGAACAGAATTAGGACAAACGATATCAACATCAAAAATAATTTGAAGCCAGATTATTTATATTGAAAAAATTGAATTAGCCAAATAAAGTGCACTTCAATTGGTTGCAAAAAAGTTAACTATCCAATTTTAGTTGCCAGTCTTTAATTCCGGAAGGAATTATTCATATTAATAACGGATGAAGAATAAACCGAAAATACTAATTGTTGACGATAACCCAGAAAATCTGATTTCACTGGAAAAGTTATTATATACGCTCAAAGTAATTTGTGTTAGAGCCCATTCGACTAACGAAGCCCTGAAATTGACGTTAAACCATGAGTTTTCAGTTGTTATAATCGATGTACAATTTCCCGAAACAGATGGTCTTAAAACTTTGCAACGCTTACATTCGAAAAAAAAGACCAGACAATTGCCGGTTATCTTCCTTTCCTCCAATAATCACGAAGACAGTTTTTTATTAAAAGACATTAAATCGGGTTCGGTTGTTTTTATCCACAAACCCATTGTACCTGAATTACTTATTGGTAAAATCAGGGTTTTTCATGAACTATACCTACAAAAGCGCAAACTTGCTGACCTCTTAAAATTTAAAGAACGTGTAAATATTAAATTACACGAAGCAATACGAAAAGCTGAGCAAGCCAACTATACAAAATCTTTGTTTTTAGCCAATATGAGTCACGAAATCCGAACCCCGTTGAATGGGATTCTGGGCATGGCAAATGTGTTGGCAGAAACAAACCTGAATAATGAACAACGATCGTTTTTAAATCTCATTCAGGTATCCGGAGAAAACCTGCTAATTATCATAAATGATTTACTTGATTTTTCAAAGATTGAAACTGGCCAGATTTCGATAGAGTCAATCAGCATTCATCTTACCCAGGAGATTGAAACAGTTATGACATTGATGCGAATCAATGCCCAGGATAAGGGTTTGAATATAAATTATTCCATCGACAGCAATATTCACACCCAAATTTCCGGAGATCCATTTCGAATAAAACAGGTTTTGATCAATTTAATTAACAACGCTATTAAATTTACCGAATCTGGCGGTATTAGTTTAAATGTCGGATTGAATAATAATCTTTTCGGCCAGTCCTTTATCAGATTTTCAGTAATAGACACAGGTATTGGAATTAATGATGATTCAAAAAACAATCTTTTTAAGGAATTCAATCAGGTTGATAATTCGATAACCCGTAAATTCGGAGGAACCGGTCTTGGTTTAGCTATCTGTAAAAGTCTGGTAAGTTTGATGCATGGTCGCATTGGATTAGAAAGCGAAGTGGGTAAGGGTTCTGTTTTCTGGTTTGAGATTCCTTATATTAAGACACATGAAAAATCGAATCAGGAAGTCATTTATACTGAATTTGCTCAACCACATAATCTGAAAATACTTGTAGCTGAGGATAATCCGATTAACCAAAAGGTTGCTATCCATTCTTTGAATCAGCTGGGCTACCAATGTGATCTGGCCAAAAACGGCAGACAAGCCGTTGAAATGCATCATAAAAATGAATATGATATTATATTTATGGATATACAGATGCCGGAAATAGATGGACTTGAAGCTACAGTTTTGATAAGAAAATATGAAAAGGAAATTGAATTTCAAAAACCTGTTATCATTATCGCAGCCACTGCCAATGCATTTAATGAAGATAAACAAAAATGTTTGCAGTCGGGAATGAATTTCCATATGAGTAAACCTTTCAGACCGGAGGTACTAAAAAAAATGTTATTGAAAGCAATTAAGATGGCTAACAATTTTTGAAATGCATCTTCCTGATCAACTTAACAATATCCAAAACATTGAATTAACACATTTCTTTGAATTAATATTCAATGTTTATGGATATGACTTCCGAAACTACAACAAGGCACACGTAAAACGTCGTATACTTAACAGAATCAATAATTTAGGTTTAAAGAGCATCTCAGAACTGCAGCATAAAGTGCTGCATGAAGAAGGCTTTTTCGATCTTATTCTGCGTGATCTTTCAATTAACGTGACTGAAATGTACCGAGAACCTGGATTCTACAAATCGCTGCGTAACGAAATAATTCCTATTCTCAGAACATATCCCTATATAAAAGTGTGGCATGCAGGCTGCGCTACCGGTGAAGAAGTGTATTCATTCGCGATACTTTTACAGGAAGAAGGATTGTACGATCGATCACAAATTTACGCAACAGATTTTAATCCAATTGTATTGGAAACCGCCAAAAAGGCAATTTATCCGGTTTCTAAAATCAAGGAATATACATTGAATTATCAAAAATCAGGCGGAAAAAACTCATTTTCAGATTATTATGTTGCAAGGTATGAATCAGTAATTTTTAATCAATCACTGAAAAAAAATATTGTTTTTGCAGAACACAATTTAGTGACGGATGGCGTTTTTGCAGAAGTAAACCTGATTATTTGTCGGAATGTATTGATTTATTTCAATAAGGAACTTCAAAATAAAGTTACAGGTTTGTTTACCGAAAGTCTTATTAAAGGCGGTTATTTAGGTCTTGGCTCGAAAGAAAATCTTATGTTTACAGATGTTTTCGATCAGTATCAGGTTGTGGATGCTAAAGAAAAGATTTATAAGAAGACCATTTTCTCATCCAAATAAAATGAATTACGAAGCAATCGTAATAGGATCATCAGCCGGTGGTTTAAGCGCCCTTAAATCAATCATTTACAATTTACCTGGTAATTTTTCCACACCTATTATTATAACACAACATGTGAGTTCTCTTTCAGAAAGCTATATGGCAGTATTTCTGAATCAATTATCACAACTGGTAATCAAAGAAGCGGATGCAGGCGAAAAAATAAAGCCCGGACATGTTTATATTGCACCACCAAACTTTCATTTACTAATTGAAGAAGATTTCACCCTAAATCTGACAGTAGATGAAAAAGTTAACTACTCCCGACCATCCATCGACATTCTTTTTGAAACGGCCGCATTGGCTTTTAAAAGGAAATTAATTGGTATAATACTAACTGGAGCAAACAATGATGGGTCAAATGGAATAAAGCAGATAAAGCATTTTGGAGGACACACCATTGCTCAGTTGCCGGCGAGCGCAGAGGTTCCGATCATGCCACAATCAGCGATTGATACGGGTTGTGTCGATAAAATTCTTTCATTGGAAGAGATTACCGGGTATATCATTTCAATTTGTCACTGAATCATTTTCCTCCAACTCAAGATCGAGGTATACGGGTAAGTGGTCACTGATGCCACCAAGATAAGCAGGCCCTTGATAGGTTCGAAATAGCTTTTTTCCCAGGAAACGATCATCCTCCATCAAAAGAAAGGGAGCGTCAAATATATTAGCACTAAATTTCCTGTATTTCAGCCTGTTATTGGACGAGAGCAGACTATTGGTTATGATTATCTGGTCAAATATTTGCCATTGCTGCTCATACTTTATCGTCCCTTTTTTTCCAAAACCGGTTTTTGATTCGAAAAGGTTGACTAAATCATTTAGTTTGAAGCTCGTGTTTTGATATTGTGTCGCCAATCCAACTTTCAAACTCAAGTCTTCCGGACAATCGTTAAAATCTCCCAGAATAATAATTTTTGCATTCGGAAATAATACGCTGATCGAATCAGAATTCCTTTTCAATGTTTTTGCTGCAAGCATCCGTTTATCAACCGATGATAATGTGCCACCATACCTTGATGGCCAGTGATTGATAAAAAAATGCAGTGTATCAATATCATTGATAATAAAACTGGCATACAAAATGTCTCTGGTTATAAACGCGGAATCAGTTGGATCAATCACCGGAATTGGTTTGCTTGACAACAATGTAAAATGGCTGGTTCGGTAAATAAGTGCTACATCAATTCCTCTTCTGTCAGGCGATGGATAATTAACGTATTGATAATTAAACTTTTTCAATGGAGTTTTGAAAATCAACTCTCTCAACACCACGTCATTTTCAATCTCACTTAACCCCAGCAGGCTTGGTGGTTCACCCTCGCCGAGTGCCATAATTGTTTTATACAAATTATTTCGTTTCAGTTGAAAACGATCATAATCCCAATGTTGTTCGCCTTCGGGCGTAAATGCATTGTATTCGCGGGTTGAATCAACAAAAACATCATAAAAATTCTCAACATTGTAAAAACCAATCCTATAGACTTTTTCAGGCTGTGAATAGGTAAATTGGCAAAAACCAACTAAGAGGGAAATGAGGGTGAATATAAATCCAATTCTGAATTTCATAGCTGAGAAGCAATTAAACGAACGAATCAGTTGACTAATTATTTTAGAGGAAAACTTCATGGCCATTTTCCAAAAACAACAATCATTGACAAAGCTATATAACTTATCGCTCCCTACTTATTCAGATTTGAACATTAATTAAAAATCATTATTGAAAATGTCCATTAGAATTATCGTCAATTAACGAATTAACTTACTGAATATCTGATAATTAATAAATAATACATTTGTGACTGTCAAATAATTGTGTCTGTGTATCTTTGCAGCAAATTAAAGCACTCGTGAAAAAACACACAATTTTCAAACTCACACTAAAAGTAGTCTTCGTTCTCACTTTATTTTTTTTGAAAACAGCAGCCATAAGCCAAAATGAATATAATATTATTCTTGAAATAAGTGGAAAAACGGATTCGACACTGGTACTTGCCAGTTACTTTGGTGACAAATTTCAAATGATCGATACTACATATCAACTAAATAAAAAGCACATTTTCTCGGGCAATAAAAGGCTTTCAGGAGGCATCTATTTTGTACTGAATTCAAAGAAAGAAAAACTCTTTGAACTAATGATTAATAATGATCAACAGTTCATGATAACAAGCGACAGTGCGTATTCACCCATCCAAATAAAAACTACCGATAATTTCGAAAATGAACTTTTCAACAAACATTTGGTATATACAAATCAAACGTATGAAAAGATCAGTAGCTTAAGAAAGCAAATCGAAAAGCAGAAAAACAACAAACTTTTTGTTGATAGTTTAAATCTGGAGTTGACCGATTTATCAAAAACAATAAGCGAATTCAGAAAACAGGAAATCTCCACCTATCCAAACACTTATTATGCTGTTTTACTGAAAGCCATGACCGAAATAGAAATCCCGGAAGAAGTAAAAAAACAGCCGGAAAAGGGATTTTTGTATTTAAAAAGCCATTACTGGGATAATTTTGATCTTTCTGACAGCCGGCTTTTACGTACGCCATTACTTCCGGGAAATCTTGAAACATTTATTGAAAAACTCACCCCACCCCAACCCGATTCGATAATACAATCCATTGATCATATTATTCGTTTGACAAAAGGCAATTCAGAAGTTAGAGACTATCTGATATGGCATTTCACTTCGAAATACCAGTATCCGAAGATCATGGGTCTCGATAAGGTTTTTGTATATCTTTCAGATAATTATTTTGCAAAATTCGAAATTGCCAATACAACACCTTCGGTGAAAAAGAAAATTACCGAAAAAGCGGAACAGATTCGCCAACTTCTCATTGGAAATCAGGCTCCAGATTTATGGCTGATTGATACAACTGGAAACTATCGAAGTTTCAAGGAAATAAAATCAGATTACACCGTGTTATTTTTTTGGGATCAAGAATGCAATATTTGCAAAAAAGATTTAGGAGAACTCAAAAAACTCTATGAATCAAATAAATACAGTTTGGGAGTATATGCAATCTGCACGAATGCTGATTTAGAAGGCTGGAAAAATTATGTACGAACAAACCAACTTACCTGGTTCAATGTGAATGGTTCGAAAAGCATTACACCCGACTTCCATGATTTATACGATATTTATTCCACTCCGGTAATTTATATACTGAATAAGGACAAGAAAATAATTGCAAAAAGAATAAATGTTAATCAAATTGCGCAAGTAATTCAGGTACAGTAATTTCATTAGTAGGTGTCCGCAACAAACTATCTGTACATATAATAGTCCCTTGCTTTTACCAAATAATGTCAATTATTGAATAAGAAAGTAGAATTCAATTTCTATCACTGCAAGATGCTTGAATACCACTTGAACGGCAATAAAAAAGCCACTTACTATTTGCTCGTAAGTGGCTGGTTATCTGTGTGGGGCGTACTGGAATCGAACCAGTGACCTCTTGCCTGTCAAGCAAGCGCTCTAAACCAACTGAGCTAACGTCCCGGGTGAATCAAACAATTTCAAATTTCTACAAAACCATTTAATGGTTGAATAAAACACAGGCAAAAATAAGAAACTTTCTGTAACCAACAATAGCTTGATTAGCAACCAAAAAGTTAATTCGACGAAATAAATTGAAACAAACAATAAAAAGTTTCATTCTTATAAAAAAGTTTCCTATTTTTGCAGCCCGTAAAGAGAATTTATTACTAATCTAAAGAAAGAGAGTTATTTAACATGATTATCATTCCTGTAAAAGAAGGCGAAAGCATAGACCGGGCCTTAAAGAAATACAAACGGAAATTCGAAAAAACCGGCGTGGTTAAAGAATTACGTATCCGTCAAAAATTTACAAAACCATCGGTTGTTAGCCGCGAACAAAGACTCAAGGCAATTTACGTTCAACAACTACGTCAGGCAGAAGAAAATTAAACTCGGTCTATTTTTACAGAAACTTTTAAAAAACTTTGTTGTGGGTTATGTTTTTATTAACTTTACAACAAAGTTTTTCTTTTGATTATGTCTATTCAAAAATTTATCGGATTCATCACCACCGAAAAGCGTTATTCACCCCACACTATCAAAGCCTATCTGTCCGATCTGCGACAATTTGAGTCCTTCGTACGATCAGATTTCGAATTAATTGATGTAAAGCACGCTGACCATACTATGATTAAATCATGGTCAATCTCCCTGAAAACCCAAGGATTGGATAACCGCAGCATTAACCGTAAAATCACAACACTACGCTCCTACTATCACTATTGTTTAAAGAACGAAATGATTGATAAAATTCCTGTTGGTCAGGTAAAATCATTAAAGATAAAGAAAAGGCTCCCAACATTTATCCCATTGTCAGATTTGGAGAATCCAAAAACGAGCCTCCCGGAAAACACGTACGAAGAAATCCGCGATAAACTCATCATTGAAGTGTTCTATCAAACAGGTATGCGCCTTTCTGAACTTACTCAATTAAAAGAATCAGATATTGATTTCCACACAAATACTGTTAAGGTAATCGGAAAACGAAATAAACAACGAATAATTCCGTTTCAAAATAGTCTGAAATCATTATTTTTAGATTATATTCGTGCCAGGAACAATGAAATTGAATTAAATACGAATACATTGTTTGTAACAAAGCGTGGTAAACCTGCTTACCCTGAGATGATTAACAAAATAGTACACCAAAGATTAAATGAAATCACCACTATACATAAAACTAGTCCGCACGTATTGCGCCACACCTTTGCCACACACCTATTAAATAAAGGAGCAAATTTGATGGCAATTAAAGAGTTACTTGGTCACAGCAGTTTAAGTGCTACCCAGATATATACCCATACAAGCATCGAACAATTAAAAAAAATTCATCAACAGGCCCATCCAAAGGGATAATCAATAAAATAAGGAGGTAATTATGAAAATCACTATCAATTCAGTCCATTTTAAAGCAGATCAAAAACTAGAGAACTTTATTACCAGTAAGATTGAAAAACTCTCCGTAAAATTTACCGAAATTATTGGAGCAGAGGTAATGCTTAAACTCGAAAATACAGACAATCCTGAGAACAAAATTACCGAGATAAAAGTTCTTTTGAAGGGCAACGACTTGTTTGCATCCAAGCAAAATAAATCATTTGAAGAGGCTGCAGATGCAGCAATTGATGCCTTAAAAAAACAATTGGAAAAACACAAAGGGAAGATTATCAAATAGCTATAACAGTGTATTTCAACGTTTTATATATAGTTTACAAAAATAAATCGATTTTTTGAATAAAAGTATTTGCTAATTAAATTAATCTTTCTATTTTTGCAGTCCTTTTGAACAAAGGACTGCATTTATTTTGATGCGAAAACGTTCTTAAACTAATTGCCGGTGTAGCTCAGTTGGCCAGAGCAGCTGATTTGTAATCAGCTGGTCGGGGGTTCGAATCCCTCTACCGGCTCATTTAGTAGCTTAATGATTATTGGGGAAGTACCAGAGCGGTCAAATGGGGCAGACTGTAAATCTGTTGGCACAGCCTTCGGAGGTTCGAATCCTTCCTTCCCCACGAGAAAGCGGGAATAGCTCATTTGGTAGAGCGACAGCCTTCCAAGCTGTAGGTGGCCGGTTCGAGCCCGGTTTCCCGCTCCAAAGCCGATGTAGCTCAGTGGTAGAGCACTTCCTTGGTAAGGAAGGGGTCACGAGTTCAACTCTCGTCATTGGCTCGACTTTTTTTGAAACCTTAAATAAAACAAAGTAGATATGGCTAAAGAAAAATTTGACAGGTCCAAGCCACACGTAAACATTGGAACCATCGGTCACGTAGATCATGGTAAGACAACTCTTACCGCTGCTATCACCCTTTCACTTCAGGCCTTAGGATTGGCCGAATTCAAATCGTTTGACGCGATTGATGCCGCACCTGAAGAAAAAGAAAGAGGTATTACAATTAACACTGCTCACGTTGAGTATTCAACAAAAAACCGTCACTACGCACACGTTGACTGTCCTGGTCACGCTGACTACGTAAAGAACATGGTTACTGGTGCTGCCCAAATGGACGGTGCTATCATCGTTGTTGCTGCAACTGACGGTCCTATGCCACAGACACGTGAACACATCCTTTTGGCTCGCCAGGTAGGTGTGCCTCGTTTGGTTGTTTTCATGAACAAAGTTGACTTGGTTGACGATCCTGAATTGCTTGAACTGGTTGAAATGGAAATCAGAGAACTGTTGACATTCTATAAATTTGATGGCGACAACACTCCTGTTATTCAGGGTTCAGCTTTAGGTGCCTTGAATAAAGAACCAAAATGGGTTGAAAAAGTAATGGAATTAATGGAAGCATGTGACAGTTGGATTCAATTGCCAACACGTGACCAGGATAAACCTTTCCTTATGCCTATCGAAGACGTATTTTCAATCACTGGTCGTGGAACAGTTGCTACCGGCAGAATTGAAACAGGCGTGATCAATACAGGTGACCAGGTTGATATCATTGGTATGGGTGCTGAAAAACTCAAATCAGTTGTTACAGGAGTTGAAATGTTCCGTAAGATTCTTGACAGAGGTGAAGCTGGTGACAATGCTGGATTGCTCCTTCGCGGTATCGACAAAGACGAAATCCGTCGTGGTATGGTAATCGCTGCTGTTAACTCAGTAAAACCTCACAAACATTTCAACGCTGAAGTGTATATCCTTAAGAAAGAAGAAGGTGGACGTCACACTCCATTCCACAACAAATACCGTCCACAGTT
>CAITDJ010000031.1 GCA_903891085.1 uncultured Bacteroidota bacterium | reverse complement strand
GGGCTTCACTTAAAGTGAAGCCCTGACTACTAAAAACTGAAGCCCTGACTAAACTGAAGCCCTGACTAAATTGGCAAAAAAAATGGATTGACTTTCGGTCAATCCATTTTTTTATTCAGGGTTTTCGTGAAAGTTAATTTCTCGTTTTCAATTTTGTAACTGTCTTTTTTTCATACACATATACATAATTACCATCGGTTGAGAGGGTTGTTATGGCTCCGGTACGTGCTTTAAATTCGAGGTATTTGCAGGTATTTAAGTCAAAAGCCGCGATATCAGCTTTTGCTGTTTTCATCATCATGATATCATTAAAATAGGCATCAAGTTCAGCAGTTTTGTACTTTCCACTGGCAATCACAGTACCGTCTTTCGGATTAAACGTTGAAATACCTTTTTCGCCCAGAATAACCACCATTCCTTTATACATATGAACGAGCGTTGCTTCGCCAACACCGCCATTGGTAACAGGCACTTCGTAATGTTCGGCACCGGTTTTACTGTCTAATGAATACAGGGCTTTGCCGCTGCATACAATCAGGTTTCCATTGTCGAAAACCATATTGGTAATGCCTTTTTTGAATCGTTCCGATTCCCAGACAAATGAACCATCTTTGGAACTGAAAGCCTGAACACCAAAAGGTTTCACCTCAGGGAACCAGATTTTATTTTCTTCGACAATGGTAACACTGCCATCGGCATTGGTCTGACGTTTGTAAATATACGCCTGTGCTTCGACACGTCCACCGATCTGCAAAACAATATTGTCACCATCAAGATACATGTTCGGGATGGCCTTGGCACCGCCTTTCACTTCGGGTGAAGTCCAGAGTAACCGGCCTGAGTTGAGGTCATATTTTTTAATGTACTGGCTTTTTTTACTCGTCATATCAAGCACATATACATCCTGTCCGTCAATGATTGGATCGGCCACCGCATTGTACACGCCAAAACGTTTTGCTCCGGATGGTTTGGAGATCATTTTATCGGGTGTAAAATCGAAAGCGGCTGTCCATAAGGTCGCTCCGGTTTGGAAATCGTATACCTGAATACCATTCAGACGCAGGAAAATTTTGTTGTTGGCAAGGGTCAGATCGAAGAGGAATTCTTTTGAAATAACTTTGCGTTCGGCGCGGCCGATATAGGTATTTTCCCAAATAATATCTCCGTTTTCGATATTCACTTTCATGATCTGGTTTTTAAATCCGGTGAAAAGTGAGCTGATCCAGTCGGGCATGAAGTTCACCATTACCAGGTAACCATCGTCGGTGAATAATGTTTTTCCGACCACGCCTTTGAATTTGGTTGTTGACCATCTTTCTTCACCGGTACGGGCTTTTACGAAGACCAGTTTGTCTTTTAGTGTCATGGCAAAACCTTCGCGTTCAGGAATATACATGATTACGTCTTCACTCAAATCCTGGTAAATGTTGGTTGTCCACAACAGTTCTCCGGTTCTCAGGTCAACACAGGCAATCTGGTCTTTCCCCATTTTGCGGTCGAAAAGAAAAATAGTATTGGCTTCCCAGAAAGGAATCAATTCATCAATTTTATTGAGTTTGGGTGCGATATCAGAAAAGTCTTTCGACCACACCACCTCACCGGTTTTGTTACTGAATACTGTCATCATTTTTTCAGAGGCAGCATAGGAGATTCCTCTGTCTTCGGTACCAGTACCGGTAAACATGATCTTGTGTTCGAGTTTGCTTTCCCAAATCACAGGCATGTCTTCCTGTGCTTTCAACAAAAATGTTGAAAATACGAATAGTGTAATTAAAAATGCATTTTTCATGGCGTTGAGATTTAGTTGTTAATTAAAAGTTGAATTGGTAATTAAATTTATATTTTCGTCCTTTCGGGGTTTTGAAATTGAATTTATATTCATTTAAAAACTCCCTGAAATAGGTCAGTTTTTTGATCTCTATATCGGGTTTCTTTTGAAAGAATACCGAAACGACTTCCCCTTTTTCGTTGATTGTGAGGTCAACATCGAACGAGCCCACCAGCTTTTGTTTTTCGACAAACTCAAAAAAGGCGCTGCCTTCTTTCAAGTCGAGCTCGATTTGTTGTTTGGCCGTCATCACAATGGTGTCGGCATCGGTAAGGGTTGGTTTCTTTTGTGCCGCGACATTGACCGAAATCAATGCGAAAAGCAGTATTGTTATTGTTTTAAACATTCGGGTTCCCATATTTGTAAGCGGTTTCCTGTGACTATTACTACTGAATTATCTGGTAAAAATTCGAAACAATTTCTTCCGTCGCCCACGGCTTCGCCGGCCCGGAGCGATTCGAGCAAACGATAGCTCAATTCGTAGCGTTCGAGCAATTGTCCGCTATCGAAATCATACAGATGTATTTCTCTGAATTTTCGGCCTTTGGTTTCGATGCCGAATACTCTTCCGTTCGGATGCAGGCGAAACTGAGGTTCGAAATCGCTGGTGGAGAGGAAGATGGTTCGCAATACTTCGCGCGATTCCAGATCGACTACACTCACATACGATTGTTTGGCCCCAACCGAAGAAGCGGTTTTTGTATGTGGTGTATGCAACACCAGCAGATAACGGCCATCGCTTGAGAACTCGACCCTGAAAATGAGATCGAACAAATCCTGGACGGTGTATTTGTTTTCATAAGTTTTGGCATCGAGTATCTCGATCATTTGCTTGTATTTGGCCGCTGATTTAAGCGCTTTCTTGTCCTGCCGGAGTGACGGAATATTTTCGAGCATCTCCTTGTCATCGGGATGCACGGCTACAGCAATCAACTGTCCGGTTGGGTCGATGGCAGCGCTTACCGAGGCATTGTAAAACCGGTGCCGTTCAACCTTTTTGCCGCTGTTGATATTGATGATGTTCAGGTTATCTCCTTCAAGACTCAACAGATGTTCGCCATCGGGCATAAAACGGATATCATGGGCATTTTCGATTTCGAACAGCTCAGTTCCGGTGCTGGCATCCACCACCTGAAAGGCCACTTCTCTGTCCACATTCGGGTTATAATCGGCATAATAGAGACGTTGAAGCAATATTTTGCTCCCGTCGGGCGAATAATTCAGGCGTGATCCGGCATACCAGTCGTTGACCGTAAATTCCTGCTTCACTGATTTTGATTCCCAATCGAAATGAATCATCGGGTAGCCTTGTGTACTGCTTATGCTGAGTGTTTTGGAGTCAGGTGAAAGCTCCATCCAGCAAAGCAGGTTTTTTTTGTCGCCGAGCTTCAGTTTTTCGTTGTCGAGGTTATAGACCTGGGCCAGACAAGGGGCCGTAAGCAGCAGGATGACAAACAGAAAAGCTGCCTTTGAGATACTGATCATGAGAATCCTGTTCGCTGTTGGTTTCATTTTTTACATTTCATTAAAAAGAGGTCGCCCGTTAACGCAGTATATATCTCAAAGCCATGAAACAGGTGCGTTAAGCGGGATGACCTCCTATTATATTTTAAATGGCTTTGAGCATTCTTTTCAGAACAGGGCAAAATTAAGACGGTGATTGGAGGAGTTTTCTACGTAAAATACCGTATTTTCATTATGAAATTTAAAGTGTAAAATGTAAAGTCAAAATGCAAATTGGATAAAAAAGGCTGGTTGCTTGTTGCTGGATGCTAGTAGCTAGTGACCAGCAACCAGTGACAAGAAACCAGTGACCAGCATTAAAATGCATGTGATTCGACTGTATAAAAAGTTTACGCCCAATCATTTGGAATTATGAAATATCTGATTTACATTTGTTTTACTCAAACAACAAAAAGAACCTAACACACTGACTACGATGATGGATATATGCAGAAATTTCATTTCAACACACGGCAATATGATTGATTTTGATAGGCTTGGTGGTTATGTAACTTATATAAGAAACTTCAACATAGACCCGATATAATCGCCATATGGCGATTAGCCATTCGTAACCAGAAATTTTAAAAGACGACACATATGAAACAACTTGACGACCAGACATTGAAAATTTATACGGCAAAAGCACAAGCCGACAAAGCAATTAGTTCCTTGAAAGGAATTTTACTTGGAATTAACTTAGACGGGGAAGTCAACGAAAAGGAAATTATTGAACTTCATAAATGGGTAGTTACTCACAACGACCTAATTGACAGAAACCCATTCAATGAGTTTATGAATATTATCGAGCAGACAATCTCGAACAAAATTCCGCCTAAAGAAACAATTGAGGACTTGTATTGGCTATGCCAGAAATACGAAAATGAAAACTACTATTATAACGCTGTAACGACAGACCTGCAAACATTGCAGGGACTTTGCCACGGGATTTTATCGGACGGAACAATAAATGAAAAAGAAATTTTCGACTTGAATAACTGGCTTCAAGAAAATGAACATTTAAATACATACTATCCCTATGACGAAATACGTAGTTTAATTTTATCTATCGTTTCAGACCATAAAGTTGATGAGGAGGAAAAATTAGTTTTAAAAGCTTACTTCAATCAATTTGTAAAACTACACGACAAAGAGACTGACGAGCAAGTTAAAAAAGAAACTGCAGATGTACATATTTCGGGCCTTTGCACAAGTGAACCAAATGTATTTTTTACCAACAAGACATTTTGCATAACAGGTGTTCTCAAAAGAGGCAACAGAGAAGAATTGCAAAACGACATCAGAAAATTAGGTGGCATCCCGACAGACAGCGTTAACAGAAAGACTGATTATTTAATTGTAGGTGACAATGGAAATCCTGCTTGGGCTTTTTCTTGTTACGGACGAAAAGTGGAAAAGGCTTTAAGTATGAGAAAAGAAGGACACACCATAATGCTAATTCACGAATACGACTTTTCAGACATTGTTGACGACTTGAAATAATGGCGGACAGAAAAACTATTGGTAATAATTAGGGCTTCCTATGGCACGCAGTGCCCAGTCCCGTCATGCTGCCGTGACAAGTAATGATCCCGAAGTTTCGGGACCTGTTGAATGAAATCCTTACCCTGCACTATCCTATGGAAATTGGATTGGATGTCTCCGGTCAATGTGCCTTTGTTGCCATACCTTGCTGATGCTATACTGTTTTTTTTTTTCATTGTTAATCGCCTATCGGTCTGTTGCCGGGCGGAGAATAAAATACGGATAAGAAGTATTCGGGGATGTTTCACTACATTTGCCTCACGATTAATCATCAGTAAGTTGTGTTGTGAGAATTTTCGTCCTGCTTTCCCGTATTCCCTGGCCTCTCGAAAAGGGTGACAAATTGCGTGCTTTTAATCAGGTAAAGCAACTGGCAGCCACCCATGAAATTATTTTGTGTGCCCTGAATACCGACAGAAAAGCCGATAAACAAATGGCGTTTAAGGCATTGCAACCGTATTGCCGTTCGGTCAATTTTATCGATCTGCCCATGATAGGGATAGTCATTAATCTTATAAAAGCCTGGTTTACCGGCAAACCCATGCAGCTTGGTTATTTTTATAATGCACGGGTACAGCGAAAAATTGATAAGCTGATCGATGAATACCAACCCGATGTTATTTATGGTCAGTTGCTGCGGGTGGCCGAATATATACGGTTTCAGTCTGTGGTAAAAGCGATCGATTATCAGGATGTTTTTTCGATGGGGATGAAGCGCCGCTATGAAATTGCCGGGTTTTTTAAAAAGCCGTTTTTTTATGCTGAATACCAGCGGTTGAAGCGTTATGAAAACGCGATTTTTGCTGATTTCGATATTAAAACCATCATCAGCGAACCCGACAGGCAACATATCGACCACCCAAAACGCAACGAAATTCTGATCGTGCCCAATGGTGTCGACCATGAGTATTTCAAACCCATGACGACTGAAAAAAAGTATGATTTGGTTTTTACCGGAAACATGGCTTATGCGCCCAATGTGAATGCTGCGCAGTTTCTGGCAAACGAAATAATGCCGCTGGTTTGGGAAAAGCTGCCACAAGCAACATTATTGCTTGCCGGTGCCACCCCCGATAAGGCAGTTAGAGGATTGGCGAGCGATCGTATCACCGTTTCGGGCTGGCTCGATGATATCCGTGTGGCCTATGCCGGATCGCGCGTTTTTATTGCACCCATGCGCATCGGTACAGGCCTGCAAAATAAACTGCTCGAAGCCATGTCGATGAAAATACCTTGTGTGACCACCCTGTTGGCCAACAATGCGCTGAATGGCAAGGCAGGAATTGATTTACTGGTTGGGGAAACCACCCGCGAACTTGCAGATGCCGTGACTGAACTACTTACCAATGCAGCAAAAGCAGATGAAATTGGCGCATCGGGATTTCGATTTGTGAATGATTATTACGATTGGAAGGCTGCAACCAAAACCCTGCTTCAAGCCATTTCATCTTTAACCAACGCATCATATTGATTGAAATCCTGAAACAGATTTTTATTTTGATGTGGTGGCAAGATTCACGGATTACAATATATGAATTGAGGATGTGATGTTTTAAACTCTCATCACTTTTAAACTGTAAAATATTTATTTTAGGTCAAATCAACTTGGTTCTGTAAAAACGACATTAAATTGTTTGGACTGCAAAACAAGAAGCTTGTCCATTGACATTGGACTCCCGAGCGACCCCGAAGGAGCTTCGTAATTCGATTCTCCTGATTAAAGCAAATAGCTCCGGCTTGGGTCGCGCATGCGGACAAGCTTCGTAGATTTTGCGTTCAAAGAATTTTAAGTCTTGAACTTTTGTTACTTTTCTTTCAAGAGAAAAGTAAGAGAAATTTAAATATTTTTCGTCCTTTTGAAAGGCAAAAGCACCAACTGAGCGAAGCGTTCATGAACTCCTAATACAATTTTTATAGTATTAATTCGATAACACATTATATCAGCATAGAAACATCAAATAGTGGAATGATGTTTTGCAGACCTATTATTTGGCACTGCTAGGGCAGGCAAATAATAAGTAGCCAATCCTGACTGATTGACTGAAGCCGGATTTTCCTTACTTTTGCAGTCCAAACAGATTCTATTCTAAGCACACAATTCATTCTAATTTTCAATAGTCATGGCCGACGATAAAAAAATCATCTTCTCGATGGTAGGTGTAAGTAAAATAATTCCACCATCACGACAAATTCTCAAAGACATCTACCTTTCGTTCTATTATGGCGCGAAAATCGGTATCATCGGATTGAACGGTTCCGGTAAATCGACCTTGTTGCGCATCATCGCCGGCAAGGAGAAATCATACCAGGGCGATGTTGTTTTTTCGCCCGGTTACAGCATCGGCATGCTCGATCAGGAGCCAATCCTTGATGACACAAAAACAGTGAAACAGGTCGTGGAAGAAGGTGTTCAGGAAATTGTGGATGTGCTGAAAGCCTACGAAGAAGTGAACAACAGATTCATGGACCCCATGTCGGACGATGAGATGAATAAGCTCATCGAAGAGCAGGGCCGGTTGACCGACCTGATCGAACAGAAAGATGCCTGGGAACTTGACAGCAAGCTCGAACGCGCCATGGATGCCCTGCGTTGTCCGGATGGCGATGCGCCTGTTAAAAACCTTTCGGGAGGCGAACGCCGTCGGGTAGCTTTGTGTCGACTTTTATTGAGCGAACCTGATATTTTACTCCTGGATGAACCTACAAACCACCTTGACGCTGAGTCGGTTGAGTGGCTCGAATTGCATTTGCAACAGTACAAAGGAACGGTGATCGCAGTCACCCACGATCGTTATTTTCTCGATCATGCTGCCGGATGGATTCTGGAGCTTGACCGCGGGGAAGGCATTCCATGGAAAGGAAATTATTCATCCTGGCTCGATCAGAAGACCAAACGCATGGAGATGGAAGAAAAGACCGAGAGCAAGCGGCGTAAAACACTCGAAAGAGAACTTGAATGGGTTCGTATGGGCGCCAAAGCCCGTCATGCCAAGTCAAAAGCGAGGTTGATGAATTATGATAAAATGATGAGCGAAGATACCAAGCAGAAGGAAGAAAAACTCGAACTCTTCATTCCGAACGGGCCGCGACTGGGTAATAAAGTTGTTGAATTTCAAAATGTTACAAAGGCATTTGGCGATAAAGTATTGTTCGAAAACTTGAATTTCAGTCTTCCGCCAGCCGGCATTGTCGGGATTATCGGACCGAATGGTGCCGGTAAAACAACCTTGTTTCGGCTCATTATGGGATTGGAAAAACCCGATGCCGGTCAGTTTGATTTGGGCGACACGGTGAAAATCGGCTATATCGACCAGTCGCATGCCGAAATCGATCCTGAGAAATCGGTGTATGAGATCATTTCGGGCGGACACGACGAAATAAAATTGGGTAACCGAAGCATGAATGCACGGGCCTACGTCTCCCGATTCAATTTCAGTGGTACTGATCAAAGTAAAAAAGCAGGTATACTCTCGGGCGGTGAGCGAAATCGCTTACACCTGGCCATGACCCTGAAACAGGAAGCCAATGTGCTGCTGCTTGACGAACCTACCAACGATATCGATATCAATACCCTGCGTGCGCTGGAAGAAGGGATTGAGAATTTTGCCGGTTGCGCGGTAATCATCTCTCATGATCGCTGGTTTCTCGACAGGGTTGCCACACATATACTGGCTTTTGAAGGGAATTCACAGGTGTATTACTTCGAGGGAAGCTATTCCGAATACGAGGAAAACAAACACAAACGGCTTGGTGATGCCGGTCCGACAAGAATCAGGTACAAAAAACTGATTGCCGATTAATCTGAACCTATTCTGAAGGTTTTCCGCGACCTGATGAAAGCATTTTTTATTCGTTTTCTTTGTAAATTTGGCTGATAAATTCCATGCTATGAAATCGATCAGCAGAAGTACATTTTTGAAAATGACGGCGTTAGCCGGTTCAGCCTTTACAGTCTTGCCTTCAAAAGTGGTTTTTGGGAGTCCTAACTCAAAGATCCGCATTGGAATGATCGGAGTTGGACTGCGCGGGCAAGACCATCTCGGCCTTTGTTTGCAGCGTGTTGATACAGAAGTCTTTGCCATCTGCGATATACAGCAGGTGATGATCGATGATGCCCTGAAACAGTTCAACACGGCCGGCAAACCTGTTCCAACCATCTATCAGGATGGAAAATATGCCTATCGCGAGCTACTGGCCCGCAAAGATATCGATGCAGTCATTATTTCCACCCCCTGGGAATGGCATTATCAAATGGCAATGGATGCCATGGATGCCGGAAAACATGTTGGATGTGAGGTTGTTGTGGGCACTACTGTTGATGAACACTGGAACATTGTCCGTAAATCAGAATCAACGGGTATGAAATACATGATGCTCGAGAATGTGTGTTACCGGCGCGATGTAATGGCCGTGTTGAATATGGTAAGAGGCGGAATATTTGGGGAACTGATTCATATGCAGGCTGGTTATCAGCATGATCTGCGTGAAGTGAAATTCAACAATGGCAGGCAACCGTATGGGGGAGGTGTCGAATTTGGTGAAAAGGGATTCTCGGAAGCCCAGTGGCGCACCCAGCATTCGGTTGACCGCAATGGCGATTTGTATCCCACACATGGGATAGGACCAGTATCGAAAATGCTGGATATTCATGCAGGTAACAGGTTTACTTCGCTGGTTTCAACGGCAACAAAATCGAGGGGGTTGCATAATTATATTGTCGAAAAGGGCGGACCAGATCATCCCAATGCGAAAATAGATTTCAAATTGGGTGATGTAGTTACCACCATGATCAATACCGCTAAGGGAGAAACGGTTTTGTTGCAACACGACACAAGTCTTCCAAGGCCTTATTCGCTGGGTTTCAGGGTGCAGGGAACAATGGGATTGTGGATGGATGTGAATAATTCGGTGTATATCGAAAAACTGAGCGAAGCCCATCGTTGGGAGGAAGAGAAACTACTGTTGGAAAAATTCGACCATCCATTGTGGCAACGCTACAATGAAGAAGCGAAAGATGCCGGACATGGTGGTATGGATTTTTTTGTTGTGAATGCTTTTATCGAATCGGTAAAGCGAAATGAACCCTGCCCGATAAGTGTGTATGATTCAGCTGTATGGAGCGTAATTACACCACTTTCTGAACAATCCCTCTCAGGTGGAAATATTCCAATGAAAATCCCTGATTTCACGGATGGGAAATGGGAAGCTGAAAAGCAGATTTTTGCGTTGAATGATAATTATTAGCATGAATTTCAATGATTAAACCCACCCTCGTCATCATGGCTGCCGGACTTGGAAGCCGGTTTGGCGGAACAAAGCAATTAGAATCCTTTGGTCCTGGTGGCGAGCGCATGATGGATTATGCGATGTTTGACGCAATCAATCTAAACGTTGGAAAAATTGTCGTCATTGTCAGGGCTGAAATTGAACATGAAGTTAAACAGCTGTATTCCAGATTATTAAAAGGCAAAATTGAGTTTGAAACCGTAGTTCAGAAAACTGAAATTATACTTCCCGGAACCGATAAAACTTTCAACCGTCAGAAACCCTGGGGAACGGGACATGCATTACTTTCAGCGGCACAATCAGTGAGCGGACCTTTTGTTTTGATAAATGCCGATGATTATTACGGAAAAGAGGCTATAGAAAAGACATTTCAGTTTTTGTTGCGGCAAAGCGATCCAACTTCATACGCTTTAGCCGGTTACAGATTGATAAATACCTTGTCTCCTCACGGAAGGGTGTCGCGGGCAGTGTGTAAAACAAATTCCGCCGGGCAATTGGTAAGTGTTGTTGAGAATCTTGCGTTAGGGTTGAATTCAATCGGTAATATCACCTCGGAAGTTGCGGGAAAGGAAACGGTTGTTTCTCTTTCAACACTTGTATCGATGAACTGCTGGGGATTCCAGCCAACAGTATTTCAGTTTGCTAAAGATAAATTCCAGGACTTTCTTTGCGAAAAGAAAAACCTTGATAAAGAGTTCTTCCTTCCAGATGTTATCCAACAGCTAATCAACGAAAAAAGCGCGACCGTTAAGGTGTTAGCTGTTGAACAAAGATGTGTTGGAGTGACTTTCCCTCAGGATAAAAAAACGGTTATTGGTCATTTGAACACATTGATTTTCGATGGCATTTATCCTGAAAATCTATGGAAATAGAAAAATATCAGCGAATTGCGAAGGTATTTGGAATTGAGTCCCAACGATATCAATGCCGGCCTTTCGGAACTGGTCATATCAATTCCACCTTTGGATTGCAGGAAACATCGGAAACCGAACCTGATTATATTTTACAGAAAATCAATACGCATGTATTTCCCAATCCGGAAAAGATAGCATCCAACTGGAAACTGGCCGAAGCATTTATTCGTGCCAGCAACAAAGATTATCAAATAATCAGATTTCTTGCAACATTGGATGGTCATGATTTTTTTCGGGATGAAGATGGCGGTTGGTGGAGACTGATTCCTTTCGTTAAAAATACCTTTACTTGTGAAACCGCCGAAAATCCGGAACAGGCCTATCAAACTGCCAATTCATTTGGAAACCTGACCAGATTACTCCATGGAGTTTCGGTGACTAAATTTCAAACCATACTCAGTAATTTTCACAACCTGAGTTTCAGGGAATGGCAATTCAATGAGACAGTTGCCAGTGCAACCATTGAGAGAGTAGAAGCAGCTAAGGAATTACTCAAAGCAAAAAAATCATTTGCACATATCACCGCTGAATTTGAATCAATTCAACAGCAAAAACTATTGCCAATTCGCATATTTCATACAGATGCCAAAATAAGTAACATACTTTTCTCAAAAAGCACCCGGCTTCCGGTTTGTATTGTAGATTATGATACGCTAATGCCGGGGACAATTTTGTCGGATGTGGGCGATATGCTGCGAAGTATGACAAGCGATACCCTTGAAGATGAAGCTGATTTGAGCAAGATAAAATTCCGGGAAGCATTTGTGGCAAATATGCTAAATGGATATTTGGATGCCATGAAAAATATCATCACAAAGGACGAAAAAAGATTGCTTTATTTCGGAGGAATTATGTTGGTTTATATGCAGGCAATCAGGTTTTTAAATGATTATCTTGAAAATGATCGCTATTATCGGATCTCTTTTTCAACGCACAATCTTGTCAGGGCACAAAATCAATTCTGCTTGTTGCAACTGATGGTCGATGAAAGGAAGATTATTGAATCTAAATATCTGATATAGAGAAATATAAATTTATATAAAAATCAACTGGACCAAAATGTACACCGGTAAAAGCACGATCAACGAGAATTTAAAAATATACCCGAAAAATCCCGGCATTTTTATTTTATTCTCCTCTGCAATGGCCTTCACCATGAAATTTGGACCGTTTCCGATATAAGTCATCGCGCCAAAAAACACAGCGCTCAGACTGATTGCCCTGAGTAATTCTTCAGGAATGCCTGCTACTAAAACAGCATTAGGGTAGTTGTCAACCAAACCCGTCGCCAGATTATGGAATGACAACGCAGTTGGTGCATTGTCCAGAAACGCGCTCAATCCACCGGTGGCGTAATAAAAGGCTGTGGCTGAGTTTAAACCCAATGTGTGCGCATTTTCTTTGAGGTAAAGAAGGGTTGGCACCATGGTGATGAAAATTCCCAGAAATAAGAATGCCACTTCGATGATGGGGGCCCAGGTAAATTTATTATCGATACGCAAAAGCCTGGGTGTAAGCATGATGGATAATCCTGCAAAGATCAGCATAGCCACTTCGCGCATGAAGGCAAAATAATGATTTTCGTGAATCAACTGAATGTAGTTTCCGTTGAGAAAGGCGACCGAAAGTACAACACCAACGAGGAAGAAAAAATTAAAGGAGCCTGATAAGGTTATCCTTTCGACATTTTCTTTGTCTGATTTGATATTTCGCGCAGGCTCTTTTTTATAATAATAACTGTCAAAAATGAAATAGATAACCAATAAAATAACGTTCACGGTTACCCATTCTTTTGTGAGGGTAAAGAACCATTCAAAAGGAGCTCCCCGCAAATAAAGAAGGAACAATGGTGGATCGCCCAGCGGTGTAAGCATTCCTCCGGCGTTGGCCACTATAGCGATGAAAAAGAGGATGGTATGCACATTGAATGTCCGTTCACTATTGGTTTTTATGACCGGCCGGATGAGCAGCATGGCCGCTCCTGTGGTTCCCATGAAGGAAGCCAACAGTGCGCCTATACCCAGAAAAAGTGTATTAATCCATGGCTTTGCCTCAATATCGCCTTTTAATTGGATTCCACCGGTTATGACAAACAAGGAGCCCAACAGGATGATGAACGGAATATAGTCGAATAGCATCTGATGCATCAGATTAGCTGTTAATCCATTCATAATCAGATATACCGCTGTTGGTAATCCCAAAACAAGTGAGACGATCAGTTTGTTGTTATTGTTTTCCCACCAATGATGGAGAAACAAGGGCCCGATGGCAATAAACAACAAAATCAGTCCAAAAGGCACTGATGCCCAAAGTGGGATTAGTTCTGCAGCATGTTCCATTTTATATGATTTTTTGAGTTACTAAAGTATGTTTTTTTTGTTATGTAAAATCTTTAGATTACAGTTTGTAGAATAAAAAAACAGGAGCCTGTAGCAGATTCCTGTTTTTAAATATTTCTAGTCGTCAGATTTACAAGAAGATAAGTTGTGTAATGATATAGATTGGCAACAGGATTATCAATGAAAATTTAAACATATAGCCAAAGAAACTTGGCATCGATATATTGTTCTCTTCGGCAATGGCTTTTACCATGAAGTTTGGTCCATTGCCGATATAAGACATCGAACCAAAAAATACCGCGCCCAATGAGATTGCCGTCAGCAGTGTTTCAGGGATTCCAGCGACCAGATTAGCCCCAGGAAATGAAGCCAACATACCTTTTGCAACCTCATAAAAAGCCAACGCGGTGGGTGCATTGTCTAAAAATGAACTCAGGCTTCCGGCAGCATAATAAAAGGCAGCAGGTGTTTTCAATCCGAGTGATGCCGCATTCGCCTGCAAATAAATCAGGGTTGGTACCATAGTAACAAAAATTCCTAAAAATAAATAGGCCACCTCTGTAATGGGTCCCCAGGTAAATTTGTTGTCCGATCTGAGTTTCTTTGGTGTCAGCGTGAGGGATAAAACGGCAAAAAATACCATCGCTGCTTCACGAAGAAAGGATAGGTAATGATTTTCATGAATTGCCTGAATGTAGTTTTCATTGATAAAGGCAACTGATAGAACGATTCCGATCAGAAACAGAAAATTATATGCGCCTGAAATTTGAATTGGTTTAACAAGGGTATTGTCTATTTGAAGGTCTGTTACAGACTCTTTTTTATAGTAATAGGTATCATACATAAAGAAAACCAGCAGAAGCAAGCCGTTGACTGTTGCCCATTCTCTGGTCAACGACAGAAACCATGTGAAACCGGCTCCTTTCAGATACAATAAAAACAATGGCGGATCGCCGAGTGGTGTAAGTAAGCCTCCACAATTGGCCACAATGGCAATAAAAAACAGGATCGTATGAACTTTGTATTTTCTCTCAGCATTGGTATTAATTACCGGCCTGATTAATAACATGGCAGCACCTGTTGTTCCCATGACCGAAGCGAAAATGGCGCCTAACGCCAAAAAGGTGGTGTTGGTGAGCGGTTTAGCTGAAATATTACCCTTGAATTGGATTCCTCCTGTTATGACAAAAAGTGAGCCCAATAAAATGATAAATGGGATATAGTCAAATATCAGATTATAGGCAATGTTTCCGCCCAACCCATTCATTACCATATAGATTGAAGTCGGTATGCCCAGGGCAAAAGACACGATGAGTTTATTCTTATTATGTTCCCACCATTGGTTGAAGAACAAGGGTCCAAGTGCAATTGTCAGCAACATGACTACAAATGGAAGTGAAGCCCAAATGGGAGGTATCATCAATGGAACATGATTCATAATAATTCAGTTATGTTGAGATTTCGGGCGAAATTACGGCATAATGTTTTTCGCAAAACGCATCGGTTTATATTTGGCTGCTAATTTTTTAATCTGTGGCACTTCTTCTGCAGTTCAGAACAATCATACCTTTGCAGCAATTGAATAATTGACTAAGAATTAATATAGTATCTATGATAAAAATTGACAATACTTTCATCGAAACAATTTCCCAAAAGGCAAAGAATTCACCACGTAGGCGTATGAATTATAATTATCATCCCCAGTTGGATGACTTGTTGCAGCGAATGTTGAATGCGATGGAACCCGGAACATACATACAGCCGCATAAGCATCAGGATCCTGACAAAACGGAGGTTTTCTTTTGTTTGAGAGGGAGCATCGTTGTGGTTGAGTTTAATGATGTTGGTGACATCAGCGATTTTATCGTATTGGATACAAATACAGGTAATTACGCTTGTGAAATTCCACCCCGAACCTGGCACACTGTGATAAGTCTGCAAGCAGGTTCAGTGGCTTATGAAATAAAAAACGGACCGTATAACCCGATTGACGACAAGAACTTCGCCAGCTGGGCACCCAAAGAAGGAAATGAAGCCTGTGCGGATTATCTGAATTCTATTCTCGCGAAACTCGGTCTTGCTTAAGGGTTTTCGTAAATTTGCATCCGAAAACATTCATCTATGGCTCAGAAACCTTCAATACCAAAAGGAATGCGCGATTTCGATCCGCAAACCATGGTAAAACGTTATTTTATCTTTGATACCATCAAAAGCGTCTTCAAACGGTTTGGCTATCTGCCAATTGAAACGCCGGCCATGGAGAACTTATCCACTTTGCTTGGTAAATATGGTGAAGAAGGAGATAAACTTCTCTTTAAGGTGCTCAATTCGGGTGATTTCCTTTCGGGTATTGATACAACTTCGGGAAATCTGAATTCGGTCAGGATGGCCACGCAGATTAGTGAAAAGGGCCTGCGTTACGATTTAACGGTTCCTTTTGCACGTTTTGTGGTTCAATACCGCAACGACATTGTTTTCCCATTCAAGCGATATCAGATGCAGCCCGTTTGGCGGGCCGACCGACCACAGAAAGGACGTTACCGCGAGTTTTATCAATGTGATGTGGATGTTGTGGGAAGTGATTCATTACTCAATGAAGCTGAATTGGTTCAGATTGTTGATGATGTTTTTAAGAAGCTGAAAATCAATGTGGTTGTCAAAATTAATAACAGGAAAATACTATCCGGCATTGCTGAATATATCGGGGCCACCGAACGACTGACCGATATTACTGTGGCCATCGATAAGCTCGATAAGATTGGTATTGAATTGGTTAACAAGGAACTTGTCGAAAAGGGATTGTCTGCTGAATCCATTGCATTGTTGCAGCCGGTGCTTTTCATGACAGGGATTTCGCGTGAAAAAATTGAAAAGCTTAAACAATTAATAGGTCAGACTGAAACAGGCTTGAAGGGAATTGAAGAGATTTCGACCTTGTTTAACTACCTGGAAAGTTTTGAATTAGGTCTCGATTTTGAGTTGGATCTTACGCTGGCCCGTGGATTGAACTATTATACCGGTGCGATTTTTGAAGTGAAATCAAAAGATGCATCCATGGGAAGTATCTGTGGTGGTGGCCGTTACGATGATTTAACAGGTATTTTTGGTATGCCCGGCGTTTCAGGGGTTGGAATAAGTTTTGGAGCTGATCGGATTTTCGATGTGATGACAGAACTGGCGCTATTTCCGGGTGGAACTTCAGAAACAACCATCGCGCTTTTTGTAAATTTCGGTGAAAAAGAAGAGTTGTATTGTTTGCCCTTTGTTCAAAAATTGCGCGAAGCGGGACTCAATACCGAAATTTATCCTGATCACGAAAAAATGAAAAAGCAGATCAAATATGCTGACCAAAAGCAAATACCCTTTGTGATTATTGCCGGTGAAAATGAAATTGAACACAATCAATTTACCATCAAGAACATGGCATCAGGGGAGCAAACTACGGTCGAAAAAAATGAAATGGTTCAGATTATGAAGGATTTAGCAGCATGCTGATTTTATTATAATTTGATGGTTTAATAAATGTGCAATCGCCATCTAGTTTCACCTATTCAGATGTAATTGGTTTCAAATCAATCTGTTGATGAATTTATTTTAAGCATAATATTTATGAAAATACACACAATTAATTCGGAAAAATTAACATTCAAACAGGTTTTCGATATTATACATGGTCATTATACCTTGAAAATTTCGGATGAATCGGTGAAAAAAATTATTCATTGCCGTGTGTATCTTGACCGAAAAACTGCTGAAAGTGATGCACCGATCTATGGAATAACAACCGGTTTTGGTTCGCTGTGTGACACTACAATTTCAGCGGAGGATTTGGGAACGTTGCAAAAAAACCTGGTAATGTCACATGCTTGCGGCACAGGCGCACCTGTTCCGAAAGAAATCATCAAACTAATGCTGTTACTGAAAGTGCAGAGTTTATCCTATGGCCATTCGGGGGTTCAGCTTGAAACAGTGCAGCGGCTTGTCGATTTTTTCAACCATGATATTTTGCCGGTTGTTTATGAAATGGGATCGTTGGGTGCATCAGGCGACCTGGCACCATTGGCACACCTTTCATTGCCATTACTGGGTTTGGGAGAAGTGTATTATAAGGGGGAACAGCGAACTACAGAAGATGTTTACAATGAGCTGGGCTGGCATTCGTTGGAATTAAAGTCGAAAGAAGGCTTGGCCTTATTGAATGGCACACAGTTTATGAGTGCGTATGGTGTTTTTGCCTTGCTCAAAACATTTCGTTTATCTATTTTGGCCGATATTATTTCAACCATTTCGTTGGAGGCTTTCGATGGAAGAATTGAGCCGTTTTTTGATCAGGTTCACCAGATTCGTCATCACAAAGGACAGATTGCAACCGCCGATAGAATTCGTAAATTATTGGAAGGTAGTGAGTTGATCAATCAGCCAAAAAAGCATGTGCAAGATCCATATTCTTTTCGTTGCATTCCGCAGGTGCATGGTGCATCCAAAGATTCGGTGAATTATGTGGCTTATGTTTTTAGTAACGAAATCAATGCGGTTACAGATAATCCAACGATTTTTCCGGATGAAGACCTGATTATTTCTGCAGGCAATTTCCATGGCCAGCCTTTGGCACTGGCACTTGATAACCTGGCAATTGCACTGGCCGAATGGGGAAGCATTGCCGAACGCCGAACATACCAGTTATTGCATGGTAAACGCGGATTGCCTGCCTTTTTAGTGAAAGAGCCCGGACTAAATTCAGGGTTTATGATCCCTCAGTATACTGCTGCAAGTCTGGTCAGTCAGAATAAACAATTATGTACTCCCGCTTCGGTCGATACCATTGAATCCTCGCAGGGACAGGAAGATCATGTAAGTATGGGGGCCAATGCGGCGACGAAAACATTGCGGGTTGTTTTCAATCTCGAACGAATTCTGGCCATTGAGCTATTCAATGCCGCACAGGCACTGGAATTTAGAAAGCCATTAAAATCATCACCCTTTATCGAAGATTTTGTTCGTGAATATCGTAAAGAAGTCCCATTCATCGAAAAAGATGTGGTGATGTATCCTTTGATAGAAAAATCAGTGCAGTTTTTGCGGACCATTCCGCTCAATATACCAGATGCTCTGATACAGGGTATTTAATTCTGAAATTAATAGACTGAACTATACTTCGAAAAGCATATTGTAAGGTCTCGAAATGGCTTCGCTCAATTGCGAAAGTGAAACGTATTTGCTGTATCGTTGGAATTCTTTCCCTTCAAAAAAGATGACCAGTGTAGGGAAAGTAAATACGCCAAATGAGGCTGTAACTTCCGGATAATTTTGTGAATCAATCAGTTGAAGTTCCATTTCTGGAAATTCACTCGCCACCAATTCTTCTACTTTTGGTCGCAGGCTGATGCAGGGCGCACATTGGTTACTATAAAAATACAAAAGAATGGCAGCATGGATTTGCGTTTCATTTGTAAGCGATTGTACCGTAATTTCGTTAGACATCAATTCAGAATTTACAGTAAAATTAGGCTAATTTATCCTATTTTTAGGTTAAAAAGTCCGTTGGCGCTTTCACTTCAGAAATTTCAATCTTTATTTTTTATTTGTGATTGATTTCGATGCTGAATTTGTCAATCTAAAAGTAAATGTGATTAACTTAGCAGCAAAATACTTAAATTATAATCATTTAAATCATTCAAAATGAGCTTAATTATAACAGGAGCAAACCTCACAATTCACGATGTGGTTGCTGTAGCACGACATGGAAAAAAGGTCGAATTGCATCCCGATGCAGTGAACCGGATTAATAAATGCCGTGATATGCTCGAGCGCAAAATAGTCGCTCGTGAAATAATGTATGGCGTAAATACGGGTATTGGTGAATTTTCGGAAGTGGTGTTGAATGATGATCAGGTAAAAGATTTTCAGAAGTACCTGGTTTACAATCATGCCGCTGGTATTGGTGATGCCATGCCACTTGAGCATGTGCGCGGTGCCATGTTGGGCCGGGCGAATGTTCATGCACACGGGAACTCCGGTTGCAGAATTGAGATCACGCAAACTCTGGTGGATATGCTCAACAAAGGAGTCACGCCTTATGTTTGTCAGAAAGGGAGTGTTGGCGCTTCGGGCGATCTGGCACCTATGTCGCAAATTGCCTTACTAATGATGGGTGAAGGAAAAGCCTATTATGAAGGAGAGTTGCTTGAGGGAAAAGAAGCCTTGAACCGTGCCGGAATTCCTGTTCCCGGATTGATGGCAAGAGACGGATTAGCCACCATCAATGGATCTAATGTGCTCACAGCCATGAGTGCCATCTTTTTGGTTGATGCTGATAATCTGATGAAACAGGCCGAAATTGCTGCTGCCATGTCGCTCGAAGCCTTGAAAGCCAATATGAAACCTTATGCGCCAAAAATTCATGAAGTCCGCGGTTTTAAAGGAGCCATGCGTAGCGCAGCAGCCATCAATAAAATTGTTGGCGGAGGCGATCTGTTCGAGGGAAAAGTAAAATGCAAAGTGCAGGATGCCTATAGTATGCGTTCTTCACCGCAGGTAATTGGTGCGGCACACGATGCATTGGCCTGGGCGCGTTCGCAGGTTGAAATTGAGTTGAATGGTGTGGGCGACAACCCAATCTTTTTCCCTGAAGAAAATATCCAGCTTTCAGGAGCAAACTTTCAGGGCTCACCGGTTTCATTACCCATGGATATGGCCGGAATTGCGGTTACCATGGTTTGTGTTCTTTCGGAGCGTCGCATGAATCGTTTGAATAATCCTGCCCTGAGTGTTGGGTTGCCAGCCTTTTTAACCAAAGGTGCCGGTATGTTTTCAGGCTTGATGTTATCACAATATACAGCTGATATGCAGATTGTTGAACAGCGTATTTTGTCAGCGCCGGCAAGTATACAATCAATTCCGGCAGCTGCCGATCAGGAAGATTTCGTTTCGATGGGGATGAATACGGCTTTGAAGAACAATCAGATTCTCGATAATGCTTACGGTATTATTGGCATCGAATTGATGGCTGCCGCACAGGCACTCGATTTCAGAGAATATACTTTCGGCAAAGGGACAACCAAGGCCCATGAAGTTATAAGGCGTTATGTTGATTTTCTTGAGATTGACCGTCCTTTATACAACGACCACAATGCCATGAAAGCACTGGTAAAACGTTGTGAAATGTTGGAAGATGTTGAAAAAGAAATAGGAAGCCTTGGATAGAGGTTTGAGACACGAATGCATGAATTAGATGGTTGAAGGAGTGGCCTGGTAATCGCTTATTCCTTCAATCATTCATCAGTAACTATTAATTATAAAATTATTAATGTCAGAAGAACCAATAGAAATACCCAAACCAATTCGCCCACAGGCACTTACAGTAGTATGCTGGCTTAGTTTTTTTGGAAGCGGATTGGGAGCAGTGAGTAATTTATTTTTTTATTTGTTTCATAATCAAGTAATTGAAGTAATTGAATCAGGAGTTTATAAAGACTTGGGATTTGATATGACAATGATTTCATCGGTAAGTAAGTATTATTTTCTTTTTACAGGCTTGCTTCAGGTTGCTGCTTTTACGGGTGTTAGACAAATGTTTGAACTCAAACGCATTGGTTTTCATTTTTATACTGTTTCACAATTATTGATGCTTATCATTTCAACAGTTTATATTTACAGGCCATCCGGAATTTTTCCGGCATTCGATCTGATGTTTTCGGGCTTGTTTATTCTGTTGTATCTTCGTTTTAGAGAAGCAATGAAATAGCATGACTGAAATTATTGAGAAAATAAAGAAATTCAGACCGCCCTTAAGCCTGTTGCTGCGGTTAACCAGCGTATTCACACTGGTTTATTATTCCGTATATATGGTTCTTTTTTTGATCAGCCTGATGTTTAAAGATTTCATTACTGAATTTAGCCGGCAATATATGCCCGATGCTGCGTTAAATTCATACGAGGTATTGCTGATTCTTTTAGCCGGGTTCCTAATACATGCCGGCGTTGTTACAGGACTCATTTTTATGTTGGCAAAACGAACCATCGGGCCTTTTCTTTACACATTTTCAGCTTTACTCATTCTTATCTATCAGTTTTTTACAAGTACTACATTCCTGTCAGACAAATTTGTTGTTGAGGCATTTTTATTGGTACTTATATTAGTTCTGAGGATATGGTTTTCAAAAGCAAGGAATAACCGAAAATCATCGCCCGATCAGTTGGAAATGTCGAAATCAAATTGATTTCCTTTTTATCAGTTTGATGCTGGTCAAAAGCGGAATATCAAGCAAAAGAAGGATAATTATTAAGAAATAGGCATGATTTACCGATGAGTCATGTCGGAATGATGACAAACTGATTCCAGCATCATCAGGACAACAGCACGAGAAAAATTACCCAGATAGTGTTGTTAATAATGTTTTCCGGGTACTTGAATGGCTGATTTAACTACAGTTTCAATCGATTGCGGAGATCGTTGCTATTAAGAAAAAGGTGGGATTTCAGGAGAAACTGGTCGTCTTAAGTCTGCCAAACATCCATCCAAAGGACAAAAACGGTTTTTCAAAGAATTGAATATCAAAATATTGAAATCAAATGTTAATAAATTGTAAATTTTTTTTCATATTTTTACGTTTTAAACAGAAGATGTTTCTATATTGCACCTTTATTAACGCGATTTAGTCATATAATTGGACGCTTAACAAATGTTTAATCAATTCACTAACCAAAAATCATCATTATGAGAAAAAGTACGATTATGTTAGTGTTCTTACTGTTTGCAGGTGTGAATTTCGCATTTGCGCAGTCGAGAACCGTAACCGGTAAGGTAACCAGCTCGCAGGACGGTCTGGGTATGCCCGGCGTATCTGTAGTGGTTAAAGGTACCATTGTTGGAACCACAACAGACATCGACGGAGTATATACAATTTCGGTACTCCCGGCTCACAAGGCTCTTATTTATTCTTTTGTTGGTATGACCACTAAAGAAGTAGCATTGGGTAATCAAACAACCATTAATGTAGTGTTGGACCCAGATGTATTTCAAATTGATGAGGTTGTTGTTACAGCCTTGGGTATCACCCGCGAAAAGAAATCCTTGGGTTATGCTACCCAGGAAATCAGTGGTGCAGAACTCAATACTGTAAAGTCAGACAACTTTATCAACTCACTTTCCGGTAGATCAGCCGGGGTTACTGTGAAAGCCAATGGTAATATCGGTGGTTCTACCAACGTTATCATCCGTGGTTCTTCCTCTTTAACCCAGAACAATCAGGCGTTGTTTATTGTTGACGGTGTGCCTATCAATAATGACAATACCAACAATGCTGGTCAGATTTCAGGTCGTAACGGATATGACTACGGTAATGCTGCTTCTGATATCAACCCGAACGACATTGAGTCGATGAGTGTGTTGAAAGGTGCTGCTGCCACTGCCTTGTATGGTGCACGTGCTGCCAATGGTGTAATCCTTATTACTACCAAAAAAGGCACAAAAGCAATTGGCGCGAAAAAAGGTCTTGGTGTTGCCATTAATTCTAATGTAACAACCGGTTTTGTTGATAAAAGCACTTTCCCTAAATACCAGCAGGAATACGGTGCTGGTTATGGACAGTTCTATTACAGTGAAAGTGATTATCCAGGATTCGAAAATTATTATGATGTTGATGGTGATGGTCAGTTGGATTATACAGTTCCTACTTATGAAGATGCTTCTGTTGGTCAGAAATTTGACCCTAGTATCACTTTGTATCAGTGGGATTCTTATGACCCTGCATCACCTAACTATATGAAGAAAACCCCTTGGGTGGCTCCTGGTGATAATGGCCCTGCATATTTCTTTGATAATTCTCTTTCATTAACCAATAGTGTTGAAGTAAACGGTGCAAGCGATAATGGAACATTCCGTCTGTCATATACCAACCTCGATCAAAAAGGTATCATGCCAAACAGTCACCTGAAACGTAACAGTGTTTTGTTTACAGGTACGTATGATGTAGCGAAAGATCTTAAAATTACTGCTTCGGCCAATTATGTTAACACAAATGGTTTGGGACGTAACTCAACAGGTTACAGCGACAATATTATGTCATCATTCAGACAATGGATGCAGATAAATGTTGACTACAAAATGCAGGAAACCGTTTATAATTTAACTGAAAGAAACGTTACCTGGAATCCAAATAGTCCTACCGATTTAGCTCCGGCATATTGGGACAATCCATACTGGGTTCGTTTCCAGAATTATGAAACTGACGAACGTGACCGTGTTATTGGTTATTTGCAAGCTGATTGGAAAATCAACAGTTACTTAAGCCTGATGGGCCGCGCCTCAGTTGATACCTATGCAGAACTACAGGAAGAAAGAAAAGCAGTGGGTTCAGGTTCAGGTGAATTCGGTGTTGGCCGTCCTGATGTGAAATCAGGTTACTCACGTTTCGACAGAAACTTCATGGAATCAAATATGGACCTTATGTTACGTTTCTATAAAGCATTTGGCGACGAACTCAATTTGAATGCTTTTGTTGGAACAAACATCCGCAGAACAAAAATTGACCAGGTATTTGCATCAACCGATGGTGGTTTGATCGTTCCCGGCCAGTATTCCTTGGGAAACAGCGTGAATCCTATGCTTGCTCCGGAAGAAAGATTGACTGAAGTTGGTGTAAATGGTATTTTTGCAAGTGCTTCATTGGGATATCATAACTTCTTATTCCTTGATGCCACCATCCGCAGAGACCAATCATCTACATTACCTGTTGACGATAACGCATATGTTTATCCTTCTGTATCAGGTAGCTGGTTATTCTCCGAAAATGTTAAACAGGATTGGTTGCAATCAGGTAAATTCTATCTTGGTTATGCCAGTGTAGGTAATGATGCTCCCTGGGGTTCTATCAAGGATACCTATTCACAAAACACAACTTTTGGCGGAACTGCTTTGTATTCTTTACCTAACACCAAAAATAACGAAGCCCTGCTTCCTGAAAATACAGCAGCTTTAGAAGGTGGTATCGAATTGACCATGTTACAGAAAAGATTGCGTTTTGATCTGTCATTATACAAAACCAATACCACAAACCAAATCATGCCTGTTTCTACCTCATTTGCAACTGGTTATTCAACCAAATTTGTGAATGCCGGTGAAGTTGAAAACAAGGGTATTGAAATCGTTGTTGGCGGTACTCCTTATTTGAATAAAGACTTCAGATGGGACGTTAATCTTAACTTTGCAAAGAATGTGAACGAAGTTGTTTCACTTGAAGGTGATATTAAAAACTTACAGATTGCAGCCCTGCAGGGTGGTGTATCAATCAATGCTAAAGTGGGTGAACCTTACGGAACCATTCTTGGTACTGATTATATCTACACAAACGGTGAAAAAACTGTTGGTGCAAATGGTTACTACCTCAGAACAGGTACTTCTGATAAAGTTATTGGTAACATCAATCCTGACTGGAATGCAGGTATGACCAATAAATTCTCTTACAAAAACTGGTCAGCCAGCTTCCTTCTCGATTATCAAAAAGGTGGAAGTATCTTCTCACTCGACTTATGGTACGGTATGGCAACTGGTTTGTATGAAGAAACCGTTGGAAACAATGAGTTGGGAAATCCTGTTCGCGATCCTGTCGCTACCAATGAAGATGGTTCCTATGCTGCTAACAGTGGTGGTTTGTTGCTTGACGGTGTTTATGCTGATGGTACCCCTAACGTAACCCGTGTTGAAGGTGGTGACTATCGTGTATGGGGTTATTCAAGAAACCCGAACTCAGCTTTCGTTTATGACGCTTCTTACCTCAAATTACGTGAATTGGTTATTTCTTATACGTTGCCACAGAGTGTTATTGCAAAAGCAGGTTGGATTCAGGGCGCAACTTTCAGCCTTGTTGGTTCAAACCTATGGATCATTATGAAGAATCTTCCTCATGCTGATCCTGAATCAAGTCAAAGCTCGGGTAACGTACAAGGCTGGCAATCAGGCGTAATGCCAAGCACACGCAATGTAGGTTTCAGTGTTAATTTACAATTTTAATAAAACAGAAGTACTATGAAAAAAATAAATCTAATCTTATTGGTTTTGATCGGGATAACCTTATCCTGCACAAAAAACTTTGAGGATTTCAATACAGATAAGAAGAGACCGGTTGAAGTACCGGGACAATTCCTGTTTGCAAATGCTCAGAAGGCCCTCGGAGACCAGACGGCAAGCACGAATGTGAACCTAAACAACTGGAAACTTTTTGCTCAGTATTTCACTGAAACTACTTACACTGACGAAGCGAACTACGATGTTGTAAACCGTAACTGTGGTAGTTTATTGTTCCGCACCTACTATCGTGATATCCTCGTTGACCTGAAAGATGCCAAACGTGTGATTTCTGCTGAAGTTGCTGACGGAGATGCTGCTATCGCTGAAAAGGAAAACAGATTGCAAATCATCGAAATTCTTGAATGTTATATTTATCAGGAGTTGGTTGATACTTTTGGTGATATTCCTTACACCGAAGCACTCGATATTGATAATCTATACCCAGTGTATGATGACGCTTCCACTATTTATAAGGATTTGATTACCAGAACTAAAGCTGCTGTTGCTGCTTTAAATGACGCCTATGGCAGTTATGGATCTGATGACCTTTATTTGGGTGGTGACGTTAGCATGTGGAAAAAATTCGGTAATACCTTAGTGGTAAAAATAGCTATTAATATTTCTAATGTTGATGCTGCTTATGCCAAACCAATTATTGAAGCTGCTTATGCCGGTGGTTTTGCTTATGGCGAACATTGCAGCATAGCTTATCCGGGTGGTTCTAACTCTAACCCGCTTTATCAGGATCTTATTCAAAGTGGTCGTCATGACTTTGTTCCCGCCAACACCATTGTTGATATCATGAACACCCTTGAAGATCCACGGAGAGCCAATTATTTTACGCTGTGCGATACATCCAGTAATCCTGACGTTCAGAAACTGGTTTACAAAGGTGGAATCTATGGAGAAAGCAATCCTTTTGGTCAAAATTCACATATTGCAGATCCAATTCAGGAGTCAACCTATCCAATGGTAATAATGGACTATACCGAACTGGCCTTCTATTTGGCAGAAGCAGCCGAAAAAGGATTCTCAGTGGGTGGTTCAGCAGCAGCGTGGTACGAGAATGGTATCCGTAGCTCATTCGATACATGGGGTAATACAGCCGATGCTGATGCATATATGGCAAAACCAGAAGTTGCTTATGCTGCTGCCGATGGCAACTGGAAACAGAAAATCGGAACTCAGGCTTATTTAGCTTTTTATGTGCGTGGTTTCCACGGATGGACTTCATGGAGAAGATTGGGTTTCCCGGTTTTGAATATTCCTCCATCACCAGCTGAATCAGCCAATGGAAATGTTCCCCGCAGACATACCTATCCTATCAACGAGCAAACATTGAATGCAGCTGCCTTCGAAGCTGCGGCAAGTGCTATTGGTGGTGATGAATTAAGCACCAAATTATTCTGGGATAACAACTAATATGCAATTGGAGACTTGAAGTAATTCAGGTTCTTTCAAAATCAAAACGGCTTCAACCTTAGTTGAAGCCGTTTTTTTTTATCCTTTAATTGATATGTCATCCCTTGCTCAAACGTTGATAACGGACCAGGTTTTTTGCAGAATACCTGACATTGAGTTAAATGGCAATGTGCATTATTCAAATTCAAAAATAATGTTGATGAGGGACGCTATCGGTGACTCAGAAGCGATGAACGATTATTGCCTAAGTGCTACACTCGTTGTGGAAAAGTTAGGAAATCAGAACATCAATTGGAACATGGTAATACAATCCATGAAGGTTTGATTGATTTCGTATATTGTGCTTAATAATTTGAAATTCAATACAATAAATTCACTTTGCTGCTGAGTCAATACTTGTTAAAGAATCTGACTTCAGAACAAAAATTGTACTGTCAGTTGTAAGCACTTTTTCAAGCACCTCCTGTTGTTCTCTCACTATTTTCAGATAGCTTTCGATATTTTGTTTTTCGACAGGCTTGGCTGGTGGCGATTCCATGGTAAGCGGATTAATGGGCGTATTGTTACGGAAAACCCTGAAATCGAGATGTGGTCCGGTTGACAATCCGGTGCTGCCAACATAACCAATCAATTGCCCTTGTGTGACACGTGAACCGTTAGTGATTCCTTTTGCAAAACTTTTCAGGTGCATATAGGCTGTTGTATAGGTTCCGTTGTGTTTGATATACAGGTAATTGCCTCCGCCGGCTGCCTGAAATCCTTTTTTTGTAACTACCCCTTCACCAATCGAAAAAACAGCTGTTCCTGATGGAGCTGCATAATCCACCCCATGGTGTGGGCGACTGATTTTTAGAACCGGATGGTATCGGCTATGAGTAAAAGTTGAGCTGATACGATTGTATTTCAACGGAGCTTTTAAAAATGCCCGCATCAAGCTTTGTCCCACTTCATCAAAATAGTCACTCAGGTTGTTTTGTTCAAATCTGAATGCAAAATGATCTTTGCCATAATGATTAAAACGGGCCGAAAGTATCTTCCCAAATCCGATGGGTTTTCCTTCCACGTACAATCTTTCATAAATGACTTCAAATCGGTCATTTTTTTGAATGCCAAAAAAATCGATAGTCCATGCGTATATTTCGGACAATGCACCGGATAAATTCGGATCGTAACCGTTGTCAACCATGGCATTCCATAGCGAAGAGGTGATGATCCCTTCTGCGCTTTCAATTTTATACTCTACATCTTTGTGCCCGAGTTTGATATTGACCGAATCGGTTAAGCTAAAAATTGCATAATCAGTTGCATTTATTTCATATACCAGAAATACGGGTATCATCGGTTTCCCCTTTTTGCCCGGCTTGAACATCACGGTGTAAGAGTTACCGGTTTTTATTTTACGCACATCAAAAACATGACGATATTCTTTCGCTAATTTGTCAATCACCGCATAATCAACACGGTGGGCCTCAAGAATATTAGAAAGGAACTGCCCGTTTCTGACCCATCCACGTGTGATTTCAAGTGAATCAACATTGATGTTATAAAGTATTTTCGGAACATTAACAACTGGTGGTTCTTTATCGTCAACTTGATTAGTATTACGAAAACAAGCAGTCGAAAGACTGCTTAGAAAAACCAGACAAAGTATATATAAACAGGATTTTATTTTCATGAAATTTTACATTCGGGATCAAGGTAAACAAACGTTGTTCCCTGAAACCCGCGATGGGGTGCAAAAATAATAGAAATAATAGATTGACGGTGTTTTTTGTTTGTCAAAACAGACGTTTGTTTCCTGAATTAAACTTAACTGTTTTCATTAACATAGTTGAGACCCGCATTCTTTGCTTTCAGGTTGAGCTCAATCAACTCATCTCCTTTGTTTTTGAATAATGTCCGGATGGCATTTTCGATGCTTTGAGGTTTTAGGCCAAGAAAGGGTGTGGCAGCTCCCAGAATAATCATATTCGCTGCTTTCACCGAACCGCATTCTTTTGCCATGGCATCTGCATCCAGGGTGAAATATCTGGGTTGTTTCCAAATCTCATGGAGGATAATTTCCAAATCGGGATAATTGTTGATGTTGACGAATGGGTTGATACTGGTTATAATGAGACCATCGGGTGAGAGCATGGGTAAATAACGCAACGATTCCATGGGTTCAACCGAAATAATAATATCAGCTTTGCCTTCCGGAATAAGATCGGAAGCAATTTCAGTGGACGATATCCGAAGATGCGATTGCACGGCGCCTCCCCGCTGGCTCATTCCATGTACTTCAGCTTGTTTTAAAAACAAACCTTCTTCGATAGCTGCCAAACCAATGCAGGCTGCAATACTTAATATTCCCTGACCACCAACACCGGCCAAAATGATATTTTTCTTCATTTTATTTACAATTTTGTGAAATTGTGTCTTTATTTTCTGTCTGATTTATAAGCCAACAACCATTCATCAATTATCCTTCAAACGTCTTCATTTTCGCCTGTTGACGCATTCTTCTGTTTAAGGTTTGTATGCATTCACGTCTCGGAATAATTACTGAAACACCCTGATAGGCGAGCTCTTCCTTCATGATCAAAATATTCTCTTCGTGATTTTTACGGAGTGGTTTGATTATCCTGATATGTTCCTCTTTTACGCCTACGCCACGACAAATATCTTCCACTTTTCCATAAGCTGATGATGTTTGGCCGCCAGTCATGCCGGTGGTCGAATTGTCGAGTATTAAAATGGTAATGGGTGAATTGTTATTTACGGCATCCAGCAAACCAGTAATCCCTGAATGGGTGAAGGTTGAGTCACCAATAGCGGCAACAGCCGGAACCAATCCTGCATCAGCAGCACCAATAGCCATGGTTATACTTGCTCCCATGTCCACACAACTGTTAATTGATTCGAGTGGTTCCAACGCACTCAATGTATAACAGCCGATATCTGAGAATACTCTTCCTTTTCCGTAGGTTAGGATCGCTTCATTAAGCGCCAGGAATGCATCGCTGTGTGAGCATCCATCACATAGCCGTGGAGGACGGTTTTTTAAAAATCCCGGAATATCTTTGCCGGCCTGAAAACCAATTCCCAATGCCTTTGCCACAATATTTGGGGTGAGTTCACCATCGCGTGGTATGGCACCATCGAGGCGTCCGTGAATTGGTTTACCGGTATTTAATGTCCCTTTTAATAACTCCTCAACAATTGGGTAACCATCCTCCAATACCAGCACTGCATCGCAATCATTGTATATTTTACTAACCATTTCAACTGGTAAGGGGTATTGACCGATTTTCAACAATCCGTAAGGGAGAGGGGTTTCGCTGAAATTCTCCATCAGGTAGTTAAAAGCCAACCCACAGGCAATAATTCCAAGGCTTTTATCACTGCCAGTCTGGTAATAATTGAAGCTTGAATCTTCTGAAAGCTGTTGTAATTCATGCTGTTTGTCTAATAATTCACGGTATTGTTTGCGTGCAATGGCAGGCAATAATACAAACTGACGCAGATTATCAGGCAGTTTAAGTTCGTTTTGCTGCTTCATGGCTTTGCGCACCACTCCGCTTCTTGAATGGGCTAAACGGGTGGTGATACGTAACATCACCGGAATACGCATTTTTTCTGAAAGATCGAATCCGTATCGGATCATATCATATGCTTCCTGTTGGTTGGTGGGCTCCAGCGCAGGAATGAACGAGAATTTGGCATAAAACCGCGAATCCTGCTCATTTTGTGAGGAATGCATCGACGGATCATCTGCTGCAACAACCACCAATCCACCATTAGCACCGGTGATGGCTGAGTTCAAAAATGCATCAGCTGCCACATTTAAACCAACATGTTTCATGCAAACCAGGGCTCGCTTGCCGGCATAAGACATGCCCAGGGCCGACTCCATGGCAGTTTTTTCATTGGCAGACCACAACGCCCTGATGTTCAGTTTTTTTGATTCACCCGATGCCTGAATATATTCCATGATTTCGGTGGAAGGGGTGCCAGGGTATGCATATACTCCGGACAATCCGGAGTCGATGGCTCCCTGCGCAATGGCTTCGTCGCCTAACAGCAGAAGTTTTTTCATGGTTTAGTATAGTATTTTGGTTTTTTTGACCTTATTATTTCTTTGTTACAAAAATAACAATTCCATGTAAGTATTAAGCGTTAGCAAAATCCATAATCATTCTAAATTAGTGGGTTAAGATATCTGAATCAGATTTATTTTGTGTAAGTTCGCCACCTGATTTATAAAACATGAATTTTCTTGCGCACGCGTTTTTATCAGGTGATGATGCTGAACTGATGATTGGAAATTTTGTTGCGGACAGTATAAAAGGGAAAACACTGGCAGATTATCCTCAGCGAATTCGCGATGGTGTTGCACTACACCGGGCTATTGACGATTTTACTGATAATCATGCAGTCGTTAGGGAGTCAATTGAGTTTCTACGTCCTGTTTTCAGTAAATTTTCAGGTGTTGTTCTTGATATTTATTTTGATCATTTTCTGGCGCGTAACTGGTCAGATTGGAGTAAGCGGGATTTAACCGAATATGTTTCGTGGGTTTACAAAATCCTTATCCGTCGTTACCTGGTTTTGCCCCCACGATCAAAACGTATTTTGCCTTTCATGATGGCCCAAAACTGGCTGGTTGGTTATGCGAATTTCAGAGATTTGGAGCGTGTTTTCAGAGGGATGTCGCGACGGTCTAATTTCTATTCGGGGATGGAGCTGGCAGTGATTTTTCTGGAGGAAAATCATGTCAGACTGGAATCTGACTTTAATGCGTATTTTCCTGATCTGATTCGGTTTACAAATGAAATGATCGAAAAAAATGAATTGAGTGAGCAATAATACACAATAGCCCAGTATTAAGTCGCTTTTTCTCCTTGATTACATTCTAGTACACGAGCATCTTTGATTTCTCAGATAATGCCAAACGACGAGCGGCATGTTGTGAATTATCAGGTAATAATTGTGGCAATAATTTCACGACTGTGGCTGGTTTTTCGAAATTCACATAAATAGATTCCCTGCCAAATCCCCAATCCAAGGTTATTGTCAATGATCGGTATTTGAATTGAGTTACCGGTGAGAAATGTTTTTATATGTGCAGGCATATCATCATCACCTTCAAAGATATGTGAGTAATCAGGGTCGTGTTCAGGTGCCAATTTGTCCATAAACTGCTGCAGGTCTTTCCGCACATCGTTGTCGGCATTTTCATTGATCGATAAGCCAGCAGAAGTATGTTGTAAAAACAAATTTATCAAACCGTTTTCAGGTAATTCACCAAGTTCCTTTATAATAAGATTAATGACCAGCTTGGTAATAAGATGGTAACCGTATGGATAAGCCGGAAGGCGTATTTTGAAATGTTGTACCATAAAAAAACTCCAACTTCAGCGATGGCGGAAGTTGGAGTCAGTATTAAATAATTTTATTATTCATCGGGCATATCAATGGTAAGATTCTGTTGTTTGATACCGACCATTTCTTCCAGCATATCAGTGGTAAGTGATTTCGGACGTTCCAAAGGATAATTCAAAGCCCTGTCCCAGATAAGATTGGCAACAACACCAATGGATCGGCCTATACCGAAAAGTACTGTATAGAAATCGTATTCTGTAACACCATAATGCCATTGAATAACGCCAGATTGCGCGTCCACATTTGGCCATGGGTTTTTTGCTTTACCATGTTCTTTTAAAACTTCAGGAGCAACTTTATAGAGCAAATCTACATATTTGAATATCGGATCGTCGACCAGATGCTTCAAACTGAATTCGCGTTGAATCATATAACGTGGGTCAGTTTTGCGCAACACAGCATGTCCGAAACCCGGAACAACATGGCCACCACGCAAAGTATCCCAAACAAACTGACGCATTTCATCTTCGGTTGGCACTTCGCCTCCCATTTTATCCATCACTTCCTGCAGCCAACGCAATACTTCCTGATTGGCAAGACCGTGCAACGGACCGGCAAGACCATTGATCATGGCCGAAGTACATAAATATACATCGGATAATGAACTTCCGACCAGATGTGCTGTATGGGCACTCACGTTGCCGCTTTCATGATCGGCATGAATGATAAAGTGCATACGCGAAACATCATCATAAGGCTTTGGTTTATTCATCATATGGGCAAAATTACCTCCAAAATCGAGGTCAGGATTACCAACAATCCTTTTACCATCACGATATAGTTTCGCGTAAATATAGGAAGCGATTTCCGGAAGCTTGGCAAGCAAGTTCAACCCATCTTCAAACATTGGGTCCCAATACTCATTTTTATTGATGCCTGCTTTGTATTTTTTTGCGAAGAATGATTCCCTTGACATGGCAAGAATCGCGGATGAAAACATGGCCATTGGGTGGCTGCAACATGGCCAGGCGTCTATCACCTCATACACGTATCTCGGCAGAATACGACGTTTTGAAAACTCGTCAATCAAATCATTTACCTGAGTTGCATTTGGTACATCGCCTGTAAGTAGCAGATACAGTAAGCCTTCAACATAAGGAATTTCGGAGTTTTTTCCTTTTGGGAGAAGCTGAAATACCTCACTCAATGTATAACCGCGATAGCGGATTCCCTCGTTTGGGTCGAGGTAAGAGATGTCGGTGACCAGACATTTGATTCCGCGCATACCACCAATAATCTGGTTCACTTTAACTTTGTCGACAACAACCTCACCATGTAAATCAAGAAGAGCCTTCGTCCTTGGTCTCCATTCGTTTATTTTTGCTCTGAGAGCTAGTTTTAAATCTGACATATTTTTCAGGATTATTTCTTGTGAATTATTTACGATGATAGGCGTTTTGACAGCTCTTCGTTGATAGCGTTTAAAAAGTCCTCAGTGTCCAGATAATGCTCAGGTTTCAACGCTTTTTCATGAATGAGAATAGCAAGGTCTTTGGTCATTTTACCTGACTCAACGGTGAATACACACACATCTTCCAATGTTTGGGCAAAATGAATAAGTGCATCGTTACCATCTAGTTTTCCGCGGTGAGCCAGCCCACGTGTCCAGGCATAGATTGATGCAATCGGATTTGTTGAGGTGGGATTCCCTTTTTGGTGTTCACGGAAATGCCTTGTAACTGTTCCGTGTGCCGCTTCGGCTTCCATTGTTTCACCGTTGGGTGTAATTAATACCGATGTCATCAGTCCGAGTGATCCGAAACCCTGGGCAAGGGTATCAGATTGTACATCACCATCATAGTTTTTGCATGCCCAAACAAACTTTCCGCTCCATTTGAGTGCTGACGCAACCATATCATCGATCAAACGGTGTTCGTAGGTAATTCCCTTTTCAACAAAACTCTCTGCAAAGGAGGTTTGATAAACTTCTTCAAAAATATCCTTAAACCTACCGTCATATTTTTTCAGGATAGTGTTTTTGGTTGACAGGTATAGTGGCCAGCCTTTCTGCATGGCCATATTGAAGCAGGAGTGTGCAAATCCACGGATCGATTCGTCAGTATTGTACATGGCAAGGGCAACACCATCACCTTTAAAATTGTACACTTCAAAACTCTGAACCGGACTTCCGTCTTCAGGGGAGAAGGTAATCGTCAGTTTTCCTTTTCCTTTTGTGACGAAATCGGTTGCTTTGTATTGGTCTCCGAAGGCATGTCGGCCGATCACAATGGGATGTATCCAGCCTGGCACCAACTTTGGGATATTTTTCATGATGATAGGTTCACGAAATACAGTTCCGTCTAAGATGTTTCGAATTGTGCCGTTTGGCGATTTATACATTTCTTTTAGCCCGAATTCAGCAACCCGATTTTCATCCGGGGTGATGGTAGCGCATTTGATTCCAACATTGTATTTTTTTATGGCTTCAGCTGCCTCAACAGTTACGCTGTCCGAAGTGGCATCACGGTTTTCCATCCCAAGGTCGTAGTATTTAATGTCAATTTCAAGATATGGCAGGATCAGTTTTTCCTTAATGTATCTCCAAATAACACGTGTCATCTCGTCTCCGTCGAGTTCAACTACGGCATTGGTAACTTTAATTTTATTCATTGTCAGTAAAATCTGTAATAATTACTTTTCTGCTTTGTAAGGAGAAATTTTCGAAGGTAAAAATACAAAAAAAAGCCCTTTTCCGACATGTCATTGTGAAAAATAAACAGTAATTTAAAACATTGAAAATGTGAATATTACATAATAATTGTTTTTTTCGATCAAAAATAAATGAAATTAGCACGAGAGAGATTGACATTATTTTTTCGAATTTTGAGATTCAATAAATACCATGTTCCATTTATGTTATACCTTTGAATGGCTGTTTTAAAAAGCGTTGTTATGAGTAATACATCAGGATTACACCGGAATCCACATCAAAAGGTTATTGCCGGTGTTTGCAGTGGATTGGCCGACAGTTTGAAAATCGACGTGGTATTGGTCCGTTTGATTTTTGTTTTGCTGGCTATTGTTGTGGGTGGTGGTATATTTATTTATATCGTGTTGTGGATTGTGTTGCCTGAAGAACCTGTTTTTTATCCGCCATTTGAGACCACTCAGGAAAAGGAAACAGAACAGGCGACGAACGAAGGTGTCAAATCAGATTTTGCATCCGGTTTAAAAGAGGTGCCGGTTGACAAATCGAAAAGTAAACGTCAATTGATATTTGGTATTGGGTTAATTGCTATGGGCGCAATATTACTGTTGCCAAGTTTCTTTTTAAATATTCATTTTGCAGATTTATGGCCACTGGCACTCATCCTGTTAGGGGTAATTTTGCTTCGGCCATCATTAAAATAATTGAGTTATGAAACATCAAAATGTTTTTTGGGGAACCATATTAATCACCTTCGGTTTGTTATTTCTTTTCGATCGATTGGGTATTTTTAATCTGGAATGGTATATGGTTTGGCGCTTATGGCCGGTTTTACTCATCCTGTGGGGTGTGTCAATATTGCCAGTGCGCGGATTATATAAATTAATCCTCGCACTTGCTGTTGCTGCGCTGAGTCTGTTAATTTATTCTAACCTCGATCCAGTTGAATCGCCCTTTCATAAAAAATACCGTTTTGATTATTCCAATGATCATGATTCTACTGATGTTGAAGTGAATCAGGTGTTCAGTCATCGCAACGATTCGGTTAAGACTGCCTTATTGCGTTTGGAAGCCGGTGCCGGCGAGTTTAAGCTGAACAGCAGTACGAGTGAATTAATTTATGTTACAAAGACTGGCGGACAAATGCAGTACGATTTTAAAATTGAAGAATTGGAGGGGAATGCAACAGTTACACTCAATCAAAAAACGGATGTGGTTTTAAACGGTAAAAGCAGGAATAACCTGGATATCATGTTGAATGAAACACCAATATGGGGATTTGACATTGCGATTGGTGCAGCCAGTTTTGATTTCGATCTTACTCCTTTCAAAGTGAGTAAGATAGATTTGGAAGGCGGAGCAACTTCTATCCAGATAAAGTTAGGTGATTTACATCCTGAAACTGAAGTGAATATTGATGCTGCTGCCTCGAGTATTAAAATTGTAATCCCTGAATCGGCAGCATGTTCCATCATGGGAAGTTCGATATTATCGCACCGCGAAACCGAAGGCTTCAATCAGGTGAGTAAGGGGCATTATGAAACAGATAATTTTGCCACAGCTTCCCAAAAAATCAAAATTAATGTTGATGCCGCTGTGTCAAGTTTCGAAGTTAAACGTTATTAAGCAATTCTGCTTTTTACACGCACCAACTTCTTTTTTTAATAAAAACTAAACAATGAAGAATAAAAAAATATTCCATTTCTATACTATTGTCTTACTCCTGATTCTCTTTTCCCAACAAATCATTGCCCAAAACGGCATGATTCGCGGTTTTGTTTATGAAGCCAGTAACGGTGAACCAGTCATTTTTTCGAATGTATATCTCGAAGGTACTACCCTCGGTAGTTCAACTGATATGAATGGTTATTTTAATATTACTAAAATTCCGGCTGGTAAATATACACTGTTGGTCACCTTTTTAGGATATGATACAATACGCGAATCTGTTCAGATTCAGGAAAATACCGTTTTCAGCAGGCGTTTTGAGTTGCATGAGGGAAGTGTTAACCTGTCCGCTGTTGATGTTTCCGCCGACCGAATTGCTTCTCAAACCGAAACCAAGACTTCAGTGGTTAATCTTACACCAAAAACCTTAAAAAAATTACCCTCTATTGGTGGACAAGCCGATCTGGCCCAATATCTTCAGGTTGTTCCCGGAGTTATTTTCACCGGTGATCAGGGCGGACAATTATACATCAGGGGCGGTTCTCCCATTCAAAACAAAGTGCTTCTTGACGGAATGATCGTTTATAATCCTTTTCATTCGATTGGATTATTTTCGGTTTTTGATACAGATATTATTCGCAATGCTGAGGTTTTTACAGGTGGATTCAGTGCTGATTACGGTGGAAGAATCTCATCAATCATGGATATCACAACCCGTGACGGAAACAAGCATCGGTTTGCCGGAAAAATGGCGGCAAGTACTTTTGGTGCAAACATTATGCTTGAGGGACCCTTAAAAAAAGCCAAAACCGATAGTGATGGAAGTTCCTCGTTCATTTTGTCGGTTAAAAACTCTTATCTAGAACAATCGAGTAAAGTATTTTATAGCTATATTGATGAAAACGGATTGCCTTTCAACTTCTTAGATATATACGGTAAGGTATCGATAAATGCTTCAAATGGATCAAAAATTAATTTCTTCGGATTTAATTATAACGATCAGGTAAACAATTACAAGGCATTGTCCGATTTTGGATGGAACTCATTTGGTGGCGGATCAAATTTTCTTATTATTCCGGGTAAATCACCCGTGCTCATCGAAGGAAATCTTGCGTATTCATCCTACGAAGCACGTCTTAAAGAAGCTAGTTCTCCGGACCGTTCGAGTAATATCGATGGGTTTAATATGGGATTCCATTTCACCTATTTTCTTGGAAAAGATTTGGTGAAATACGGTATCGAAATTTTAGGATTCAAAACACAATTCAATTTCACCAATGGGGTTGGACGGGTAATCGATCAAACCGAGAATACTACCGAATTAGCCGGGTACGTGAGATATAAAGGAACATTTGGCAAACTGCTTTTCGAACCAAGCTTTAGGGTTCAATGGTATGCATCGCTTTCCAATATCTCTCCTGAGCCACGATTGGCCATGAAATATGCCGTGAGCGATAATATTCGTATCAAATTCGCAACCGGAATGTATTCACAGAACCTGATTGCCGCCAACAGCGACAGGGATGTTGTAAACCTGTTTTATGGTTTTCTATCGGGTCCCGATAATTTGCCATCCACATTCGATGGTGAAGATGTTACCCATAAATTGCAAAAGGCAAATCACTTTGTGTTGGGTGTTGAAATTGACCTGAATAACCGACTGAATCTGAATGTAGAGGGTTATCTTAAAGATTTTAAACAACTTACGAACCTTAACCGTAACAAACTTTATAATGAAACTGATGCGCCGGTTGGTACGCCTGATATTTACAAAAAGGATTTTATTATTGAAAAGGGAAAAGCATACGGCGGAGACCTTGCGCTTAAATATGAAAATAATAATCTGTATTTATGGCTGGTTTACTCATTGGGTTATGTAACAAAGCAATACGAAGATAAACCTGGTGAATTGTTAACCTATAGGCCACATTACGACAGACGCCATAATGTAAACGTAATTCTGTCATATACAGCAGGTGATTTGAAGCAGTGGGAATTCAGTTCACGCTGGAACTTTGGGACAGGATTTCCATTCACACAGGTACAGGGTTATTACGAATACTTGCCATTCAACGATGGAATCAATACTGACTATTCAACTGCCAATGGGCAAATGGGTACAATTTATGGTGATTTGAACAAAGGTGAATTACCGACTTATCACCGTATGGATTTTGACGTGAAGCGAAAATTCTTTTTTAATGAAAACACAACGTTGGAGGTTGACCTGAGTGTAACTAATTTGTACAATCGCGAAAATGTGTTTTATGTGGATCAAATCACCAATCAAACTGTCAGGCAGTTACCACTGATGCCGAGTGTTGGCATTAGTTTGAATTTCTAGAAATAAAAAAACCGGCTTACAACCGGTTTTATTTTTTTAGTATTCGTCCTCATGAAAGAAGAAATCGTCTTTTGTCGGATAATCAGGCCAGATATCTTCAATACGTTCGTAGATTTCTCCTTCATCTTCCATCTCTTTGAGATTTTCAACTACTTCCTGAGGGGCGCCTGAGCGCTGAGCCCATTCTAATAACTCATCCTTAGTGGCCGGCCAAGGGGCATCTTCTAATTTTGAAGCCAACTCTAATGTCCAATACATTGTATAGTGTTTTGAATTTTGTTTCTTAAATCTCTGCCTTTGAAAACCGAAAAAACAGTTGCGTTTTTAAGCCTCATCCTGATGAATAATACTGTTCAAATGGAGTCAGATGGCAGTTTAATTTTTTGCAAAAGTAATTTTATTATTTATCAAAATTACAATTTGATGAAAATTATATAAATTATTGAATCACTGTGAGTTCCATTTAGTTTCGGTACTTCCGGTGCTGAAAATGAAGTATCTGGCCAATATAAAGAAATAATCTGACAGACGATTCAGATACATAAGGTCGGGTGAAGCGACGGGGTATTTTTCGGAAACCTTCAGACAGACTCTTTCGGCACGTCTGCAAACAGTCCGGGCAAGATGACAGAATGAAACCAGGGTATGTCCTCCAGGTAGTATGAAATTAGCCAGGGGCTCGAGTTGTGCTGACATCATATCCATAGCATTTTCAAGCATTTGTACATCAGATTCGACTAATATTGGAATAGATTTTGCGATACAGGCCTGGGTATCAACAGCAAGATGCGACTCGATAATAAATAGTTTGTCCTGAATAATCAGCAGCTGTTTTTTGCTTTCCGCATCGCAGTTTTCGTGGTCGCGAATCAAACCAACGAAGGAATTAAGCTCATCAATGGTTCCATAGGCTTCAATCCTGTCATCATATTTTGGTACACGTGTTCCTCCGATCAACGAGGTTTGCCCCTTGTCGCCGGTGCGTGTATAAATTTTCATTTCTTCGCTCATGCCCTCTTTGGTATTATTCCCACCTGAATTTGTCAATTATTGCTTCCGTTTAACAGTGGCAACTGAAATATGTTCATTCTTTTCATCCGATTCGATCAGTCCATCTTTTAAACGAATGATGCGATGGGCGTGTTTTGCAATCTCTTCCTCATGGGTTACTACAATGATAGTGTTTCCGGCGGCATGAATTTCTTCGAGTAAACCCATGATTTCAATGGAAGTTTTCGAGTCGAGATTACCGGTTGGTTCATCAGCCAATAAGATAGAGGGTTTATTTACCAATGCCCTTGCGATGGCAACCCTTTGTCGCTGGCCCCCTGATAGCTCATTCGGACGGTGTTTCATCCGGTCGGTCAATTGTACATCTTCCAACACAGTTTCGGCCATTTCGATGCGTTTTGGTTTTGGAATTCCGGCATATACCAATGGCAGCATCACGTTTTCGAGGGCGGTTGACCGGGGTAATAAATTGAAAGTCTGAAAAATAAACCCAATTTCTTTGTTTCGGATATCAGCCAATTCGTTGTCATTCATCTTACTGACATCCTGACCATTCAAAAAATACTCACCTGAGGTGGGTGTGTCCAAACAACCCAGGAGATTCATCAGGGTCGATTTTCCTGACCCGGAAGGCCCCATCAGCGCAACATATTCGTTGCGATTTATTGAAACATCAATCGTCCTGAGCGCTTTTACGATTTCAGAACCAACTTTGAAATGACGCGAAATGCCATTCAGTTTAATTACTTGTTTTTCCATTTGCATGTGGCTTCTTGTCCTACAAAGTTATCAAAAATGTATTAATTATTGAGTATAAAATGTTGCTTTACGATTCCTTTTTGAAAGAAAACGATACCCAGGTGAAATAAATCAAGTGAGAGGGTCACTGAAGCATGCTGTTGAATCTCTTTCCAGGCTTCTTCCATTTCTGCCGACCAGTGAATATCGTCAAAGATGAAAATTGATTTTTCACCAGCTTTGGTCAAACAGTGGTTGAAATAGTCTAAGGTTGGTATCTTACGGTGGTTTCCATCAAAGAAAACCAGATCAAGTGATGTCACTTTTTCGAGCACTTCGGGCAATACATTGTTAAAATTTCCGATAATGAGTTCAATATTTTCTATTTCATTTCGTCTGAACTGATTTTCCGCTACGGAAGCGATGGATGCACAACCTTCCATGCTAATTACTTTTGCGCGCGGATTCCCTAACGCCAACGCCATACTTCCCAGTCCGGTCGCCGTCCCGAATTCGAGTATCGTTTCAGGTTTAAAATATTTCACGATTCGCACTAATAAACGTGATTCATGCTTCGATTGTGAACGTAATTTAGTGAGGTCTTTTACCGATGCCCGAAATGTAATAAACTCTTTATTTTTGGCACCTGAACCGAAATCTACGGTCTCTATTATATTACTGTCATTCAGTAAAATATTTCTCGATTTTTCGATTCGCTGATATTCTGGGTGTTCCTTGTGATCCTCCAACACTTTCGTGATAAAATCATAAACAAAAGGTGAGTGAACGTTATGTTTCCCTTTTTTTTTCAGTAGGTATTTAATATATCCTGATATATAATCAATTCTATCCATGTATAAAATATGTGAGATGATTTAACGATGTAAAATGAATAATATTTGATTTTCGACCAACCATTATTATACCTGACCAATTTATTATGTTGAAAACAATCAAATGAAGTATTTGTTTTAGCGGGTTTTTAGTAAGTTAAGGATGCGAAAAATACTTTTAATAAAAACCCAGTTTATTAAGATAGAATACAGTCCTTGGATTGTTATCGCGTAGTTTATTATTCGCAATTTTTTGATATCCGGTGCCAAGGTAATAATTTGCGTACCAGTGTATTACAGAAGAGAAATTTTCTTCCATCAAACGATCATTTGCAAAATCGCTTGCAATTTTCGATTGTTCAGTGCAGCCAATCTCAATCCCATCGATTCCGATCACTGTTGAATTGATCAGTCCATTATTGATTACGCAACAAACAAGACTTGATGAGTCAGTTTGAATTAGGACATGAGGTTGTAAATAGAAAGTAACAAACTCAGGTATTTCAACATTGTAAGTCCACGACAATTCACCTGTTTTGTTAAACGCAGCGATTATGGTAGTGAAGAAACTATACCCTTCAAATACGGAGTAAGTAAATGGTATTGGCCGGCCATAAAAATCATATTCGATACGTGATTCAATCCGGTATTGCGGACGAAAAGCCTCAGCGGCATACACTAATTTGTCCTCAAAATGCACCAATACAGGATTGAATAAATTGAAGGCAATATCAGGCTTCACAGGTTTTTCGTCGTTCGATCGTGCCAGTTTCTGCCTGACTTCCATCAAATCTTCGGCTGCCAGTGCGGTATAAATGTTTTTAAAATCGTTGAATTCAACGAAATTTGATTGTTCTTCCGAATTTTTAGAAAAGTTAAGATAAAACAAGCCTGTTGATTCTTCCTTCTCCGCTGCTTGCTGAACGGGTTTTTCATTTTTTAGTTTGTCATCATTAAAACTGCCCACGATGAACAGGGCTTCTGAAATAGGATCATAATCAAAAGTGAATGCATGTAAACTTCGTGGCTTTGTGTCTTCATGCAGGTACTTCCCGATAATAGAACCTGTATTGTCGAACACAATGAAATGATATTTTAATGATTCATTATCAATGGCTTGACTAATGGTTGCTATGTATAAGAAACCATTATTCACGGTTCCTAAATCATTGACGGCTACATCTCCTTCGATGGGATTGGCAATGGAAGTCACTATGCCTTTCAATAAATCGAAATAGAGAAAATCACTTTTCGATTTTGGCAAATTTATGGCCATCAAAGCACTGTTTCCGTTGGAGTTAAATCCTGCAAAAGTTGCCTTATCAGGGGTATTACCCCCGATTAAATTGAATTGCTGTGCGATATTGTTATATGTAATGACTTCATAATTAACTGATTGATCTTTTGATTTATTGTTTAAAGTAAACAACATTACTACTTTATCAGGAGTTGTTTTGGAAGAATGAAATGACATGCCGTCGGTCAGTGGAACGATTTGAACCCACTTTTCGGTGAGGGTAGTGTCAAGTAAACTAAAATACCATTTTCGTTTTTGGTTTTCATTTATTTCATTGCTTTCGTAAAATAACAGAAGACCCTGCTCGCCCAGTGACTCAATATGATAGGAAGGAACATCAATACGTGCTGAAAGCTCAACGCGGATGGGTTCAAACGACTGGCTTCGAATAGTCGTAGTAATGAAAAGGAATAAGCAGAATACCAATATGTTATATGTATAGCGCACGAATACTAAGCTTTTTTGGTAAATGAATTAACTTGATAATACCTTAGGTTGCAAAGCGTTTTTCGATTCCTCATGCCGTAAAGATAGCAAATCTCTACTATTCAATTTTGTGTACAACGATTGAAAATATTTAAAAAACAAGAAAATGTTCAACATATGTTCCCAAAGGATTTTCATGTTTTGCTTCAAAAAAAACGGCCACCAAATGAGAGATTTGATGGCCGGATATTTTTATGCGAATTGTTATTGTTTCGTGAAACGTGACATTGAAGTTTGTCCATCGTTTGACTTAACTACCAATAAGTAGGTTCCATCAGCTAAATTGCTGATATTTATATTGTTGTTACCTGTCAGAAAATCATTCCCTGTAATAATACGGCCCATCAGATCGGTGATAGTGACCTGTGAATCTGTTGTCAGGTTGAAACGTATTTCTGTGCTTGCAGGGTTTGGATACACTGTAATATTTTTGACAGTTGTTTCATGCACACCAACACCCTGAATACCATAGATGAGCAAGTCGTCTAATTCCCATGTTGAGGAAGCTTCAGTGGTGGAGGTATAAACAAAAGCAATATAAAGTGTAGGGTTTCCGTACTCAAGCAATGAAACTGCACCTGATTGCGCCCATGCCCATGCACCCGTTGACCAGATTGCTTCAGCTGTGATATCGTTCCAGGTGAAACCTGTTGGATCGCTTTCACCATCATAATCGCTCGAAACAAGCAGTTTAAGAGGGTCGCCGGTATAATTAAAAGCTGTGCGGAAACTTAAAAAGGCAGATTGCATATTGGTAAAATTAACTTGTGGGCTTACCAACCAGTCTTCATTTTCATTACTTACGCCTTCATAACCAGAGCAACGTGCAAAATCTTCACTGTTGAAATTATAATGAGCCCAGGCTTGTGTTCCAGTGATACTATGGGCAGTCATTACGCCCAAATCAGCGTCGAATGGTTCATAAACTAGTGTGGTTACATTGGTTGTTGTGATGAAAAGTATAGGGGCAGTTTCATCTGTTTTGTAATCGATGGTTGCACCGCTGTTGGTATAAGGATAAATAGTAAACATATATTCCTGACCGGCTAATAGGCTGCCAAATGTATATGTTTCAACACCGTAAGCCACATTCCAGGCGATATATCCATTCACCGTAATGTCAAGATTGTTTGCTTCAGGAACACCATCAACCGGTGGAATACTTTTGAGCGGTGAAGTGACAAGCGTGCCCATAACTACGTATGAATCCGGTAATTGTGGTCCGGTAGCGTCTGTCCAGTTGAGTTTTACGCCCATGCCTTCAGCAGCTGCTGTAAAAGCGGTTGGATAATTGGTTGGCTCAGGTTTTACTGTTACTTCACCAGAAACAGTAAAATCATCATAAAATACTCCACCACCAAAAACACCATCCTGTTTGTAAGCACGGACTTCGAAACGAAATCCATCGGCACCTGCAGGAGCTGTGAGGGCGGCACTAAATTGTTGCCATTCGGCAATATCAGTACTGTATACACTTGGACGCAAAACCGCGCTGTCAGCGCTGATGGTTGTTGTTCCGCTTAACCAGTAAGACCAGATACGGGTACGGGCAGCAGGATCATTATCATAGTAATAGTACGAAATCGTATAATCGCTTCCGGCTTGAATACCTGTAACTTCCTGTTGTAATTTCTGTGTGCTTGATGCGGAGATGTGTTTCGCCGAAAAACTTCCGCCATGGATGGTGGTGCTTTCTTTCGCAACTCCCTGATAAAGTGTCCAACCGGTAGGCTGGGTGTCAGAGGTCCATTCCTCAAGCCCCGGATTGACTACCAGGTTTTGTGCATTCGGCTTGATAACCAGACCGAAAAATGCGATGAAAAGGGTAAAAATAATTTTTTTCATAGTGAATTTGATAAATAATAATTAGTCTTTGATAGATTCTGTAATTCGGCTTCAAAAATACAAGAAAGTGTGATAGTAATGGTGTTTTTGCTGAAAAATAACAATAAATTGACACATGATTCAATCTATCATCACTAATTCACCATGCTTCAATCGTATTACAGAAAAAAATTCTATTCCGGGTTTGAGTGGTATTAGTTGTTATTGAGCTGAATAATCTGATTGCCAATTTGAATGAATATAAAAAGGATAACCCGCATTAGGCTATCCTTTTTTTATCAATCTGATTACTTCAGTATTTACTTTACTTCTTCAAAATCGACATCACTCACTTCATCATTACCTGAGGCTTGTCCCGGACCTTTTGGATCCTGTTGTTCCTGCTGTGGCTGGCCACCAGGTGCCGATTGGGTGTTTTTGTACATTTCTTCGCTGGCTGATTGCCAGATTCCATTAAGGCGTGTCATGGCTGCATCAACGGCAGGCATATCCTGATTTCTATGGGCAGTTTTCAATTGTTCTACGGCAGCTTCAATTTCACCTTTTTTGTCAGCAGGAAGCTTGTCGCCATATTCTTTCAACTGTTTTTCCGTTTGGAAAACAAGGGCATCTGCCGAGTTCAGTTTGTCGACTTTTTCACGTTCTTTACGATCCGATTCGGCATTGGCAGCAGCTTCATCTTTCATGCGTTGAATTTCAGTGTCGTTCAATCCTGATGACGCCTCAATTCGGATGCTTTGTGTTTTGCCGGTAGCCTTATCTTTGGATGATACATGTAAAATACCATTTGAGTCGATATCGAAAGTTACTTCAATTTGAGGAATACCGCGTGGTGCAGGTGGAATGCCATCCATATTGAAACGACCAATACTCTTGTTTTGATTGGCCATCGGGCGCTCACCTTGTAACACGTGAATTTCCACAGATGGCTGATTATCAGCAGCGGTACTGAATGTTTCTGATTTTTTTGTTGGAATGGTTGTGTTCGATTCAATCAAACGGGTCATTACACCACCTAAGGTTTCGATACCCAATGAAAGTGGAGTAACATCGAGCAACAACACATCTTTCACTTCTCCGCTCAACACACCACCCTGGATCGCTGCGCCAATGGCTACAACTTCATCAGGATTGACACCTTTCGAAGGTTCTTTTCCGAAGAAATCTTTTACAATCTGCTGAATAGCAGGGATACGTGTTGATCCGCCAACAAGAATAACTTCATTGATATCAGCAGTAGTTAAACCGGCATCCTGCATTGCCCTGCGGCATGGTTCGATGGTAGCACGGATTAAATGGTCGTTCAGTTGCTCAAATTTTGATCGGGTAAGTTTTCTCACCAAATGCTTTGGCATACCATTAACAGGCATGATATAAGGCAAGTTGATTTCGGTTTCAGTTGAACTTGATAATTCAATTTTTGCTTTTTCGGAAGCTTCCTTCAGACGTTGCAAGGCCATTGGGTCTTTTCTCAGGTCTAATCCTTCTTCGGTTTTGAATTCTTCTGCGAGCCAATTGATGATGGTGGCATCAAAGTCGTCACCACCAAGGTGGGTATCGCCATTGGTCGATTTCACTTCGAAAACGCCATCACCCATTTCGAGTATCGAGATATCGAAAGTACCGCCGCCAAGGTCAAAAACAGCCACTTTAATATCGCTGAGTTTTTTGTCCAAACCATAGGCAAGGGCTGCTGCGGTAGGTTCATTGATGATTCTTTTAACAGTAAGACCTGCAATTTCGCCGGCTTCTTTGGTAGCCTGTCGTTGCGAATCGCTGAAATAGGCAGGCACTGTGATAACTGCCTCTGTTACAGGTTGTCCGAGATAATCTTCGGCTGTTTTCTTCATTTTCTGCAAAATCATTGCAGAAATTTCCTGTGGTGTATATGGTCTGCCATCAATTTCGACACGTGGGGTATTGTTTTCACCCTTGATCACGTGGTATGGCACTCTTTCTCTTTCCTTTGTTATCCTGTCATAGGTTTCTCCCATAAAACGTTTAATTGAATAAACTGTTCTTGTGGGGTTAGTGATCGCCTGACGTTTGGCAGGATCGCCGACTTTTCGTTCGTTGTTTTCGGCAAAACCAACAATTGAAGGTGTTGTACGACGGCCTTCGCTGTTTGCAATTACGATTGGTTCGTTACCTTCCATCACTGCAACGCAGGAATTCGTGGTTCCGAGGTCGATTCCAATTATTTTTCCCATTGAGTTTTCTCCTTAATTTTATCTGTTATTTGATAGTCAATTACTTATTTGGTAGTACCATTGTCAATCTTTGTGCCAAAAAAGTTCAAATCGGATTCTCCAATTCATAATTTTATTTTGATTGTTTGAAGTTTTATAATCGATTGAATTTCAGTATAAATAGTAATTGGTTCACATGCCTGAAACTGACAAATGGCTGTGACAAAACGACAGTTGATTAGTTGCCAGAATGATTATTTATACACCACTTCCCTGTGGTATTACACTGTTAGATGATAATTTGCCTGTACTTCCCACTTCCGACTTCCTACTTCTGACCTTTTTTTTCCTTACCTTTGCCCCCCATGAAGAATATCAGAAATTTTTGTATTATAGCCCATATCGACCACGGAAAAAGTACGCTGGCCGACCGATTGCTTCAATTCACCCATACGCTGACCGAGCGTGAACAGAAAGATCAGGTGCTCGACAGCATGGATCTTGAGCGTGAGCGTGGTATCACCATTAAAAGTCATGCCATTCAAATGGAATATGAACATGAGGGTGAAATATTCATTTTTAACCTGATTGATACACCTGGCCATGTCGATTTTTCTTACGAGGTTTCTCGTTCCATAGCTGCCTGCGAAGGCGCTTTACTGGTGGTCGATGCCACTCAGGGTATTCAGGCACAGACGATCTCGAATCTTTATCTTGCGCTGAATCACGATCTTGAGATTATTCCGGTCATGAATAAGGTGGATATGGATAATGCCATGCCTGATGAGGTAGAAGACCAAATTGTTGAATTATTGGGTTGTCCGCGTGAGGACATCATCCGGGCCAGTGCCAAAACAGGTTTGGGTGTAGATTTGATACTTGAAGCCATCCTGACCCGCATTCCGGCTCCCAAAGGTGATCCGGATGCCCCATTGCAGGCACTTATTTTCGATTCTGTATTTAATTCATTTCGGGGCATTATCGCTTATTTCCGTATCATGCAGGGCACTTTCAGCAAGGGCGACCATGTGAAGTTTATCGCTACCGAAAAAGAGTATTATGCTGACGAAATTGGCGTGTTGAAATTGAAACAGGTTCCACGCAAAACAATGTCTGCCGGTGATGTGGGTTATATTATTTCGGGTATAAAAATTTCAAGCGAAGTAAAAGTTGGCGATACGATTACGCATGTTGCCCGTCCGACAACCGATATCGTTCCTGGTTTTGAAATTGTGAAACCCATGGTATTTGCAGGTATTTATCCGGTCGATGCAGACGATTATGAAGAACTTCGTAACTCCATAGAGAAGTTGCAGTTGAACGATGCCTCCTTGGTTTTTGAGCCGGAATCATCCATGGCACTCGGATTTGGTTTCCGCTGTGGTTTTCTTGGCTTGCTGCACATGGAAATCATTCAGGAACGCCTCGATCGCGAGTTTGATATGGACGTGATAACCACCGTCCCAAACGTTTCATTTAAAGCGTATACCACTGCCAAAGAAATGATTGAGGTGCATAATCCGAGCGGTTTGCCTGATATTAATTACCTTGATTATATTGAAGAACCTTATATTATTGCCCAAATCATTTCCAAATCGGAATATCAAGGTGCCATTATGACTTTATGTATCGAAAAACGGGGAGTCCTGAAAAATCAGGTTTACCTCACTTCCGATCGTGTTGAGATCACTTTTGAGATGCCACTGAGTGAGATTATTTTTGATTTTTACGATAAACTAAAGTCACTTTCACGCGGTTATGCCTCATTTGATTACCATATTGAGGGTTGGCAGCGCGCAAACCTTGTAAAACTTGATGTGCTTCTCAATGGTGAATCCGTTGACGCACTTTCCATGCTTATTCACCGTGACAATGCGTACTCATTTGGACGTAAAATGTGTGAAAAGCTTCGTGAGCTTATTCCTCGTCAACAATTTGACATTGCCATTCAGGCAGCGATTGGGGCAAAAATAATTGCCCGTGAAACAGTGAAAGCCTTGCGCAAAGATGTTACTGCCAAATGTTATGGTGGTGATATCAGCCGTAAACGAAAACTACTCGAAAAGCAGAAAAAAGGTAAGAAACGCATGCGTCAGGTTGGAAATGTTGAAGTCCCGCAGTCGGCATTTTTGGCGATTCTTAAGCTGGATTAGATTCGAAATTGAACACGGATAACGTGCCTGTCAGTCGCAGACTGTGATGAATCGGGTTTTTTATTAATCAATTTTAGTTAGTTTTGTTTTATTGCGATTGATTAGTATCTTTGTAATAAAAGTTTAGAGAATGCCGACATTATCTATGTTTTTCGGTATTATTGTGAGGATGTATTATGCTCCCAAAGAACATAATCCACCTCATATTCATGTCTATTATCAGGATCACATAACGATTATAGATATAACAACATGTAACACATTAGTTGGGGAAATTCCACCAAAGCAAAACCGACTTGTATCTGCCTGGATTGAAATACACAAAGATGAGTTGTTGGCTAATTAGAATCTGTGTCAAAATGGAGAAAAGCCATTTCCTATTGAACCTTTAAAATAACGAACCATGTATTTTGCTGTTATAGATGTTAAGGCAATGAATGATTTTCACTTGATTCTAACCTTTGATAATGGTGAAAAGCGTAGATTTGATATGAATCCTTATCTTGAAAAGGGTCTCTTTCATGAATTGAAAGATATTTCTGAATTTAAAAAAGTCAGAGTTAGTTTTGATACAATTGAATGGGAAAATGAAGCTGATTTTGATCCTGAAGTCCTTTATGATCAAAGTGTTCAAATCGCAAATTGAATTGTTGTATACCCTTAATTCATGATTTTAAACTTCCACACCCTCAACATCTGGTCAACAAACTTTTGATATTTTTCACCAAATCATTGTAACTTTGTTCCACTTCACACCGTCATAACAACATGTTTGTAAGTTAGCCTATGACCCGAAACGATTACAATAGATGTGTGGATGAACATGCAGATGGTCTTTACCGATTCATTCTCAAGAATTTACGTGATAAAGAAAAAGCACGTGATATCGTTCAGGAGTCGTTTGCAAAAGTGTGGCAGAAAAAAGATGAAGTGGATGTTCTAAAAAGCAAATCATATTTATTTACTACAGCATATCATACCATGATTGATATGATTCGTAAAGATGAACGATCGGTCAGGTTGGAACAGCGTCATCAGAGCAATGAAAAGTCATATAATACCTATTCTGACCTGAAAGATGTACTTGACGAAGCATTGACGCAGTTACCTGAAATTCAAAGGACTGTTGTCTTATTGCGCGATTATGAAGGTTATTCATATGCTGAAATTGGAGAGATTACTTTGTTAACCGAAGCCCAGGTGAAAGTGTATATTTTCAGGGCCAGAATGACACTGAAATCTTATATTACCAGTCTGGACAAGGTTTTGGAGGTGAATTGAGTTAAAAGTGCCTGCCCGGCTGCAAGACGGGAAAAGTTAAAAGTAAAAAAGATTGTCAGGGATTTGAACCTGACAGAAACAATAGTAACGAAGTGATGAATATAATGATTGACAACTACGAAGCCTGGCTCATCGACTACCTGGATGGAAAATTAGATCCTGTTCAGGTGGCTGATTTGCAGTTATTTGTAGACCTTCATCCCGAATTGGGTTCCTGGTCTGATCTCACTTCCGGTTTCGTCTATTTTGAAACCGAACCCATCACCTATGAATTAAAGAATGAATTAAAAAGTGCTGTTATTCAAGAAGTTGGAATTATTAATGAAAACAATTGTCACGAATATTTTGTGGCTTCCGTTGATAATCAACTCGATACTTTAACCCAATCAGATGTTGATAAATTCATTCGTCTAAATCCTGATTTTGCAAGTGATTTCGCTCTATTGAAACAAACAAAATATTCTCCTGATTTGTCAATCCACTTTCCGGAAAGAAGTTCGTTGAAGCATTTGTCGGTTTCGATGAAAACAACACGTGTTTTATCTTATGCGGCAAGCGTATTATTCCTGTTTGGTTTGTTTGTTTGGTGGATGTTGCAGGAAAACGCTGTTGTGGTTTTACCAGTGACAACAACGGAAAATATTGTTTCTGTTCGGCCGGAAATTGTGACTGCAATCCCTGAAAACTTTAGCGCTAAAACACAAATTGCACATATTGAGCGCGTTACCGTCGTTGAAGCCAGTCCGCGACAGGAAACTATTCTAACCACTATTCAACCTAAACCTGCCTTGCAACTTGCGTTGACGAATGAACCATTTTTAGCGGACGATGATTTCATTTTGTTTTATTTTGATGGCCATGATTACCTTGCATCGTTAACACCGGTAAAAAGCTCCGAAAAGAAATCTCTTGTAGGTTTGGTTGCCCAAAATCTTGCGCAAAAGGCAAAAAACGCGATATCCTTACGAACCATTAGAGTAGAAGAACAAATCTCCGGCATTTCCGGAAAGGGAAACACCGGTTTCTGGAATATCGCTGAATTAGGACTGAAAACCTATAATAATCTTACCGACAGTGAGTTGGACTTAAGCCGGACAGTAAATGCTGATGGCAAACTTACAGGTGTCCGGTTTCATTCCGAACAAATCCGGGTGAACAAAGTAATTGAAACAGAATAACTGAAATAATCGGCTATTTTTGAGTTGCTCCTTCGCTGGAAGAACAATTTTTGATGAAAAGATTATTTTAAATAATTTTACAAACTTTTTAAAATTTTCTATCTTTGCCATTCATGTCAACAGTAAAAACTATTGTTCAATTAATCCTAAAATTATGAAAAAACTTGTACTTTTAAGTCTTGCAGTTGGATTTGGAATGTTAACAGTTGCCCAGCAAACTTACAATTTCAAAACCCAGTTGCCACAGCTCAAAGCAGTTCAAAAAATGATGACAGGCGTTGATCCGGTAAAATCCGGTGTATTGCCGCAAAGCGGACCGACAGAGCAAGCCCCATCGGGTGACCGCGATGTAAACACAGTAACAATTATTAATATTGGTTCATCGGCCAACGCTTACAGCTATGGTTATGGTGGCGGACAAAAAGCCATTATCGCTGCTATTCCCGAATTAAATATGGTAACTAATTTTCACCGTATGGGTGGTGTTCAGGATCCAGGTGGATATTCAGGCGACCTTGGTTTCGATATTTCGACGGATGGTGGTTTGACCTGGGACAATATGAACGAAATGTATATTGCTACCAACAATGCTGGTGGAGCATACTTTACCGATGCCGGCCGTTATCCAAACCATGGTCTTTGGAATCCTGCAGGTAACACCGATCTGAACAATGCAAGGATGATTTATTTTGCTCCAAATCTGGATGGCTCAAATTCAACGGATAGTTGGGGTGGTTATTCTTACGGAAGAGTTAATTTAGGTGACTTCACTGATACTACCAAGAATCTTATTTCGACTCATGGTGATTTTTATCAGTATATTCCGAATGCTTTTGATGTTAAATCAGATGGAAGTGCATATGCTATTGACATCAATCAGGATTGGTCAAGCGGTGCAGTTGTTTATATGAGTAGTCTCATAGTAAACAGGCTTGTTTGGAATGAAGGTGAAAATGATTATGATTTGGAACAGGAATTACTTGATGCTCCTGTGGATGCTGCAACAACACGTCCTTCTTTCACAGCAGTAGCTTTTTCTGCTGATGGACAAACCGGTTATATTTCTATGTTAGCTGACAATGGTACAACTGAAGTAATTGGTGGTGGTTTGGGCTACTATCCTGTTATTTTTAAAACTACTGATGGTGGTATTAGCTGGAGTGATCCTGTTGGTATTCAATTAGCTGGTCCAAATGGTATGTCAGGTATCATAAATGATTTGTTGACCGACGAGCAGATTGCTACCTTATATGAAGCACCTGTTCCTCCACGCGATGAAATTCCTTATACTACAGCATTTGATGAAGATATTACTGTTGATGCCAATGGGAATCTTCATATCGGCGTTGTAATCGGTGTTGTTGGAACTGATGCCTATAGCATCGTATCGGCCAGTGGTTTATTCGCTGCTTATGACATTTATACTACTGATGGTGGAACAACCTGGTATGCCATTAAACTCGGAAGCATTACGCAATTGCGTGGTACTTGGCCAACTGACTATACTGAAGACAATAGAATCCAGATTACTACTTCACCCGACCGTGAAACCGTTTTTGTAAGTTGGATTGATACCGATATGGCAGAAGTGGAAGACAATACCCGTCCAAATATTTTCAGTCGTGGTATTCGCCCGAATGCATGGGGTACAGCTGACTTGACCTGTTCAAGTGGTCAGCCAATTCCTTCAAACGTTACCTTCCTTTCAGAAGGCATGTGGAATGCGTCCTTTGCTTCAGTTTCGAATGTTTCCTTGTATGCTGATGGAAAATACACCATCCCGATGACCTACCAGCCAATGGCAGCTGACGTTGATCCAGGGACCGCCGTTGTTTATAAATACATCACCAATTTCTTCTTCACCGACGCAGATTTCTGTGTTGTTGGAACAGAAGAAATCGCGCAGGCAAATCAGGCCCAAATCAGCCAAAACTTCCCAAATCCTTTCAGCGATGAAACAAGCATCAATGTTAGCCTTGGAAAAGGTGCCAATGTAAGTGTTGAAATATATAACCTTACCGGACAAAAAGTGTATGCCAATAATTATGGATACAAACCAGCCGGTTCATTCACCATGAGCATTCCATCTGACAATATGCCTACTGGTGTTTATTTCTATACTGTTGAAGCTGGTGCAACAAAAGCTACCCGCAAAATGATTGTGAAGTAATTACGATAAAAATTTATTATAAAAAAAACCGCCAGTTATGGCGGTTTTTTTTTTGCAGAATTGTTTTGCTTTTTAAATACATTATCTTTGCGCCTACAGTTTTACAAAATAATTGTTTAATTAAATCTGATACACATGAAAAAACTATTACTCTCTGCATTGGTCATTGCCTCAGGAATGGGTCTGTTTGCCCAATCGGCATTACAAAAACAATCTGAAAGATTGAGTAAAATCACAGCTGTGAAAACCGAAGCAGTTGCAGAATATCCTCAGACTTTCGCAGGTGAAACACCACTACCTTCATCCGTGAAGGCTCCTGATGTTGTGCTTGGTGGAACACGTTACGACCTCCAGTCGAATTCGACCATGGGACGCCGTATCCATGCATTTCCTGATGGAACTATAAGTGCAGTATGGACTAAAGGTCAAATTGAGACAGCTTTCACTGACCGTGGAACCGGTTACAATTATTTTGATGGTTCAGCCTGGGGACCTGCTCCAACAGCCCGTATCGAGTCTGTTCGTGTTGGTTGGCCTACTATTCAGCCTTATGGTGAAAACGGTGAAATCGTTGTTGTACATACCGGTGGAACCGATGGATTATTGTTCAGCCATCGTCCTCAAAAAGGAACTGGGGCCTGGTCAAATTTCTCCCTTGTTGGACCTACTGGTCACGAAGATTTATTGTGGCCACGTATGATTACAACCGGTGAATTTCATGAAACAATCCACGTGATCGCTATTGCCCCTTCTGTTGCAAACGGCGGAACCGTATATGAAGGACTTGATGGCGCATTGCTATACAGCCGTTCATTCGATGGCGGTGTAACCTGGGATCCGTTGAATGCTATTCTTCCTGGTATTACATCCGAAGATTTTTTTGGGTTTGGTGGTGATGAATATTGTTTCGCTGAGCCTGTTGGTGAAACCATTGCTTTTTCAGTTGGTGGTTTCTTGACCGATGGTACTGTTGTTAAATCAGTCGATAATGGCGATACCTGGGATTCATACAGATATTATATCGCTCCTGCCCCAAGGTTTAATAACGAATTCCCTATACCACAACATGGTGGTATTGATAGTTTTCAATCATGCGTGATTGATGATAATGGTGTGGTTCACGTTGCTGTTGGCCGTATGTGCCACTCAGCTGATGGAACCGGAGCTGCAACCAGTTTTTATCCTTATTCCAATGGTCTTTTATATTGGAATGAAACCATGGAACCGATGGACTCAGTTTCTGTTGGATTTGATATCTTAGATGTTTCGGGAATACCTTCGCAATACTTATTGGCAGAAGCACAGGATCATGGTGAAGATACAATTGTTGGAATAGCTACGTATCAGGCTTCTCTAACCTCCATGCCTCAATTGGCTTTCGATCATACCAACAAATTGTTATATGCATTTTATGCAGGCGTTTCACTCGGTTATGCAACTGAAGAATTCAACTTCCGTCATATCTGGTATCGTTTTTCTGATGATTACGGCCAAACATGGAGTCCTTATACTGACCTGACAAGTGATGTGTTCCACATTTTCAGCGAATGTGTTTTCCTTTCAGTTGCTGGTACTGTTGATAGCAAAGCACATATGATCTATCAGACTGATAACGCTCCTGGTATTAACCAGAGATTTACAGGACATGGTGTGGTTGATAACAATATGGTTTACCTTTCAGTTAATATTTCAGTTGGTGTTGATGAAACCCCTGCAAATGTTATTAGTCTTGATCAAGTTAGCCCTAACCCAACCAGCGCAATTGCCAACGTCATTTTGAATGTTGACAAAGCAGTAAGTGTTGAGATTAGTCTGGTAAATATGCTCGGACAGGAAGTTTATACCAGCGTTGAACAACTCACCTACGCCGGTGCACATAATTTTAAACTTGATGTTAGTAATTATGATGCAGGTATTTATTTTGTGAAGGTGAAAGCCGGAAACAATGTAGTTACCAAAAAGCTTATGGTTAACTAAATACCTTGTAAATATTTAAATAAAAGGCTGTCCTGTTTCGGGCAGCCTTTTTTGTTTTAGTTTAGTCAAGGCTTCACTCAAAGTGAAGC
>CAITDJ010000030.1 GCA_903891085.1 uncultured Bacteroidota bacterium | reverse complement strand
GCACTTTCACCGGAATATTCACTTCATCTAAAAGATAAACAATATCAAAACTTTGTACGGATAATTACAGGGAGACGGAATAAATAACATTTTAATTATGAGTAAAGCAAAAATATCCATACGTTTTTTTGACGACCGCGAAGTGCGATCTGTTTGGGACGAACAAAACGCCAAATAGTGGTTTAGTGTGTTGGATATTGTGGCTTTACTTACCGACCAGGACGACTACACCAAAACCCGCAACTATTGGAAATATCTTAAAGCCAAATTGAAAAAAGAAAATATCGAGTTGGTTAGTGCCACTACCCAGTTGAAATTTCTTGCTCCTGACGGCAAAAAGCGTTTAGTTGATATGCTTGATTACAAAGGCATAATATTATTGGGCAAAGAATTTCCGGGGAAATAGGCAAACCGGTTTATAGAGCGGTTTACTTACAGCGATGAAAGCATAGATGGAAAAAGCAAAACAAAAGCGTATGCCATGTTTGAAAGTTCCTTTATCAACAGCATAGAAGTTGGCACATCCCAAGGTTTGCAACAAATACACGCTTATTTGTTTGGCGGATTGCATGATTTTGCGGGGCAAATCAGACAAATAAATATTTCAAAAGGTGGTTTTCAATTTGCCGTATCACGCTTTTTAGGCGACACATTAAGGCAAGTAGAGGCAATGCCCGAAACTACATTTGACGAAATCATAAACAAATATGTAGAAATGAACATTGCACACCCTTTTATGGAAGGCAACGGCAGAAGCGCCCGAATATGGTTGGATTTGATATTAAAAAAACGCCTCAAAAAATGGGTTGATTGGAGTAAAGTAAGCAAGCGTGATTACATGAATGCAATAATGCTAAGTCCAACAAAAAATAGTGTTCTAAAAACTCTTTTGAATAATGCGATCACCACCAAAATAAACGACTGCGAAATGTTTATGAAAGGAATTGACTACTCATATTACTACGAAGAAAATGACTAAAGAAAAAACGGCAAAATGGGCTGCACATAACGAAAAAATGAAAAGCGAAACGCCAAAATAGAAAACAACGAAACGCCAACCAAGGCAATATGCAATAAGGGTTTCATTCGTAATTCAAGCATTCTGCCCTACTCAAACTTTGGTGAAGATGGATAGGAAAGTAGCCCGCAATCCTTCACTACTGTTAGAATCAACCGTTGATACCAATTTCAGAAAAACAAATTGTTGACACGATGAGCTTTATGAGCCGTTTCCGAATGCGCTAACCGGCATTATTCATCTAACAGACCCCGGCCCGTTTTCACAATTCTGCCTTCCTTTTTGAAGTCCTGGATCATTTTATCCAATATGCCGTTCACAAAAACACTGCTGCGGCTGGTGCTGAAATATTTCGAGATTTCGATATATTCGTTCATGCTTACTTTTACAGGAATCGATTTAAATTCGACAAGTTCGGTAAGTGCAATTTTGAGGATCAGCATATCCATCACGGCAATACGTTCCTGCTCCCAGTTTGAGGTGTAGCCGGCGATAAGGTCGCCATATTCCTCGCTGTGTGTGATGGTTTTACGGAATAAATCTTTCACAAAAACAAGGTCTTCATTCACATCATCGTTTTCGGTGCGATAAATGCCCGGAAACGTTGAAAACTCATTAAAATCCTTATCTAAAAACTTCAGAAACTTGATCATTAATTCAGATACGAGGTGGAAATCATCAACGAAATAGATGCTTTTCTCCTCATAAAACGATTCGAGTAGCTCAAAATCGGTAAATAGTTTCTCAATAATTGAAATAATGAATTTTTTATCGACGGCAAATGTCGGATTTTCCAATTTCATATACTGATCATAATCAGTCGTTTCGCGAAGTTTCTGGTAAAATTTACGCACCAATTCCTGTTCCTGCGACCAGTTCATTTTGTACAGATCTTCTTTTCTTTTGAAATCGCGGTTACTGTCGATGGCAGCAAGAAGTTTATTTTGAACAAAGTTCATGCTGGGGTTCAGGTCGTCGGCAGTCGGGAAATGCTTGTGTCGGTTTTCTTCGAGGCGTTGTTCAGCAAAACGGGTCACTTCGATGAGGAATGAAAACTGCCAGAAAAATAATTCATGGAGTTTATTGATACTGAGGAGCAATTGTTTTTCACCAAGTAACATATCACTGTTTCCCGATTGAAAATAGGCGTAAAGCGCTTGTAATACTTTAACGCGAAGGTGCCGTCTGCTGAGCATAATTTAAATGAACTTTATGGTTTTGATAATCACCCGACAAAAGTATTAAAAAAAAGGGTAACAATTCAGCCCATGATTAATTAAATACGAAATTATAAATGCCACAGATTCACAGATTTAATCAAATTTTTGAATCCGACAAGTCGGGATCAAAAATTAAAAATCAGTGAACTTCTCTCAGCGAAGCTAAATTATTGTGTTTTATTGAAAGTACAATTGTTAATCCCGATAGTGCAGGAGTGAATCAGCGGCATTAAAGGGGTGAATAGTTATAATAATGGGATACTACAGCAAATCAACAAAACAAAAAGGCGATCTACCGCCCAATTCGTTTGATCGATTTCCAGCAAATTTCAACATCTTTCCAAACCGTATAATCGCGGGCATACAACAGATTCAGGTGATGAATGATTTCATCGTCAATCGTTTGCGATTGAAATATATCAGTAGGATTCAGAATTCCCTGTCTGATTTTTGGCAGTTTCCGATGCTCAGGATCATTTGTGGGTCCATAACCTATCCAGGTGCGCCATCCAATCAAAATCTTCATTGTATTCACCATTGCTTTCCACCAATGCGGTACAATGAACAACAAAACCGGTGAAATTGAAATAATTAACAGTGAATTCAATACATCAAACAACCGTTTGGTTCTGCGATTTTCCGACGAATCGATTGCCTTGATATCGATGGTATATAAATCACCCCGTGTATTGATTGAATTGCTGCCAATAATGGAGAGGCTGTCTTCGGGTGCAATTTTATAATCAATTTCAGCATCATGCCATTCCGTCATTTTATCGATAATCACCTGATGAGGAATGCTTTTTGAACAGAAAATGACTTCGTTGATCATATAAATGGTGATTATATCTTTCACTTGCAAAATATTACCAATGAAAGCATTATCTGTCACAGCCACATCCGTATTTTCGACAAGCCCAATGAACTCAGGTTTTATGGATGTGCTGTGAAGTATTGCCTCCACGCGTATTGCTTCGGCTTTATCGCCTATTACCAGAAAGCGCATCCGCTTATTTTGGCCGAAAGTGTAACCATCGGCTTTCGACAGATGTGCCACAAACCGGGTAAATGTAAGTGCGACGGATAACCAAAGTGTACTTAACAGAATAAGTGCGCGCGAAAAACGAAGACTTTCGGGTAGCAAAGCATAAAGAACAAGAATCGTGATGCTCCCGATACCAATGCCGCGCAAGCTACGGACTAATTTCACCGGTTTGTCGTAACCTCCGCTTAAATATACGGAGAGAAGCCAGATCGAAAGAAAGGCCGGAATAACAAAGGCCACCAATTCATAAGGATAATCGCCGCCCTGACTGTAAATGGTGAAATTTCCCCAATATCGCTGAATGAAAAATATGCCGATATAACCCAGCAACACATCGAAAAAAGGGAGGATGGATTTTTCGAAAAAACGCGAAAGAATAGCGATAAACGCCCTGAAATAGATGGCAATATGGATCAGCAACGAAAAGGTTTGGGCACGCTGTGAACTGAAATGCTTTTTGGCGAAAATGATCATGGCATTGTAAAAAACAAAAACATAGTTCACGCTGCTTTTCTTTGTGCTTTCGCCCTTGTAGTGGATAATACGTGTTTCAGGAAAATAGTAATTCTTGTACCCAGCCAAAGTGATGCGATACGACAGGTCGATGTCTTCGCCATACATAAAAAAAGCCTCGTCCAATAAACCGGTTATATCGAGAACCGAGCGGCGCATAAGCATAAAAGCACCTGCAAGTATCTCAATTTCAGATGTTTTATCCTTGTCAAGATAACCGAGATGATAGCGCGCAAACCGTTTTGAACGGGGGAAAAGCTGCGAAAAACCAAATATTTTATAAAACGCTGTCATGGGTGTGGGTAGTCCGCGCTTCGATTCAGGTAGAAATTTGCCCTTTCCATCGACCATTTTAACGCCCAATCCACCGGCTTCGGGATGCTGATCCATAAAATCGATCACCTTGGTAAAAGTATCATCTTCCACCACAGTATCAGGATTAAGGAGCAATACATATTCAGCTTTCGACAAACGTATCGCCTGATTATTGGCCTTACTGAAACCAGTATTTTGCTTATTCTCAATCAAAATCACCTCTGGAAATTTCTCTTTTACCATGCGGTTTGAGCCATCAACGGAGTTGTTATCGACCACAAACACCTCAACATCAATACCTTTCGATGCTTTTCGAACAGAATACAGACATTGTTCCAGAAAATACTCAACGTTGTAGTTGACAATGATTACCGACAGCTTCATATGGTGGAATTCCCTTTTCGCAGGTCAAAGATAGTATAGTTATAAAAACAATGAACCGCGAAGGCGATGTGATCAATGAGAATCATAATGAAATGAATAGGATAAACAGTTTTTTAAAATAAACTTAACATTTTCAAATCGAAAACAAATCTGCTATGCAGAAGATTATGCACTTCAGCCTTCGAGTCAACTTTTCTTCCAAAGACGCATCATGGTGCGCAGATGCCAAACAAATTCTTCGTTCAATAGTAGTTCATCATTGATCATTTCGGGATGAAACCACCCGGGTTGTGATCCTTTATAACGTTCTATCTCCTCGTGAATTGCCGAAACACTCGAATTACTTTCAATGGAAGGCTTGTGTGTTGGTTGTAGCAAATTAGAAAATGAAGTCGGGAGGCTGTGTTTGATTCGTTGTTTTAGATAAAGCCACCGGATGAGCAATGGTTGATTGGGTGCTGTTTTCCAGTTTGGATTCGAAATAGTTTCCAATCCGGATCCTAATTTTCTGAAAAAGGTCAAAAAGAGTTTTCCATGTTTTTTCGACTTCATGGGTAAACTTAATGCTTTCAATGCAAATTCAGGACAATAATACGGTGTGGTGGTCCATGAGAAATACCGGTTACGGTCTTCGCCTTCAAACAGCCAGACCATCGCACGTTCATGAATCAGAAATTGCGCGTATTTTTCATCGTAATTTATTGCCCTGTAAGCATTTACTATTTGAATTAGTTCAGCCTGAAACTCCTGTTTGCTGAGTGCTGTCATTTGTAAAACATTCTCCAGCGGAACCATCGCATTTTTTGCAACCAGATAGTTTATAAAATCACATTCATTTCGCAATGGGATTGCAGGACGTAAGTCAGCCAGCATTTTATCTCCACCATCACCGGTAATTTGCTGCAGATTGTTGTCTCTGAAATAATGAAGAAAAGGAATTAAAAAAGCCATGCCTAGATAATTCATGCCTTGTTTTATTTTCAACAATATTTCCTGTCCCTGATCAGCTGAAGATTCAAGCTCAATAATTTTATGCCGGTCACTAATCTCTATCTTTTCTTTGATCCTTTCGATAGCGGCTAAATCGGCATCAGTCCCTTCACCTGACTCCTTGTAGGTTAGATAAGGAACATCCAATTTCCATGTTGTCAATATCCCTGCAATCAGCCGCGAATCGAGCCCGCCACTGAGCGATACAGCCGGATTTGACAAATGATGAATACGGTTTTTGGTTGCTTCCACCAATAAATCAAACAAATTATCAGCATCTTGCTTGCTGAATGCAATATTGTTATGCTGAATATTGAGTCTTTCTCCTTCATCCAACAGGAAGGTGTTTTCTTCCGCATCGATGATAAAAGAGGTGTTGTAAGGCATGCGCAAAATACCTTTCCAAATTGTTTTATGGCCGGGAACATATCCAAACAGCAGGGTTGAAGCCACTGCAAAACGGTCATTTTCAATAGCAGATACCGTTGCTTTCACAAAAGAAATCTCACGTGAAATGACAATTTTACCGGTTTGTTTCGAATAATAAACCGGCAAACGACCAAATAAATCATTGAACAGGAGAACCGTATTCGTTTGTCGATTGACAATCACAACAACAAACTCACCATCGGCTGTAACGAGCCAGGGTTCAATTAATTCCTGCCGGAAACCATCATCCGATATGAGTGAAGTAAAAAACTCACGAATTGAATCGTTTGATTTGTTATAGATTTTCCCTTCAAACAACACAAGTATATCTCCAATTTCAAATACCTGAACAGGATAATCCTGATAGCCATTCATGGCCAGAAACAGGTATTTGTTGTCAATCAGAATCCGGCAGCTATACCGCGCATCAAATTGAAGTAACCCAATCGCCGTATCCAGATCAGGTTGTCGGGCATGCAATGCTAACAGGAATCCGGGCATAGTAAATGATTAAAAAAAAATATCTTATGCTAAATTACAGAAGTTATCGTTTGTGCTACATCGAAGTACACTTCTTTTCGTGTTGATGTTGAATACAATTGGGGTCAATATTTAATCAAAACGATTAAGTTCGGATATAATCCCGTATTTTTGAAAAAAAGTCCTGATGCATTCTACACCGGAAATAGCTCCCAAATCCCTGCGTTTTGGACTGTTATGCAACAGTTTAACACTTGAAAAATGGCAGGCAGACACGATCAAATCGCTACTCGAAGGTGGAATGCAATTACATCTGCTTGTCATAAACAACAATCAATCCCTTAATGTTTCTTTCCGAAAAAAGGTCTTACACTACAATTATCGCCGCTTACTTTTCAATCTCTGGTCGAGATTTGTCTTTCGACCTGAATCGAAGAAACCAACAGATATTACGACAATAATCGGAGATTGCAATCAAATCCGATGCACAACACGAACAATTGGAATCGCAAATGTGTTTGAAAACCAAACGATTGAACTGATAAAACAGGAAAAATTAGATTTTCTGCTCCGTTTTGGATTTAACATTATCAAAGGCGAAATCCTGAACAGTGCGAAAAATGGTGTCTGGTCGTTTCACCATGATGACGAAGATGTGGTTCGTGGCGGCCCGCCCGGTTTTTGGGAGGTATTTAAACCACACGACACCAATGGCGTGATGCTGCAAAAACTTACCGATTCACTGGACAAAGGACTGATTTTAAAAAAGATACATTACCGAACTATCAAGCATTCTTACAAGGCCAACCTGAACCAACTTTATTTCGGAAGTACTTTTTTGCCGCTTTCAATTTGCAGAGATATTATAAACGGCTGTCATATTGAAATGCCTTCCACTTCGAAAGCAAAGATAATTCACCCGCCTTCAAATATTTCGATGATCCAATTCATCCTGAAAATGGTTTTTCGAAGGATTCAGTTTCATCTGAAAATGCTGTTTTATCAGGAAGACTGGATTGCCGGAATCATTCATCAATCGGGACAGTCATTCATCGCTGATTCGGCTCAAAACACCTTGCCTGAAAAAATACACTGGTTAAATAAGACAGGTTCATCCTGTTATACCGCTGATCCATTTGTCATTGATTTTCAGGATGACACCTTTGTTTTCTTTGAATTATATGATTACAAAAAATGTAAAGGTGTGATTTCGATGGTAAAAGCATCGGAGAATTTCCGGATTTACCACGAAGTGCTAAGTGAGAATAGTCATTTTTCATTCCCTTTTGTCTTCGAACTGAACCAAACATTGTATTGTATTCCTGAATGTTTTGAATCGAACGGAATACAACTCTATCATTTTGACATTCAATCAAATAAATTCACTTTTGTCAAAACCTTACTCGATAATATTCAGGCAATTGACCCGGTATTGTTCGAACACGACGGCTTATGGTGGTTGTTTTTCTCTTTGAAAAATCAACCCAGTGTGCATTTATTTGCGTATTATTCCGATGAACCTTTCGGACAATATCAAGCACATGCCAATAATCCGGTCAAATCCTCCATATTTTCTTCCCGTTCAGCAGGTAAACCTTTCATATTCAACGGTAAACTGATTCGCCCGTCGCAGGATTGTGGTAAAGATTACGGGATGGCTGTCGTACTCAACGAAATCGTGGAGCTCAACATCAAAAGTTTCAAAGAAGTTTCTTTTCAATCATTGAAACCCCATCAAAATTGGAAATTCAATCAAGGTATGCACACATTCAACAGTAGTGCGGAACACACCGTTGTTGATGCGAAAAGCTTTACTTTTATCTGGGCGGGTTTTAAAAACGAACTTCTTTCAAAACTTAAATTTCGCCGGACATGATGTTGAGAAAAATCCTTGCTACATCAGGAACACGCTTTATGAATGCAGTCAGTAGTCTGATTGTGTTGTGGATAGCGGCCAATTCACTCGGTTCGGAAGCATGGGGAACAGCGGGAATCATTCTGCTTGACATCTCACTGGTATTGCTGGTGGTCGAACTTGTTACCGGCAGCGCCATCGTTTTTCACAGCTCAAAGGAAAATTTCACCTCCCTCCTGCTACTGTCAGCCATTTGGACCATTTTCATTATTGGTATTTTCTCGCTGTTGTTCTATTTTCTTTCCTATTTTCCTCATTTATACAGTCTTATGATTCCTGAGGGTTATGGGAAGCATATTCTTATCCTTTCGTTACTGAATGGTTTTTATGGTTTCAATCTGAATGCTTTGTTGGGAAAAGAAAAGCTGAAGGCGTTCAACGGACTGTTTGTTCTACAGTTTTCATTGTTACTGGCAACAATGGCTTGTGCCGTCTATTTGTTCAATATAAAAGATGAAAGAGCGTATGTGATGGCATTGTACGTTTCTTACAGCATTCCGGCTATTGCAGGCAGTATGGTGATTTTACCCTATCTTGAAAAAACCACATTCAAAAACATGAAGTCCATTTTCATGCGGTTATTTCATTTTGGAAGCATGACACAACTCTCGAGTATTGCCCATCTGGTGAATAAAAGGATGAGTTTTTATGTAATTACGCAATACCTGGGACTTGCACCGCTTGGCGTATATACTTCAGGTGTTCAGCTGACCGAAGGCCTGCGGTTAATCGGACAGAGTATTTCACTGGTACAGTTTTCGAGCTTAAGTAACTCAAATAGTGATGAATATGCGCGTGTCCTGAGTATTCAACTGCTGAAATTTTCAGTGCTTCTAACCTCGCTGGCTTTGCTGATTTTAATTGCAATTCCGAAAGAAGTGTTCGAAATGATCTTCACCAAAGATTTTGGTGATATAAAGATTGTCATCATCAGTCTGGCTCCCGGTGTGGTTTTTCTGGCAGCCAACACCATATTCAGTCATTATTTTTCAGGAACAGGCAAGCCAAAATACAATCTGTACGCTTCACTGGTCGGTTTATTTGTCACCATTCCATCTGTTTTTCTATTGATTCCGGCCTTTCAACTTGCAGGTGCCGGCATGAGTGCTTCGCTGGCATATGGTGCTTCGGTACTATATCAATGGTTTATTTTTAAGAAACTCACCCAAACAAAAACCGCTGAGTTGCGCATTCGCCTGTATGAAATAAAATCCTTTTTTGTTTCTATTAAGAATCTCTTTTCTTCAAAACAGATTTGAAAATATTCTTTTGTTAAATAATTGATAATAAGTAATAAGAAGCAATTAACGTCGTCATTGAATTTTTGTAAATTTCACTATAGCAAATATTTAAATAATTGTCAATTGTCCATTTTCAATTGTTCATTACTTTAATAGCATTCTTAATAAAAATTGAGTATCATTGTCGTTACCAAAAAAGAATTATTCATCCTTAAAACCACAAAAAAATGAAAAAGAACATTGGAACAATTGACATGATTATCCGCATTGTTATTGGGCTGGCAATTGGAGTCGTTGGTTATTTAAACAGTAGTTGGTTTGGACTGATTGGCATTATTCCAGTAGCCACAGCATTTATCGGTTTTTGTCCGGCTTACACCTTGTTTAATTGGAACACCTCCAAAAAAGAGGAAGTGAAGTAATTCATTTTTACGTATAAAGATTTTAAGAGAACTTTAACGGGTTCTCTTTTTTTATCCAAACTATTCCATAAAAAATTCGGAGGTTTTATGCCTTTCTATTCGATTTTCTGAATTGCTTTAACCCAAAATTATATCGTCTCCAAAAACCATAGGAAGTCAATGATGTGAATCTATCGATATCGTCAATCCATTTCCATCGGGTTGCATAATGCAGGATACGGTAAGCCAATGCCACTACCGGTATGGATACAATAAAAAGAAAAATTGATAAAATATTCGAAGCAATCCATTCATTTCCAACAAATTCAACGAATCTTTGCTTCAACAAAAGCCAGAAACCGAAGGAGGGGATCACAGCAAGTATCAGATACCATAGGATAAAAGTGTATAAATGGGCAGTTTGAATGGCTTTTTTTGGACAGTTATTCATACATTTCATACAACTTTCACAGGTAAAAGCCCAGAAAGGTCGTTCGTGTTTCATGCTGATGGCGCCAACCGGACATTGTTGTTCACAAATAGCACAATCATTACATGCTTTGGTAGAAATAAAAGTTTTGGCGAGAAAAAATCTACCGATGCAATAATAGCCAATTGAAATGGGAACAATGGCCAAATCGATGGGCAACGAAAGTAAGGCTTTGTATTTTGTCCCACCATTCAAAATGCGGGTGGCGAATTTTTTCGTGATTCGCTCACAACGCTTAAAAATCGATTCAGCCACCTTTTCTTTCAGTCCGGGATGTAACGAAATCCAGTTTGAAGGTAGGTCAATCGGCTGCATACCAACAACTTTAAATCCTTTTGCTCTCAGAATAATGGCGGGTAAAATCTGGGCCAGGCCGCTTAATCCTGGGGCGAACAATTTCGAAACCTTCATTCCGGCACGTGTGTTCACAATAAAAACTGAGGTGTTTTTAATCCTTGGAAATTGCCAGATAAACTTCAGCATGGCTGGCGCTGCATTGAAACCATGCGTTGGAAAAAAGAAACCAATTAATCTGTTTTCATCGATAATTGTTTCCTGTTTCACTTCAATTGTCCGGTAAAGCTGTATTACCTCACAATCAATATTCATCTCCTTGGCCATCTCACCAAACCAATAAGCCGAAGCGCGGGCATTGCCGGTGCCGCTGAAATAATACAAATAAATCTTGTTATAATTCATCTGTGTATATTAAGAACCTCAAAATTAAAAAATTGATTCCTAAATTCATAGGTTTTTTTTAAAATCACGGTAGTTCGTATATGCTTAAAACAACTTCAGTCAATGTGCCACAGATTGTGACTGGCTTACAACAAGTTCAAACTATTTAGTATTCTAACTGATCCTAAACCGGTTGAAAACTCAGTGATATTTTAATATTTCTTTAGGATGAATCAGCATTGAATTGGCTATTTTTGCCTAAAATTCGATGGAGATGGTTGAGAATTATGGCGACGACAGTATCAGAACTTTAGATTGGAAGGAGCACATCCGTTTGCGTCCCGGCATGTATATCGGAAAACTGGGCGACGGCACCTCGCATGATGATGGTATTTATGTTTTATTGAAAGAAATCATCGATAATAGTATTGATGAATTTGTGATGGGCAATGGAAAGACCATCGAGGTTGTTATCACCGATGAATTGGTTTCGGTGCGTGATTATGGTCGTGGAATGCCGCTTGGTAAGGTGATTGATTGCGTAAGTAAGATCAATACAGGTGCAAAATACGATTCAAATGTTTTTAAGAAAGCCGTTGGATTAAATGGTGTGGGTTCCAAAGCCGTGAATGCCATGTCATCGTTTTTCAAGGCACAATCCATTCGTGATGGCAAAACAAAAATTGTTGAATTTTGTCGTGGTGAAATAATTCAGGATCAAGATATTGTAATATCAGAAGACAAGCAGGGCTCGCTGATTTCCTTTGTTCCTGACGAGGAAATATTTGGAAAATACCGCTATTTGCTTGAATATGTCGAAGAAATGCTGTGGAATTATGTCTTTTTGAACAACGGGCTTACGATCGTTTTCAACGGACAAAAATTCCAGGCAAAAAATGGTTTACTCGACCTGCTTGAACGCAATATGTCGGGGGCAGATACAATGAATTATCCCATTATTCATATTCGCGAAGAAGATTTCGAATGTGCTTTTACGCATAGTAACAACTCCTATAACGAAGAATACTATTCATTTGTAAATGGACAGCATACCACTCAGGGAGGAACACATCAAAACGCTTTTCGTGAGGCCATTGTCAAAACAATCCGTGAGTTTTACAACAAAGATTATGATACGTCAGACATCAGGAATTCGCTTGTAGCAGCCATCAGTATCAAGGTGCAGGAACCTGTTTTCGAGTCACAGACAAAAACCAAACTTGGTTCTCAAACCATTGAACCCAACGGACAATCAGTACGTAATTTCATAGGCGAAATTATCAAGCGCCATCTCGATAATTATCTGCACATCAATCCCGACACAGCAGATGCACTGCAGCGGAAGATCATGCAGAGCGAAAAAGAGCGCAAAGACATGGCAAATATTAAAAAGCTTGCCAAAGAAAGTGTAAAAAAAGCAAGTCTCCACAACAAGAAATTACGCGATTGCCGGATTCATTTCAATTCGAATCATGAAAACCGTCTCGATACCACACTTTTCATCACCGAAGGTGATTCGGCATCTGGGAGCATCACAAAAAGTCGTGATGTACAAACACAGGCGGTATTTAGTTTGAAAGGTAAACCATTGAACAGCTATGGATTATCGAAGAAAATCGTGTATGAAAATGAAGAATTTAACCTGTTGCAGGCAGCACTGAATATTGACGATTCGCTCGAAAACCTCCGCTATAATAATGTGGTGATCGCCACCGATGCCGATGTTGACGGGATGCATATCAGGTTATTGTTACTTACTTTTTTCCTTCAGTTTTATCCTGACCTGGTGCGCGGCGGTCATGTTTATATCCTGCAAACTCCGCTGTTCAGGGTTCGAAACAAAAAAGAAACAATTTACTGTTATAGTGAAGAGGAAAGGCTCAATGCACTAAAAAAACTTGGAACAAACCCTGAAATCACACGATTCAAAGGATTGGGAGAAATCTCACCCAACGAATTCGTTTTCTTTATCGGACCGAATATGCGCCTCGATCCGGTAATTCTTAAACGCGATATGTCGATAAATGAATTGCTTGAATTTTATATGGGGAAAAACACCCCTGACCGCCAGCAGTTTATCATCAATAATCTTCGTCTTGAAGAAGAATTGGTTGAAGAGGAAATTATCTGATGAATGAATTCATTTCGATTAATCGGTTTTTTATAAATCAAAAACAAATTGGCAATGAAATCACTCGTTTCCTTCGCTGCTTTTTTCTTCCTGTTACTTTATGCTTCAGGCATTCAGGCTCAGGTAACATTTAAAATAGTTTCATTCCCCGGTTCAACACCTCAAAATGCAACTATTTTCATAGCCGGAAGTTTCAATGGCTGGAGTCCAGGAGATCCGGCATATACGTTGACGTTGAATGATGCCAATCAACCCGAAATCACATTGCCCGCCGGATCGGGCAGTATTGAGTTTAAATTTACGCGGGGAAGCTGGGAATCGGTCGAAGGTACTGAAAACGGCACCTTTATTCCTAATCGCACTTTTAATTACGGAAATGGACAAACATTTGAAATCACGATTTTAGGCTGGGAGGATATGGATGGCGCTGGAGGAAACAGCACAGCTGCTCCAAATGTTCACATTATGAGTGAAGATTTTGCCATGCCTCAATTGAATCGTACGCGCCGTATCTGGATATATTTACCACCCGATTATGATACGACTTCGACATCATATCCGGTATTGTATATGCATGATGGCCAGAATTTATTTGATGTTAAAACTTCATTTTCAGGCGAATGGGAAGTTGACGAATCACTAAATGCTTTGTATAACCAGGGTTATAATGTACCCATTGTCGTGGGAATCGACAATGGAGGTTCCAACCGTATTGATGAGTATACACCCTGGAAGAATAATCATTATGGTGGTGGCGATGGCGAAAAATACACTGCATTTATTGCAGAAACATTAAAACCCTATATTGATTCACATTACCGAACCCTTGTGGATGCCGAATCTACCGGAATAATGGGGAGTTCTCTCGGAGGTTTGATCTCGCATTATGCGATGGTTGCTTACCCTGAAATCTTTAGTAAAATAGGTATTTTCTCACCATCTTATTGGTTTTCAGATACTGTCTTTTCTTATACAACCGAGCATTTCAATCCCACTTCGGTTCGAGCCTATATGATGTGTGGTAATAATGAGGGTGATAGTGATATGGTTCCGGATATGCAGGAAATGGCAACACTGCTGCAAAATTCAGGGTTATCAGCATCAAACATTCGTGTGAAAGTAGTGCCGGGTGGTCAACACAACGAGGCTTCCTGGAAACAGCAATTTTCAGAAGCAGTCAAATGGTTGTTTCAGTTGACACAAGGCATTGAAGAATCACCTGATAAAACGAAAACAGGTTATTTTTACCCAAATCCATCTTCAGATCAACTGTACTTCAAGGTTGGAACCTTGAATCAGTTTCCTGAACACATTGATTTTATCGCTGAATCGGGCACTTTAATTAAAACGTTTGATCATTGTTCCACCTTTCCGATTAGTATTGATGAGTTGAAACAAGGAAACTACATTATCCAGGCCTATTATAAGCGAACAATTACAAACCAGATGTTTATAAAGAAATAATCCTTGAATATTTACATTTCTGGTTCACAAAGTTTTATCACAATACAATTCAAGTCACTAAAAAAAGAGCTGCTTTACGTTGAAAGCAACTCTATTTTTATAAATTTTTAAAATGTGGATTAATTCCGGCTAATTAGGAATCATTTAAAAAACAATGAACAAATCAACGGAACAATTAACTGCCTGGCCTTCATTAAGCATGAAATTAAACAAAGCCTTACTTCCCAGAGACACTTACAGTTGTTGTCGCTAAAAATGAAGTCCCAATATGAGTTCCACTACTTATTGTTCCAGTAATCTTAAATGTCCAGGTGCCTGACATCCTCGTAAAGTAATTTGGGAAAGTAATTGGGCTATTCATCGTCATATTCAAAGGACCTGTATACGTCTCTGTTCCAAGCCCACCAGGATAAATAACATCCACTTTAACGAGGTCGTAATCGTCACTGGTGCAAGTGATATAGAAATCGATTGTGGTAGCATCAATTGCCATAGAAGTAGATGAAAATGTTGGCACATAAGCAGCTGCTGGCAAAACAACCAAACTTCCACTCATAGTGGCGGTACCACCTTTGCCGTCAGTAACAGTTACACTAACTGAATATGATCCTTCGGTCGAAGGCGCTGTCCAAACAGCACTAGCTCCACTTCCTGAAATTGCTCCACCATTAGGAGTATAGCTATAGGTAAGTGCATCACCGTCAGGATCGGTGGCGGTTACTGTAACAGTAGTAGTAGCGTTTGCATTTACGCTGCCTGGATTCACTAAAACGGAAGTAATAACCGGACTAGCATTTGTGGCTTCTTTTTTGCAGGATGTACCCGCAAAGGCAATAACCATAGCCAGAATAACAAGAATTGGTAAAGTTTTGTTTTTCATTTGGATTGATTTTAGATTAACAATTGTTGATTTTAAATTATTAAAATTATGTTATAACACAGAATATCACCCAATTAACCATTTACTAAATTTGTTATTTCTTTTCAAACCAGACCACCATCAATTACAATAAAAACATATATCATTGATTTTTAATTGTTTAGTGATTCTCAATTCTTCAAATTAACTTTTCAATTGTAAAGATAATATGTTTAGTTTCAAATAATCTAAATATTTCTCATTTTTTTTTCACAAGACAGCTAATCCTTCATTAAAATTGCAAATAGAATAACGAAAACAATTATTTCAAAATGGTGTCCTACTGTTATTTAAGATATGATTATTAAATATTTGACCGGCGTTTATTGAAAATTTTGAAAAAGATAACCATACTTTTTTCGTAATTCTTCCCAAAAAGTCTAACTTCGTAACTCATTAACCTTAAGAAAAAACACAATGTATAATTTCAATTTTTATAATCCCACCCAGATTTTTTTCGGAAAAGATCGCTTAAACGAACTTTCGAAAGTAATTCCTGAAGGAGTTAAGGTACTGATCTTGTTTGGTGGTGGCAGTGTTGTTAGATTTGGAACGTTGGAAAAAGTAAAATCAGCTTTACCTAACCGTACTTTATTTGAATTTGGAGGGATAGAACCAAACCCACATTATGAAACGCTTATGAATGCGGTGGATATGGTCAAAAAGCTTGATGTTGAGTTTCTGCTTGCCGTTGGAGGTGGTTCAGTTATTGATGGAACAAAGTTTGTTTCCCTTGCCTCAACCTGTTCGAAAAGTGACTCACTCACTTTATTATTCAAAGGATTTGGAGCGGTTCCACAAATTAAGGCAATTCCTTTTGGCACAGTCCTGACCTTGCCTGCAACAGGCTCAGAGATGAATGCTGGTGCTGTGATTAGTTATGGCGATAGTAAATTTGTTGTGATGAGTCCCCTCACCTATCCAAAATTTTCGTTTCTCGATCCTTCACTCACATTTACATTGCCAGCAACCCAAATAGCCAATGGTGTAGTGGATGCTTTTGTTCATGTGATTGAGCAATATGTTACCTATCCGGTTGCAGGCGCATTTCAGGACAACACAGCCGAAGGAATATTGAAGAATCTTATCGAAATTGGCAAAAAAACAATTGATAATCCAATGGATTACGATTTGAGAGCCAATCTTGTCTGGAATGCAACCATGGCATTAAATGGATTGATTGGTTCCGGAGTTCCTCAGGATTGGAGCACCCATATGATTGGTCATGAATTGACTGCTCATTTTGGTATTGATCACGCGAAATCATTGGCCATTGTATTGCCATCGTTATGGGAAATCAGAAAAGATAAAAAACGGGATAAATTAATGCAGTTTGCTGAAAGGGTATGGGGAATCACAGAAATAAACGATGATATTAAAATCAATCTTGCGATTTCAAAGACCCGTGATTTCTTCGAGAGCCTTGGTATCAAAACAAGATTATCAGATTATGGAATTAAGGCTGAAGATATCGAAAAAGTTATCAATGGTCTGAAATCGAAAGGTTTCACAGGACTATCCGAATCGAAGGATCTGACGTTGGAAATTAGTCGCAAAATTTTGGAGAATGCGCTTTAAGTAAGTAAAGGCCAAAGCTGAAGGTGTGATTTCACTTATGCCAATCGTTACTGAATAAGCATTTGATTAAACTATATATCTGAATTTTAGGATATTAAATAACTGAGTCGGCCAGTTTTTTATAAGCCTTACCAAGGTTTTCAGTAATATCAGAAGCGATCAAACTTTCGAATCCCCAATTCTCAGCGGCAATATCTCCGGCAAGTCCATGCAGATACACACCAAGTTTTGCTGCTTCGATAGGCTGATAATGCTGCGCCAACAACCCAAGGATGATTCCGGTTAGCACATCACCGCTTCCACCGGTTGCCATCCCGGGATTTCCGGTGGAATTGAACCAGCAATTACCAAATGGATCAGTAATTGATGTGTGTGCTCCTTTTACAACGACGATCAGATTGTATTTTGCCGATAATTCCTTTTGTAACTGCAGCTTCTCGAAACTATTCGACCATTTACCAACAAGTCGTTCAAATTCTTTTGGATGGGGAGTCAAAATACTTCCTTCAGGCAAAAACGCTAACCATGTTTTGTTTTCTGATAATATATTCAACGCATCGGCATCAAATACCACCGGAAATTTGACTTCCTGAATGAGTAATTTGAGTGCTTTGGAAGTTTCATCACTTGTCCCTATTCCGGGTCCAACACCAATTGCATTAAATCCTGCCAAATCAGGAATATGGCTAAAACATGTTTTAGATTGATCCAAACTAAGCATCGCTTCCGGAATTGCAGTTTGTAATGGCATGGCTGCAGAGCCAGACAGATGCACATGAAGTAGACCTGCACCGGCACGCAAACAAGATTTGGCAGCCAACATGGCTGCCCCCAACTTGCCCTCAGAACCGGCAATCAGTAGTGCATGACCAAAACTTCCTTTATGCGAATATTTTGCCCGCTTTTTTAATATCAATCTCACCTCATCCGATGACATGAAATTATCTTTTACAGTCACTGACTTCAAATAACCAGGATGCAAACCAATGGGCAACACCTCCCATTGTCCAACAATGATCTCATTTTCAGGAAACAAAAATGCCAGTTTTGGAAATTGAAATGTGAAGGTATAATCAGCATGAATTACAGCGGCAGTGTGAAAATCAATTGCTTGATCGACCATTAAACCGGATGGAATATCAATTGAAATAATAACTGCACCGCTTTCATTGATATGTTTTATCAATTGGGCAGCAATTCCTTCAACACTTCTGCTTAATCCCGATCCAAAAATTGCATCGACAACAAGATCTTCTGACTTGATATCCGGAAAATCGCTTGCCGAAAACATTTCATATACTTGATTATCTGTAATTTCTTTCAATCGATTTAGATTCATCTGACAATCATCTGAATAATTTTCCGATGATTTAATTAGATAGGTTTGAACTTGATAACCGGCCTGAATCAACATTCGTGATAAGGCCAGCCCATCGCCACCATTGTTTCCCGAACCACAAAAAATCCTGATTTGCCTTGACAAGGATAAACTGACTTTTATACGATCGAACGATGAAGCAGCTGCCCTTTCCATCAGATGGATCGAGTCAATTGGCTCATTTTTTATGGTATAGTTATCTGCTTCCCTTATCTGATTCACATTCAGTATTTTCATCACAGGTTTTATTATATGTCTTTTACAAATTTAGCCACAATTAATTCAGGAAGCAAAAACAATATAAATTACCCCGTCCTCCCGACAAATTAACGCGGTCAATCCTCACTTTTGATTAAATTTGCCGCCTAATCAAACATAGATGCCAAAAAAATTCAGAAGAACAACCCAACTCCTCGAAAATGTAACCATTGTGGACGCAGCTGCCGAAGGTGTTGCTGTTGCCAAGCCCGATGACAAAGTTGTTTTCATTCCATTTGGTGCGCCCGGCGATGTTGTAGATATTGAAGTTTTCAAGAAAAAACGGAATTATTTTGAAGGCAAAATTATCAACTTTAAAAGCCTTTCTGATCAAAGAACAAAACCAGCTTGCGAACATTTTGGAATGTGTGGCGGATGCAAGTGGCAACATCTCGATTATCAATGGCAACTCCATTATAAACAGAAACAGGTAAACGATAATTTTGAACGCATCGGAAAAATTGAATACCCTGAAATCAATAAGATTATTGGGTGTACTGAACAATTCTATTATCGTAACAAACTTGAATATACTTTTTCGAACCGCAAATGGTTTACGGATGGAATTCCGACAGATTTAAACAATCCGGCTGTTGCTTCAGGTTTGGGCTTTCACCTGCCAGGAATGTTTGACCGCATCCTGAACATAAACCATTGTCATTTACAATCAGATCCTTCCAATCGTATTCGATTGGCAATCAAAGAATTCGCTGATAATCAAAAATACACCTTTTATGATGCCCGAAACCATTCCGGATTATTAAGAAACCTTCTTATCCGTAATACAACCTTAGGTGATTTAATGGTAATAGTTGTTGTTGGTTTCGAGGATCAATGTGTTGAAAATGATCTGCTTCCGTTTATTGCTCAGTCATTTCCGGAAATTACCTCACTCATGTGGGTAGTAAACACCAAAAAAAATGATATAATTAATGATTTGGAAATCAGATTATTTCACGGAAAACCATACATAACTGAGCAGATGAAATCACCTACCGATCAGTTTGCTAATCTTCATTTCAATATCGGTCCGGTTTCGTTTTATCAAACCAACTCTATACAAGCAGAACGCCTGTATAAAACGGCATTTGATTTTGCTGATTTTAAGGGTGATGAATTGGTATATGATTTATATACCGGAACAGGAACAATTGCCAACTATATAGCGAGGTATGTCAGAAAAGTAATTGGTATTGAATATGTTGCTGAAGCAATTGAAGATGCTGAAAAAAATTCAATTTTAAACAAAATCGGAAATACAGTTTTTTTTGGTGGCGATATGGTAGATGTCCTGAGCGATATTTTTGTGGAAACTCAGGGAAAGCCTGATGTGATAATTACTGATCCGCCGCGTGCAGGTATGCATGAAAAGGTGATTAATCAGATTCTGAATATTGAACCGGAAAAAATTGTGTATATCAGTTGTAATCCTGCAACCCAGGCACGTGATCTGCAATTACTTGATAGCAAATACCGCGTGATTGCTGTGCAACCTGTCGACATGTTTCCCCAAACGCATCATGTGGAGAATGTAGTCCTATTGTTCAAAAGAAGTGTGTGAGTTATATTTTGAAAGCCAGTTGTTTCGGATTTGTTCCTCAAGTTTCAGTACATTAATCGAAACAGCCGGAACAATGAGTTGTGCCTGAGAATAGTAAATATTCCTGTGACGTAAATGATCGTGGATGAATTTATTGATTTCACTTTCCGTTTTATTCATTAACAAAGGTCTTTTCTTTTTTGAATTATTCAATCGTGAAACGATCGCCGGCACACTGATTTCCAAAAAAACAGTAAGGCCTAACCTATTCATCCACTCCATATTATCATAAAAACACGGTGTTCCGCCTCCGGTAGCAATTACCACATCATCCAAAACAGCAGTTTCTTTAAGCAACTGACTCTCAAGCCGCCTGAATAAGGATTCATCATATTTTGTGAAGAAATCAGCAACAGTGATTTTAAAACGTTGCTCAAAAAGGTCATCCAGATCGAAACAGTTATAACCGAGTTGATGAGCGAGTTTGTTTGAGACAGTACTTTTGCCGGAACCCATATAACCAACAAGATAAATTCGCATATGAAAAAATTGCTGGTAATTGTTAATAATTGTAGATTAACTATTTACGTGAAATTGCTCTTTTGGCTGCCAGAACAATATCTACTGTTTCCAGGCCATACAATCCAAGCAATTCTTCAGGGGTACCACTTTGGCCAAACTGATCATTCACTGCGACCATTTCGATTGGTGTTGGCATTTTCAGTGACAATAATTGGGCAATACTATCACCTAAACCACCATTTCGTTGGTGTTCTTCCGCTGTAACAACACATTTCGTTTTCGCAACAGATTGAAGAACTGCATCATTATCCAATGGTTTTATTGTATGAATATTAATAAGCTCAGCTGAAATACCTTCTTTTTCAAGAAATTGAATGGCTTCGATCGCCTTCCAAACAAGATGACCGGTTGCAAAAATACTCACATCACTTCCTTGCTGAAGTAATTGGGCTTTTCCGATTATCAATGGTTCACTTTCAGAAGTAAAATTCGGTACTTTCGGGCGTCCAAACCGAAGGTAAACAGGTCCATCAAATGCAGCAATTGCATGCACAGCAGCCCTGGTCTGATTATAATCACATGGAACAATCACTGTCATTCCGGGTAACATTTTCATCATACCGATATCTTCGAGAATCTGATGCGTGGCACCATCTTCACCCAGCGTGAGACCGGCATGTGAAGCACATATTTTCACATTCTTGCCTGAATAAGCAACCGATTGCCTGATTTGATCATATACGCGTCCCGTTGAGAAATTTGCAAAAGTTCCTGTAAAAGGAATATAACCGCCAATAGTCAAGCCAGCAGCCATGCCGATCATATTTGCTTCTGATATTCCTGTTTGAAAAAAACGTTCCGGAAAATCTTTAACAAAAGCATCCATCTTAAGCGACCCGATCAAATCGGCGCATAAAGCAACAACCTTTGGATTCAATTTACCAACTTCATGAAGACCGGCACCAAAACCCGAGCGTGTATCCTGATAATTCTGAATTTTAAATTCCATTGAAAATAATTTTACATTAAAACGTAATGCTATTCTGTTGTTTAATAGTCAACTAAGGTTTCTTCAAGTTGAGCCAAAGCAAGGCGAAGTTGCTCGTCATTCGGGGCAGCCCCGTGCCATTTGTGCGTACCCACCATAAAATCAACTCCTTGTCCCATTTCGGTTTTCAATAGCAAGAGTTGAGGTTTTCCCTGAAATGCATTTTTCCGTGCGTGTGAAAGCGTATCTATCACTTCCTGCATATTGTTACCATTCAGAGGATAAACAATCCAACCGAATGCTTCATATTTTGCTTTCAGATCGCCCAAAGGCATCACTTTTGAAATTGGACCATCAATTTGTTGGCCATTAAAATCAATCGCAGCTACGAGATTATCAACATTTTTACCAGCAGCATAAATTGCAGCTTCCCAAACCTGACCTTCCTGTTGCTCGCCATCACCCATTAAAACAAAAACAAGTGATGAATCATTATTCAATTTTTTTGCCTGGGCAGCTCCAATTGCAACTGACATACCCTGCCCGAGTGATCCGGATGACATTCTCACTCCCGGCAATCCTTCGTGGGTGGTAGGATGACCTTGTAACCTGGAGTGCAACTTACGGAAAGTGCCTAATTCAGCTGTTTCAAAGTAACCACGACGAGCCAATATACTATAAAATACTGGGCTTATATGACCATTTGAGAGAAAAAAAAGATCCTCCCCAACACCATCCATTTTAAAAATCTCCGGATTAATTTTCATTTCATGAAAATAAAGTGCCGTTAAATAATCGGTACAACCAAGCGAACCACCCGGATGGCCTGATTGACAAGCATGCACCATCCGCACGATATCACGGCGAACCTGACTAGCAATTCGTTGTAGACTTTCTGTTTCAGACATCTATATAACTAATTTTCAATTGAATATATAATTAAACAATTCGGATTCATTCGACAAAAGTAAACTTTTGAATGAAACATATATAGAAAAAAAATAAAGGGATTTAAAAAGGAAAGCCCTTGGAGTCGTCATGAATCGTAAAAAACAACTAAAACGATTCACCCCCAAGGGCTTTAAGTTCGAACTTATAAAACAACCAACCAATTAGGCTACAAAGATAACGTAAACTTAATACTAACAGTAATGAATAATCAGTTTACGGTTTAAATAAAAAAGTTATCGGTAATTCAATTTCCAGCATTTACTATCGCCCGATTTAAAAACTCATTCAATGGATAAAGTTCCTTAAAAACATCCAATGTAAAAACCGCTATATCAGATAGTTGCAAAATACTCTCCGGCAACTGACAAGAAGCTACATAATGTTTAAACTTCAGCAGGTCACCATGGTTGAAATCAGCAGGAAATGCTTTTGGTATCCGCAGATACTTTTCGTTCATGAGTGTACCAAAAGTTTTTTTGAACGAATCATTTTCAATGATGTTCAAAAAATCTGTGGAATTAAAATAGATTTCATTTCTAATGGCTTGTTGCACTTCAGGTTGGGGGGAATAGATTCCTCCGCCAATAAAACTTTTACCCGGTTCAAAATGAATATAATATCCCGCAAATTGTGATGACTTACCCTCTTTTGCCATATATGCACTCATAGATAGCTTATATGGAGATTTGTCATGTGAAAACCTAATATCTCTGTTAATGCGAAAAATACACTTTTTAGGATCCAGGTTCGAAATAGCAGGATCAAATTTAGTAATTCCAACTATCAGATCGCTCACTAAAGAGACTAGCTCTGATTTAGCTATTTCATATTCATTTCGATGCGATTCAAACCAATCTCTGTGATTATTTTGCGCAAGAGACTCCAAAAAATTTAAAATATTCATAGTACATCAGATAATTTGTAACAAAAATACTTATTTTCGTACGATATTCGATATTGTAAGAACCTCCTGATATGAAACAACTTATCACCACTTTTGCGCTGCACATTTTCATACTACTACTTATTATGCCATCAGTTTGCATGGCTGGAGGTGAAATTATCGGTGCCCGGTCAGCAGCCATGGGGAACGCTTCTGTGAGTTCTACAGATTTCTGGTCAATTCAGAACAATCCGGCAGGCATGGCACTCCAACCAAATCTGTCAGCCGGCATTTATTACGAAAACCGCTTTTTAATGAAAGAGCTTTCATTAAAAAGTGCAGCCATCGTCGCTCCGATACGTTTCGGTGTTTTGGGAATCAGTTTTAACCAATTCGGATATAATTTATATAACAAAAATAAATTCGGGCTGGCGTATGCCAGATCGTTTGGCGACTTACTCCGAATTGGTTTGCAACTCGATTATCAAACAACCAATTTAGCTGAAGGATATAAGGATGCAAATTTTGTAACTTTTGAATTGGGCGTGCAATCGACTATTAACCCAAAACTTAGTCTCGGCGCTTATATTTATAATCCAGTTAGAATGAAAATTGAGGATTATCCAGATGAAGATGCACCAATGATCATGCGATTCGGCCTTACCTATTCTTTTATGCCCGAGTTTACCGGTATTGCTGAAATTGAAAAAAACTTTGAAACCCAAACATCCCTTCGCCTGGGGTTGGAATATGTCATCCATCAAAAAGTATTTTTTCGTACAGGCATAAACACTATTTCCGGGATTTACACAATGGGAGCAGGATTCCTTTTCAGGCAACTGCATTTCGATATTGCTGCCTCCATGCATCAATCATTGGGTGTTTCAATGCAGGCTGGGTTAACGTATCAGTTTGTAAAAAATAAAAAGATTGAATAGGATGAAAAGCCAGGTATGGTTATTCTTTAAAATTCTTTTTATAACTGCCGGATTATTATTACCCGCAGCGCCTGTAGCTGCCCAACAACAAGATACCACATCAAATATCCTTGCTAAAATACTCATTGACCGAATTGAAAGATTGTCAGAAGACTCGGAAAACGCTTATGATTATGGTGAAATTATCGATGAATATCTTTATTATTATGAAAATCCAATCCAAATAAATAGTGTTGATATTGAAGCACTTAGAAAATTAAAGGTGCTAAACAATTTTCAGTTTGAAAATTTAACTGAGTACCTGCGAAACTTTGGTCCGATCGTTAGTATGTTCGAACTATCTTCAATTGAAGGATTTGACAACCAAACAATTGACCTGATAAGACCCATTGTTACTACCATACAGGATGCAGGTACCAATAAAATAAACGCAAAAAAGGCTATCAAATGGGGAAAACATCAGGTGTTTTTCAGAACTGAACAGGTATTGGAGAAATCAGCAGGATATCAACCCATCGAAGACTCTCTACTTGCCAAACGACCAAATTCAACATATCTTGGAAGTCCTCAAAAAATATATTTCAAATATTCTTACAATTACCGTGACAAAATAAGGGCAGGTTTTACCACTGAAAAAGATGCAGGAGAGGTTTTTATTAAAAACCGGGTACCCGACACCTTGCAAAAGCTTCTTGGCAACAAATTAAAAAACGGGTTCGATTTCTATTCTGCACATTTTTTTCTTTCCGATATTGGCATATTGAAATCATTGGCGATAGGTGATTATCATCTTGCATTCGGGCAGGGACTAACGATGTGGTCAGGCCTTTCGTTCGGCAAATCGGGTAGTTCGACCAATATAATCAAATTCGGACAAGGATTAAAACCCAGTGCCTCAGTGAATGAGACCAGTTTTTTACGTGGAGGTGGTTTAACCTTGAAGTATAAAGCATTTGATTTCTCACTTTTCTATTCGAACAAGTTTTTTGATGGCAATATTACTGCGGGTGATTCACTTTCCGGGGAGGATGAATTTATTTCCAGCATTCAGGAGTCGGGACTTCATCGCACAGTAGATGAGCTACTTGATAAGGCTGCAATCAGGCAGGAAATGTATGGAAGCCACGTTTCATTCCACAATACTTACCTGCAAGTTGGATATACTGCGCAACAAAGCATTTTCAAAAGTGATATTCACCCAAGAATCTATCCCTACAACCAATTTAGCCATCCTGGCAGTTCTGAAATCAATCATGGTGTTGATTTTAAATTATTCTTATCGAAGATTGCTTTCTTTGGCGAGATTTCACAAACCATTCATGGTGGAACCGCAACAATTGCGGGTTTTACAGCACAACCCATCAGTTTTGCATCATTGACATTCGCTTACCGGAATTACTCAAAAGACTATCGTAATTTTTACAGTAATGGCTTTGGAGAAAACAGTGAAACCAACAATGAAATTGGTGCCTACATAGGTTTATCAACAGATATTTCACCCAAATGGAAAATGACCGCTTATGCAGATTATTTCAAATTTCCCTGGTTACGTTTTCAAACCGATGCTCCGAGTCTGGGACATGACTATTTTCTTCAATTTGACCATCGCATAAACCGTAACACCGATTTTTACTTGCGATTCAGGACCAAAACCAAAATGTCAAATCAAAATGACCCATGGAATTATATTGATGTTCCGGTTGAATACACGAAAACATCGATGCGGTTTCATATAAATTATAAGGTAAGTAATTCGATTGAATTCAAGGACAGGGCAGAAATTATCCTGTATGATGAATTCAATAAATCAACAAGTCAAGGGTTTATACTTTTTCATGATATTGTTTATAAACCAATCGAAAAGCCTTATGAATTAAGCGTCCGATTTGCGATTTTTGATGCAGAATCGTATGACAGTCGGTTATATGCCTATGAAAATGATGTGTTGTATGCTTTTTCGATACCAGCTTTCAATGACAAAGGTTCACGTGTATATTTGTTATACCGTTTAAATATTTTTGAATCTATCGATCTGTGGTTAAGAATTGCCCAAACGTGGTATGTGGACAAGGATGAAATCGGTTCGGGGCTGGATTTGATTGATGGGAATAAAAAGACAGATGTGAAACTTCAACTTCGATGGAAGTTCTGATTCATTGAAAAACTAATAGAGTTTACTTCTTTTTATCAGATATGAAAGTAGTACCTGGTTAAAACCATGATGAATATCTGCTTCAATATATTCAATATTGTATTGTCCGCATTTCATTTTCAATTCTTTGGTTTTCAGCTCAACTGATTGTCTGTAGGCTTGTTGCACCTGCACCGGATTAAGTTTTAAAACTTCATGTGTTTCCATATCAATAAACTTATATGGCCGGTTTTCGTATTCGAGCATTGTTTCTTTTTCAGAATCAAACACATGAAAAAGAATGACCTCATGTTTATTATACCTTAAATGTTGTAAGGCTGGAAAAATACCTGCAGCTTGTTCACTGTTGTCCATCATATCGCTAAAAATGATCACCATAGATCGTTTGTGCGATAATTCGGCGATCTGGTGCAGTGCTTCCGTTGCAGAAGTCTGAAAGGCATCCATACCAAGATCATTGTCAAGAAGTTGTTCGAGCTGGGCCAATAAATACTTGTAGTGAACAGGATTTGATCTGTTTTTCGTATGTAGTTTCAGGCTATCTGAGAATAGACTTAATCCGACGGCATCGCGTTGCCGGCGCATTAATTCGAAAAGTGATGCTGCAGCATAAACAGAGAAAAGTAGTTTTGATGGTTTCTCAGGATTTTGAGTTGATCCATGAGGAAAATACATGGAAGTGGAATGATCTATCACAACCTGACACCGAAGGTTGGTTTCTTCTTCAAAACGCTTCACAAAAAGTTTCTCAGTCCGCCCATACAATTTCCAATCAATATTGCGTATCGATTCGCCCCGGTTGTATAGTCTGTGCTCAGCGAATTCAACCGAAAACCCATGAAAAGGGCTTTTATGTAAACCGGTAATAAAACCTTCAACAACCTGACGAGCAACAAGTTCCAAAGAACTAAACCGACTTATCTTGTGTTGGTCTATCTGAAGTGTCATTTCGTTATAAAACAAAACCCCAACAATTGCTTGAAGGGGTTGGTTACTAATTCTAAGTAAGATTAAAGGATTGCCTCGAGCTTGTTAACCAAAACCTGTTTTGGAACGGCTCCAACCTGTTTATCAACAACCTGTCCATTTTTAAAAAACAGCAGGGTGGGAATATTTCTGATTCCGAATTGAGAGGCAACGCCAACATTATTGTCAACATCTACTTTAACAACTTTTGCTTTTCCCTGAAACTCATTGCCAATTTCTTCAACAATTGGGCCGACCATGCGACATGGTCCACACCAAACAGCCCAAAAATCAACCAATACAGGAACTTCTGATTTTAAAACCACTTCTTCAAAAGTGGCATCTGTAACTTCTAAAGCCATAATATGTTTGTTTTTCTGATTAATTTCTTTGCTACAAAAGTAGTCATTCTATATTGAAATGATAGGATAATTTCGTCGAATTTTATTTTAATTCATACTCAACGAAACTGAACTCATCAAGCAATGGCAATACAAGCGCTGTGTTGATATGAAGTTTCTTTGGTGCCAATTTCGACTTAATTTCCTGCACAGGATCGATAAAAATCATTGAAAACGACTGTTTACCAGGATGCGATAACAGTGAATCTGCTAAATGAATCATATCTTCATCATCTGCTTCATCCACCTTCACCCGAATAATTGTTTCCTTTGAAGTGTTTTCCAATACACTATCAAGTAATTGAATTTCAATTATTTTGGGCTCCAGTTTTTCATTATCTCTAAATGATGGCTGAATAATAGCATGCACCAAAATAAAGGCGCCGGTATCGATCAGATATTTGAATTTTAAGTAGGCTTCCGAAAAAACCACCATCTCCAACGAGCCGGAGTGATCTTCTATTTTGAATTTGGCATACGCTTTTCCCTGTTGTGTTGATAAGTGCTCAGCAGAAATCACTTGTCCGGCAAATACAACCCGACTTCCTTTCAATGATTCGGCTTCATTTACAATCTTTTGAATATTACAGTTGGTGAAAAACCGGATTGTCGATTTGTAGCTATCCAGTGGATGGGCGCTGATATAGAAACCTATTGATTCGAGTTCCATTTGAAGTTCTTTCACTTTCGTCCAGGGCTCGCATTGCGGGAACGACAATTCGACCATGTCGATATTGGCTTCTTCACCAAAAAGATTGAATTGGGTCGAATTCTTCGCATCCTGCATCTGCATGGCATTACGCATCGCTTTTTCCAGAAAAGTTGTTTGTTCATTAGGCTCTTTAAAGAAAAACTGTGCCCGGTGAACCCCTTGAAACGAATCGAATGCGCCTGCAGTAGCCAATGCTTCCAGATTTCTTTTATTTACAGCCCGTTGATTAACGCGTGATAAAAAGTCCATGAAGTCGCTGTATAATCCATTCTCATTTCTGTCTTCAAGGATAGCAATAGCAGCAGATTCACCCATATTTTTTATCGCACCCATACCAAAACGAATTTCACCTTTTGCATTTACCGTAAATTTATACTGTGATTCATTGATATCAGGACCGAGCGTTGTAAGTTTCATGCGCCTGCATTCCTCCATGAAAAATGTTACCTGCTTGATATCACCAATATTGTTACTCAATACTGCTGCCATAAATTCAGCCGGATAATTGGCTTTCAGATAGGCAGTTTGAAATGCAATTACGGCGTAACAGGCTGAATGCGACTTATTAAAGGCATAATTGGCAAAAGCAAGCCAGTCGTTCCATATCTTTTCAAGTATCTTTTCATCATGCTGGTTATTTTTGCCTCCTTCGATAAACTTTGAATAGTGCTTCGACAATTCAGCCATATCTTTTTTACCCATTCCTTTACGCAGCGAATCGGCCTGACCGAGTGTAAAACCAGCCAGTTTTTGAGAAAGCAACATCACCTGCTCCTGATATACAACAATACCATAGGTTTCCTTCAATATTTCCTCATTAGCGGCAAGGTCATATTCAATCTTTTCATTGCCATGTTTACGCCTGATATAGTTTGGAATATATTGCATCGGACCGGGTCGGTACAAGGCATTCATGGCAATCAAATCGTTAAATTCAGTGGGTCTGAGATCTTTCAGGTGCTTTTGCATCCCTGCACTTTCATATTGAAAAACACCTACGGTATCACCGTGCTGGAAAAGCTCGTAGGTTTTGTAATCATCAAGGGGAATTGCATCAGGATCGATACGGATTTTATGGCGCAAATAGATGATTTCAATGGTGTCACGTATGAGTGAAAGTGTTTTTAATCCCAGAAAATCGATTTTAAGTAAGCCGGCTTTTTCAGCAACAGAATTATCGAATTGGGTTGTCCACATTTCAGAATCTTTGGCCAGAAAAACCGGCACCAATTGTCGTAAATCGACAGGTGTAACAACCAATCCACAGGCATGAACACCCGTATTTCGGACAAGACCTTCAATCATTAACGTGTTCGACAGGATGCGCGATTCTATACCCTTTTCCTGCATTTTTTGCTTTAACAATTCGCCTGCGGCGATTTGATCCTGCTTGTATTTTTCCTTTAATTCTTCAGTTTTCTTTCCAAAAAAATCTTTGAAATTTATACCCAGGGTCTGTGCAGCAAGCTTGTTTACAACGGACAAATCGGTATCCAACGCCCTGCCGATATCACGGATAGCTGACTTGGTTCCTAAGGTTCCATACGTTACAATCTGGGCAACCTTTTCCTTACCATACTTATTTATTGTGTATTCGATCACCCTGGACCGGCCTTCATCATCAAAATCGATGTCAATATCAGGCATGCTTATGCGCTCTGGATTGAGAAAACGCTCAAAAAGTAAACCATATTTCAATGGATCAACATTCGTAATTTCGATTGAATAGGCAACAACAGAACCGGCTGCTGAACCTCGGCCCGGCCCTACCCAAACTCCCATCTTTCGTGCAGCAGCAATCAGGTCCTGAACAATGAGGAAATAACCGGGATAACCTGTCATTTTTATTGTGGCCAATTCAATTTCAATACGCTCAGCCAGTTTATCATCTACTTCACCGTATCGCTTTTTTGCCCCTTCATAGGCAATGAACTTCAAATAGGCATTTTCACCCCTGTGACCGTGGTCAGCAATATCTTCAGGGTCAAGAAATTCTTCCGGAATTTCAAATTCGGGCAATTGAATTGTGCTTTCCAGATTAAACGATTCAATTTTAGTAAGTATTTCCCCAATGGTTGCAATTGCTTCGGGCAAATCGGTGAACAAACCGAGCATTTGCTCTTTTGTTTTAAAATAGAATTCGTTATTTGGAAACCCAAAGCGGAAACCATAACCGCGGCCAATTGGGTCATCTTTTCGGGTATTTTCTTTTATGCAAAGTAAAAAGTCATGTGCTTCGGCCTCTTCCTGAGTGAGATAATAGGTGTTATTTGCAGCAAAATATTTTATATGGTGTTTTTTTGCCATCTGAAGTAAAAAATCATTCAAGTGATTTTCCTCTTCAAGACCGTGCCGGTTCAACTCAATATAAAAGTCCTCTCCAAAATTGCCCTTATACCAAAGCAATGCTTCTTCTGCCTGATGTTCTCCAACATTCAATAACAAATGAGGAATTTCGCCATTTAGTCCACCGGTCGTAACAATCAAACCATCTTTATGTTTGATTAACAATTCTTTACTTATCCTGGGCACATAATAAAAACCTTCAATGTGCGAGATTGAACTTAACATAGATAGGTTGGCATAGCCGGTTTTGTTTTTTGCAAATACCGGAACCTGACCACCATTATCTTTGGTCGATTTCTCAAGATAATCCCGACAAACATTGAATTCGCACCCCAACACGGCTTTCAATAATTGGGGATTCTCTTTTTTTCCTTTCGCTACATCATCAATTTCCTTGTTGTTGTGCTTATTCACACTGGCAATAAAGTGAAAGGCCCCCATCAGATTGCCCGAATCGGTGAGTCCAACAGCCGACATCTCCATTCGCACGGCTGTTTTAATCAAATCATCAATTTCGGTTGTCGAATTTAAAATAGAAAAAGTGGAGTGATTTCGCAAATGCGCAAAATCACTTGTAATATTTATGGTTAAAACATCCAAATTACTGGAGTCTTCCGGTTGTTCTTCCTCTTCAAAAACAACAATATCACGATTTTGATTTGACTCGATAATTGTTTCCGAACGCTTTATTTGGTCTGCATTTGCCTCTAAAAAATTTGCGACAAATCTGTCATCCTGATTTAGTTGCTCACTTGTAAAAATGCCCCGACGGAATAATTCGAAAAAACAACGGGCAGATGCTTCCACATCTCCGGCCGCGTTATGGGCATCGCTGAATGACTCGTTAAACAGTATTCTGTATAGTTCACCCAAACTAGGCAACTTAAATCTGCCACCTCTGCCACCTTGCAATTGGCAATATGCAGCCGTTGTTTCAGTACAGGTATCCAATACTGGTATACTGAACATGGTGGTTTCCATTTCAGCACGAAGCAATTCACAGCCAACAGCAGAAGTATCGAACTCCAGGTTATGTCCAATCAGGTATCTCGACTTTAAAAGTGTTTCATTAAATTTCGATAGAACTTCACGTATCGGCAACCCATGTTGAATGGCAAATTCAGTGGTGATACCATGAACTTTAGTAGCATTATAGGGTATGGTAAAACCATCAGGACACACGAGGTGGTTTTCGGCTTCTAATAAATTTCCGACGGCATCGTAAAGTTGCCAGGCGATTTGAACAACCCTGGGCCAATTGGCAAAATTCGTTAAAGGTGCCTTTTTATCTATGGGCAATCCGGTAGTTTCCGTATCAAAAACCAGGAACATGGAGAATATTTTATATTGTTGATTTAGAGTTATTTACATTAACTCTTTTTGATTTACAAAGGTATTGAAATATGCAAAGCAATGTCTTTTGTTGAAAACTTAATTGAAATTTGACAGACGAAAAAACATTAGAAATGCTTAGTTTTGTCATAAAATAAAATGGTTCAATGATTTACGAAATAGCAAGAAGAGTTTTTCATTTATATTATCAGAATGAAATAGCTGACGGATCGAACAAGGATTTTAAGCAAATGCTTGAGGCAATCGAAAGAAAAGACAAATATGCTGCTGACTTATTACGAGATGTGAAACTCAAATTTGATTCATATCAGTTTGTAAAACAAGATATTGAATTAAGATCAAAGGTGAAGGAGATTTGGATTATGCATGTTGAGAGAACCTACAATGAATTGAATATTAGTATGGAAAACTTCAATTTATGGTCGGCCAAACACCAGTTAGCACCCTTCACACACGATAATATCATAGAATAATCCAATGTTTGTTATTTATTTTTATGGAACCTGTGCCAATTAAAAAAAAAATACGACCTTTGCAGCCGAATTAGGCATTTATTATAAACATTTAAAATTTAAACACTTATGCCAGCAAGAATCAGATTACAAAGACATGGCAAAAAAGGAAACCCTTTTTACCACATTGTAATTGCGGATGGTCGTGCACCACGTGATGGAAGATTTATCGAGAAAATTGGCACTTACAACCCAGTTGCAAACCCTGCTGAAATCAATATTGATGTTGATAAAGCAATTACATGGCTCACAAACGGAGCCCAACCAAGCGACACAGTTCGCGCAATTCTGTCATATAAAGGGGTTCTATTTAAATCCCATTTGATGAAAGGTGTTGCAAAAGGAGCATTAACAGAAGAACAAGCTGAAGTGAAATTTCAGAATTGGTTATCTGAAAAACAATCAAAGATCGAAGCAAAACGCAAAGGATTGACCGAAGCTGAACGCAAGGAAATCAAAGACAGACACGCTGCCGAGATTCTTGTTAATGAGCAAAGGACTGCTGACTTAAACAAAAAACGCGCCGCTGAACTAATGGCTGAAAAAGCTGAAGTTGCCGCTGCTGAAGTTGAAGAAGTTGAAGAAGTTGCTACTGAAACTGAAGCTCCGACAGAAGAATAGACTTTTCTTATCAAAGAAACAGAAATAGGGCCGGTGATGAACCGGCTTTTATTTTTTTACCACATTTGTATTAAAATTGTTTCCCATGCAAAAAGACGATTGTTTTTATTTCGGCAAAGTAATTAAAACACACGGGATAAAAGGTGAAATAAGCATTCGTATCGATGCTGATAATCCGTTTGATTATGCTGATATCAAATTTTTCCTGTTGGAAATCAACAATAAACTCATCCCCTTTTTTATTGATTTTATAAAAATTAACCAAAACAAGGCATACGTGGCCATTCAGGATTTAAAAACAGTTGAAGGCGCGCAGGATATGGTCGGTTATGAAATTTATCTTCCACTCGATCAGTTACCCAAATTAATCGGCAACAAATTCTATTACCACGAAGTTCCAGGCTTTAAGGTAGTTGATAAAACCTATGGTTTGCTTGGAACGATTGATCAGGTGCTCGAATACCCAAATCAGGCGGTCTTTCAGGTGATATACAAGGGGAAAGAGGTGCTTATCCCTATACAGGATGAAGTGATACTGAAACTGAACCGTAAAACCAAGACTTTTGAAATCGATGCTCCTGATGGGTTGATCGATTTGTACTTGAATAACTGACGTTGTACCATGATTGACCAACGTCCATTTCATTTTAAACATTTCAGCCTGCTGCATCACCAATCCACCATGAAGGTTGGCACAGATGCCATGCTTCTGGGGTGCTGGATTGACATTGACGGAGCCACACAAATACTTGATATCGGAACTGGTTGCGGAATACTTTCATTACTATTGGCCCAGCGTTCTGATGCCCTGATTGATGCCGTTGAGATTGATGAAATTACAGCCAACGAAGCAACTCTGAATTTTAAAAATTCGCCATGGTGTCGCCGGTTAATGTGTTATCAGGATGATATTAAGCAATTTGCTGTGAATACGAACAAAAAGTACGATCTGATCATTTCAAATCCACCATTTTTTACCTCTGATTTTAAAACAAAAACAGAGAGAAAAAACCTGGCTAGGCATACAGATACACTTGATTTTGAATCACTTATTGAAGTTGTTAAAAAACTTTTACAGCCAGGTGGTCGTTTTGCGCTCGTACTGCCTTTCACAGAAGGACAACAGTTTGTGAAAATAGCTGAAAAACACAATTTCTACGAAATGGCCAGGATGGAAATAATCCCTGTAGTAGGCAAAACATGCAACCGTTTAAATATGGTTTTTTCTGATAATATTGCACAATCTTTTGAAATAGAATCATTTACTATACGTGGCTTAGACGGTCAATTCACAGATCAGTATAACAACCTACTTCAGGATTTCTATCTGGGATTGTAGTTTTTTCCTGAATTTGTTGTGTAAATAACCCAAAAGATTGAAAGTCTGAAGGCTGGTTTGTAAATATCGGCTGACTCAGATTAGTTGCCGGTGATATATTGCCTTCCGAAATAATAAATCAGGATTGTAGGCTGAATAATCAATTTAATTAATTTTGATACAGTGACATATTAATAACTGTTTTATGAAAAACAAAACGCACATCTTCAACCAATTCCTTTTTTTGGCAATTGTTATTGTTGCAATAGCCTGTTCACCAACTTCTTCGAAAGACTCTACACTGAAAATCGCCATTTCACGCGAAAGAAAAGATGTTGATATCCGCTACAGCACCTGGCTTGAGCAACAGAAAATCCCGATGAAGTATATAAATCTGTACACAATTCCATATCATCAGGTGCTTGATAGTTTACGAACCTGCGATGCACTGATACTCTCAGGTGGTGAGGATATTTATCCCGGTTTGTATGGCAAAGAGCAGGATACAAACCGCTGCGGCACAATTAATACCTACCGCGATTCGTTGGAATTTATGTTGTACGCTGATGCCAGAAGATTAAAAATGCCGGTTATAGGTATTTGTCGGGGTTTGCAACTTATCAATGTTGCTGAAGGAGGTAGTTTGTTTATCGATCTACCTTTTGATAATAATTCAGGTGAATTGCATCGTATCGGACAAGAAGACTGGTCGCAACACTTTGTAGTAATATCTGAAGCGTCGGAATTCCATAAAGTTATCGGACAGGATTCGATTGTTGTTGAAAGTAATCATCATCAGGGAATTGACCAATTGGCGTCATCTTTACAAGCCCTGGCAGTCAGTTCCGATGGATTGGTGGAATCGGTAACTACAAAAGATTCAAAATCAGGTTTTTTGCTTGCGGTTCAATGGCATCCTGAATGGGCAAAACGGACAGATGAACCCTCACGTAAAATTGCTGCACTTTTTTTGGAAGAGGCCAAAAAGTTTCGAAAATCGAAATAGATTTTAGAAAAGCATGAAACCAAACTATTTGATTAGCCTCTGGTTAGCGATTCGATTAGCTCAGAATACTGAGGAAAGAGTTTTTTAAGCGCTTGTCTTTCAGCCAGTTCAAAATCTTCGAAGGCAAATCCGGGAGCTACAGTACAACCAACCAAAGCATATTCACCCAACGGTATGGCCGCAAACCAACAGGCTTTAGGAACAACAACAGAAGGTTCCAGATTAGTAAACGGCTTGTTACCAACTATTTTCGTTTCATATTTTCCATCAGGATGAATGATATGCAATTGCAAACTGTCTCCTGCATAAAAATGCCAGATTTCATCTGATTTTATCCGATGAAAAGCCGAGAAATCTCCCTTAGTCAATAAATAGTAAATAGCTGTTGAAAGATTTCGGTTACCGGAAAACGTATCTCCCAGACAACAGTTATCCAGTATTTCCACAGACCGGTATAATTCGCGGTAGTAACCCCCTTCAGGGTGGGCAGTTAACTGAAGCTTATCCACCCAATATCTTATTTCATCTGGCATCATTCCTGGTTCAGGTTTCTTTTACTTCTTGTTTCATTAAACATATACAATAGTCTGAATGTCAATACATTGTTAAACTGACCCCTATTGGTTACAATACCATTCAAACTTGTAAACTCCCGGGTGCGCAGTCTGGCCATTGAATAGGAATACCTGAAATTAAATTTTAAGGCCTCATACACTTTCAGTCTTAAATCGAGTAAAACACAAATATCATTTGGGTTATAAACACCATTTTGGGCAGTTGTCGTAGTTTGCCTCCCATGCTCTAACTCCTTTGCTCCTACCAATCTGCCCCATGAAATCCCTGTCCCGATACTGATGAGTTCTTTGTCGGTATAATGCACTAAAACAGGTACTTCCAGATAATTCAAGTATAATTCATAAGCACCATTGAGTGAATCGCTTAGGTATTGGGCTTTTTGTTTTGCTCCTTTCTGCGAATAATTAATTTCAAGCGAAACATCGAAATTCTTTTTAAAAGGAATCATCGCACCAGCGCCTAAATTTAAGCCTGGTTTCTTAAATCCATATACCATATCCCCATCAACTTGTGTCATATTCAATCCGGCCATCACTTCACCCTTGATAATCTGAGCGTTGCCAATATTGGCAAGAAAAAGTGAAAGTACACACAGAAAGATTAAATGAATGTTTTTTTTCGCGATTTTCATGAAAATATAACGCAATATTGGCAGTTTAATTATCATTGGGTCCAAGTTTCATGGTTAATCCAATTCTTTTACGTTCAGTGTCAACACTTACCACCTTCACCCTTACCTTCTGATTCAACTTCACGACTTCATTCGGATCACGTACAAATCGATTCGCCAACTGACTCACATGCACCAACCCATCCTGATGCACTCCAATATCAACAAAAGCGCCGAAAGCAGTGATATTTGTAATAATGCCATTCAATTCCATTCCTTCACGCAGATCATGCATATCCCTGACATCTTTCGAAAATTCAAACATTTCGAACCTGCTTCTCGGATCACGTCCGGGTTTCTCCAATTCAGCAACAATATCGTTTAAAGTTTCTTTTCCGATATTCATTTTTGTAAACTGTTGCAAATCTATTTGATGTAAGAGATCTTTGTTACCGATGAGTTCGATAATATTTTTATCGAGACTATCCGCAATTTTTTCAACAATATGATAACTCTCAGGATGTACAGCACTCATATCCAATGGATTATCTCCATTTGTGATTTTCAGAAAGCCTGCGCATTGTTCAAACACTTTATCTCCAAGCCGGGGTACTTTTTTTAATTGCAGCCGGTTTTTGAAACCACCCATCTCATCACGCTTCTTAACGATATTGGCGGCAACTTGCGGACCAACACCACTCACATACGACAATAATTGTTCGCTGGCGGTATTCAGGTTGACACCAACGGAATTCACACACGATTCAACCGTTTGAACCAGGCTTTCCTGCAAGGCTTTCTGATCGACATCGTGCTGGTATTGGCCAACACCAATAGATTTAGGGTCAATTTTTACCAATTCGGCCAATGGATCCATCAAACGGCGACCAATGCTGACAGCACCGCGTACGGTGATATCATAATCTGGAAATTCATCACGGGCCACTTTAGAGGCTGAATATACTGAGGCTCCGTTTTCGTTCACCATGATTGCCATAACATCGCGGTCGAAAATAATCCCTCGGATAAAGTCTTCAGTTTCACGGCCTGCAGTGCCGTTTCCAATTGCGATTACTTCAATTTTATAAGAGTTTACAAGGCTCTTTAATTTTTGTGCCGCCTGTTTCACTTCGTGGACCGGCGGATGTGGATAAATGGTTTCGTTGTGTAATAATTGACCGAATTCGTTGATTATAATCAGTTTACAACCTGTTCTGAAACCCGGATCAAGTGCCAGTATCCGTTTTTGGCCCAATGGTGGAGCTAACAATAACTGGCGGAGATTTTCAGTAAAAACCTTTATAGCAACCTCATCCGCCTTGGCTTTGTAAAACGCCCTGACTTCATTCTCGAGCGATGGCTCCAATAATCGTTTCCATGAATCGGAAATGGCCATGATAATCTGGTCTGATGAATCACCCTTTGATTTGACGAAAATTTTCTCAAGTGTTGACAGCGCAGTCTCTCTTTCGATAGCCAGTTTAACTTTCAGAAAACCTTCTGTTTCTCCCCTGAAAAGCGCCAGAATCCGATGCGACGGTGCAGTGTGCAGACTTTCATTCCATTCAAAATAGGTCTGATAGGTTTGTCCTTCCTGCTCTTTCCCTTTAACGACAGCGGAAGTGATGGCAGATGTCCGGTGATAAATGCTTCTGATCCTGTCGCGTCCGGTTTTATTTTCCGAAACCCATTCTGCAATAATATCCCTGGCACCTTCAAGTGCCTGATCAATAACGGCCACGCCTTTTGATTCGTTTACGAATTGTTGAGCTTTTGCTGACAGGTTTGTAATTGTTTGATTCAGAATCAGAGTAGCTAATGGTTCAAGGCCTTTTTCCTTTGCTATTGTTGCCTTGGTACGTCGCTTCGGTTTATAGGGAAGATAAATATCTTCAATATCCTGAAGAGTGGTAGCCTGCTGCAATAATTTCAGGAGTTCGGGGGTCATTTTTTCCTGCTCATTAATCGATTCAATAATGGCTTCCCTCCTTTTATCAAGCGCCATCAATTGCTGAAAACGTTTTTGCACAGCAACAATCACTTCTTCGTTCATGGTCCCGGTCATTTCTTTGCGATAACGGGCAATGAACGGAACGGTGGCCCCATCACTCAGAAGATTTAAGGTGTTGATTGTATGTTCGTAGGATAAATGCATTTCAGCAGCAATCGCACGGGCGTATGTTGTGGTATCAGACATAAGGCTTGACGAAATATATTAATAGCTTATTTAAGCCAGAAGCAAAATTAATGAAAATAGCGGTAAAATTTACCTCAGCAAGGTTACTGTTCCGCGTTGTGATGAAGATTGAGCAGTCTGATACCGACTTTCTGTACTGCTATAATTTATAACCCAAACATAAACACCAACTTCAGCATCACCACCTGAGAATGTTCCGTCCCATCCCTTGTCAGGATCATCGGAAGAAAATACCATTTGTCCCCAACGATTGAAAATTTTCATATTGAAGTTGAGCATCGCGGTGATGTCACCCAAACATTTGAATGTTGCATTTTGAATAACAGAACTTGTTGGTTTAAAAGCTGTTGGAAAATATATCTTAGCAAGCTTTATTTCAATCTGATCTTCATTCACACAGCAATTGGTATCTGTCACCGTCACTTTATAAACACCTTCTTCACTCACATCAATGTAGCGTTCAGTGCTTCCGTCTGGTTCCCATAAATACTCATCAAATTCACCGGCATCGAGTGTTACAGATGAACCGGGCAAAATATACAAAACAGGACCACCAAGTTCAACCGGTGGCAACGGATGGATTGTGATATTCCGCTCATATGACGGATATGAAATGCCATTATAATTTTCAGTAACCGAGACAGTGTAATTACCTGGTTGACTGAATGTATAACTACCCTGCACCCCTGAACCTGTTTCACTGGCACTCCCATATTTCCATTCAGGGGTTCCAACATTTGTTTCATTTCGGAGATTAAAATAGGTAATCTGGGTGGCACATTGATTTATCCAGGAAAAATGTGGAATATCGAGAAAACTGGTAACGAAATTCGGTAGGCCGGTAAAACTACCTGAGTTTGATGTCAGAGGTAAACCATCCAGCCCAAAATTACAGTCATTCCCAATCCTGTTAGGATTATTAATTATGTTTAAATTGTTTGCCTTATTGTTGCCTCTCAGATAATTAGCAACATATATTTTTCCATCAACTCCTAGTTGTAAGGCACCAAAGTACCTGGTATCATCATCAGTAAGATCAGCAATAATTTCATAATTCGTGAAACAATCTGCATCTTCAAGATTCAATTGATAAATCTGACTAAAAGTATTAGTTTCAGTAGGTGCAGTACTAAAATAAAGCAACTTATTATCTGGAGAAAACTCAATACCATAAGGCATATTAAAGGCATTTGGTAAACTGGATTTGAATTCTGAAATCATCCCGGTTTCATTATCAAAATTGAATACTTCAACGATACCATCATAAGGTATGGCAAGTGCAATTTTGCTTCCATCTGACGAGACTTTCATATAACCACCATTATTCCGTGATGTTTCATCATATGTGCCATTGTGGATATTTCCAATTTCAAGCTCCTGCTTTGTAATTGTATCAAGTCCAGATTCATTTAACTCATACACTAAAAACTTCTTCCCTTCTGATTCGCCGTATCCATGAATAATTATCCAGAAGTCATTTTGATTTTTTTGTTTTACTGCGGTGATTTTTTGTGTATTTGGCGTATAAAGGAACTTGTTTTTGGAGGTTAGCTGCCAGTTACCGTCAACTTTTTCGATGGTAGAGTACTTTATTCCCTCAACAAAAATTGGATATATATACATATCAACTGTGAAAACGTAATATTTGTCCTTGTTTCCTGGCGTAGGAACGAAAATAGCCGATTGGGAAGAGGCAACACTACCTCCCAAATCGTTGATATTATTTAGCAAATAGTACCCGCCCGAATAAAGACTTTTTCCATCAGTAAAAAATAATAAATTTCCATTTTCATCACTGATAGAGGCACAGCCATATGGCAACTCAATATTTCCGGCTCCCATCAACATTGATTCGGGGGAATCCTGTTCAAAATCGAGTAGTGCATTTTTTCCAAAAGTCCATTTATCTGCCTCATGAGGCCTCTCATAATCACAGTGGTTAGGTTGCTGTGAAAACGCAAAATCCTGAATGGCGAACAACAATAAAATCAATCCTGCTCTTGTTAAGAACGATCGCTTGTTTAATAAAAAACTCATACTAGTAACGAAGGTTTGCAGGATTTAGTTTTTAATAATTTGCTTTATAGCCCGGTAACTTTTCGAAGAGAACCAAATCAGATAAACACCGTTCGGATAAGGAGTTAAATCGAAAGTAAGAGTTTTTGGCTCTAGATCAACCATCAAAATATCTCTTTTTTCAACAATACTTCCATTGACCCCCACAATTCCAATTGTTCCATCTTCAATAATATTATCAACTTCAATCGTAAATACCCCATGGGTTGGATTAGGCTTTAAATTAAAACTTTCTGACATGTCCGATTTATCATCGATTCCCAGATTACATGCTGTGAAATCGAAGAAAATAGTGATAATATCCGAACTCTGACATCCTGTAGCAGGATTAGTCACTTCTACACTGTAGGTTTGAAAATCAACCCAAAGTCCGTTTGTAAGTGCCCTGACTCGTCGGTCATCGGCACCATTATTCCACAAATAATTCATATTTGCTCCCGCATCCAGCCAAACTGAATCACGCACACAAACATTGATGGTGTCGGTCGAATACCAGCCGATATTAAGAGGCTTAAGTTCAACTACCGGAAGTGAGTTAACAACGACTTGAATCGAAGAGCTAACCGATGCGAAACCATCATTCGCCACAACAGTATAAACAGTTGTTGTTGAAGGACTCACCTCAGGCTCTTTTAAATTTGATGACCAATTCGAATTATCCGTAGTCCAATGATAGGTATATACCCAACTACCTCCTGTTGCTGCTGCTGAAATAATAGTTGATTCACCATTACACAAATCGGTATCATTGGATGAGGAGTGTACGGCCAAAACAGATCCGCCCACAGTAATAACCACCTGATCAGGTTCACTCACACAACCATTATCATCATTGATTAACAGAGTGAATATTGTTTGATGAAGCGCATCATACAGCAGTTTTGTTTCAGGATTCTGCTCATATTGTCCGGTTGAAGGATTAGCGAGAGAATCAGCGGGACTCCATAAATATGTGTAATCACCAGATCCTCCATACATTAATCCATGCAGTATCGTAGATGTACCAACATTGATAGATTTGTCTTCTCCAGCAACAGCAATGGGAACAGGCTTCACATTTATTGTAACAGGACTAACATAAGTCACCTGTCCGTCAAATACTGAAACGGTGTAGGTTGTGTTTTGTAAGGGTGCAACAATAGGGTTGCTGATATTAGAGGTAAAACCTGAAGGATCTGAAGTCCAGCTATAGGTGTAATTACCGGCTCCTCCACTGGTATAGGTAAATAGTTGTGCATTTGCACCGCTGCATATATTATCCGGATCAGCTGTAGCCTTTGCAAAAAGTTCGCCCCCGGTAATATTAACCATAACCTCGTCGGTTGAAGAACAACCGGAAATCTGATCGGTAACTGCAAGTATGAAAACAACTGTTTGAGTTAGGCTAACTGTTGTTGGGTTAAGCACATCCGGATTAACCAGATATTCTGCAGGTGACCATTCAAATTGCAGGTTACCTGATCCACCACTCATTGTGCCGCTGAGTGTAGTACTCCAGCCATCAGCTATTGATTGATCATCTCCGGCATTCGCTTCAGGATATTCAGCCGCAATAACATTATGACTAACCGACTGTTCACAACTCGAATTACCGGTATAACAAGTTAAAGTAACCAAGTAATTGCCAGGATTGGCGTAAGTATGTGTTGGGGTTTCGAGTGTTGAGGTTTGACCATCTCCGAAATCCCATAAATAACCTGTTATTGATTCTCCGGGTGGGTTTGTTGTTGATTGATTGGTAAAATGGGTCGGTTCACCAAAACAAACATCCTCCGATGTAAAAGCTGGCACAGGCACAGGATGAACGGTAATTTCAACAGATGCAGTTACATTCATGAATCCGTCATCTACTTCCACAGTATAAACGGTTGTAATTTGAGGACTTACAGTTGGCGAGGATAAGGTGGAAGTCCAGCTCGAGTTATCGGTAGTCCAATGATAGGAATAATTTGAACTTCCTCCGCTTGCAATTGCTGTAATTGTTGTTGATTCACCCAAACAAATTTCATTGTTATTCGTTGAAGCAACAACACCAAGATATTCACCCTCAGTAAAAACTGTCACCTGGTCGGGTTCGCTTATACAGCCATTGTTATCATCTACAATTAGGGTAAAAGTGGTTGGAACATGCATCAAACGTGTCAAAGGATTTTGCTGGTGCTGACCTGTTCCGGGGTATGCGAGTGAATCGGCGGGACTCCAAAGGTATCCATAACCACTGCCGCCACCAGATGCAGAACCCTGCAGCGTTGTGGCAGTTCCAACATTTATGGTTTGATCATTTCCGGCATGAGCAACTGGAAGTGGCCTGACAGTGACCGTAGTTGAAGCGTTTACTGTTGTTTGCCCGTCAAATACAGAAACCGTGTATGTCGTTGTTTGGGTAGGTGTTACCATTGGATTGCTGATCGTAGAAGTGAAACCAATCGGGACAGAAGTCCATGAATAAGTATAGGAACCGGTTCCTCCACTTGGATAAGCATTTAATTGTGAAGACTCACCATAACAAATCGTTGCAGGATTCGCTGATGCTTCAACGCTTAAAAGACTTCCTGTAACAGTAATTATAACCTGGTCAGATGACTCACAATCCGATACCTGATCAGAAACACTAAGTGTAAAAACCACTGTTTGAGAAAGGTTGACGGTAGTTGGATTGAGTACATTAGGATTTACCAGATATTGGGCAGGTGACCAGATAAAATGCAAATTACCCGAACCACCACTCATGCTACCATTCAGGCTGGTACTCGAACCATTCGGAATTGATTGATCTGGTCCGGCATTTGCAACCGGAAAAGCGTGAACCTTTACAGTATGTGAAATTGATTCCTGACAAGTGGTTTCACCAATTGTGCAAGTCAGTGTAACAGTATAATTACCCGCACTGGCATAAGTGTGGGTTGGATTTTGCGATGTTGAGGTTTGGTTATCACCAAAATTCCACAGGTAATTGGTAATAACCTGACCGGGCGGATTGGTGGTCGATTGGTTTGTAAAATGTGTAACCTGACCCAGACAAACATCTTCAGCAATAAAGGCCGGCACAGGCACAGTGTTTACACCAACGCTCTGTGTGACGGATTGTTCACAATTAATCGTTCCAACATAACAGGTTAAAGTGACTGTGTATTCTCCAGGGCTGGCATACGTATGTACAGGGCTTTGCAGCGCAGAGGTTTGACCATCACCAAAATTCCATAAATAGCTGTCAATGGTACCTCCGGGAGGATTGGTCGTTGATTGATTGATGAAATGGGTGGCTTCACCAAAACAAACATCCTCGGCAGAAAATGCAGGCACAGGTACAGTATTCACCATTACATTATGTGAAACGGATTGTTCACAATTTCCGATACCGGTATAACAGGTTAATGTAACATTATAACTCCCGGGGCTTGTGTAAGTATGGGTCGGATTCTGGAGTGTAGATGTCTGGCTATCGCCAAAATTCCATAAATAGCCCGTTATTGGTTGTCCAGCCGGATTTGTTGTTGATTGGTTGGTGAATTGGCTTACTTCACCAAAACATACATCATTTGCCGAAAATGCTGGTATCGGCAACGCATTCACAACTACATCGGTGGTGATGGGGTCACTTGTACTACCACCAACAGTTATAACCAGTGAATACTGGCCTGCATCGGAAAAATCTGCATTCTGGATTACAGGATTTTGTAAGGTCGAGGTCCAACCATTCGGTCCTGTCCAATGATAAGTGGCGCCAGTAACAGTTTCGGCAGTTAATAAAATATTTTCACCAACACACACGGGGCTATTACTGCCAATGGGAGGGGGAACAATGCCACAATCAGTTGTTCCAACACCGCCGGATTTGTGAAATGTAATATTACAGGGTAGTTGTGAATAGTTTGTAATGAGCAGAATATAGTATTTTCCAACTTGCCCGTTTGCAATATCGCAATATTCGATAGAAGCTGCAGAAAAACTGCAATCAATTTTCTTGTCCGCAGTCAGTCCTCCAGTACATGGAGCAACCGGATCGTCAAAAGGTCCCCATAAAATGAAATCAATATCATGTGCAGGAGAACTGTACATCTCGATTGTCAATGTACCACCAATTGCAATTTTCATATAATACCATGCAGGTGCAGGCGTAGAATAAAGACAAACATAATCAGGACCGCTTTCACCACTTCCCGATGTTCCGGCGGGGAAATCATAAGTCAAATCTGTACAAAAAGGAAGGGAGGTTGCACAAGTATTATTCTCAGTTACTGACAAAGTACCCAATAGTTTATCAACGGATTCGTAGCCATATTTAGCAGCAAATTCGTTAAAAGAATTTGCCTGTTCAACTTTCGAAAGGGTTTCATTTTTTAATGTAATGCGCTGAAAAATTGATTCATAGAATTGCTGAATTGCAATTTTTGAAAGCACATTACTGCTTAATATCACTTTTGAAGCATTTTCAAAAGGCTCTATCACAATATCATTATTCGATTTAAGTAAATCAAATACCTCAGATCTTGCAGGGATTGAAGAAATCTCTGTTAGATCAACAACCAATGATTGGGTGTTTGGTCCAAAATTTATGCGCTGTTGAGCATAGGCATGCTGAAAAATAAAAAAGCCATAAATAATAAGCACAAAAACACCAATGGTTTTACAGCTATTCTTTGTAATCATAAATATATATTTTTAACAACCCTTAAGCATTAATCCTTTGCCATTTAGATTTTCAAATCCGGCCGAAATTTACAAAAATCTTTCATTGAAATCCAATATTTGTTTTTACTTTTAACTGTCCTACATTTCAAATGGTTAGGATGCTTTCATTAACTTTGCCCACCTAACACTTAAACAGTAAATCCACCAGAATGATGAGATTTTTGGGATATTCAACATACATCTTTTTAATGCGTTTTATTATTTTTCTTTTTGTCATTCAATGTTATACGCTATTTTCCCAAAACACACTTTCCGTTGAAATTACTGAAAATAAAAATCAGCATTTTGATATTTACCGGCTCAAAGGCGAAAAGCGATTTCTTATCGACTCAGTCAGAACAGACAATATTGGAAAATTTGTTTACGAGCTTCCTGCCAATCTCGCCACTGGGATCATAATGATTGCAGATAAACAAAAAGAATCATTGAAATTTATCTATAACCAACAATCTGTGTCATTGAAAATGAAAGATTTTAAGTTGACTGAAACGATCGAATTCATCAACTCGGAAGAAAATACGATTTGGTTAGAATATCTTAAACTCAGCACTGAAATCCAACGTAAAGAAAGCCTTATTCGCCCGGTACTCGACCAATATCCAAAAAACTCTAGGTATTACAAGATAAGTCTGAGAGAATATAATAAACTGCAAATCAAATATTTAAATTATTTACAAAGCATTGGCAAAAAACATAAAGAGACATATGCATACCAATTAATGAAGGCCGATATGGTTCCGGTAATTCCCTTGAACCTGAATCCTTTCGAAAAAAAAAGAGTTTATGATCCAACATTTTCTTGACTCAGTAAATTTTAACGATACACTGCTATTGAACTCAAATATTCTGACCAAAAAAATGATAGATTATGTCGCACTTCATCAACAGCAAGAAAATGATATTAACGAAATGCAAACAGCATTTATCGGAGCCTTGGACCAGATTCTTTTACGTGCCTCGAAAGAAGAAAAGACGTATCTTTTTGTAATTGAATTCTTTCTCGAAGGATTCACGGAAATGGGCTTGTCGATTGTTACGGATTACCTGAGTGACCTCCCCTATTTCAAGTCATCATGCATGAATAATGAATCCATGATGAAAATTGAACAACTTGTCGAACCGTACCGAAAACTCAAGGTTGGTGCCATTGCGCCTCCAATAAAAGGTAATCAGTTAAACGGAACCTATTTTTCACTTGATCAGGTTCAATCGGCATTTACAGTCATCGTATTTTGGTCAGTTCATTGTCCGTTTTGTATCGAATTATTACCTAAACTAAAAGCCATGAAATTACAACATCCTGGAATTGAAATTGTTTCAATTATTATTGGTAAACAAGCCGAAGAAGTGAAGGAATTTATCAAACAGGAAAAATTGGACTGGATTCATCTTTACGATGGAATGAATTGGGAAAGTCCAAATGCCGCTAATTATAAAGTGTACGGAACACCAACACTTTTTCTATTAAACAAAACCCACCAGATAATTGCCAAACCAATCACTTTTCAAGAACTTGAAAACACGCTAAATAATTGATTTATTGAATTATATCTTTATTTAGCTGATACTCTTTTCCGCAAAAGAAATAATTGTAATTTTGGCCATATTGAATAATCCATCTTTATGACGCTTTCAAACAAATTTTTTATATCGATCACTTTTCTTCTTTTTCTGTTCTTCAAAATTAGTTTCACCCAGACCATTACCTCTGAAGAACATTGGGTTGATTCGGTATATAACAGTCTAAGTCAGGAAGAACGTATTGCCCAATTAATGGTAGTAAGAGCAAACCAATCAGGCGAACCCTACGATATAAAAGTAACTGAATTCATCAAAAAATATAATATTGGCGGCGTCACTTTTTTTAAAGGGAATGCTGTTGATCAACTCAATAAAACAAACCTATGGCAATCCATCTCTAAAACTCCATTACTAATTACAATTGACGGGGAGTGGGGATTGGGCATGCGTTTGAGCAATACAATAAGTTATCCTTATCAAATGACATTGGGCGCCATTGCCAATGACAGCCTGATTTATACAATGGGCTGTCAGATTGCCGAACAGTGCAAACGCATGGGAATCCATTCTAATTTTGCGCCTGTAGTAGATGTAAACAACAATGCAGCCAATCCGGTGATTGGGATGCGCAGTTTTGGCGATGATCCAGCTTCTGTGGCCGCCAAAGCATCTATCTACGCAAGAGCGCTTAAACAAAACGGAATTATCGCAACTGCAAAACACTTCCCTGGTCATGGTGATACCAAATTAGATTCACATGCTGCTTTACCTACAATTTCGGGAGATATTGAGCATTTGAAAAACAATGAATTGCTTCCGTTCAATTATATAATTCAACAAGATATTGATGGAATAATGGTCGCACATCTGAATGTTCCTGCATTGGACGATTCATCTAATCTTCCTGCTACCTTATCGAAAAAAATTATCACCGGCTTGCTAAAAGAGGATTTCGGGTTTTTTGGTCTCATTTTTACAGATGCACTTGACATGAAAGGTGTAACCAACTCATTTCCATCTGGACAAATTGAATTAAAAGCATTACAGGCAGGTAATGATGTGTTGCTCCTTCCCGCTGATGTGCCAAAAGCCATCCGAACAATTAAAACTTCCATCGATTCGGGTCAGATATCTTCTCAACGCATTGAAGAGAGTTGTCGTAAAATCCTGATGTATAAGTATCGATTAGGTCTTCATGCATACCAGCCTGCCAAATCAGAAAACCTTCTGTTGGATCTTCAAAAAACCGAATATCAAAATTTGGTAACTGAGCTTTATGAAAATGCACTCACAATGGTTCGAACCGATAGTGTCTTGCCTTTGCTACCAAAATCAAAACTCAACATTGCTACCCTGGCAATCGGTGAAAACAAAATAACAGGCTTCCAACGCGAATTAACCAAAAATGGTTTAACCGTCAGGCATTTTCAGTTGCAGAAAAAAGCCGACGCCAATAAAATCGCCTTGCTTAAAAAAGAACTAGCCAATTTCGATCTGGTCATCGTTAGCATACAAAATACCAATATTCTGGCATCCAAAAAATTCGGAATAGAAGATCAGGCCATTCGGTTTGTAAATGAACTTACCAAAACCAAACCGGTGATTTTTACCTTATTTGCTTCACCTTACGCATTGAATTTTTTTACGGTTAACAAAAACTTCAAGGCAATTCTGATTGCATACCAGGAAAACCAACTCACCGAAAAAGCTGCTGTTAATATCTTAATCGGTAATTCCACTGCAAAGGGTCATTTGCCCGTAGCCATTAACGATAGTTTCCCGTCAGGAACAGGTATAATCGGAGTTAAAAGTGAGGTTGACAAACTTGTTCCAAAACAACAAATTATTGATAATCTGTTTATTAAAAAAATCGATTCAATTGCACTTGAAGGAATACAAAAAAAAGCTTATCCAGGTTGTCAGGTGGTGGCGTTAAGACAAGGAGAAATCATTTATCAGAAATCATTTGGTTTTCACACCTACGACAAAATTGATTCAGTAAAAAACACCGATTTGTATGATCTGGCTTCACTTACAAAAATGATTGCCTCTACCCTGGCAATCATGAAGTTATATGAACAAAAGAAAATAAAGCTTGAAGATACCTTGGGCAAATTCTTTCCATATCTTATCGGAACTGATAAAAGTTCATTGAAAATAATCGATTTAATGACACATCAGTCGGGACTTGATGGATGGATTCCATTTCATCTTCAGACTTTCAACGAACTCGGGCCAAATCCTGAACTATACAGCAACAATATGGATATTAATCATCCATACAAGGTTGCTGAAAACCTTTATATCGAACGAAATTTCAAAAACGAGATTTTTAAGATAATTGCCAACAGTAAATTGAAATCGAAAGAATACCGTTATAGTGATCTGGGATTCTATTACATTCCGGAAATTGTTGAATTGCTATCAAATCAGAAATTTGATAAATATGTTGAGGAAATTTTTTACACCCCGCTCGGATTGAAATCTACCTGTTTCAGACCTCTTACTATGTTTCCAAAAAAGCAGATTGTACCGACAGAACAAGACAATGAATTTCGTCATCAATTGCTTCAGGGAGATGTGCACGATTATGGGGCAGCTCTATTGGGCGGGATTTCGGGTCATGCCGGATTGTTTTCTAATGCCACAGAAGTTGCTATTATTATGCAATTGCTTTTAAATGAGGGCATCTATAACGGCGTGCGGATTTTTGAATCCGAAACGATAAAGAAATTCACCACAGCACCCTTTACAGCAAAAAAGAACCGCCGTGGTATAGGTTTTGATAAAACACCCTTAGACAAGAAAGAAATGGGAATGCCGGCAAACTCGGCTTCACCTGAAAGCTTCGGTCATTCAGGATTTACGGGTACTTTTGCCTGGGCTGATCCTTCAAATCAACTCGTTTTTGTATTTCTTTCAAACCGTATTTGTCCCGATGCCACCAACCCAATGCTGAGTAAACTTAGCACACGAACAAATATTCATGAAATGTTTTACAAGACACTAAAAAACAGTGCATTATCGCATTCAAACTAAATTATGCATCAGATTGTTGGAGATATAAAAGTGGAAAGTAAAGAAAACCGAAACCTATTGGTTACTGTTTTACTGAATATTTTTATCTCATTTGCCGAATTGGCAGGTGGAATTTTCTCGAATAGTCTTGCATTGGTTTCCGATGCCATACACAATTTCAGTGATGGACTGGCAATTGCCGTTACGTATATCAGCATCAAAATTAGCAACAAACAATCAAACCAGGCCAACACTTTCGGGTATAAACGAATACAGATTCTCGCCGCACTTTTTAATGCGGTAACCCTGATTGCCATCTGTATTTTCCTGTTATTCGAAGCCTACCAAAGATTTCTAAATCCCGAACCTATTCAAAGTATTCCCATGTTCATTGTGGCCACAATAGGTTTGATTGCCAATATTATAGGCGTTTTTTTACTTAAAGATTTTTCATCCGGAAACCTCAATATCAAGGCTGCCTATTTACATTTAATTGGTGATAGCCTGTCTTCAGTTGCGGTGATTGTGGGTGGTTTATTGATATATTTTTACAATCTTCAGTGGATTGATCCTTTGATAACAGTGTTGATAAGCATTTATATTATTAAGGAAACGTATCATGTGTTGGCTGAAACGTATTCCATATTGATGCAGGCTTCGCCCAAATCGGTAGACATCAACATAATACGTGATGAAATTAAGATGATTGCAGGAGTAAACGACATACATCATGTGCATATCTGGAGCCTTACTGATCAAATGATCCATTTTGAAGGCCATATTGAACTTTCGAAAGACATAAAGATTAGTGAAACTCAGGAAATATATTGTCAGATTAAAAAATTGCTTGAACATAGACACGGTATTCACCACATTACATTACAGGCAGAGCATAATTTTTGCCAGGAAAAACACTTAGTTTCACCAACAAACCTTTGTTAAATCTTCAAAATTATGTTATTTAAATTCTCATCCTTCCAGCTTTGGCTTGTTTCATTTGTCCTCATGCTAGCACTTGGTGTCTACCAACGGACAACAGGCCCGACCTATCCTGTAAAAGGAAAAATTGAAATTTCCGGTAAAAAATATGCATTCAAACTGTTGCGTTCGCACGATACCAAAATTGATGCACCTTTTGAAATGAATGTTCCTGATAATGTGACAGGTACATTCAAATACAAACGATTTAAAAGCAAAGATGAATGGACAAGCATTACATTATTACCCGAAAACGGAGTGATCAAAGCGCAGATTCCGCATCAGCCTGCTGCCGGAAAAGTAGAATATGAAATAACGCTGAATGATGGTTCAAAAACATATTCATTATACAAGGAACCGGTCGTGATTCGTTTCAAAGGTGCTGTTCCCGCCTATATTCTTATTCCACATATTTTCTTTATGTTTTTCGCCATGGTATTTAGCATACGTACCGGATTCGAGGCCTTATTGAAACGCAAAAGCACCTATCTTTTTAACACAATTACCATGCTATTGTTTCTGGTTGGCGGATTAATTCTGGGACCCATCGTCCAAAAATATGCTTTTGATGCCTATTGGACAGGCTGGCCATGGGGACACGATTTAACCGACAATAAGACCATTATAGCATTTATGTTTTGGTTAATTTCATGGTTGGTGTTGCGTCAAAATAAAGAAAACAGAACCTGGCCAATCGTTGCAACTATCATCATGCTGGCAATTTACCTTATACCACATAGTGTGCTGGGATCAGAAATTGACTATACAAAAACAGGGGCACCATCTACACCAAATACCGAAATTCAACCATGACAATTGCCATTATTATTATTACCCTATTAATTTCAGTAGCCGCTTTTAATAACCTTGACCTTTTCAACCAACTCAAATTTAACGCATGGCTAATAAAAGATAAGAATCAGGGATGGCGGTTTTTTACCTATGCATTTGTTCATGCCGGATGGTTTCATTTACTTGTCAATATGTTCGTTTTGTGGTCATTTGGCCGTTTGGTTGAGCAAAGTTTCAATATAATCTTTGGCTTTCCCAAGGGTTTGTTGTACTATGTTTTACTGTATGTGGGAGGTATAATCTTTGCAACTTTACTCGACTTTGGCAAGCAAAAAACGAATCCTTACTACGATGCTGTTGGTGCATCAGGCGCGGTTTCGGCTGTTGTTTTCTCGAGCATCATTCTTGCGCCTGACAATACGTTACTCGTATTTCCTATTCCCTTTCCGGTTCCGGCCTATATTTTTGGGATTCTATATTTGATTTACTCGGCCTATATGGGAAAGCAAGGGAAAGACAACATTGGACATAATGCACATTTTTTTGGTGCAATATTTGGAATTTTCTTTACGATAATATTGAAACCAGCACTATTTCAGCACTTTCTGTCAAGATTGTTTTAACACTAATTCATTTCCGGATTTACAGGAAACCGATTCCACATTTTATACTCAGAACCTAATTGACTCACAAATTGGGACCACATTTTTGCATGTCTGGTTTCCAACAACATACTTGCTGTGGTTTTGGTAACAACCCATGAATTGCGCTCCAATTCCGAATTAAGCTGTTCAGGTTCCCAGCCTGAATAACCCATATAAAACCTGACCTCATCAGGTTTTACATTACCCAGAAGAATTTGCTCTTTCACAACTTCCAGATCACCACCCCAAAACAATCCATCCAAAATTTCGATGCAGCCTTCAACAAGGTTACCTAATGTATGTAAAATGAACATATTATCAGGCTGAACCGGACCACCAAAATAAACCTGTCCATCAAAATGTGGAAAATCACCCACAATATCGTTAAATTTCTCAGAAACCGGCTTATTCATAATCAAGCCAAACGAACCATCTGGATCGTGCTCAATGAGTAAAACAACTGAGCGTCCAAAATAAAAATCATCCATAAAAGGCTCTGAAAGAAGCAATCTGCCTTTTCCTGGAGCCAGTTCGTTCTTTTTTATTATAAGAAGTTTTTCAATATCCATATTTTCCAAGTTAAATCTTTATAAGCCTGCTGATTAATCGCTACTTTTGCCCTCAATTTCAATTCACTGACATTTGAATGACAATGAATAACAGCAATACTTTCAACAAATTACGTGCCCGATTTCCATTTCTTGTTTATCAAAGTTATACTATACTTAAAGTAAACGACAATTTTACAATAAAATTTTTATTCAACCTGTCAGATAGTTATTATTTCGAACCGGAAATTACAATTCCTGCCCGTGCTTTCTATAAAACAAGCAGCATATCCGATGAAGAACTGGAAACATTTATCTTTCAGATTGGAATGATCGAACTGGTAAGTTATTGGAAATGCGCTTGTCCGGCTACCGTGATTATCAAACCATTTAAACTTTCCGAAAAACAGATATTATGGTGGAAAAACCTATATTTCAATGGTTTGGGCGAGTTTTTCTATTTGAATGAAATAGAAACTGATGAGGTTTCATTTATGAATATTGTTTCAGCATCTGACAGACAGTTTTCAATGTCTGAAATAGCCCTGAATGAAACAATAATTGTTCCGATTGGTGGCGGGAAAGATTCAATTGTTAGTCTCGAAATCCTGAAATCAGGAAAATTACCCATCGTTCCATTGATTGTAAATCCAAGGGAAGCAACAACAAAATGTGCAGAATTAGCAGGTTTTTCTCCCATGGATTGCATCATTATTCATCGGAGTATCGATCCGTTATTGATAAAATTGAACAGCGAAGGTTTTTTGAACGGACACACACCTTTTTCAGCTTTGCTGGCCTTTACTACGGCATTAGCCGCAATGTTAACCGGAGCGAAACATATTGCCCTTTCCAACGAATCGAGCGCAAATGAAGCCACGGTGGCTAACACAACTATCAATCACCAATACAGCAAGTCGTTGCAATTTGAGTGTGATTTCAGAAATTATTGTCAGCAATATCTTCACCATGATTTGAATTATTTCAGCTTGCTTCGTCCCTTAAACGAACTTCAGATTGGACGAATATTTAGTCGTAATGAATTGTATTTTAATACTTTTAAAAGCTGCAATGTCGGTAGCAAAACCGATAGCTGGTGTTGCAATTGTCCAAAATGCTTGTTTACTTTTTTAATACTTTCACCCTTTGTTCCTATGCAACGACTGAACCAAATATTTGGTCAATTCATATATGATAACCAGTCTCTGATACCTGTTCTTGATGAATTGCGTGGTCGCAGTGTAACCAAACCCTTTGAATGTGTGGGCACTGTTGAAGAAGTTGAGGCAGCCACTCAGCAACTACTGAAAAATCACCCGTATTTATTGACTTCAAAACTTTTTAGTCAACTAACTGATATTGAAAACAGCGAAACCGGGATCGAACACCTGTTATCTGGTTTTGATGAACAACATTTTTTACTTCCGATGTTCGAAAAAATAGTGAAAGACGCATTATATGCTTGATAAAATATTAGATACACTCTCTCAAAAAAAGATTCTGATTCTTGGCTATGGTCGTGAAGGCAGATCAAGCCTTCAGTTCATCCGAACCTATTTACCTGATTGTGTTCCGGGAATTGCCGATTCAAACCCGAATGCTTTTGAAAATCCTATAAAAGATGAATTGAAAAACTGCAAGCTGTTTGCGGGCATAAACTATCTTGATAGCATACCGTTATACGATTTCATTATTAAATCACCAGGAATTTCATTGCTTTATATTGACACAGGAAAAGCAATTATCAGTTCACAAACTGATTTATTCATGATGGCATATGCTTCGCAAACCATTGGTATCACAGGAACCAAAGGAAAAAGCACAACCACCAGCCTAATCTTTCATTTATTAAAAGAAAGCCTATTCGATTGTGTTCTTGCAGGTAATATTGGCATTCCGTGTTTCGAAGTTATTCCAACTATCAATTATAAAACCTGGGTAGTTTTTGAACTTTCGGCAAATCAACTACAAAGTATCCAGCACTCACCGCATATTGCGGTTTTATTGAATGTCTTTGAAGAACATCTCGATCATTTCGGAACATTTGAAAAATACAAAGAAGCCAAATACAATATCTGCAAGTTTCAACATATAGATGATGCATTGGTTTGTCACCGAGATTTTTTACCCGAAATAAGGGTAGCCCATGAAATGTTACTACAGTTTCCGCTGGGATTACTAAGTGAAAATGAAAATAAAATGCCGATTAAAGGTGCCCACAACCGCTTGAATATTGAAGCTGCCCTGTTGGCTGTACATGCAGCAGGCGTTGATATGGAGCAGGCAAAACTTCATTTGCATTCATTCAGAGGTTTGCCACACAGGCTCGAAATAATTGGCACTTATGATGGTGTAACTTTTATCAACGATAGCATTGCTACCATCCCAGAGGCTACCATTGCCGCACTCGACACCTTCGACAATGTTGATTATTTACTGTTAGGAGGTTTCGACCGTGGTATTGAATACAACGCGCTTATCGAATATTTGCTCGATAATCCGGTTCCAAACCTGCTTTTTACTGGCAAGGCAGGCGAAAGAATGATGAAATTATTAGGCAAATACACCATCGAAAGCAAAATAATGACCTACGATTCAATGAATGAGGCTTTTGATATAATGCGAAAAAATTATAAGGAAAATTCAATTTGCTTGCTATCTCCGGCAGCAGCCAGTTACGATGCGTATAAAAATTTCGAACACCGGGGTGATACCTTCAGACAATTAGCCCGCAACTTTAATCAATAATTTGAAACAATATTGAAAAAACATTTCAGCAACTAATCCGGATAACGTTTATTCAATCTATAAAAATCTCTTTCAATCAAATCGGCTCCCTGCACCGATTTCCTGCACCAGTCCAAAAGCAGGTGTTTATGATCACTTTCTGTCAATTGCCATGAAATTTCAGATTTATGAAGACGCTGGGTCAAGGTATAAAGCAGTAAAGCAGCTGACACGCTGATATTGTAGCTTTCAGTAAAACCATACATTGGAATCCTTATAAAAGTATCTGCCCTTTCAATAACTTCCTGTGATAGACCATGTTTCTCAGTTCCAAAAAACAAGGCGATAGGGCTCTCCAAATTGATTGATTCAGGAGAGTGATTCTGAAGATGTGGGCTCGTAGCAACAATTTTATACCCTGAATTTTGTAAATAATCAATCGCATCAATCGTATTGTGTTTCGATTTATTGAATTTTTTCAGATATAACCATTTCGAACTTCCGAGTGCAACATCAGGATTTACTTCGTACTGATATTTGTTTTCGATGATATTTACCTCCTGAATACCAGTCAGATCGCAGGTTCTGAGCACAGCGCTTGCGTTTTGAGACTGGTAAATATCTTCCATGACAACTGTTATATGTCTGGTACGGTATTTTAATACCTCTTCAAATTTTGATCTGCGGTTATCGGTCAGAAACTGCAGAAAAAGATCAAGAAGCCGCTGATCGAATTGACTTTCAAATGCTAACATTTTCGAATAATATTGACTTTATGGTTGATTATTTAGGTTCAGGCAGGGAATATAAATCCTGCATACCTGGTTGTTGTGTAGAAGCTTTTGGCTTAGTATCGGCTGGTTTTTCATCCCCCATTGTTATCAGAATCAGTTCATCGATACCGATGCTGCGGTAGTCGGGCGGGGCTTCAAAAAATGCCGGAGGAATATTTATTTCCTTCATTGAATCAACGCGGGTAACACTTTCTCCTATCGGAGTTATAACCACCGATTTCATCACCATACCATGCTGTAATAATTGATACCAATTTTCACTCGTTCGATAAAATGTAACAAGTGATGGTTTTGTAAACACCCGTGTCATTCGCGCAATTTGCTTGATATCAGTTGGTTTATAAGGAGTTACTTCATTTGTTATCCAAATTTTTTCATAGATAGCAGAATCAACAACAACATCATAACCAATCGATTGAAATCCACATAAAACAGTATCATTGTCGTTTTTTCGTATTACAATCTGTTCAGGCAATTGATGAATAATTGTATCCGACTTCATGGCAGACAATAAGGTATCATACTCAATTTGAGCAGCAATCCGCTCTTTTTCGGGCAATTGGGCAATCATTGTGTTTAATTGTGTTTCAACTGCCGAGATAACCGATTCACGCAAACTATCATGATTACCGGTCCAATATCCCATCTTTTGAGGAAAAACCAGCGTGATCCTTTCTGATTTCAGATCAAGAATGAAAATAGATTGTTCATTCTCTATGCGCATAAAACCATCCTGAATAAAAGTTGACTGGTATGAAAAATTGCCAAACCGGTCCTCACTTTTTTCAACGATATACCATCCAGCTGAAACATATTGCGAAAGAAAAATTACAAAAAACAGGAATAGAAACTGGGGTTTGCCGATTCCAGGTTGGAGAAAACTGTTGGATCTGAAATTAAATATCCACTGTAAATTGAAATATTTCTTCAAAAACGCACAGATAATGATGATATTCATGTTTTATTTAATTGTAAATCAGTAATAAAGGAATTATTTACTTCCTTATGATGCTATATAAATGAAAAAAACTACTTTTGCACTTCAAAATTAAGAGATTATGACCCATAGCAAAGGTACTGAAAAAGCCGAAGAAAGAATTGAAGTAGTTGAATCGGCTTTAAGTAGGACAGAACAATTCATCGAAAACAACCAAAAACCGATGATTATCGGTGTGTTGGTGATCGCAGCCATCGTATTTGCCTATTTTGGCATCAACCGTTACTTTCTCGAACCAAAGCAAAAAGAAGCGCAGGTTCAGATGTTTATGGCTGAAAAGTATTTTCAATCCGACTCATTGCAGAAAGCACTTTATGGTGATGGCAACAATTTAGGTTTTATTGATATTGTGGATGAATATGGTTCCACAAAAGCAGGTAATCTGGCTTGTTATTATGCCGGTATTTCTTTGCTCAAAAAAGGTGAGTACAACGAAGCCATAAAATACCTCGACAAATTCAGCAGCGATGATCATATTTTGTCAGCCATGGCAAAAGGTGCTAAGGGTGATGCCTACCTCGAACTTAATCAGAACGAAAAAGCTGTTAATCAATATATTAATGCGGCAAAGACAAATGTAAACGATTTTACCAGCCCTATGTTTCTGATGAAAGCCGGTAACACCTATGAATTGATGGGGAAAAATGATGAGGCTGTAAAAGTTTATGAACAACTAAAAGCCGATTTTCCAACCACAACCGATGGCCGTAATGCAGATAAATACATTGGTCGCGCCAAAGCAAAAAGTGGCAAGTAACCTATTCGAAAATATTAATAAAAAAACCTGATTCTCAATGAGTCAGGTTTTTTTATTTTTGCATAATCATGAAGAACAATAAAAGGATCATTTTTTTCGGAACACCCGAATTTGCGTCTGCGCAACTCACCAACATTATCCAATCAGGATTTGAAGTAGCTGCGGTTGTAACTGCCCCCGACAAACCAGCTGGCCGCGGAAAAAAACTACAGCAATCAGATGTAAAAGAAGTTGCACTTACCTTTAATCTCCCTGTTTTACAACCAGATAAACTCAAGGATGAAGCATTCATTCGAACACTTAAAACATTCGATGCGGACATTTTTGTGGTGATTGCTTTTCGCATGCTACCTGAAATTGTCTGGCGCATGCCCAAACTTGGGACCATCAATTTACACGCCTCACTATTACCCCACTATCGTGGTGCTGCTCCGATTAACCGGGCGATCATGAATGGAGAGTCTGTTACCGGACTTACCACCTTTTTTATCAATGCAAATATTGATGAAGGAAATATCATTCAACAAATAAAGATCGAAATCAGTGAAAATGAAACGGCTGGCGAACTCCATGACTGCATGGTTATGGCAGGCAAATCACTCGTTATAAATACCCTGAATGAAATATTTGCACAATCCTTTCATCCCGAAATGCAATCTGAATCAATACCTGATGGGGCAATCTTAAAAACGGCTCCTAAAATTTTTAAACAAGATTGCCAAATCGACTGGAAAAAGCCAATCAACGCAATTTTTAATCAAATCCGCGGCCTATCACCCTATCCCACTGCATTTACTACTTTCATTTCTTCAAGCGATCAACAACTTGATCTTAAAGTTTTCCATGCTTCAATCGAATACTGTCGCCCTAACGAACCATTATACTCCTTGGTTACTGATAATAAAAGATTTCTGAAGATTGCATTACCGGAAGGATACCTGCATTTATTAAAAGTTCAGCAACCCGGTAAAAAGGCCTTAGAAATTTCAGAATTTCTTCGTGGCTATCAATTTACCGAAATCTGGCAGGTCGTCTATCATTAAAACATTACTCAACACTCTTACAATCACAATGGTTTCATCGTTTTCAACTATTTTTATTGATGATTTATTAACAATACAGTAGTTTTATCAACAATTTAATCTTTTTTTGAAAAAATATTTGCGTTTGTATTATAAAACCCTATTTTTGTTTTGTGTTCGACCAATTTTTAAATTTTTTAAACTATAAACAATGAACAAAGCTGAATTAATCGATGCAATGGCTGAAGGAGCCGGTTTAACAAAAGCAGATGCCAAAAGAGCATTAGATGCTTTTATTGGTGCAACAACTCAAGCCTTAAAAGCAGGTGACCGCGTTGCTTTGGTAGGTTTTGGATCTTTCTCTGTTTCTGAACGAGCAGCAAGAAAAGGACGTAATCCTCAAACTGGTAAAGAAATTAAAATTTCTGCCAAGAAAGTAGTTAAATTCAAACCTGGAACTGAACTTTCAGACGTTGTAAAATAACATTTTACACTTCAGGTAAAAAAACGCTTTGATATTTTTCAAGGCGTTTTTTTTGTTTAATATAGTCATTTTCATTAGAATCCCTACAATGCAGGTTTCCATTTCTGTCATGCATTCCTGTAATTAATATCCCAACATCATATAATTTATTAGGATCCTTTTAACATTATTGTATCTTTGTTATTATATAGGATTATAAATACTTGATTACCTAATAAAGATAATATGAACAAAATTTTTGTTTTTCTGATTCCGCCTCAAACATGGATCGTACCGGTAATTATAATGTTAGGTGCAGTTTTCGGACTTGTATTTTATGCAATTTATAGTAGCAAAGCCTATTCATACTTGTCTGATTCACCTGAAACCTGTGTTAACTGTCATATCATGGCTCCTCAGTATGCAACATGGCAACATAGTTCTCATCGCGAAAAAGCAAACTGCAACGATTGTCATGTCCCTCATGACAATTTTTTTCGTAAATATTTTTTCAAAGCAAAAGATGGAGCACGACATGCGACTATGTTCACATTACGATTAGAGCCGCAGAATATTTTCATTAAAGAAGCAGGAATTGAAGTGGTTATGGAAAATTGCATCAGATGTCACAGTAATCTGATTACGAACCCTAAACTACTCATGCAAACCAAAACATATATTCATTCATTTGAAGAAAGACTATGCTGGGACTGTCATCGCGAAGTTCCGCATGGAAGAGTTAAAAGCCTTTCGAGTACCCCATACGCAAGAGTCCCACTTCCTGCATCACCTATTCCAGTATGGATTGATAAACTGACAAATCATAAAACAAAATAAATTTCTAAAAATATGAATTCTCTAAACGAAAAAAAACGCAGTCCCTGGGTCATCTGGACTTTGTTTGTTGTGACAATTATTGTAGTATTCTCTCTGGGACTTTTGGTTTCATCAATCACAGAAAGAAGGGCCGAAGCGCTATTTGCCTACAAACCAAAAGTTAAACTGAATGATTTTGAACCCAGAAATGAAGTCTGGGGCAAAAACTATCCGAAAGAATATGAAAGTTACCGCAAAACTTCCGAATCGGATTTCAGAACTGCTCATGGAGGAAATGCGATGAGGGATATGCTTGCTGAAGACCCGGCACTTGTAATACTTTGGGCTGGTTATGCCTTTTCGAAAGATTACAGTCAGGGACGTGGTCATTCGCATGCCATTGAAGATGTGCAAAATTCGATTCGTACAGGTGGTCCTATGGCCCCTGAAGCAGGGCCACAATCGAGCACATGCTGGACATGTAAGAGTCCGGATGTGCCACGTATGATGAATGAAATGGGTATCAAAGAATTCTACAGCACCACATGGTCATCCTTGGGGCCACAAATCACCAATTCGATCGGTTGTGGAGATTGTCATAATCCAGAAACAATGGATCTGACCATAACGCGCCCGGCGCTTGTTGAAGCCTTTACGGCCATGGGCAAGGATATTAAACAAGCCACTCAACAGGAAATGCGCTCGCTGGTTTGCGCTCAGTGCCATGTGGAATACTATTTTGACAAGAAAAAACCAGGCGCAGAAGGGGCAGCATATCTCACTTTTCCATGGGTAAATGGATTTAACCCTGAGGACATGTTGAAATATTACAACGACAAGGGATTCAGTGATTGGACTCATGCATTAAGCAAAGCGCCTATGCTTAAAATGCAACATCCTGATTACGAATTATACAAAACCGGCATCCATGCCGAACGTGGGGTAGCCTGCGCGGATTGTCATATGCCTTACATTAGCGAAGGGGGTGTTAAGTTCTCAAATCACCATGTTACATCGCCTTTAAAGTATATCTCACAGGCATGTCAGACTTGTCACAGAGAAAGTGAAGAAACGCTTATTAAAAATGTTTATGATCGCCAGAACAATATTGCTGAATTAAGACTCAAAGCAGAAGAAGTATTGGTACACGCGCATGTTGAAGCAAAAGCTGCCTGGGATGCCGGCGCCACAGAAGTTGAGATGAAGGAGATTTTGATTGAAATCCGTGATGGACAATGGTTCTGGGATTATGTAGCCGCCTCACATGGTGGTTCATTTCACTCACCAATTGAAAGTGGTCGTGTGTTGGGTAAATCAATTGATTTTGCCCAAAGTGCCCGCGTTAAACTGGCACGTTTGCTTGCCACTAAAGGCATCACCAATGAAATTCCTTTCCCGGATATTACAACAAAGGAAAAAGCACAGGAATATATTGGTTTACCAATGGAAAAACTAATTAAGGAAAAGAATGAATTTAAAGAAAAGATTCTACCAAAATGGAAGCAAGTTGCTGAAGAACGTGAATCAAAATATGATGTCATAAATAAATAGAAATCTATATAAAACATTGAAAGACCCGTTGTTCTAATATAAACAATGGATCTTTCTATGTAAAAGTATGTGATTAAACCTTTTCAACTTAAAAAACCAAGCTTTCGCTCTCATTCAATTTTAATAATATCGCCACTTCCATTTTTTAAGAAACTTACTTCAACAGGATTCCCTGCATAAAACACATTTCCAATCGAACTAATGGTTACACCAAGAAATAATCTGGCATATACATAACAATTGTTTGAGCCACGGTTTTCAAGGTAATTAAAATCAGTATAGAATTCAGTTGCATTAACAGGTCCGTAGCTTGCCTGATAAATGTAATTTACCAATGATGTGCCTTTTACATTCAAATCAGCAGTGCCATAATGAAAATTCAAATAAGATAACCGGCAGTTTAAATCAAGATTGATGATGCCAGATCCTTCAAAAATGTTTATTGAAAATGTATCTGAAGTAATTGTATTTAAGCAAGTTAAATCACCAATGGAACGATACTCAATACTTTTCAATTTGGTATTTACCCATATTTTCACCTTTATGGGCTTGTCGTAGCTACGCAACCAGTTGCACTGATTAAGATTTTGAATCACCAATTGCTTGGTCATGACAGGCACTGAGTCCTGCAGCACCACTGCATCAATTACACTGGTAATTATATTTTTAATAATATGTTCTCCGGAGGTTACCTCTATCCTATTTACATCACCGGTATCAATTTCCACATCAACATTATCAAGCATTTTCAGACTAGTGAATTCAGGAATCTCCCTTGTTTCTGTAATAATAGATCCGGTTGAGTCAAAACAGTTCCCGTTTTTCTTGTTACAGGAAAGAAGTAACAAGCAAAATAAACTAAAATAAAGCGCTTTATTTTTCATCAGGAATTAGTAATATTTAAAATTCAACCGGTAACCAACACCGAAACCTATGTAATCGGCTTTACCATAATGCGCTGTCAATGTAACTGTTCCAAACAAATTGTCGGTAAAATGCTGTTTCACGGCCAGTTTCTGATACATCTGACCTTCACTTAGTTCTTTACCAGCGAGGTGAAAGCCAAGATTGAATAAAAACGAAGTCTTATCGAGTAGCATTTCATACGCAAAATTAGCCCCGGGTTTTAATAATTGCCAATTACTATCATAGTGAACCAGTTTTTTTTCGAGTACCGCCTTATCCGAACCATCAAAAGTAACATCAAATCCCAGCCCAATTCTGCTTCGCATCGAAACCTGTTTCATCGTATTCAAAGCCAGATTGTAAACGAAAAATCGCTGCCCAACTTCCTGCGTCATATCTTTCATTCCTAATGAAACAGAGAGTTCCGTAGAAATCCATTTCTTTCCATCAAATTCAAATAAATAGAGTTCCGGCAATAGCTTTTTATTCAGGTACGGATTGGGTGGTTTGATAAACCAGGCAAGTCCTGTTGAAACAGCAAAAATGTTTAAGCCATAATTTGGTGTCTTCATCGAACCGTTTGAAAAGTGTGTGATTCCGGCAGATGCGATCCAGGTTAATCGTTTCATGACCTGACACCGGTATTCGAAGTTCAGGCTCACGGCTGCGTTTACATGCGACCCGATGGCAAATTGTTTATAATTCAAAACAGGGTCAAATTTATTTGTAATCCAGGCCAAACCCAGCCCTAGTTTGAAATTCAAACTGTTATCTATATCATGATTTAACGGAAAATTGATGAATGGATAAACGGCAAAAACCTGACCAATCTCTTTATGGCCGCCCAAAGGCGAATAAAAAGCTGTTATTCCGATAATAGGATAACGGTAAAGGGCTTCCCATTGTCTATTTCCAAATGTTGCCCGCTGCAGATTGATTTCATAGGCAGGAAAATGTGAATTAAACCGTTCCATTTCAAAGTGATGCTGCATAAAATTACCATAATGCCCCCGGGTTTCAATTTGAAAATTGTATTTCGAATATTGGTTAATTGTTTGGGCATTAACAGAAATATTTTGACAAAACCAAAGAAGACCTGATAAAAATAAAATCCGTAAGGTTAATGCCATAGACTGTTGTTAAAGGGCACAAAATTAGTAAAATGAAGGTCCACTCTACCAAAGTTAATCCGAATGAATGACTAACATCCAGTAAAAAGCTTATTACAATGGAGGCAGATTGGCTGATCTTATTACGTAAAAATTATTGGTTAGGTCATTCAACCGGTATTGAGGCCTGTTTGCCCAATTTGCAGGATAATCATCAATTGACATATCTTCACCGGTATCATTAGGAACATTTTGGCGAATCATATTTTGCCAGTTTTCGATACGGGCCATGCTGCTAGGCGCATAAAACAAATCCTTTTCAGCATTGACCAGTTCTCTTAAATAACCAACATACAATGCTTTATATTCAGGAAAATTGATAATTTTCTTAATCAACGGATTGTTCGGATTTCCCCAGTTTAAAAAATCCTGTGTTCCGCTATCCATCAACAAGGAAGTCCCCAATGTATTATCATAATCATAGGGAATGAAATAGAATTTCCCATCAGTATCAAAATACATATAATAGTTATTATTGTTGGCCCAATAGTCGTCCCACATACCTACCATCACATTCACAGCATAGGTGCGCAAAAGTAATGGTACATCAATTTTTCCTGAAACCCAGTTTTTGAAAGCCACACCGCTTTTCGCCTTAAAATCACTGATAAAGGATGCCAGTTCATCCTTGGCTGGCTCCAGTTCCTTTTTATTCGTTTTAAGATCATAAATGAATGTTTGAACTGTATTTGGATTAAGCGTAATATCTTCTACGCCCATTCTATCCCTATCCGGATATCTCAATGATGCACCATAACTGCATTTCCAAAGGTTCCCATCTGTACCTGTAAAACTATTTGCCCTGTTAACAACATAATCTTCATCAATACTTTCAATCATCTGATAAACGCCGAAATAGGCAGATTTATCATCTTCCTTTATTTTTATTGTAAGCAAGCAATAGCTTGATTTCGGGGCTGTCCATACGCCAAACCGTTCAAAAAGATCGTAACAGTATACTTCGCGAACATAATTCGCATCATCTTTAAACCATTTCAGATTAATTTTTTCAAGATTATTGAAGCGTTGGTTCTTGCGATATTTTTTAAAATTTAAGGCATAATGTGCATGATGCCAATCAGGAGCAATTTGATTATGGGGCTCACCCTCATTACCTTCGGGTCTTCGGCGACTGGTGTTCCCCCTGATACGAATGCCGATACTATCAAGATCGATATCTGAATTGCTACCATCAATATTGAAATCAGCCAATACGTATTCTTCATTAGCCGAATTTATATCGAAACATGTGAGTAAACGATTCCATTCAACAGTCGAAATTTCGATGGTGATGCGCGTAACCTTACTGATATCGAATATTTCATCAAGTTTGGGAACCGATGGTGGAATTATGACAACCGGGTCGTTGTCCTTTGCGCACGAAATCAACAATGCGTATACAACTCCGATGACTATAAAAAGATGTAAATTTTTCAATTTTTGATTTGTATAACTTTGCAAAAGTAGGCATTAATGATCAATGCGCGACTAGTTTCAGAGGTCTGAAACGTGTGATAACTAAAGAATATTACAAACCATTTATCTATTAAAAATCAATAACCTACTCCGGCTGCCATAATCTGCGCAGGATCAAACGCATGGCAAGGAGTAACAGCATATACCATATCGCATTCGGGGCAATGCGATTCAAACTGTGCCATTTCGAATTTAATGTTGCAATTTTCACATTCTATCTCAAATGGCATCGGCATAAATTGTTCATTAAATCCCATTTGACGGACTTTATCAGCCATCATTTTACCATTCGTAAAACTTCCGGAACACCCTTCGTGTGACATAATTAATAACTTTAAAATTTTAATACTCTTATTATCTGATATTTGCATATAATACTTCGCCCGAACGAAGCCTTGTGCGCAATTGATGAATCGCCTGATCAGCCACTTCTAAATCTTTCAGCATGGTTTTTTCCTCCTGACTTGTTTTAATCACTTTATGTATACCACCATTTCTGATTACGATACGTTGATGCGCCATTAAAGCTAAAATTGGGTCATGCGTGGCCATCAGCACCACTTTTTCTTCGCCAATCAATAATTGCAATGCCTTTTTACGATCGATCCCTGCATTTTCAATTTCATCGATCAAAACTACCGGACTACTACTCAGCATGGCAGTATCGGCAATCATCAGTGCCCTCGATTGCCCCCCACTCAGTGATGTGATCGGGGTTGTTGGTTCAAATTTCTCTCCGGCAAGATCGTTTGCAGCGTCGATTATTTTACCTACAATTTGATCAATATTGTTAACCATTCTGCTCTCGGCATGCAGTTCAATAAACTCGGCCACCGTCAAATCCATGACAAAATTCATATTTTGCGAAAGTTGCGCCACGAGTTTCTTGCCTGAAGCAAAGCGCCAATCAGCCGATGGTTTTTCACCATTGATCAAAATGGTTCTGCCGGTTGGTGTATCACCTTGCGCCACCCATTCAATATCAGCCAATAATCTGCTTTTTCCTGACCCTGTCGGACCAACAATACTCGTTATGGTACTTTTTTCAAAAATCAGCCTTTCAAATTGTTCAGGATTTCCGCTTTTGTCGGTGCCTGGCAGAATTGTCAGGGAATCAACCACATTACTTTCCTCTCCAAGGAAAGATTGCATCTGCTGTATAAACTCCTGCAATTGTTTGATAAAATGTACACCTTCAAAGCTGTTATCTTCTGCCACTTCATCCTCCAGATTCGAGATAATCTCCTGTAATGAAACTTCTTGCAGTTTATCAAGTTTTAGCGTAAGTCCTGCAAAAAAAGTCTGCAAATAAGGAAAACGACCGATTAATACTTTTGGTGATGTTTGTAAAAGATATTCCTGACTAATCATTCTGTTTTTCCTCCAGCTTTATTTTACGTACGTTTCCCAACTGGTAGGTTTCTCCAATCCGTGTTTCACCCAAACAATAAGAACACAAAGCAGACGGCATCGAAAAGCGCAATTTACTCCCTTTAAGTGTGTTGATATGTTTCGATTCATCAAAAAGCAATGTACCTAACTCATAAGCACCCTGACCGGTTAATCCATTAATATGCATAATGATCGCAACCGGATTCACAGCGTGTACACGGGAAGCAAAAACTTCGCGCTCGGCCTGGGATACAATATCACCCTTTGTAATAACTACAATATCAGCCATTCGTAACATGGGACCAATTTTTTTTGGTGTGTTAATGCCACTCAGGTTATCAATAACACACACAGCTTTAATCTCTTTTATATAAGGGGAACAACGGTTACATAAACCGGCACTTTCTGAAACAAGCAGATCAAAACCTTCTTTCAGACCCCAATCGACAACAGCCTCAATATTACTTACAAAGTAGTGATCCGGACAAAGTGAACCTGAAAGTCCTTTTTTTACCGGAATTCCGGCTTTTTCATAAGCTAAGTCATCATCGGTATGCAGACAGTCGAATTTCACTGCGCCCAGCTTTATTCCTCTCTGTTTAAACGTTTCAGCCGTTTTCAGAATAATTGCTGTTTTACCAGATGAGGGTGGACCTGATACGGTTATTAAATTCATTGTTTCATGTTTTCAACTATTTGACTTTCGTTGAATGCTTCCTGACATTCAGAAAATTTGCTGTTAAGATTATGAGATTCAATATAATCCCAACCCAACCATAAGAAGCTTGCCCCCTGTGGTAAACGGTTGTCAATATTGGGATTCAGACTTGGAAATAACCCCTGATGCGATAAAATAGTTGCTACTTTTTCGCCTGAAACAATTTCAGCCACCTCAGCAATATGCCTATTATTATTGTTCTTGCCAGTCATAAAAATCGGACTTATAATAGCTCCGTCTTTTGGCCAGACCGCTTTCATTGAACTTCCTTCCTTCACCATTTTCGTAAAGAAATACGGCATAATGGTAATAGCCGGTTTATTGATTTTCTGACGATCGGACTTTACCATCTGCGCCGGATGTAAACTCATCAGCATATTTCTTCCCAATGCCCGCACCGCATCTCTGCCATAATTGTTGTCGATGGTAAGTAAAATGGCATTAAATAAATCGAAATCAGCCACAGGCAAGCTTACACTACGTTCATACACAGGGTTTAACAATTCTTTCCACGATTGCGGAACAGGTCTGCCACCCAGCACTTCCGTATTTACCAGAAATACCGCCGGAACCACGGCAATGATCCCATATCTTCCATGAGGATCCTTCAAAGAAAGGTTCTCATTATCAAAATCTTTATTTATAGAATTCCATTGGGTTGGATCGGAAAGCTCATGACTCTTAATAAATCTACCAAAATATTCATCATCGAAAAACATATCGAAACCAGCAGAAATATAGATGTCGTCTAACTGATCGATGGAATTTGCGTTGGCAACTTCCTCCTTTATCCAGTCCAACCCCATCGAGGCTGCTTTGAGATCGGCATTAATTTTCAGTCCCTGGCTTGCTTTCAATTCAATCACCTCATCAAATGTTTCCTGTAAAGGCAACCGAACCGGACATGGCAACAATCCTTTTACATAAACAGTATCGCTATTTCGCGCTTCCTGGCTACTGCCATCAATGGAGGCTTCAAGTGCCTGAATGAAATTATCCTGTTCTAATTGTCGCATCAGTATGGCGATATCTAACTGCAAAGCTTTCCCGAATGTGCTTCGCTTGCCTTCATCTGCCAACTGCGTAAAACCATGGCTGATAAACACCGCTAAAGTCTGGGGAAATTTTTCGGTGATAACGAAAAGATTATCTGTTAATGTGAAATATTTCATGAAACTCATTTATTGAACAAAGATATATGTAATTAAGTATTCTGTTACTTAATTTATTATATAAATTTGATTCTAAATATAATCTACTGTATATCTAATACTTATATATAATATTTAGATTGGGATGGTTTATACCAAAGGACTTTTCAAAAAGGAAAATTCAACGGTTGACCAATAATACAAAATTGTATCAGGCACGTATCATAGTAAGAATCATTTTAAAGGCTGTGGTGGCCTTCAATGCATGTGGAATATTGGCAGGCATTATGATGCTTTCACATGCTTTCAGTTCAAATGACTTGCCACCGATAAAAATAGCGGCAGTCCCCTCTGTAACCTGAACCAACGCATCATAAGGTGCTGAATGTTCAGAAAGTCCTTGTCCGGTATCAAAAGCAAACAACGTAACATTTCCTTTTTCGGCTTTGATCACTTGTTTGCTAACAACCCCTCCGGCAGCATATTCAATCAAATCATTGAAATTAAGCAAGGTAGCGGTCTGAAATGGATTGATATTCATGGTTCTATTTTTTAAGGTTTAATTTCTAATACTTTTTTAACTGAAAACAACCTGAAAACCCAATGAATTGCACAACTGAAAATGAAACAAAACAAATGTCAGGTTGATCAATTTTTACATGGTTATTTAACTTGTCCGACAAAAATAAATCAAACTAAAACCTTTCATGACGGTTATTGTAGATAATCAGCCAGGGTATGCTTCAACAGGTGATCGCGGAAATCGGTGGTCATTTTTTTTGTTACATTTTCCATAATACACTTGTTAAATGGACAAACTGCTTTGTCGTGTGGACAACTGGTAATTTCAATTTTCCCTTCAATTGACTCGTACAATTCGAGTAAACTGATTTCTTCCGGTTTTTTTTTCAAAGTGAATCCACCTGTCGGGCCCCGATGTGAATTCAAAAAATTATCTTTTACTAGCCGTTGGAATATTTTCGCAACATGATGTTTCGAACTTCCTGTAAGATCTGCAATTTCAACAACATTCACCAGTGTTTCTGCTTTTGCGACAATAATCATTCCATGCAATGCGATGGAAGCCGCCTCAGTTAATGTTACGATTTTCGACATAAAATTATATAAGTATTTGAATACCAAAATTACATTAAATTTCAATTGACATATAATTCTGGTGATTTTTTTTCACAACTCAATGTTATTTATTCTCAGCTTCTCAATTTACATTTCGGCGCTCAATGGAATAGTGCTTAGCATTCTACCTGAGCCGGATCCGCAAATAAACTTTGTATTGTGGGTTGCCATTAGTGTCTTATCATTCTATATATTGGTTGATTCGATTATTAAAGTCTGTCAGCAGGTGGGTATAACCGAAATTCTTGTTGGTTACTGACTATCAATCATCAAAACACTTAACGTATACTTTTCAGATAAAGTTTACTTAGAAACTCGCCAACAGCCTCATAACTATTTGTTAATCTGACACTTTCGCGAAGTAAAATTGGATCATACATTTTAAATGAACCCAACATTGCATCCAGTGCATCAACTAATTGAGTTTCATCAGAAGCATCGACCAACAAACCATTTTCCTTGTTTACCATTTCGGGGATACCACCCACACGGGTAGCAACCACAGGTATTCCACAAGCGAATGCCTCCAAAATAACAACCGGCATATTTTCATAATTACTGAAGAGCACTAAAAAATCAGATGCAGCCAATTCCTCAACAAGTTCCTGATTTTGAAGTAGTCCTGTGAAACGAACCAAACCGGCTGATTCAAGGTCAACGGCAGAATTTTTGATTTTTTGATAATCCAGTCCATCACCAACCAAAACACATTCGAAATCCTGACGAACTTTTGACAACTTTCGAAACGAGTTCATTAATCCGGAAATGTTTTTAGACCGATCTTCAAAACAACTGATGTGAACCATCCTAATCGGCTTATTCGTTTTTTGGTGTAGAATGTTAAAAAGCCTGACATCGACCACATTTGGCAACACAACATAATTTGGATTCAATAAACCATGATTTTTCATGGCATCGGCAAGGTTATCGGTGACCGTGGTTACTGCAGATGCGTGCCTGACAATCGTTTTTGTCAATTTCTTTCGCCAGAAACCCTTGAATCCGTTGGTTAGTGGCAGATACCTTGACCAATGCTCCGTGATGATATAAGGAATACCGTTGGCTATATTAAACCATAATGCAATCAAACCGAGTCGTGTAAGTATATGAACATGAATCAGATGAAAGTTGCCGGTGTTTTTCTTAATCAATTTTATCCCAACAAAATTGGCATTAAAAAACCTGTAAATATTAATGACTTTCGACAGAAAACCTGGCTTTAGTGACGATTTTCGATAATAAATTGTCGTGTTGAAAACACCTTGTTCTTCAGCTTGGTTGATTTCATAGACTTTCATCTGATCTGAACCGGCTTCATTTACATAAACTACAGAAACCTGATGATTGAGTGCGACAGCTTCGGCATGGCGATGCACAAATAATCCAAACATTGGATCGTAACGATTTGGATACCAGCGAGGTAAAAAAAGTATATGCAATTTCTCTTTTTCAGGCGAATTCATCATGGTGCAAAATTAATCTGAAAACTGCTGTTGGATGACATTTATTGCATGATTCAAGCGGTTTTCGCCAACACCGGAGATAATAACAAATGGTAATTTTGCCTGAATTAGTGCTTGCTTGTATTTTTCAAAGATTAATTCACGGCTGTTGGGATGTTCGCGCAAAGGATCCGGCTCCCATGGCAAATCAATATTGCATAATAAATACAAATCATACTGCTGATTTTCAAATGCTTCCTGAATAAACTTAGGAATTTTCCCAAAAACGAAATCGGTCCATATTTTACAAACCAGCATTTCAGTGTCGCTAAATAGAAAATCTGCAGCTCTTCCTTCCCAAAATATTTCTTGTGCAATCTGACCTTTGGCAATGGCAACCACATCATCAATTGTATATGAAGATTTCCGTTCTGACAAATATTCACGTGCAAACTCAGGAGCCCAAACAGTATTGAATTTCCGGGCAAGATGTTCGGCTAACCAGGATTTTCCAGTAGATTCAGGACCAGTAATGGCAATTTTTTTAAGCATTTCCAACTTCTTTTCGCCACGAATAAAACCCCATGACTGCCAATATTAGGAATACAAAATACTGAAAACTTGTAAATACCAATCCTTTATAGAAAAACATGGGCATGCAAATTATATCGCCGATGATCCAGTAAATCCAGTTCTCGATTTTTTTTACAGCCATTAACCACATTCCCACGATAAAAACCGATGTAGTAAATGCATCGATATATGGGACTGTACTATCGGTATAATTTATCAGAACATAACTGATTAAAATAAATGAAATGATCACGACAAATACAGCTGTTATATGACCTTTTAGGCTCAACCAAGCTATCTTCACCTTCGTATCATCCTGTTTCTTCAGTGTCCAGTTGTACCATCCAAACACACTCATCACGAAATAGACCCAATTAATCCCCATATCAGCATATAAACCGGCATGAAAACAAATATAAACGTAAATCAAAACACTTAAAATACCTGTGGGATAAACCAGGATATTCACTTGCCTGCTGTACCAGACACTCAACAAACCGAAAACCACTGCAATGATTTCAAGCACAGTGGTTTGATAAAGATTCTGCAGAAATATATCGAAAAAACTACTTATTTCCATGATAATGCTGGCGGTCGGAGTTCACAATTTTGAGCACAAACACCGAATGTGGAAGCTCACATGAAACCTTCATTTCAGCGGTAACAATCCGCATTACATCATCATAGGTTCCAAAAACCTGGGTGCTCAAGCCACTTGTAATTACTTTAATTTCAGTATATTGATTTAACCTTGAAATAAAATCAAGTATTGGAGGAACAAAGGCATCCGTAAGTGGATAATAACTGATATCGATGGAAATATTCATCTATGCTTATTAAAAATAATATAAAAATAATGGCTAAGAAAATCTGAATTACTGAACATATTTCAATCAAATTCGCCTGATTAAATGCATTTCTTTGAAAATGAAATTCTTACACTGTTAGAATTTATCTCATATCCACTACATCGACACCAGGATATTTAGCAGTATTAAATTTAAAATCAGCCTCTGTCATCGGGGTGTTGGGCGTCATGTTAGTGATATCATACACGAAAGTGTTGCCGCCATTATCAAAGATCGAAAAATTGACAATCTGCTGTTTTGCTTCGTCGATCCCAATCTGAATTTTTACAAATTTTTTGACTTTATTTGGTTTCAGCTCAATGGTTTTCAGGCCTTTGGCGTTGTTGGCCTTGTCGTTCGTGAAGGATGCTTTATAATCTTCATAATAGGATGTCAATATACTACTTGGCGTAATGGCATCTTCCGATTTTTCGGCATTGCTTACCATCACTTCCTGACTGTCTTCCAGGTATGTCCAAACAGTTTTCGCATCGCACATGACCATTTGACCAGCCATTGTCAATTTATAGGCATCACCCATCATCGAGAGGGAGCCTTTATTTATTTCATCGATACCGGCTTCGTTGTTCAGCATATTGTAACTGAAATCAACCGTAAGTGTTTTGTAAGTTTTAGTGTTGTCGATGACACTTTTTAATAATTGCTCGGCATTCTTTTGCGCTGAAACATGGCCAGCAAATAAGAAAAGTGAGAGAATTAAAAAAGTTGTAACTGATATTTTCTTAATCATTTTATAGGTTTTTTGAGTCTAAGTCCTTCAAAAACTGTTCCAAAGCCATTTCGTTGGCCACACGTACTTCACGGGCCTTACTACCTTCGAACGGACCAACGATTCCGGCGGCTTCAAGTTGGTCTATTATCCGCCCTGCACGGTTATATCCAAGTTTTAACTTGCGCTGTAATAATGAGGTCGATCCTTGCTGGTGTTGCACAATCATGCGGGCAGCATCTTCAAAAAGTTCATCGCGATCGGATGGATCAAATACATCGGCCAATTCATCCTGCTCTTCAGCAAATTCGGGTAAGTGATAGGCATCCGGGTAACCGCGCTGCGAACCGATAAAATCTGTAAGTCGTTCAACTTCTGGTGTATCAATAAAAGCACATTGCAAGCGGACAATATCATTTCCAGTTGAAAGCAGCATATCTCCCCTACCCACCAACTGATCGGCGCCACCAGTATCGAGAATAGTGCGCGAATCGATACGTGAGATGACACGAAAGGCAAGTCTGGCTGGAAAATTTGCTTTGATTGTTCCGGTGATTATATTTACTGATGGGCGTTGTGTTGCGATAATCAAATGAATACCAACTGCACGGGCAAGCTGCGCCAGCCGTGTTATCGGACCCTCAATCTCTTTTCCGGCAGTCATGATCAGATCGGCAAACTCATCAACCACAAGCACAAAATAGGGAAGAAAACGGTGTTTCACATCTGCGCGTGGCACCAGCCTTCTTTCTTTAAACTTAATATTGTATTCCTTGATATTGCGTACCTGTGCATCTTTTAGCAAATCGTAACGCTCATCCATCTCGATACTTAACGAATTCAGGGTACGAACAACCTTACGGGTGTCGGTGATAATGGCTTCTTCCGAATCAGGTAATTTGGCCAGATAATGTCTTTCGATACGGCTGAAAAGGCTTAATTCTACCTTTTTGGGATCGACCATAATAAACTTCAATTCGGAAGGATGTTTGCAATACAACAGTGAGGTGATAATTGCATTCAATCCGACTGATTTTCCTTGTCCTGTAGCACCGGCCATCAAAATATGGGGCATTTTTGTCAGGTCAGCCACGTAACTTTCATTGGCAATGGTTTTTCCCAACCCAAACGGCAATTCATAATTACTCAGTCTGAAACGATCCGATCCAATGATGGATCGCATTGAAACAATTTCAGGTTTCAGATTGGGAACTTCAATACCAACCGTTCCTTTGCCAGGTATTGGTGCGATAATACGAATTCCCATTGCTGATAAACTTAAGGCAATGTCATCTTCAAGTCCCTTAATCCGTGCAATTCTAACGCCGGCGGAAGGGACAATTTCATACAAGGTAACCGTTGGTCCAATGGTTGCTTTAATTCGTTCAATACCAATTGAATAATTTCCAAGCGTTTCGACAATCCTATTCTTATTGGCTTCCAATTCGGTGCGATCCACCGTAATTTTACCGTCACCGTACTCGTTAAGCAAATCGAGAGGTGGGAAACGAAAATCAGGCAGGTCGAGCGTTGGATCAAATTTTGTATCCAAACCCTGACGTTCGATGGGACCTTTTGTCTTCACTTCTTCACCTGCCGGTTTCACAACACTTAACTCCACCTCCTTGCCTGCTTCAGGTTTCAAATCATCGAAAGAAGGTTCAGGATCGAGGTCAATTACATCTGCATCAAGTACCAAATCATTTTTACCGACAGGTTTCCCAACTGTTCCAAAAATCGCATCAGGCACATCTTCTACAGCATATTCGATGGTATTGTATTTATCTTCAGGTTGATTATCGCCCGATTTTCTCTTTTTGTCGTCCGACTTTTCACCTTTCGAAGGTAGTAGAAAAGAAAAATTGAAAGTCGCAATTAAAAAAGCAAGAAAAACAAAAGCCAACGTAAAAATGACCCCCACTGTTCCGAGCAAACTGCTGAGATATTTCACAAGAAACATACCGACAGCGCCACCAAGTACATTTAACGGATCATCGGGCAAACTAAAGGAGAGTAACAATGGTAACCATATAAGTGACAAGATGGCCAGGCGCCAGTTGCGCCAGGGGGTAAGTAATCTGAAACCAACAACCAACCGGATTCCCCAGTTTAACAATAAAATCACAAGATAAAAAGAACCAGCTCCAAAACCTTCTTTCACAAGTAGTTGCGACAGCATGGCACCAAAATTACCAGTATTATTTTTTACATCGCGGTCTTCACCACGCAGCACATTTGCAATGGGAAAATCGCCAAAAATATCATCCGTTATTTCATTGAACCAATTGACCAGAAAAGTGCCAAAGGCCAGCAATAAATAAATGGCAATAAAAATAAGCAGGGCGCCGATCACCTTCTTAAAGCGCTCATCAAAAATGAACAACTTCCGGGGAGCAACAACTTTCTTGGGACTCTTTTTTGACACAGGAGCCTCAGTAACCTTCTCGGATTCCTGATCCTTAAGGATATTGGTTTTGCGTTTGCCTGTGGGTTCAGCCATAATAATTAATAGACGTTGTGTTGCAAAAGTAATGAAATTGACTAAAAAAACCTGTTTCTTCTTAAAACAGAAACAGGTTTTTTCAAGAAGGCAGATAAACACCCTCAAAAACTATTATTCGCTAATCTTCAACAATCTTAATCGAAATGATTTTATCACCTTGTCTGATCTCGTCAACGATTTCGACATTCTCGTAAACTTTACCAAAAACGGTATGATTGCGGTCGAGATGGGCAGTGTTTTGACGGCTGTGACAGATAAAAAACTGGGATCCACCTGTGTTTCTTCCGGCATGGGCCATTGAGAGTACACCACGTTCGTGAACCTGTTTTTTACCGGTCAGTTCACAATCGATTTTATAGCCAGGTCCACCCGAGCCATCACCTTTTGGACAGCCCCCCTGAACAACAAAATTGGGAATTACCCGGTGAAATTTCAATCCATTGTAAAATCCTGATTCAGCCAATTTAATAAAATTTGCTACAGTTTTTGGCGCGTCATCATCGAACAATTCGATACTCATGGTGCCATGATCGGTTTCTAAAAAAGCTTTTTTCATATTAATATATTGATTTACTTAACAAAACGCATTGATTTATTAAACCTGATCTTTCCTCCGAACAGCGTTTTATTCGGGTCAAGAGATAGCCATACGAAGACAGCTTTACCAACAACATGATCGTAAGGCACGAAACCCCAGATACGGGAATCGGCAGAATTATGCCTGTTGTCACCCATCATCCAGAAATAGTCCATTTTAAAAGTATAAGAATTCACCTGTTTTCCATTGATCATGATGTTGTTTCCATCAACTTTCAATGTATTGCCTTCGTAGGCAGTGATAATTCTCGAATAAAGGGGAAGATTCTCTGTCGTGAGACTGATACTTGTTCCGGCTTTTGGAACAGTCATCGGACCAAAATTATCTATATTCCAGTTGAAATTCGGGCTGTTGGGGAACACATCAGGATTTCTCTCACCGCCAGGTTCAAGCATCTTTGTAACCTCAGTCACATTGGGCAATTCTTTAATTTGTGCTGCGATATCCGGGCTTATCCAAAATAAAAACTCGCTGTTGCCGGATCGTTTTCCTTCGGTGATGTTCATTTTATCCAGTACGCGCTGGTTTATCGGACTTCCATTGGTCTTGACAATATATTTAAACTGTATTCCAGCCGGGATAAATGCAGGGCTGTTGTTTACATATAAGTCGGCATCAATTATGTGAATTACATCACCAGGTAAACCAACACAACGTTTGATATAATTTTCTCGTTTATCAACAGGACGGGCGATTATTTTACCAAAATTTCGTTCATCATTCCAAACACGGTCGCGTCCATATTCTTTTATCAATGAATAATAACTCACATTGCTCTGAAATTTATCGCTTAAGGTGTCACCGGCCGGATAATTAAATACGACTGCATCGTAGCGGTTTACATTGCCTAAGCCGGCAAACCGGTAATAAGGAAATTTAATCCATTCCACATATGATTTCATGGTTGTGCTTAACGGCATGGTATGATGCACAAAAGGAAAAGCAATCGGAGTGTTGGGTACTTTCGGACCGTAACTTATTTTGCTGACAAACAGAAAATCGCCAACAAGGAGCGATTTCTCCATACTCGAAGTTGGGATTGTGTATGCTTCCAGCAGAAATGTCCGGATGATGGTTGCTGCAACAACAGCGAAAATGATAGCATCTACCCATTCGCGCACCGGACCTTTTGTAGGGCGTTTGGTTGTTTCCGGATCGTGATATACAAGGGTTGTTTTTATCGATAGAAATGGAAAATAAATAAAAGGAAACACAACAGCAACAAGCTGCTCCCACAAATGGAATTTACCAAAACACTTCACCAATTCAACCAACATCAGCATATAAACAAAAACATTTATGAAGGGAATTACCAGAAAAACCCACCACCACAATGGTTTATGGATGATTTTGAGTAAAAAATGCAGGTTATAAAAAGGTATAATTGCATAAACACTTTTGTATCCGGCTTTGGCAAACAATTGCCATGCAAATGCCGTTGGGATGGTGAAAAGTAAAGGGATGATAATGATTAGTCCGATCATAAGGCTTTTTATTGAAGTGGCAAAGGTAGCGAACTGTTTGTAAATTAAAACAGTAGCTAATTGTTAATAATTTATAATCAATGCAGTGGCAGTGCGAAATTCGCCTTTTTATCGAATCCTTTCATGAAAAGAGTAATACCACCTGAGCGGGCGACTCCTTCAAAAGCACTCAAATCGAAGTGCAGGGTATCGCGAACCATTGCTCTACATGGGTCATTATCAATAAATTTTGACGCAAGATAAACTTTTGCAGGAATTGCGGAATCATCAATATCGTGGTAAAACAATTGTAATTCGGTTTCACCACAACCGCCACCGTAACTAATCTCTAGTTTCAGATAATTCCCCTCGACCGACATTGATTCAATATCAAAAAAATCACCTTTCAACAAATCGATTTGTTTATTGGTTTTTGTGATCGGATGGCAAATACTATCACATTGTTGCACAACTTTGATTGCCGGAACTGATGAATTTTTTATGCAATGACACGATGATAGTAACCCATATAAGAAAACACAACTAAGTAAAACAGCCAATTTAAATAATTTATTCATTTTCAACGTTTTAAAGCGGCGTTCAAAAGATCATCAATGGTATAAATCCCTTTTTTATCATACAAAAACTCTGCCGCGAGAACAGCCCCAAGTGCAAATCCATCCAGGCCTTTGGCTTCGTGACGCAAACAAATTTTATCTTCCTCAGATTGTGCGGTAATTTCATGGATACCACTCACATTTTCACGACGAGTTACTTCAATCGAAATAAGATTATCAGCAACATGCTGACCAATCTTCCAACCAAGATAACCCGAATTCTTATCAATAATATCATTGGCAAGCTGAATCGCTGTCCCACTCGGAGCATCAATTTTATTGATATGATGGGTTTCGCTGATAACAAATTTATAATTATATGTTGCCGTTAATGCAGCCAATAATTTGTTCATTTCAAACACAACGTTCATTCCAAGGCTGAAATTGGGCGCATAAAACAGGCTTTGGTTTGTTTCAATACACCAGCTTTTTACTTCTTTCAGTTGATCATACCAACCCGTTGTTCCGACAACAATAGGGATATTTCCATCGAAACATTTATGGATATTGTTGATCACCTTATTTGGAATACTGAAATCAATGGCCACGTCACTCAGTAAAAAATCCTGAATATTATTCAACCAATCATGTTCATTATCGAGTTTGAGAAACACTTTGTGACCACGCTGAATCACAAATTTTTCAACCTCTTTACCCATGCGGCCATAGCCAATCAAACAGATTTTCAATTGTTTCATCATACAGCAATTTAAAATTTAACACTGATACCAACACCGGTCATCAAGGTATTTCCGATCGGTCTATCCGGCATATAACCTGATTCAATCACAGGTTGAATTTGTATGGTTAGGTCATCACTAATATCATAATCAAAAAAATGGGCATCAACATTGGCATCGATGATATTCAGAATATACCACAAACCTGTTAAAATCCAGGTCAACTCTGTGTTTCGCCGATAATAGTCCCTGATCTCCGATAAATCAGCTTCACTGTATTTTTCGACCATGTCATTGTCAATTGGATATTCGTACTCATTTGAAACATAGTCGTATGCCTCTCTGGCCTGCAGATACACCTTGTGGTAAGTAGTTATGAAATAAGCGAGCGTCCCAATACCAGCGTAAACAATCGGAATTTTCCAGTATTTTTTATTATAAGCCTGTCCCAATCCCGGCAATAATGCAGAATATAGTGTAGCCCTTTTGGGCGAATGCTTTTTTGGCACGGTGATCATCTCACTATTATTGGCTTGAATTTGCGCATTTATGGGTGAAATAAATGTCAATACCAGAAGCAGGGCTATCAGTATACGCGCCATTGTATCATTTTTGACTTAAAATAGTGGTATACAGGCGATAAAAATCATCATCGTTTTTGAAGTGAATGATCAAGGTTCCTTTGCCATTGACATCGCGCCTGACATCGGTTTTTAATTCCAGTGACTCAGAAATCTCTTTGTTCTGTGTTTTTATATTCTCGGGCACCAATACTTTTGTAAGGCCTTTGCCGGGTACTTTCGGGTTATTCAAATTTCGAACCAATGCTTCAACCTGCCTCACATTCAATTCTTTTTCAATAATATGTTGTAGCAGATACAATTGTTTTGCCGGTTCTTCAACATTAATGATGGCCCTTGCGTGTCCCATGGTGATGTGCCCATCGCGTAGTGCAACCTGAACTTCAGGAGGCAATTTCAATAACCGAATGAAATTCGTGATACTGGTACGGCTTTTGCCAACCTGTTCACTTAGTTTCTCTTGTGTAAGATTACACTCATCCATCAAACGTTGGTACGAAATAGCAATTTCAATGGCATTCAGGTTTTCACGATGAATATTCTCGATGAGTGCCATTTCGAGCATTTGCTCGTCATTGGCTACCCGCACAAACACAGGTATCGTTTCGAGTCCTGCCATTTTTGAAGCACGTAAACGACGCTCACCCGAAATAAGCTGATAACGGTCATACCCCATTTTACGAACAGTAACCGGCTGTATAACACCCTGTTGCTTAATCGATGCTGCCAGTTCACGCAAGGGCATGTCTTCAAAATCAGTCCGTGGCTGAAACGGATTGGCTTCAATTTTGTCAATATCGATTTCTGCGATGGCACCAGCAACATAATTACCAGAAATATCTTTTGAGGTGATATCTGTGTCGGGACTTTCGAGGATAGCATCCAGGCCCCGACCAAGGCCGCGTTTCTTATTCTTTAAACTACTCATTGTTATTCAGATCAATATTTTTCTCTTCGGCAGTAAGGCTTGTCATATTATTTTTTTGAAGAATCTCACGTGCCAGATTAAGGTAATTAATTGCCCCAGTGCTGGTTGCATCATGCATAATGATTGTTTCACCAAAGCTTGGAGCCTCACTCAAACGCGTATTTCTTGAGATAATTGTATCGAAAACCATTTGCTGGAAATGGGTTTTCACCTCGTCGACCACCTGTTTTGATAAACGTAACCGTGAGTCGAACATAGTCAACAATATTCCTTCAATGTCCAATTCTGGATTCAATCTTGTCTGGACTATTTTAATGGTATTCAGTAATTTACCTAAGCCTTCGAGTGCGAAATACTCGCACTGAACCGGAACAATTACCGAATCGGCGGCTGTTAGAGAGTTTACGGTAATCAATCCAAGGGAGGGAGAACAATCGATGATAATAAAATCGTAGTCATCTTTTAATTTTGCGATAACATTCTTCATCATTTTTTCCCTGTTTGGCAGGTTGATCATTTCAATCTCAGCCCCTACTAGGTCAATATGTGCAGGTAATAAGTATAGATTCGGGGTTGGGGTATCAAGGATGATATCTTTTGGATTAATATCATCAATGATACATTCGTATATACTGGTTTTGATATTTTTAGGATCGAAACCGACACCTGAGGTTGCATTGGCCTGTGGATCAGCATCAATCAGCAATGTTCGGTATTCGAGCACGGCGAGGCTGGCAGCAAGGTTGATGGCAGAGGTAGTTTTACCCACCCCGCCTTTTTGATTAGCGATGGCAATGGTTTTACCCATAATATTGATTATATGCGTATTAAATATTAATAGATGACTCGAAAGCCACACAAAAGTAAGTTTTAATTAATGCCGAACCTGATTCTACATCATGAACTTTTCAACATTTAACGATTGACTTCACCGAAAAACAAAAAAGCTGCCATGATGCAGCTGTGCGTTGGGATGCAATACTAGCAAATAATCTGAAAACTACGCAAGATCTTCAAAGGTAAGATTATCGTGCTCAGTCTCAACTGATTCTTCAACCCCATAATTCTCAGGATATACTCCTGTTTTGACAAATTCGATTGATTCCTCAAGACCTTTTACAAACTTTTCGAAATCTTCTTTGTATAAAAAAAGTTTGTGTTTCTCGTAAATAAACTTTCCTTGTTCAGTGCTGAACCGGCGTTTCGATTCAGTGATTGTCAAATATTTATCTTCACCACGCGTTACTTTAACATCAAAGAAATAGGTCCTTTTACCGGCTCTGATCGCCCTCGAAAACATTTCTTCTTTTCTTCCTTGATTTTCGTGATCTTCCATTTTGAAATTACTTTTGGTTTATGTTCATTTCCAAGAGCAAAAATAAAAAAAAACTACAACCCAATCAGAAAAAAAAGTAAATCCTTTTTCGACAGCAAAAGTCCCAAATTATTTAGAATTGTTCTACTTTCGAAATTTTATGATTACCTTTGCCACCTTTTAAAACGAGTCTTAAATTGATCGTTAATTGACAAGAATAGTAAAAGCGAAAATTTAGAAAACATGGCAAACTTTGATATCATCATGCCAAAATTAGGCGAGAGTATAATTGAAGCTACAATTACCAAATGGTTGAAAAAAGTGGGAGACGCTGTCGCTGAAGATGATCCGATTGTTGAGATTGCAACCGACAAGGTTGACTCGGAAATACCATCACCAGTAGAAGGCAAGTTAATAAAATCGCTGTTTAATGAAGGAGATGTGGTTCCTGTCGGAACTGTTATTGCAGTTGTAAGCATGGATGGTGAAGAAGCTGAAGAACCAGCAATAGCTGTTCATGCGGTCGATTTGCCTGTTTCTGAGAAACCTGAATCTGCTGTTGTAGAAGAATTAGTGTTAGAAAAATCAGACAGATTTTATTCACCGCTCGTTAAAAGTATTGCCAAACAGGAAAAAATATCAATAAGCGAACTTGATAGCATAAAAGGTAGCGGAAAAGACGACAGGGTAACAAAAGAAGATGTTTTTAGTTACCTTAAGAATAAATCTGCCGTTCCAGCGAAAACGATTGCTCCACTCCAAGCTGCTGAAGCAAAGACCATTGTCAGGAATGAAGCCCCAAAAGTAAAAACTGAATCAGGTGACACCGTCATCGAAATGGATCGTATGCGTCGATTGATTGCCGATCATATGGTGATGTCGAAACAGGTTTCTCCCCATGTTACCTCATTTATTGACGTGGATGTTACCAATATTGTTAACTGGCGCAATAAGGTCAAAGACAGTTTTCAGCAGCGAGAAAATCAAAAAATAACTTATACCCCCATTTTCTTTCATGCTGCAGCCAAAGCGCTGAGAGAATTTCCTCAGGTGAATGCATCCGTTGACGGATACAAGATGATATTACGCAAAAATATTAATATCGGAATGGCAACAGCCTTACCCTCAGGCAATCTGATTGTTCCTGTGATTAAAAATGTTGATGAAAAAAACCTGCTTGGCATCACCAAATCCGTGAACGACCTTGCAAACCGTGCCCGTGCGAATAAGCTGGATCCGGATGATATTCAGGGAGGAACCTTTACCATCACCAATTTCGGTTCTTTCGACAGTTTAACAGGAACTCCTGTTATCAATCAGCCACAGGTAGCCATATTGGCCATTGGTGCCATTCGTAAACAACCGGCGGTACTTGAAACCGTCATGGGCGATGTGATAGCCATCCGTTCTATCATGATACTATCCCTGGCATATGATCATCGTATTGTTGATGGTGCGCTGGGTGGCATGTACCTTAAACGACTGAAGGAGCTACTCGAAAATTTCGATCCAAACACTGAAATTTAATTGATTTACAATGGGTTGGTAACATCATTCCAACCTTTTTTTTTCTTGATCATATTATGGAATTATTTTTAAAACGTCCGATAGCATTTTTCGATCTGGAGACAACCGGGCTCAATATCACCACTGACCGTATTATTGAAATCTGTATTCTCAAAGTCCATCTCGACCACAAAGAAGAGATTAAAACAATCAGGGTGAATCCGGAGATGCCAATTCCGGCTGAGTCGATGAAATTTCATGGTATAACAGATGAAGATGTGAAAGATGCGCCCACTTTCAAAGAAGTTGCAAAAGAACTGCATACCTTTTTAAACAACTGTGATTTAGCTGGTTATAACGCTTTGAAATTTGACATTCCACTCCTCATGGAAGAATTTCTGCGTTGTGATATCGACTTCGATTTGAAAAAACGAAAGATGGTGGATGTCCAGAATATTTTTATGAAAATGGAACCACGCACACTCAAAGGAGCTTACAGGTTTTTCTGTAATCAGGAATTAGTGGATGCCCATTCAGCGGAAGCCGACACCAAAGCAACTTACCATATTCTGATGGCCCAGCTCGATCGATATCAAAATACACTACACGAAACGAGAAATGGAGATGTTTCGAGTCCGATAGTAAATGATATCAATGCGTTACATGATTTTTCCGTTCAGCAACATACAGCTGACCTTGCCGGGCAAATCATTTATAATGATCAAAAACAGGAAGTATTTCATTTTGGCAAACACAAAGGGAAACCAGTGGAAGAGGTCTTTATGAAAGAGCCATCCTATTACGACTGGATGATGAAAGGTGAGTTTCCGTTATACACCAAAAAACTAATTACACAGATAAAACTTCGTAATTTTGGAAAAAATACGACTGTGTAAATCAATTCAATAAGCCATGAAAATAGTCTGTATCGGTCGCAATTACGCTGATCATGCCAGGGAACTGAACAATCCGGTTCCAACTAAACCAGTTTTTTTCATGAAACCTGACACAGCCTTACTGCATCCCCATAACCCCTTTTTTCTGCCTGAGTTTTCGAATGATATTCATTATGAAACTGAATTGGTTATAAAAATCAGTAAACATGGAAAGCACATCGCCGAAAAATTTGCCTATAAATACTACGAAGAAATTACTGTTGGCATAGATTTTACAGCCCGCGACTTGCAGACTGAATGTAAGGACAAGGGTCTTCCATGGGAAATGGCCAAGGCATTTGACCAATCGGCACCTGTTGGTGAATTTATTCCCATCGAACAGTTCAAAGGCATGGACATATTATTTGGCCTGAAAATTAACGGTGAGTGGCGTCAGCATGGAAACAGCAAAGACATGATCTTTGGTTTCGATCGCATCATCGCCTATGTTTCACAATTCATCACCCTCCGAAAAGGCGATTATATTTTTACCGGTACACCAGCCGGTGTTGGGAAAACAATGCCCAATGATGAGTTCGAACTCTTTATTGATGATCAGAAGTTACTGGTTTTCAGGGCCAAATAAATATGTTTCATAAATTTTATCGATTGACTTCAGACGAAGTCCCAGTTAATTCGGGATTTTATTACGCATTAATACTTATCTGTCAAATACGTCTTAATACCTGAAATATTAAGTATTTCTATAGCAAAAGTTCCCAATCCAAATGAATAATTTTGTTTACTGAGAATTTTGGTAAATCTGAACATCATCATTCATTCTAATTTCAAATCAATGGTCAAAAACAACATTCCGAGAAATATTGGTATTCCAATACTTATACTCTTTTTAGGCACTATGCTGCTGTCTTGTCAATCAAATCAGAACAAACAACAAAACAATTCGGGTAAATTACAGGGAACGCTATCCATTTCGGGAGCTTTTGCCTTGTATCCGATGACAGTAAAATGGGCCGAAGAATTTAAGAAAATCAATCCTGATGTCAGAATCGACATCAGCGCCGGTGGGGCAGGAAAAGGAATGGCAGATGCCTTGTCGGGCATGATTGATCTTGGCATGTTTTCGCGGGGTGTCACTCAGGCAGAACTGGACAAAGGTGCCTGGTTTATCGCTGTTGCCAAAGATGCCGTGCTTCCTACCATGAATCCCAGCAACCCGTACGCTGATCAATTGTTAAAGGTTGGACTTACAAAACAAGCCTTTTCAGATATTTACATTACCCAGACCACCAAACAATGGAATCAATGCCAGGGATTAACAGGCAGTAACGCCAAAATCAACGTTTACACACGTTCGGATGCATGCGGTGCTGCTGAAATGTGGGGATTGTTTCTGGGCAAGAATCAGGAAAGTTTGAACGGAATTGGCGTTTTTGGTGATCCTGGTATTGCTGATGCAGTGAAAAATGACGTGAATGGGATCGGCTTCAACAATGTAATTTATGCCTACGATATTTCCAGCCGGAAAGTTTATCCCGGGATTTCAATCATACCCATTGATATGAATGCAAATGGTGTCATTGATCCGGAAGAAGACTTTTATCATTCGCTGGATGAAATAATGAATGCTATCGCAACAGGCGCCTATCCATCACCACCAGCCCGCGATCTCTATTTGATTGCCAAAGGCCAGCCAACCAATCCACTGTCAATCGCGTTTATTACATGGATACTCACCGAAGGACAACAATATGTCGGTAGCGCAGGTTATGTACAACTTTCCCCTGAGAAAATTGCCTCAGAACTTCAGAAACTACAATGAGATTCAGATTATTTGATATCAGTCGAAAACTTCGCAACTCTATCCATACAAGCTGGATGATTGCCAGTTTGTCGATTGTCCTTCTGATTCCACTGGTGCTAACAGCTGGATTGGTGATAAAATCACTCCCCCTGTTGGAACAGCAACCATTGCTTACTTTACTTTTCTCAAGTAACTGGAAACCGTTGTCAGGTGAATTTGGATTTTATCCTTTCATCGTCAGTTCGGTTTGGGTGACCATTTTGGCCTTGTTGTTTTCAATTCCGATTTGCCTGCTAACATCCATACATCTTACCCAATATGCCAAGAAATGGGTATTGAAAATTATGCAACCGGTGATTGACATACTTGCCGGTATTCCATCGGTGATTTACGGTGTTTGGGGCATCCTGGTGATTATACCCTTTATTTCAGATCATGTAGCGCCATTTCTTGGTAAATCATCCTCAGGCTATTCCATTTTGGCAGGCTCCATCGTACTTTCCATCATGGTTATTCCATTTGTACTCAATATTTTAATCGAACTATTCAATAATATACCGGTCGAATTGTCTGAAGCATCACTTTCGTTGGGGGCGACACGCTGGCAAACGATAAAATTTGTAGTGTTGAAAAAAGGACTTCCGGGCATCATTTCTTCATTTGGATTAGGCATGTCACGGGCATTTGGAGAAACCATTGCTGTGTTAATGGTGGTCGGAAACGTGGCAAAAGTCCCAACCGGAATTCTACAACCCGGCTATCCCCTGCCAGCGCTTATTGCAAACAATTATGGTGAAATGATGTCGATTCCACAGTATGATGCAGCACTGATGCTTTCGGCCTTCATTCTGTTTGTGGTAGTATTATTTTTTAATGCAGGCTCCCGGCTATTAATTATCAGATCAGGTAAACACAACTAACCATGAACCGCAGACAAGCAGAAGAATATTTTTTCAGGGGGCTGATGTTTATTTCCAGTACATTCATTATCATGGTGTTGTGCCATATTATATACAGCATCTTATCCGCCGGATTGCCTCATCTGAATTGGGATATGATTTCGAAAGTACCCGAAGGTGGTTATTATTTTGGTAAAGGTGGTGGAATTCTGAATGCCATCATCGGATCATTGTATGTGGCTGTGGGGGCGACCAGTTTGGCACTTGCTATTGGCCTGCCAGTTGCCTTATTTATGAATATTCACCTCACAAAATGGAAGAAAATTGTCAATGGAATCAGGTTTCTGATGGATCTGCTCTGTGGTATTCCATCCATTGTTTACGGTGCCTTTGGTTTTACATTGATGATTTTCTTTGGTTTGCGCACATCGCTGTTGGCGGGGATTATTACGGTCACCGTTTTTATTGTACCCATCATGATCAGGGCTATTGACGAAGTATTGATGACCATACCCCGTGGGTTGTTCGAATCAGCCTTGTCACTTGGATCAACAAAATCAGAAATATCATACAGGGTGTTCTTCAAACAATCTATTGCTGGTATCATTACTGCTATTTTACTTTCATTTGGCAGGGCAATCGGAGATGCTGCCTCTGTCCTGCTAACAACAGGCTATACCGATTATATCCCAACCTCGCTGAATCAACCAACGGCTACATTGCCCTTGGCCATATTTTTTCAATTAAGCTCACCCATTCTTGAAGTGAGGCAACGCGCTTATGCTTCAGCAGTGATACTCATTGCAATCATATTATTTATCAGTTTATTGGCCAGAATACTGACCTATAGTTATAAGAAAAATAAGATAAATTACTAAAATGGATCAACCGGAAATCAGTATCAGAAACCTTAATCTGTCATTCGAGAAGCAACAGATTCTGAAGAATATCAATGTTGATATTCCGCGCCATAAGATTACGGTAATTATGGGACCATCAGGCTGTGGAAAAACGACGCTTATGCGATGCATGAACAGACTGACGGATCTCAACACACAAGCAAAAGTGTCAGGTAATATTTTTATCGGCGACCGGGACATACTCAATACAAACGATGATATCACCGAAATCAGGAAGATGATGGGATTATTGGCCCAGCGCCCCTACCCACTTCCCATGAATATTTTCAACAATGTCGCTTACGGATTGCGCATCAGTGGCAGAAAGAAGAAGAGATTTCTCGAAAAACGGGTGGAACATTATCTGCGTCAGGTGAATCTTTGGGAAGAAGTTAAAGACAGGTTACGCGATCCGGCTGCTGTCCTTTCGATCGGGCAACAACAGCGTCTTTGTCTTGCACGAGGACTGGCAGTTGATCCACGTATAATTTTGGCCGATGAACCAACCTCCGCACTCGATCCTATTTCAAGTCAACTGATTGAAGAAAAATTTGCTGAGTTGAAATCGAGTTATACCATTGTAATGGTGACACATATTTTACGCCAGGCCCGGCGCATTGCCGATCATGTGGTATTTATGTATATGGGTGAGGTGATTGAGCAAGGCCCTGCTAATGAGTTTTTCGAAAATCCACAAATGGAAATGACAAAATCCTATTTGAAAGGTTTGTTTTATTAATAAGAACGATAATTAGAAAATCATATTTTAGACACAACAAAAACCAAACATCAATGAAAAGTACATGTATTCGTTTATTGCTTATTGGGATGATATTTGTCCCGGTAGCCCTTTTTGGACAGTTAACCGTTAGTGGTGAGTTCCGGCCTCAAGCCGAAGTAAGAAGCGGTTATAAGAACCTGAACACCGATAAAAAACTCCCCGCCTATCTGATCACCCAGCGAACCCGCGTCGGATTGCAGTTTCAACATGACTGGATCAAGACATCCGTTAGTTTTCAGGATGCCAGAATATGGGGTGATGAAACAAATTATTCAGGAACAGGAGTATATGGTGATGCTGCCAGTGTTGAAATCAACGAAGCATGGATTCAGATGGATATGAGTTCGCATTCTTCATTAAAAATAGGTCGTCAGTATTTTGATTATGACGATGGCCGACTCCTATCGACACGTAACTGGAATGTGCAGGCGCTCAAATACGACGCCATTTTATATCAGTATGTGCGCGAAAAACTGACTTTTGATGCTGCTATCTCTTACAACAACCAGGCTGACAATACTTTCGGAAATCTGTATTCAAGCAATAAAATGAAAACCATGAATTTCATTCATGCCGGTTATAAATTCAACGATCATCTGAAAGGAGCCCTGATTGCGATCGCCTCGGGATTCACCAAAAACGACACTTCAGAAATAATCTATATGAAAGGTACCTATGGTGCAATCGTTGATTATCAGAAAGATGCCTTGACTGTGATGGCGAATATATACTTGCAGAATGGTAAAACCAAAAAAGGCATTGACGCAAGTGCATATAACTTCAATGCGAAAGCAGATTATAATTTGGGGATATTTGCAGTGGGCGCAGGCGTTACACTGGTATCGGGTGACGATGCAGCCGATAAAACCTCTGACAATATGTTTGATATGCTCTATGGAAACACCCACAGTTATTATGGATTGATGGATCTCTTTTCGAGTATGCAGGCTACAACCGGAAACGGTGGGCTGAACGACTATTTTCTTAATCTGAAATACAAACCCAATGATAAACTGAGTTTACAGGCTGATTACCACCTGTTCACACTAAATACTGACGTTGTTTCGGTAATTGATACAGAGGGAAATCCTTCCTATTACGATAAAGGATTGGGATCGGAAGTCGATTTACATTTCAAATGGAAGATGCACAAGATTATGGAACTCAACGGTGGCTATTCGTTCATGCTGCCAGGATCAACGATGTTCAGAATCCAGCATATTTCGGAAAATGACGAAGCCATGAGTTCGTGGGCATGGTTGCAACTCGTAGTGAAACCGGTTTTCTTTAGTAATAAATAATCTTCATTAAGCATAATAAAAAAAGGCCGCAGATTGCATCTGCGGCCTTTTTTTATTGTCAGCACTATTTCACCAACTTTGTCATCTTACGTTCGTTCAACCAGGCTGTTACCGATACGATTGCAATCACAGCCAATGTGTAATATACAAAAGTCGGTACCGGCACCGGATCGCCTTTGGCATAGGAGTGCAAGCCTGATAAATAGTAATTAACTCCAAAATATGTCATGATTACTGAACTGAAGGAGACCAGTGTGGCCAAACTGAATGAATAATCAGTTTTTAAACCGGGTACATAGCCCATATGTGCGACAAATGAATAGACCAGCACGGTAACCAACGCCCATGTTTCTTTCGGATCCCATCCCCAGTAACGTCCCCATGATTCATTCGCCCACACACCACCAAGGAAAGTACCAATGGTTAGCAGATACAATCCAATGATAACGGCACGCTCGTTGATCATGTTCAGTTCCTTTATTCTCTTTCCAATATTATCGAAGTTCTTCGGGGTCTTCAGTATCATCAGCAACAAATTGATAAAGCCGAGTAGAGCACCTAATGCAAGGAATCCATAGCTGGCCGTAATTACCGAAACGTGGATCGTTAGCCAGTATGATTTCAATACAGGCACAAGATTGGTAATTTCAGGATCCATCCAGCTAAGATGTGCCACCATCAGAATAATTGCCGCCAGAATTGAAGTCGCTGCAATAGTCATGGGCGATTTCCGTGAGAAAATAAGCCCGGCCAACACCGTCACCCATGATATATAAATCATTGATTCATAGCCATTACTCCAAGGTGCCCGACCTGATATATACCAGCGCAATCCAAGCCCAAGCGTTTGTAATGCAAAGAATATAATGACGATAATATAGAAAATGCCCACTGATTTGTTGATCCATTTGCGTTCTTTGAAAATATTCATAAAAACCAACACCAACATAATTACCCCCACCAAACCAAAGTAGTTACTCAAACGATCGAAGATCATCAGTTTGTTATACATAATCTCAGCACTGATGTTGGAATCGGATTGAATGATTTCTTTGCCGAATTTCTTCTGGTAATCAATGATTCCGGTAAGGAGCATATCAGCCTGCTTCATATCGTGGCTTGAGAGTGACTGCAAATATACCGGCAATACAGAGGCAATGAAGGATGAATCACTTTTCGAAAGTCCGATCACGGCATCTCCCGGTTTTAACCATGGTGCATGAGAATTTTTTGTATCGGGAAGTATTTTCAACAATTCACCTGTAACTGCCATATAAAAGATATTTACTCTTTCATCGACAGCAATCACATCCTGATCAAATTTGCTTCTTTCCGAAGCTTTTTTCTGATAGGCCTGACTTACCAGATCGCGGAGTTTGTAATTACCGCCCTTTTCGAAATCGAGTACATCGGTAAATGCAGCCAGATCATCATTAATGCCAAGAAATTTTTTCAACTCAGGGTGTTTCACCTTGATCATGGGGGTACGCTGCCATTTTTGCGGATCGAGCAGCATGCCAAGATACACCTGCTCCGGATTCAGTCCTTTGAAACTGTTTTTCCGCGATATCTTGCGCAGTAACTCACTTGCCACTGTATTCATTGGTTTCAGACGACCATCCTGATCCTGCACCAGCAATCGTCCGAATTTGGCAGCATGATCCTTATCAACACCAACTAAATCTGAGTTTTGCGCCATCAGGGTGGATGTTGACAGCAATATACCTACCAACAGCAATTTGGCCGTGGCTGTGCTGTTCTTCAATAATTTACCCAAATGGGCAAAACGAGTGTTTTTTACAAACAACGCGAGCATCATGCCCAATGTCATGAGTAAATACCCAAGATAGGTGACGAAGGTGCCTGCACCATCCTTGTTAACCGACAACACTGTTCCTTTTTCATCCTTATCAAATGAGGACTGAAAAAAGCGATATCCCCTGTAATTCAACACATTATTCATAAATATCCGATAGGGCATTTCTACGCCTTTCTGTTTGTCAATCAAGGTAACCTGACTGGCATACGAAGCCGGACTACGACTTCCAGGATAGCGTTCCAGTTCAAAATCGTTGAGTTTGATACCAAATGGCAAGTTGATCAATGTGGCACCGTAAGTCAGATTAACCTTAACCCCATTCATCTCGAAAGAGGTTGTTTCTCCCTGATACCCTTGTCCACCACGCAATGCAACCTCTTTTGTTTCGTTTCCTGATTCAACTTTTACGATCAGTGCATCCATAAATTGAGAATCCTTGCTTTCGGCCGATTCATAATCGATCACGCCATTTTGTTTTACTTCGGTCAGCACAAGTTTCAGTTCGCCAAATCCGTGAAGTTTCATCATCTGAAATGGAACCTCTGTGAAAGGAGCAATGGTATCTTTGGAAGCATCAGCCATTGCCATGGTTGAAAGCACATACGGACTCTGCACCTGTAATGCGCCATTTACCATCCTTATGTTGACGGCTGTGCTGTCAAATGCAAGGCCAAAATTAATTTTATACCCCATGAACCTTTTTGTTTCTCCCTCCTTTAACATGATTGACTGCCGACCTGAATTTCCTGTGGAAGCCACTATGGTGATGTACGGAACACCTTGTCCGGGAGCTCCCTCAGTAATCACTTCCTGCGCATTCGGAACAAACCGCACCGATTTGAAACTGAATTTTTTACCATCCATGGTCTCACTGTCGTGGTAGCTATGCTCCGAAAAAGCTGACATCATAACTTCCTTATCGGTCGATTTTACGTTTCCATTATTGACAAGCTCAGCCACAACATGCGTCTGATCAGACAACATGGTACTGGCAGTGGCACCTTCGCGAATACTCATCACGCCTTCATATCCTACATAACGTGTAATGGCTGATCCGATGAGTATAATAATAAACGACACATGAAATGTGAACACCATCATTTTCTCGCGGCGATACATCTTGTAACGAAAGATATTAACAACCAGATTGATGCATAAAAGCAACAACAGGATTTCGAACCATGTGGCATGATACACCGCCACCTTGGCGCCAACGGCACCATAGTCGTTTTCGATGAATGTGGCCGTACCGATGGAAATTGCAAATACCAGGATAAGCAATCCCATTACTTCCATTGAGAATAGTGTTTGTATAATCTTCTTCATATTGTTTGTTGTTTGGGTTTTAATTAGAAAAATATTGGTCAAAGATATTTATTAAGTGGGAAGAGGGAAGTGGGAAGGGGGAAGAGGGAAGTGGGAAGGGGGAAGTGGGAAGTGGGAAGTGGGAAGTGGGAAGTTCATTTCAATGAATTTTTTGTTTAAACGAAATCATCATATTCATCAGGTTGAAAGCGTATTCATAGTGCATTAAAAATTCATCTTTAGAAATATAATTACGTCTTTTGGCTTTATGCAGACATGTTACTACCTCCGCCAATGACCGCACAGAATAACCAATAAACTTCTTAAATTCAGGGGCAGATTGTTCAATAGCACCTTCAGAAATATTTAGGGCAATTGAATCAACAGCTCTTCTTATATGTGATGAAAGGTTATAAATTTCTTCTTTTGGAAAAGTATTGGCAATGCTGGTAATTTTTTCACCATAATCCATGGCCCTTTGCCAGATGATCAGTTTTTCAAATTTAAATTCAATTACAGGTGCGCCAGAATTAATTCTTTCTTCCATATTTATTTAAGTGATAACAATACTTCCATTTTCCTTATCTTGCTCCGAGCAGTCCTCTTCCATCTTCCATCTTCCCTCTTCCCCCTTCCCACTTTCAACTTTCACTTTGTTTAATAATAACATCAATCGCTCCCACGCCAAATTTAGCCATGGAGGCCATTTTATTCTCTGTTTCTTCAAATGATTCGAGTGCTTTTACAATCGCGTTTTTTAACACACCATTGCCAACACCATGTATATAAGTCACTTTTGTGTAATCGTTTTGCAGGGCACTATGCAGGGTTTTTTCGAAGTAATCAAATTGTATTTTAAACATATCGTGACTTGTCAGCCCCGAAATATTATCGACCAGTTCGCCAATATGCAAATCAATAACCGCTTCGCCTTGCTCCTTCCGGTGCTTGTCGATCAAGGCTTTTTCTTTGGTGACTGTCCGCACAGGTTCGGTTATTTCGGTCTGGAATTCAAGACTCTGTTTGTAGTTTCCTGAACTCTTCAGGGCGACCAATGTTTGCAGACAAACCATCAGGGCTTTGTCGCCGAGTATACCCGACATGACGTAACTGCCTTCTTTGTAAAACCGGTTTGGTTTGACATCGAAGGGCGAAAAAAGCGGATGATACACCTCGGTAGATTGTTCGAACACCAGAATGGCCTGCACAATCCCTTCGCACCAGGCATTGATATCGTTGCGCGAAATGGTTTCGATATTGATGCGTGAATAGGGTTCCAATTGCCCGAAATCGGCATTTAATAAACCTGTTTCGGTCTTTAAACCAAAGCTGTAAAGCAGTTCGGCGGGTGTATGGTTTACCAGCACCACATCGAGCAGGCCTGTTAATATCCATTGTTGTTCGTGGGGCAAAAAAGCCAGATAAATACCTTCGGCTTCCGGATTTTTTCCAAAACGACGAAGTTTGCCTTTGCGTGCCTGGTCTTCTTCGGCGGCTTCCTGTGCTGCTTTTTGTTGTATTTCTTTTTGAAGATTATCAACCTGTGTATTACGTTTCGGCTGACTGACCACCTCTGGATTGGCGAGCACCAACTCACTCATCAATACAGGAATATCAAATCCATCCTCAATTTCGATCATCACCATGCGGCTGTCCATCAGCTTTTTGACGGTGCCACCACCTAGTTCATTCAAAAACTTCACCTTATCACCAACATTTAATCTGAGCATTCCCTATCAATTTAGTGGGCAAAAATAGCTATAATATCGAAAGAAAACTTTTGGGTAAAGCGGGGGGAAATGTTAAAAAAATGAAAATCAAATTTGAAAATTTGAAAATGAGAGAATTTGAAAATTAAGTTAAAAGGAAGTCTGTCGGTATATTGACACTATGAAACATTTTCGACCCCAATCATACCCAATCCAATTTCCATTGGATAGTGCAGCGTACTGAATTCGTTCAACCTGGCATTAGCTATATTTTGCTCAATAATGTATACCGGTTAATAGTTAATTTCTGTCCGTGTTTTTTTTTGAATAGAATAGTTAGAATAATTGCAACTGCAATTGTCAAGCACCGAAATATATTTGAGGTTATGTTTCCTAATGCATTGTCACTAACATTGAATAATTCCCAAGATAAGTTCATAAGTGTATGCAGAAAAATTGGAACCCATAAATTATAATCCCATTCAACAAAAAGCCAGGCGAAAAATATTGCACCTAAAAATGTAGTTATAAAAATACCTGTCATTATCGAAAAGTCTTGACTTTGGTATAAGTGCGCAGAAGCAAATACTATTGCACCGATAATTATTGAAGGAATAAACCCAAGTTTTGTATTTCTGAAAATTTGACCGAATAAGAATCCCCTGAAATATAGCTCCTCAAAAAGACCTGCTAAGATTGTACTTGCAATTAAATTCGCGAGTGAAATTTCTGTATTGAATTTATAAAAAATAAGTCCACCTATGAACATTGGCAGCGTGAATATCATTGCAAGCAAAAGTCCTTTCAAAATATTTTTTGAAAGACCTAAACTATTGAAAATATTGAAATTTTTATTAATGAAGAAAGTTCCCAAAAATATCGGAATACCAATTATGATATAAGTAATAAAAGAGCTTAAGAGTCTGTAATTAAAAAACCTGTCAATCAGTAGCATTACTTTCTCGAAGTTCTCTAAAGCAAAATAATACCCTAAAAAGCAAATTAAAGTAATAATTATATTCCTTGTTGTTCTACTCATAGTTTGGTATTATTTGAATAATTAACGCCAACGATCCGCAAATACACTCAGGGCGGTAGTTTCCCGATGAACTTCCTACGAAGTACTGCAATTCAAATTTCTAATTTCTTGTCAACGAAGGACCTGCCTGTCCGCTTTGGCAGGAAACCCGACATGCGGGTATTTTGCTATTATTGCCATGTGCTTCATTTCCTGCGTTTAGAAAACAAGCTAGTTCCATTTCAAAGCTCTTACTGTTTTAACATTTCAATATTTTGCCTATTCTCTTTACCTAATGGTAATGAAAAGTAAAAAGTCGTTCCGGTTCCAACTATACTTTCGGCCCAAATTTTCCCATTGTTTTTTTCAATAAATTCTTTGCAAAGAATCAAACCCAATCCTGTTCCATTTTCCTTTTGTGTGCCTTTCGTTGAATAACTTTCACTAATTTTGAATAATTTGTTTATTCTTTCTTTTGAAATACCGACTCCAGTGTCGATTACCGAAATAGTTAACTCATTCTGCTTTACAACTGATGTGACGGTAATCTTTCCATTTGGCTGCGTGAATTTTATTGCATTAGAAATCAAATTTCTCAGCACGGTGCTAAGCATGGCTTTATCGGCATTAACTTGGATGCCAGACGAAAGCTTATTTGTCATGATGATGGACTTTTGCTCAGCGTTACCTTTCATTAAAAGTATTGCTTCGTTGACGATTGTATTTATTTCGAAATATTCAGGTTTGTATTCCATCCGGCCAGATTGCGATTGAGCCCATTCCATAAGGTTCATAAGCAAATCCATTGCTCTATTAGATGATTGCCGCACGATGTCAGCAAATTCGCCAATTTTTTCATAGTCCTTTTCATTGACCTTTTCTACAATATGTTCGCTAAAGCCCAAAATAGAATTGAAAGGATTTTTTAGATCGTGGGCAATGATGGAGAAAAATTTATCTTTTGTAGCATTTAATTCAACGAGTTTAAGTTCGTTATTTTTATTTTCAGTTATATCGTAACACGAACCAATATATCCTATAAACGTATTGTCTAAATCGTAAAATGGTTGTCCAAAATCTCTTATCCAACAATAATCGCCAAACTTATTTTTCATACGATATTCCATTAAAAACGACTGTCTTTTATCAAATGCGGCAACATAAGTCTTTAAACAAAAATCAAAATCCTCAGGATGAACTCCTTCTGCCCATCCATTTCCAAATTCTTGTTCCATCGTTCTGCCTGTAAAGTCAAGCCAGGTTTTATTAAAATAGTCACACAATTTATCTAAACGCGAACGCCAAATCAAAGCCGGAAAATTCTCAAATATTTTCAAATACAACTCTTTGGCTTCAGTTATCTCAATTTGTTGCTGTCTAAGAATAGAATTTTCCCTTTCAAGTTCTATTATTCTCTCCGTTAAAAAATTAATTTCAGTGTCCATGTTCTTAGTTTTTTAGCATTGGCTAGGAATGGCTAATCACCTTATGGCAATTATTTCGGAATTATGTTGAAGTTTCTTAAATAAGCTAAACGACACCCTAACCTTTCAAATCCATAAGTTTTACTTTGTTTTATAGTGAAATTCCTGTATTTATCCATGTTTGAAGTTTGGCAAATAGGTTTGTTTGTTGTATTAGCAAAACAAATGTAAATCAGTTATTTCAAAAAAACAAAATCAAAGCAAACTTATTTTTTCGGCTGCACATGTGTCAGTATTTATGAATTCGTCTTTCACAAAAAAGTGCAGATTTTCGTTCTGTAGCTGTGTTTATGGCGAACCACATAACTAAATACCTGAGGTGATTTTTTCGCACGGCAGCAATGTGCCTTTATATCATGATCGCCCATTCCAGCACTTCCATTTTCCCGTTCTCCGCATTCCGTTTTACTTTAAGCCATCCGAAACGGGAACCAACACAAACCCCCAGGTAATGTTCGGTGAACCCAAGGAAATTGCCAATCAGCGTGTAACTGTTTCCACTGTATAATTCTACGCCATGCAAAATCAGATCGTTCCCATTTGCAACTACCCAATGACTTCCATTACTGATCTCACTTCCATAAACCAGTGTATCGGGATACGCATTAATATCAGAAAGCACCACTTTTATTTGATTTCTGCCTGCAATCCATGTTTCGGCAATGAAACCGGCTGAAACAGGTTTCTGGGTTTGGAAAATCAACAGATCATAATTCAGGTCGCCGTCGAAATCTATCGAATCGGGATGGCCGTATTCGATCTGCATTGCCGGGTTAAGGGTGTGGATGCTCACATCTTCACTGTTCAATCCTACCCGCAGGGTAATTTCGTTTTCTTTTTTACTGCAAGCTGCACATATCAGCAAGGCTGCGATGATTGGTACAATAAGTTTTTTCATGGCATTTGAATTGTTGAGTAAAATTATAGAACTGTTTTCATGATTCACTATCATGACGCGGATTTATTCAGCAAAGCGGCCTGAGAACCTTGCTTGCGGCAGGCAGGATTGCGCTTGTTTTCATCCTTGCCATCCGATAACATATCCTTGCATTTTATATCCTCACAAAAATAGCAAATAAAGAAATTTCGCTGGCAAAAAGAATGGAGCAGACAGGTCAATTTATCATTTTGCATGGGTGATTGATTGTGAGGTAACGGAGTCCATAACGCGACATAACCGCATGCGAGCGAGGGAATACATGCAACATATAACTCATAAAAACACATTCTGAGTCTAATAACTATCATTTCATCGAAAAGTAATTATCTTTGCCCGCCCACAGGGATAAAAAATGAAGGCGATTGTAAGATGAAGAACCTGATAACCAGAACACTTTACGGATTCATTTTTGCAGTGGTCGTTGTTGGGTCAATCCTGATTTCACCCTATATTTTTGCTGCACTCATGCTGTTTGTAACCATCAAAGGAACCATCGAAATGAACCGCTTGCTTGGAGCAAACAAATCAACAGCTGGTTTGTCAGCCTCTATTGCTGTATCTGTTACGGCCTATGGCCTTTTCGCATTGCATGCCTTGAATATTTTTCCTGTTAATCTGTTGGTTCTGTTGGTTTTTCCACTCTTTTTCCCATTTTTGCATAGTTTGTTTTCAACCAAAAATACTTTCACCGGTATCGCCACGGCCCAATACGCGGCCTTGATTCTGGTGGCCTTGCCTTCGGCACTGTCACTCTACTTTTATAACCCTGGCATTATCGGTGAACAGGCCGGCCCTGTCTTACTACTGAGTGTGATTGTCATGATCTGGGTGAACGACACCTTTGCCTACCTGGTGGGCAGCCTGGTGGGGAAACATCGTTTGTTTGAACGCATCTCTCCCAAAAAGAGCTGGGAAGGCAGCGTAGGCGGGTTTATCTTTACGCTAGGCATAGCCGCTTTATATGCCCATTATACCGGATTACTCGGATTGAATCAATCACTGGCAATGGCCACCATTGTGGTAATTTTCGGAAGTCTGGGCGACCTGACAGAGTCGATGTTGAAACGTCAGGCCGGTGTGAAAGATTCGGGCAATCTGATTCCGGGTCACGGTGGCATCCTCGACCGTTTTGATGCTACCTTTTTTGTAATTCCTTTTGTTTTTGTTTATCTGATAATCGCACAATAATTATGTATATACACCGCGAAGGCATCAAAATTATTGCAGTTTCAACACTGATTTACGCAGTTTTTGCAGCCATTTTATATTACTTCTTCCCAACACAAACTGTTTTTCATTACCTGTTCTATACCGTGCTTGGGTTGACACTTTTATGGGAAATTAGTTTCTTTCGCGTGCCCCGACGCACCGTTAACCGGCAGGTCGATTCGGTTGTTTCATCGGCCGATGGCACTGTTGTTGTGATTGAAGAGGTTTTTGAACCGGAATATTTTAACGACCGGAGGAAGCAGATTTCTGTTTTCATGTCACCCATGAATGTGCATATCAACTGGTTTCCCATTGATGGCAAGGTGACTTACGTGAAATACCACCCCGGAAAGTTTCTGTTTGCCAACCATCCAAAGTCATCTGAAGAGAACGAAAGAAATACTGTTGTTGTCTCAGCCGGGAAAGGAAAAGAAGTACTTTTCAGACAGATTGCAGGCATGATGGCGCGGCGCATCGTTTGCTATGTTAAGAAGGGAACTGTTGCAACCCAGGGTGATGAATTCGGTCTGATACGTTTTGGATCGCGGGTCGATTTTTTTGTTCCGCTGTCCGCCACAGTAAACGTGAAAATCGGCGATAAGGTGAAGGGGCAGAAAACAGTGCTGGCTACTTTTCAAAAATAATCACACAATTCGCACAGATCGCTGATTTCAAAGGTTGCGTTGCCCGGATGTGGCAGCTTTTCAGGATTAAAGAACACGGTATCCATCCCAAACAAGCGGGCACCTTCGATATCCACTTCAAGATCATCGCCAATCATGAGGCTTTCAGCGGCATTGGCACCTGCGCGATGTAAAGCAAATTTAAAAATCCCTGCATCCGGTTTTTTCACGCCTGCCTCTTCCGAAGTAACCACAGTTTTGAAGTATTTCCGCAGGTCAGACGACTGCATTTTTATCTCCTGAACCTCTTCGAAACCGTTTGTAATCAAATGTAAATCGACCTTATCTTGCAAATATTCAAGTGTTTTATGGGTGTTTGGAAACAAAAATACATTGCGTGGTGAGTGATACAAATAGTCTTCTGTAATTTTTTCAATTAATTCCTTGTTATCAATACCAAATGACTCAAAGGTCGCCTTGAATCTGATACCACGCAGCACCTCTTTTTTCAATTCGCCTTTGCGATACAAATCCCAAAAATAATCATTGTGTTTGTGATAGACTTCGATGAACTTATCGAATGATTCAATACCATAACCCGGTAAATCAAATTTACTGAACATATAAACAAATGTCTCATGCGAACTGGTATCAAAATCCCACAGGGTGCGGTCGAGATCGAAAAAAAGGTGTTTGTAGTGTTTCCTGAACATACGATTTGTTTGGAGGCAAAATTAATGAAATCAGGCAAACCTGAGCTGCATCTGTCTCAGCCATTCGAAGAATATTACGGCTGCCGCATGCGTCACATTGAGCGAACGGGTCAATCCGGGCACAGGAATATAAACACTCATTACGGCCTGCCCCAACAGTTCTTTGCTTATTCCTACTCTTTCGTTTCCTACAATAAAAGCCGGATTGTCGGGCAACGCAGTAGTGAATAAATTGGTGGCATGGGTAGTTGTTTCCAAGGCCACAAGGGTGAATTTTTCGGTGATTGTGTTTGGAATGACTTTATTTTTTTCGAAACTCCATGATAGATTTCCATAACTGCTTGCTGCTACCCGTTGCATTTTTGGCAGGTGAACTGAATCATCCGATGCTAAAAAATACACATGTGCTGCACCGATATTGTCGGCCAGGCGGATGAGGGCTCCGGCATTATCAGGGTTACGGATATCATCGGCAATCACAACCGGCCGGTTTATTTTTGAATAGATTTCTTCGAATTGTTTATCGGCAAACAATTGGTTCGATTTTACATACATTTCTCACAGAATATTGGCAAAGATGAAGCAAAATAAAAAATCCACTAATATTACTACGGATTGACGATTAATCTTAAAAATAAAAACTAATCCGCAACTCATTACTGAACGTTGGCTACTCTTTAAAAATCAAAGGCTGTTTCTTTCGAAACAGCCTTTGATCATGCATTTAATCAGATAGTGAAGGATTATTCAACCATCAGTTTTTGTGTCGCTGTGCCATTGGCAGTTTCAATACGAACAAAATACATTCCGGTTTTGAATTCATCCAGACGAATCATGGTTTCGGTTTTGTTAACAGTTTGACTGTAAACAACCTGTCCGAGATTGTTGCTGATGCTTACACTTGATATTTCCGTGTTTGCAACCACATTTAACACATCGTTGGCGGGATTAGGATAAACACTAACATAGGCTTTTTCGCCGTTTTCGTTTACACCAACCAACACAGTGATCCAAACGCTGATATTCAGTTGTTCATTAACAGGGTCATTGCTTTGAACATGAAGTTTACCTTTGTAGATTGATAATTCCTGGAGATCACTGGCATCAACAGTAACTGTTATGTTTTGCTCAGCAGCTGGTTCAAGAACGCCTTCTGAAGGATTGGTCGACAACCAAACAACACCTGCTTCGCCGGTTAAGGTTCCGCGAATGTTCCAATTCACCTGGAAATCAGGATTGTCACTTAAGTGACCCCAACCCGGACCGGAAGACATCCAGTCACCATCAGGGTTAACAGGACCTGCATCCACACCGGCAGGGAAAATTCCGGCTGGCTGATCCATCCAATATCCAATCCAGATGTCTGTTCCTGAAATATAAACAGGATCAACCAACACTACAGTTGTCCAGTCGGCAATATTCGGGAAGAAATCCTGTTCGTAAAGTAAGGCACCAGGACCAGGCAGGTTGATGTTCCCCATATCGTAGATCTGGATTTTATGGGCATCTGCCAAATCGTTTACGAATACGTCAACAGAAGTAAGGTACATACCGTTATACTGTTCAACCATCGAAGCGTCGAAACGGGCTGAAACTCTCCATTGATTGGCATTGGTCAGACCAATGGCAGAAGCATTTTCACCATCATAATTGAGTGTAACGTCGCGGTTTGCTGGTGCAGCAGGGCCAGGATTGTAAGAAGGATCAAACTGAGGAACACCATTAGATATTATATCAGAACCGGCAGGTACTTTTGCACCTTGTTTCAATGAAGAAGTTGGTTCGTTATAAGAATTAATAATTTTAAAATTCAGATTGGTACCACCTGTGTTTGTCATCAGCAGGTCGTGTGTTTGCATTGTTCCCTGTGGTGCAGTAAGAATGATAGGCGAGGTTGGGATACTGATAGCCGGGCTTGCAGCACCTTCAACGATCGTAAGATACTCAACATCATCAACATAATAGGTAGGTGTTTCAGTAGTACCGGTTAATGCTCCGGCAAAGAAATCAACTCCACCCAATTGCAAAGCGCCTGGTTCGCCAGTTGCCTGCAGACTCCACTGCCATTGGTAAATTAATGCATCATTAAAATAGATATATCCTGAATCCAATTCAAGGTCAACAACGTTTCTGATTTTGAACCAAACATCATGCGTATAGGTAAATGAAGCAGCAGCCTCTCCACCTGCATTGATTGTACCTGATCCGTCTTCCATGAAATACAGTTCGCTGCCCCATTCCACACCTGGAGCTTCATAATGTTGAATATTGTAGTATCCGCAGAAACCTGTCGGAACCATATACATCCAGTTCACTTCATACACACCGGTAGTTTTGTCGCCGAGTTTCAAAATAAGGTCCGTTGAACCGTCCACCTTAAATGATTGGGTAGGGCTGCTTGATTCTGAATCAACAATCAAAGCGTCTTCAGCTGATCCTGGTGTGTTTGTCCATGTTGTCCAGAATTCAGGACTAACAACAGCTACATAATCACCTGCTGTATAACTTTCAAAGTCGTCAGAATAAATGAATTGTTCGGTAATTGCTTCGTAGGTAACATCATCAACATAGTAAAGTGGTGACTCGCCCGATCCACTCACAACACCTGCGAAGAAATCAACGCCACCCAATTGCAACACTCCTGCTTCGCCGGTGGCTTGCAAACTCCATTGCCAAGCATGAATCAATACGTCATTAAAATAGATAAACCCTGAATCCTGTTCAAGGTCAACCACGTTACTTATTCTAAACCACTCATCATGGTTGTATGTAAAAGTAGCAGCGTCAGTTCCACCTGCATTGATAGATCCGGAGCCGTCTTCTCTGAAATAAAGTTCACTGGCCCATTCAACCCCTGGTGCTTCATAATGCTGGATATTATAATATCCGGCATAGTTAGCAGGTACCATAAACATCCAGCTAACCTCATATTTACCAGTAGTTTTGTCACCTAGTTTCAGGATTAAATCAGTAGTACCATCCACTTTAAATGATTGGGTTGGACTACTTGATTCATTGTCAACGATTAAGGCATCTTCGGCTGATCCTGGAGTATTTGTCCATGTTGTCCAGAATTCAGGGCTTACAACGGCCACAAAATCGCCAACTGCATAGCTTTCGAAATCATCCGAATAAAGCATTGCACGACTTCCACTTTTGCTTGTCTGGGCCGAAGTAACAGAAGCCATCAACACCATCACAAAAGTTGCGAAAAATAATAAAGTAAATTTTCTCATAATAAAATGATTAAGTTAATAATTGATATGAAACATTTAAAACACTGTAAAACGATAGGTTTTTAAGAGGTTAAAAGTAGCAACAAAATGGGATTAAACATATAATTTTCCCTGAAAAGTATTTAATATTTCCAATTTATTTTCAATCAAAGCCAATACATTGTCATAACGCACATATTGCCACATTGTTGACTCCAGAAAACGGGGAGGAACCTCGCCGGCAAATCGCTCGATTTTAAATCCGGGATTTAAGTGTTCGGTTACTTCCACAATGAAATCAATATAACTGTCGAGATCGAAAAGTTGAAACTGATTGGGATTGACCAAAAATTCTTTTGCCATCGCTGTATTTTTAAAAATCTGAAGTTGATGAAACTTAATGGTTTGTAATGGGAGTTTGTTGATTATTTCGATTGAATGTAGCATTTGTTCACGTGATTCGCCCGGTAATCCAAAAATAAAATGGCCACCACATGGTAATCCTGCTGCGGCAGCCATTTCAATGGCTTGTTTTGATTGGGCAAAATCATGACCACGGTTTACACGCAATAGCGTTTCATCGTAAACAGATTCAACACCAAACTCCAGCATGATATAGGCGTTAAATTGTAACTTCAGTAAAAGCCGTATTATTTCTGCATTAATACAATCAGGCCGGGTGCCGATTACCAAACCAACAACGCCTTCGCAACCAAGCGCTTCCCTGTATAATTTCTCCAGACTGTCAACAGGTAGGTACGTATTTGTATAAGCCTGGAAATAAACAAGATAGTTTTTTGCGCGCCGATATCGCTTGCGATGAAATTCAATTCCTTCTTCAATCTGTTGAGTTATGGTCTTTTGCGGCTGACAATAGGATGGATTAAATGCATCGTTATTACAAAAAGTACAACCGCCCCTTCCTTTACTGCCATCACGATTTGGACAGGTGAAACCGGCATCTACACTTATTTTCTGCACCCTTCCGCCAAATAACTTCTTGAAATATTCGGCATAACTGTTGAAACGGCGCGCATTTCCCCATGGATACACAGTTGAGTCGTTCATATTGCGAAGGTAAATTAATGTTGTGTTATAGGAACAAAAAAAAGCCTGTTTACGAATAAACAGGCTTTTATAAAAATAGTTAAGTATCGCTATTTTGTAGCGCTTTCCAGTCTTTTCATGATCGAGAAAATGAATATAGCGGCAAGGAAACAACAAATAATAAATATTCCCCAGAGCATAAACAGGTCAATTTTCCCCCACATCAAACTACCTACAAACAAAAATTTATTGCCAATGGCAGTGGCCAGAAGCCAGCCACCCTGCATTAATCCCTGAAAACGTGCAGGAGCCACTTTTGATACGAATGATAATCCGATCGGGCTTAAAAATAATTCGGCAATAGTAAGAATCAGATACGAACTCATTAACCAGTAAGGACTTACTCTCATCGATTCTTCCACAGCGGCACCATTCAGGTCGTGAGGTGAAACAAGATTTAAGGAAGCAATAAGTACAATAACGAATCCAAATGCGGCGATAATCATACCCATCCCAATTTTACGGGGTGAGGATGGTTCTTTCCCCCTTTTATTCAATGCAGCAAAAATTCCCATCACAAGAGGTGTCAATGCTACAATAAACAGAGGATTGAATGATTGGAATACTTCAGGTGAGATGGTATTTAATTCGGGGCTTGTGGATGCAAAATAATAACATAGTAACCCAAATCCGACAAACATAATGGCACCGATAATTTTTGTTGACCCTTTTTTGTTGAAAAATAATAAAGCCGATCCGGCAATGGCTCCAATAACAGATAAAATGGACCACATATCAAAGAAAAGGTTTGTAAACGGACTTACCAACACTGCGGTGTAATCCCGTGCAAACATGGTCAAGGTCAGTCCGTTCTGATGGAACGACATCCAGAAAAATATAACAACAATGAAAACCAGACTTAAGGCTGTAACCCTTGGTCTCTCTTCTTTTGTCGACATCTGGAAAATCAATGTAACAAAACCAACAAACAAACCGACAGCAAGCCCTAATTTGTAGTTAATATCGCTGATGTCAGTGTAACTATCTGCAAAGTGGAATCCTAAGGCAACAACAAGCATTAATCCGGCTGAAATGAGGATCGCTTTTAAATTACTGCCCAAATTTACAGCTGGTTTTTCTCCGGACTTTGTTTCAACAACAACTTCTTTGTCCTTTGCCGGAATTAATTTATTGAAAATGAGATAAATGATCATTGAGGCGATCATTGCTCCGGCAGCAATACCAAATGCATAATTGTAACCGGTTGAAAATACCTTAATATAATCTGCCGCAAACAGGCTTAGATCTGCTGCTGATTTTCCTCCGCCTGAAATAATGGAAGCATCAGCAAATGTTTGCAATTGCGACAATCCTTTTTCACTAATAGGATTTGCTTTGTCTAAATATTGATGGCAAAGTGAGGGTAAATTTCCATTTTCCAGATAACCGTTGGTTTTTAACCACCAAACTTTAACACCTTTTGCAACAAACGGCGCAAAGAATGCACCGACATTGATACCCATATAGAATATCATAAAGGCACTGTCACGGAATTTTCTGTATTTGTCATTGTCATACATTTGTCCGACAACGGCCTGAAGATTCCCTTTAAACAATCCATTACCCAGGGCAATCACAAATAATGCAGAAACTGATATCCATAAATCTGATCCCGGAATCGCAATAATACAATATCCGATGAACATGATTACCTGTCCGACCAGAATGACAGTCTTGTATTTCTTTGTGTAGTCGGCAATCAAACCACCAATTAATGCAAGTGCATAAATGGCGAAATAGAACCATGAATAATAACTGCCGGCTGCTTCAGCATCCAGGCCATAGCGCGCCTGCAAAAACATGACAAGAATGGCCATCATGGTGTAAAACCCGAATCGTTCACCCATATTGGTGAAAAACGCTACGAGTAATCCTTTGGGATGTTCTTTTAACATAAGAGTCTCAATTTGTTAAGTTTATATTCAATTTGAATTAGAAATCGTGATTTTGAAAGGAATAACTCTTCCAATTATAATGAATGAGATTTCATTTGCGTGGTAAAGATGAACAAAAATACTTACATACCGGGTGCAGGCAACAAATTTTTTAAACACTGATTATCCACACCCATTAGAATCGAAATTTACTATTAAAGAATCTAACCGAAAACATTGTCATTAACGCACAACCGAAAACTTCTGAATTGCAGATCCTTTGCCAGATGTAAGCCTGACGAGATAGATTCCTTCGCGTAAAATACCAGCCGAAAAATCAATCTGATGATCTCCCTGTTCGAGAAATCCCGAAAATACCGTGATTACTTCCTTGCCGGTTGTGTTCATCACACTTATGCTCAAATTTTCCGCTTGTGCTAAAGTAAATGCTATTGTTGTGATATTTTCCGATGGATTTGGAAAAACCGTGATTGCGTTCAGCAAAGCCAGCTCGTTAGGGATACCTGTTATCATCGAAATGGCACTGTCAATGGCTTTTTGCAGCACTTTTTGGTCAACACCATAGTCTGCAACATAGAAAACCTTATGTATTGATCCTGCCGCAACGACCACTTTTGGCATTGAAACTTCACCATAATCCGTCATTTTGATGGCAGCATCCGAAAACTTCAATGTGTTTTGCATGCCGTAAGTTTTTGCCCACAAATCGAGTGCGCTGCAAGGAGTATTGGCGAGATCATCGCATATCAGCATAACCACCCTGTCGGGGAAACTATCCTGATAGCTTTCGACAACATTGTAGGTCGTTTGCAACGGAAGGATACACGAACCACAAGGCATGGCCCAGCCAATTACAACGACTTTACCTGAATCAAGCGTTGAAAACAGATTGAAGTTCTCTCCATCACAAGTAACCGCATCGAAATTGGTGGCAGTCTGTGCATGTGAACCCAACCCAACCATTAATAGTAGCGCACACAGTATCAGTTTTTTCATCGTATAATTTTTTATGAATTACGAGATAATCAGGAATTATTTTCAGAAATACAAGCCTCCAAATGTAATAAGTTTTTTGAGAAGTGAATTTAAAACAACATTGCGATGTTCTTGAAATCACTGACCAAAATGACTACTTTTGGAGTGCTAAACATTTAATACAATCTTTATGAAAAAGATAACCCAACTCCTTGTTGTACTTAGTACAATTTTTTTCACCGTGAATTTGCAGGCTCAAACGACTTCAATCGACAAGCTGTTCGATCAGTATGCCGGAAAAGAATTTATCACAACCATCAGTTTTACACCCGAAATGTTCAAACTGGTAGCCGGCATAAGTGAACAATCAACCGATCCTCAGGTAAAGGAAATCAATGAAGTGGTCAACCAGCTGAAAGCACTTAAAATCATTATTCTGAGCGATTCGCTGCAAAAAAGCAATATTGATCTGGAAAAAGAAACACAATCCATTTTAAAAATCAGTGCTTTTTCAGAGTTAATGTCGGTGCAGGAAAAAAATAAAATAGTAAAATTCTTCATCAAGAAAACAGGCGAGAATAAAATTAGCGAACTCATGATGATTGCCCGTGAAACAAACACTGTTGTGGTCATGAATTTTGCAGGTGAAATTGATCTTCAAACCATTGGCAGGCTATCTAAAACAATGAAAATTAATGGGATGGAACAACTGGAACTGATCGATAAAAAGTAATTCATTTCAGTAAAATTATTCAATTCCCGGCATAGATGAATTAACATCGGATTTATCTGATTTTCGAGCCTGTCAATTATTATCAGCGCTCCATAGCCACAGTGCTTTAGTAATGCTAAAGAATCTGTTAACTTTTTTTTCCTACTTTTGCGCCTCATTTATCGATAAATCAGCGCGTAAATTTTATGGAAATCAGCAGCAAATACGATCCGTCAATCACTGAAAACAAATGGTATTCGCATTGGATAGCGAAGGGATATTTTCATTCGGTTCCCGACGGCCGCGAACCTTACACAATTGTTATTCCTCCACCAAACGTAACTGGTGTGCTGCACATGGGGCATATGCTTAACAATACCATTCAGGATGTGTTAGTGCGACGTGCACGCATGCAGGGTAAAAACGCCTGCTGGGTTCCCGGAACCGATCATGCCTCCATCGCAACTGAAGCAAAGGTTGTAAACAAATTGAAACAGGAAGGTATCGACAAGGCCTCCATTACCCGCGAACAATTCATGGAATATGCTTGGGAATGGCGCGAAAAACATGGTGGAATTATCCTCGAACAATTGAAGAAACTTGGTGCTTCCTGCGATTGGGAAAGAACTGCATTTACAATGGATGATACGCTTTCCGAGTCTGTAATTGATACATTTATTGATTTATACAATAAAAACCTGATTTATCGTGGTGTCCGCATGGTAAACTGGGATCCTCAGGCATTGACAGCCGTGTCGGATGAGGAAGTAATCTACAAAGAAGTTCGCTCAAAATTGTATTATATTAGATACAAAGTCGAAGGTGAAAGTGAATTTGTAACCATAGCTACCACCCGGCCTGAAACAATTCTGGGAGACACCGCTATTTGCGTGCATCCTGAAGATGATCGTTACAAAATATTTCATGGAAAAAAAGTGCTTGTACCGCTTATCAACCGGGCCATTCCAATCATAGTGGATGAATACGTCGATCGTGAATTCGGTACCGGTGCGCTGAAAATCACACCGGCCCACGACATCAATGACTACTATCTTGGGATTAAACATAAACTACCCACCATCGACATTTTTAACCAGAACGGAACCCTGAGTGAAGCAGCTACTTTGTTGGTCGGCGTTGATCGTTTTGAAGCCCGTAAGCAGATTATACCTTTACTTGAGCAGGCCGAAAATCTGGTCAAAACTGAAGATTATACCAATAAAATCGGTTACTCCGAACGCACCGATGTCGTTATTGAACCCAAGCTATCACTACAGTGGTTCATGAAAATGGAGGAATTGGCAAAACCGGCACTTGAAGTCGTTGAAAATGATACTGTTAAATTTCATCCTGCCAAATTCAAAAATATATACCGGCACTGGATGGAGAATGTAAAAGACTGGTGCATTTCGCGTCAGTTATGGTGGGGACAGCAGATACCGGTTTATTACCTTCCAAATGGTGAGATGGTAGTTGCCAAATCAAAACTACTTGCTTTCGATCAATTAAAAGCATCACAACCCGAAACGGAATTCACTTTGGACGATTTGATACAGGATGAAGATGTTGTCGACACCTGGTTCTCCTCATGGCTGTGGCCAATTTCGGTTTTCGACGGCATCAGAAACCCTGAAAATGAAGAGATAAAATATTATTATCCAACCAACGATTTGGTGACAGCCCCTGACATCATCTTTTTCTGGGTTGCCCGTATGATCATGGCCGGATTGGAATACAGGCACGAAATTCCATTCAGCAATGTGTATTACACGGGTATTGTGCGTGATAAAATCGGCCGTAAAATGTCGAAAACCCTGGGCAATTCTCCCGATCCAATCGATCTTATCAAACAGTTCGGCGCTGATGGTGTACGTGTTGGCATGTTGCTTACTGCTCCGGCCGGAAACGATTTGCCTTTCGATGATTCGTTGTGCGAACAGGGCCGAAATTTCAGTAACAAAATCTGGAATGCCCTGCGACTGGTAAAAGGCTGGAAAACAGACGATACCATCAAACAACCGGAAACGTCTGCCATCGCTGTTCAATGGTTTCATGCCAGACTCAATCAGGCCATTGCCGAGGCCGAAGATCATTTCGAAAAATACCGTTTATCCGATGCCCTGATGACATTATATAAACTTACCTGGGACGATTTTTGTGCGTGGTATCTCGAGATGATTAAACCGGCAATGAATCAACCGATTGATCAAACAACCCTTGCTGCCACAATAAGTTTTTTCGAAAATCTGATGAAATCATTACATCCGTTCATGCCGTTTATTACTGAAGAAATCTGGCATAACCTGGCTGAAAGAAAGGAAGGTGATGATATTATTATCACGCAGATGCCTGTTTCACAAGTATTTGATGATACTATTTTAAACCAGTTCGGATTTGCAGAAGAGGTAATCAATGGCATCAGAAAGATTCGTGCTGAAAAAAATATTCCTTATCGTGAACCCATCGAACTGAAAATTAAAATTGCCGATGCGCAAATTGCTTCAACTTTTGATGGAATCACGGCCAAACTATGCAATATCAGCAATATATGCTATGTTGAAACAGCTCCCGATGGCGCTTTTGGGTTTGTTGCCCGGTCCACCGAATTGTTCATTCCTGTTTCGCAAAACATTGATATTGAAGCTGAAATTAAGAAATTGAATGAGGAGCTAACATATACAAAAGGATTTCTTGTTTCTGTTACGAAAAAACTAAGCAACGAACGATTTGTTGCAGGTGCACCTGAAGAAGTTGTTGGTCTGGAACGGAAAAAGCAAGCCGATGCCGAATCGCGAATCAAGGTGTTGGAGAAACAGATCAGGTCGTTTTTGAATGAATAATAATTGATTGTTTGGAAATTGATGACACGTATATGACATCTATTTACTGATTTACCTGCAACAATTCTATACTACAACTGTTTAAGGTAAACTACTTCATTTTAGTTTTCAAAAAACATATTCCGTTATGCGTGCTATTCAATTCATTATTTTTTTCGGGATTGTTATTGCGATTCATCTGCTGGTAAACTCCTATATTTTTTCACGTGGTTTACGCACTTTTGAACCGGGAAATCCCCTCAGAACAAGCTACATTATAGGCTTTTGGTTTCTGGCACTTTCTTATATTATCGGGCGGGTGCTCGAAAGATATTACCTGAGTGCTTTGAGCGATTTTTTCACCTGGACCGGATCGTTCTGGCTTGCAGCCATGCTTTATTTGTTTTTGATCGTGGTTTCAATAGATATACTCAGACTCGTCAATTATTTCTTTCCTTTCTTTGAAAGAATAGTATCGAATTCAATCATTCATAAACCATGGATCATTACGGTTGGAATTGCCGGATTTGTGTTTCTGTTGATCGCTTTTGGTCATATAAATGCGCTGTTTCCGCGAAATCATGCCTTAGAAATTGATCTGAAAGATAAAGTTACCAGCCGAAAAGAACTTAGAATAACAGTCGTATCGGATATTCACCTTGGGACAATCGTCAGTAAAAACCGTATCAGGCGCATTGTCAGACAAATTAATGAAACTAAACCTGACCTGATTCTGCTTGCTGGTGACATTGTTGATGAAGACCTGGCCCCGGTAATACGGGAAAATCTGGGTGCTACACTAAGCCAGTTGCAGGCGCCACTGGGTGTATACGGAATTACTGGCAACCATGAATTTATAGGAGGAGTCGAACCGGCAGTTAAATACCTGGAAGATCATGGCATCAGGATGTTACGCGATACTATGATTGAACTATTTGATAATGTATATGTTGCCGGCAGAGAAGATATTCAAGGCAATCGTTTTGGTGGCAAAATCCGAAAACCACTTAAAGAAATTATCGCATCAAAAAAAGAAAAGAGTACAGTAATCATGCTCGATCACCAACCCGCTGCAATCAATGAAGCGGTGAATAATAAGGTTGATTTGATGTTATCGGGCCACACCCACCATGGTCAGATGTGGCCATTGAGTTATATTACCAAAGCTGTTTATCAGCTAAGCTGGGGTCATAAACAGTTCGATGAAACGCATGTGTACGTTTCGAGTGGTATCGGCAGCTGGGGGCCACCTGTTCGTATTGGAAACCGCCCGGAAGTTGTCACAATCACCTTGAATTTCAATAAGTAAGCATTCTTGAATCGCACGTGATTTCAAGCCGTTCACGGCAAATGTTTTACGATTTGATTTATAAAAATTGTTAAAAAAAAAGTTTAATCTTCAATGAATTTTATCCCTGGACAATTCGTGGTTCCGTAATGGTCCAGAAATTTAAAATTTTCTTCATTCTAATTAATTGTTATTCTTACAGTTATCAAGAATAAATATTCACTCTGGCAATTTTTATGACTGATCCTCGTTTTCCATGGCAGTAGGAGTTTCCGATGACATGGTATGCGTGAAAAACGTACGATGAAATTTAATACATTTGCACACCAAACATTATTTACATGTCATTTGATTCAGATAAATTCGTTGGCGAAGGATTAACTTACGACGATGTGTTACTTGTACCCGCAAAAAGTGCAGTGTTGCCGCGTGAGGTAAGTTTGCATACGCAGTTTTCACGCAACATCCAACTTCATATTCCAATTGTTTCAGCTGCGATGGATACCGTTACCGATGCAATTATGGCGATCGCCATGGCACAGGTCGGAGGAATTGGTGTGTTGCATAAAAACATGTCGATCGCCAAGCAGGCTGCTGAAGTCCGAAAGGTGAAACGTGCTGAAAACGGTATGATTATCGATCCGATCACCGTGAATGTTGATGCAAAAGTGATTGATGCCGTGAAAATCATGCGTGAGTTTCACATTGGTGGAATCCCTGTCATTGACAAAGACAATCGTTTGGTAGGAATTGTTACGAACCGCGACCTGCGATTCGAGAAAAAACTGAACCGGCCTATCCTCGAGGTGATGACCAAAGATAACCTGATTACAACCACCGAATTCACCGATTTTGAGAAAGCTGCTGACATACTACAGGAATATAAAATTGAGAAACTGCCTGTTGTGGATAAAAACTACAGGCTCATCGGACTTATCACTTATAAGGATATTATCAAGATAAAAGAACGTCCGGACGCCTGTAAAGACGAACGTGGACGGTTGAGAGTTGCTGCAGCCGTTGGCATCACCTCAAACACGCTCGAAAGAGTGGAAGCATTGGTAAATGAAGGCGTCGATGCTATTGTTGTCGACACGGCCCATGGCCATTCAATGGGTGTTATCGAGATGTCAAAAAAAATAAAATCACTTTATCCGAATATCGACCTTGTCATTGGAAATATTGCTACTGCTGAGGCTGCTATAGATCTGATTGCCGCAGGTGCCGATGGAATTAAAGTAGGCATTGGGCCGGGTTCAATCTGTACTACCCGCATAATTGCAGGGGTTGGCGTGCCTCAGCTTACCGCAGTGTATGATGTTGCTCAGGCATTAAAGGGAACCGGAATACCTGTAATCGCTGACGGAGGCATCCGTTTTACCGGCGATATCGTTAAAGCACTCGCCGCCGGAGCATCAACCATCATGGCCGGATCACTGTTTGCCGGTGTGGAAGAGGCGCCTGGTGAAACCATTATTTTCGAAGGTAGGAAATTTAAAACCTATCGTGGCATGGGTTCAGTAGAAGCCATGCAGGAAGGCTCGAAAGACCGCTATTTTCAGGATGCAGAAGATGATGTAACCAAGCTTGTTCCTGAAGGAATTGTTGGGCGTGTCCCTTATAAAGGAACGCTTTCGGAAGTGATTCATCAGCTTAACGGCGGTTTACGTGCTGGCATGGGTTACACCGGTTCAGCCACCATCGCTGATCTGCAAAAGGCCAGGTTTATAAAAATATCTGCTGCCGGTGTACATGAAAGTCATCCAAATGATATCACCATAACCCGCGAGGCGCCCAATTACAGCAGGGGGAATTAGTAAGTTGAAAGTATAAAGTTGAAAGTATAAAGAATATGTTTTAGTGAAATTAAGTATAAAACAATCAGAGTACATTTTATAATATTGTTTTTCAATTAGATATAAAATAATTTATTGAATAATTTAACAAAATGAATGTTGATATGAATAGAATTGCACGATTAATTTGGATAATGGTTTTACTGTTTACAGTTGTTGAGGCGAGTGCACAAAAGCGGCTTGATAAAAAAGTACTTTTAACCGTTGGAAATGAACAAGTTACCGTAAAGGAACTGACCGATGTTTACAAGAAAAACAATGTAAACAACGAAATGATCGATAAAAAATCATTTGAAGAATATGTTGATCTGTACTCCAATTTCCGTTTAAAGGTACTTGAAGCTGAGCATCTCAAAATGGATACATCCAAGGCCTTCCAGAAAGAACTGAATGGCTATCGGGAACAGTTGGCCAAACCCTATTTCACAGATGATAAGGTAAGTGAAGAACTTCTTATGGAGGCATATAACCGCAAATTGAGAGATGTGCGCGCCAGCCATATTCTTATCAAAGTCAACAAAGATGCAGTGCCAAAAGACACCTTGGCAGCGTATAACAAAATAGCAGCATTAAGGGCAAGAATAGTGAACGGTGAAGATTTCGGCAAAGTAGCCATGGAAGCATCAGACGATCCATCGGCACGCGACCGTGAAGCAGTGCCAAATCAAAGTCCTTTCCGTCCGGGTAACAAAGGCGATCTGGGTTTCTTCTCAGTGTTTGACATGGTTTATCCATTTGAAAACGGGGCCTACAATACGCCTGATGGTGAGATTTCACAGATCATCCGTACCGATTTTGGGTATCACATCATCAAGGTTGTTGCAAAAAGCGATGCTGTCGGGACCATCGAGGTGGCTCACATCTACGTTGCTTTAAATCCGGGTTCGGATAGTGCTGCCATTGCCGAAAGAAGCGAAAAAATTAACAATATCCACAAGAAAATTGAGGAAGGCATGACATTCGAAGAAGCAGTGCGCCAGTTTTCAGAAGACAGGGGTTCGGCAACACGCGAAGGGAAACTCAGCAAATTCACTTCAAGCCGGATCGTTCCTGAATTTGTGGAAGTTGTAAAAACCCTGCAGGTTGGTCAGGTTTCATCTCCGGTTCAAACCATGTACGGTTTTCATATCATCAAACTGATTAGTATTGAAAAACCAGGCACATTCGAATTGGAAAAAGATAAACTGAAAGAGCGTCTGGCCAAGGATGCCAGGTCAAAAAAGAGCGAAGAAGCTGTGATCACAAAAATTAAAAAAGAAGCAAAATATAAAGAAAACAAAGTAAACTTAACCACTTTCGTTGCCTTATTTGATACCACATTGACTGAAGGTAAATTCAATGCCACAGCGGTGCAATCATCAACAAATACCTTGTTTTCGTTGGGAGATAACAATTATACGGATGGACAGTTTTCGGCATATATCGCTAAAAACCAATCAAAACAGGAAAATATTTCTCCTGAAATGTATGCACATAAACTCTTTACCGGTTATGTAACTGAAAGTTGCCTTGCTTATGAAGACTCAAAACTGGAAAAGAAATACCCTGAATTTGCAAGCCTGATGCAGGAATATCGTGACGGAATACTATTGTTCGACCTTACAGACCAGAAAGTATGGTCAAAGGCTGTGAAAGATACAAGTGGACTGGCAACTTTTCATCAGGCCAACAAAGCGAATTATATCTGGGGCGAACGCGCCGAAGCCACCGTCTACACCATCTCAAAACCAGAAGATGTTTCAAAGGTGCAGGCTATCCTGGCCGAACTGAACGATGATGTTGCTATCGTTGATAAATTTCGAACCGACAGCATCATTTCCGTAAAAATTCAACCCGGAAAATTCGAAAAAGGTGATAATAATTTTGTGGACATGATCGAATGGAAGCCGGGTTTGTCGGGCGAACTAAACTCAAGTGTCGATAAAAACATTGTTTTTGTTAAGGTTAAGGCCATTCTTCCACAACAGGAAAAAGCCCTGAGTGAAGCCAAAGGAATCATTACTTCGGATTACCAAACCTATCTCGAAAAACAATGGATTGAAGAACTCAGGGTAAAATATCCGGTTACAATCAATAAAGATGTGCTGGAAAAAGTTAAAGCGAAATACTAAATAATGTCCGGAAAACTGCTGTTACTTTTCTGTGTGTTGGGCTTGGCGTCTTGCAAATCGAGACATAACAGTGATGACATAATCATTGCCAAAGTATATGATTACGAACTGTTTGCATCCGATTTAAACGATCTTGTTCCCAAAGGGACCAGTAAAAATGACAGTACAACCATTGTTCAGGGATTTATTGACAGCTGGATTCGGAAAAACCTGATTATTCATCAGGCAGAGTATAATTTGCTGCCCGAACAGATGGACTTTGAGCAAAAACTCGAAGATTACCGGAATTCATTGATTACCTATGCGTATGAAAGTGAGTTAATAAGGCAAAAACTTGATACTGTTGTTTCAGAAACTGAGATTAAGAACTATTACAACCAGTATCGTGCTGATTTTGAGTTGAAATACAATGTTGTGAAAGCGGTGTATGTGGTGCTGCCTATCGATTCAAATCGCAAGAAATTGTTTCGCAGCCTGCTCAATACGCGCCGTTTCAGCAGCGATTCACTCGAAAACGAAGCCGGCAGATATGCCTTGTCTTACTACAACGGTTACAATAACTGGATTCGCTTTGATGATTTACTGACTCAGGTTCCAATTAAAACCTACAATCAGGAAGTTTTTCTGAAAGATAATCGTTTCATCGAATTCGATGACAAACCATTCAGCTATCTGATTCTTATCCAGGATTTTATTATTGCCGAAAGTTTATCACCACTCGATATGGAAATTGAAAATATCACGAACATCATCATTAACAAACGGAAACGTGAACTGATATCAAAGATGCATCAGGATATATATGATAAAGCGGTGAAAGAAAATACTTTCAAAATATATAACGTAAAATAAAATGTTTGGCATCACTTCGGTTCCAATCATCTTATCGATAAATTGTAAATAATTGATATTGAATATAATGGTAAAGAAATTTTTTAAGAATTGGTTGTTTTTACTGGGCGTATTAATGGCTTTCGTGACACCGGTGCATAGTCAGGTTATCGATCAGGTGGTAGCTGTGGTGGGGAAAAATATTATCCTGCAATCCGACATCGAGAACCAATACATTCAGTATCGTCTGCAACGCGGCATTTCGGGAAGTGCCAAAACAATCCATTGCACCATCCTCGAGGATTTGCTTTTTCAGAAACTGTTGCTGAATCAGGCTGAGCTTGATAGTATTACGGTGACTGATGAACAGGTTGAACAGGAAATGGAACGCCGCCTGCGCTATTTCGTTGGTGAGCTGGGATCACAGGAAAAACTGGAAGCCTATTACAATAAATCGATTGTTGAGATAAAGTCGGAATTACGCCGACTAGTTAAGGATCAGTTACTCGGTGAACAGGTGCAGAATAATATCATGGAGAAGGTGGAAGTTACACCATCCGAAATTAAATCATACCTGAAAGAGCTTCCAAAAGACAGCATTCCAATGGTGAATATTGAATATGAAATTGCCCAGATTATAAAAAATCCACCCATCAGCATCGATGAAAAACTGGCAGTAAAAGAACGCTTATTCGATCTGAGGAAGCGAATCCTTGCCGGTGAACGATTCTCAACACTGGCTGTATTGTATTCTGAAGATCCCGGATCAGCCAAAAAAGGAGGAGAACTGGGTTATTATGGCCGTGGTGAATTGTATCCCGAATTTGAGGCAATCGCTTTCAAACTAAAAGAAGGCGAAGTATCGGAAATTGTTGAAACACAAGCTGGTTTTCATATCCTGCAACTAATTGGTCGCCGGGGCGATTATGTGAACGTGCGTCACATCCTTCTCATGGCGAAAGTGTCGCCCGAAGCACTTGATAAAGCCCGAATGGAGCTTGATTCAGTGGCATATAAAATCAGAAATAATAAAATCACTTTCGAGAAAGCGGTTGAAACCTACTCAGAAGATCCAAATAAAGCCAATGGTGGTTTTTTGCTGAATCCTTATTCCGGGGGCACAAAATTTGAAGCCGATATGCTCGATCCCCAGGTTTCGTTCACGATAGAAAAGTTATCTGTTGGCGAAATCAGCGATCCGGTTCCGATGAAAACAGAAGATGGAAAAGATGCTTACCGTTTGCTGTTATTGAAACAGAAAACTATTCCGCATCAGGCCAATATCAAGGATGACTACAACCGTGTGCAGGGATGGGCGCTCGATAAAAAGAAAAAGAAAGCCATTGATGACTGGATCCGGAGCAAATCGCAGAAAGCCTATGTAAGTATTCATGACGACTATTCGGATTGCACCTTCAACTTCAATTGGAAAAGTGAATAATAACCTGATATTTGGTTCATGATAAACGAAAATGATGTTTCAGCTTACAAATTGTATGGAGAAAGAATTATTTTCAAAACCAGTAACAAGTGACCAGTATCCAGTAACAAAAATTAAACAGCTCATTATAGCATGATTCAATATAAAACTGATGTTGAGGCAGCAGATGCCCTTGTAGAAAGGTATAATCACCTTCGGACCGAGATCGCCCAGGTGATCGTCGGACAGGATGAAGTGGTAAAAAACACGCTCATTTCCATTTTTTGCAAAGGCCATGTGCTGCTGGTGGGTGTTCCGGGTCTGGCTAAGACTTTGTTGGTAAACACGATTGGGAAAGTGCTTGGATTATCCTACAGCCGCATTCAGTTTACCCCTGACCTGATGCCATCCGATATCATCGGAACAGAAATTCTCGACGAAACACGCAAATTTAAATTCATCAAAGGACCGGTTTTTGCCAATATAATTCTGGCCGACGAAATCAACCGCACACCACCCAAAACTCAGGCCGCTTTGTTGGAAGCCATGCAGGAAAAAGCTATTACGGTGGCTGGCCAAACCCATCTGTTGCAGGAACCGTTTTTTGTGCTGGCAACACAAAACCCGATCGAACAGGAAGGAACCTATCCCCTACCCGAAGCACAACTCGACCGGTTCATGTTTAATCTCTGGCTCGATTATCCATCTTTTGAGGAAGAAATTTCGGTGGTAAAAAACACCACTTCAGGCCGTACAAATGAAATCAAGGAGGTGATGAGCAGCGAAGAAATTCTTTATTTTCAGCAATTGGTTCGCCGTGTTCCCGTTGCTGATAATGTGTATCATTATGCTGTTAACCTGGTTGCAAAAACCCGGCCTCACACCGCACTTGCCCACGACTGGTCGAATAAATACATCAGTTGGGGTGCCGGACCCAGGGCGTCGCAATACCTTATCATCGGCGCAAAATGCAATGCCTTGATCAATGGAAGATATTCACCTGATATTGAAGACGTAAAAGCGGTGACACTGCCCATTTTACGGCATCGCTTAGTACGCAATTATACCGCTGAAGCCGAAGGAGTTTCATTGAAAAGTATTGTTGAAAAGCTTATGTAATATAAATAAGTGTTTAAATGGTTGGAAGTGGGAAGTCGGAAGTCGGAAGACTGAAGTTACATACATCACTAGAGAAGTATAATTATAGTTTGCAATTTGAAGCTCAAAAAATTAAAACCCGTTCTTTCAGCTTGTAAGATCTTACTTCGGTCTTCCAACTTATTATAAATCGCTTTCTATGGTAAACCATTAATATAATCTATTGCCAATGAACACCAATCGTAAAATTTATTGGGGATTAGCCGGAGTAGCCACTATTCTGTTGCTGGTTTGGTATTTTACCAAGCCGAACTTGGATGAAACCGTTTTACTTGAAGCCCCTGTCAAACAAGGGCTATTTGTGATCAATGTGACCACAACCGGTGAACTGGAAGCCAAAAGTTCCGAAAAAATCTATGGACCATCCTCGTCCGGACTTCGTGAAGCGCGTATCTGGGAGTTGAAAATCGATGATATTATTCCCGATGGAAGTATTGTCGATTCGGGAGATTATGTGGCCAACCTCGACCGGACTGAACTTACCAATAAACTGAAAGACAAGGAAATAGAGATAGAGCAGTTTCAGAATAACTTCACCAAAACCCAACTCGACACCACCATGGAATTGCGCAGTGCGCGAAACGATCTGGTCAATTTGCGATACGCCATGGAAGAAGCGCAAATAGCCGTGGATCAATCCATTTACGAACCACCTGCATCGCAACGACAGGTGCAGATTGAACTTGATAAATCGAAAAGATCGTACGATCAGGCCGACCGTAATTATTCGCTGCGAACCGAAAAAGCAGTGGCCAATATGTCGGAGGTTTCAACGGCACTCAAAAAGAAACGGGGTGAATATGAGAAGCTGATGGAACTGATCAGTCAGTTTACTGTGAATGCCCCCAAATCGGGAATGGTAATCTATCAGCGCGACTGGGAAGGTAAAAAGCGCGGCATCGGTTCAACCGTGAGCGCCTGGGAAAATGTGGTAGCCACCCTGCCTAACCTCCGCGAAATGATTACCAAAACCTATGTCAATGAAATAGATATATCGAAAGTGAAAGTCGGGCAGAAAGTGAATATTGGCATCGATGCATTTCCTGACAAAAAGTTCACCGGACAAGTGTTTGAAGTGGCCAATATTGGTGAACAAATCCGCAATTCAAATGCAAAAGTGTTTGAAGTGAAGATTGTGGTGAACGAATACGATTCCATTGTGCGTCCGGCCATGACCACCAAAAACACCATCATCACCGATGAAATTGACAGTGTCATGTATATTCCGCTTGAAGCGATGTTTAACAATGACTCAATCCAGTATGTGATTGTCGGAAAACAGAAAAAACAGGTGATTGCAGGAAAATCAAACGAGAATGAGATTATTGTACTCGCCGGACTCAAGCCCGGTGAAAATGTGCTGATGACAACCCCTGCGGATGCAGATGATTACAAGATAACGCTGTTGTCGGAAGACCAAAAAAACCAGGCGAAAAGCTTGAAAGAGGCAATTGAAAAGGAGGAAGTCATTGCAAAACCTGATACACAAGGTGTGGGTCAGATGCCAGGTAACGGTGCTTTTAAACAACGTCCGGGTAATGGTCAGCGCCCCAACCGTCCATCAAAACGCTGATCGCTGATGGAAAGGTATTGGGAAATCATTCAGGTCGCCATTGAGGCTGTATTCGCCAACCGGTCGCGGTCAATTCTCACCGCACTCGGCATTATTTTCGGTGTAGCTGCTGTGATTGCCATGATGGCCATCGGAAAAGGAGCGCAGAAAGAAATTCTCGACCAAATGAAGCTGGTGGGTGTGAACAACATCATCATCAAAGCGAAGGTGGAGAAAAAAAGTTCTTCTAATGAGGAAGAGCAAGGAAAATCGGAGAGTAAAAAATTCTCGCCCGGCCTCACCCTGCTCGATGCCGAAGGGATACGCTCGGTTATTCCGACCATCGAAAAAGTAAGTCCGGAAGTGATTTACGAGACAACGATCATCAACAACGGCAAACGTTTGCAAGCCCGCTTAAACGGTGTGACTCCTGATTATTTTGAACTTTTCAACCTGAAATTGATGCGGGGACAAATGTTCAACAACGAACAACTGGAGGCCGGTAGTCCGGTTTGTATTATTGGCCCGGGCGTAAAGGCAAAGCTGTTCGCCACTGAAGACCCGATAAACAATTTCGTGAAATGCGGAAACATCTGGCTCAAGATTGTCGGGGTGCTCGAAAATCGTATTGTAGGCACCAAAACAACGGAAGATTTTGGGATAACAGATTACAGCAGCGATATTTATGCACCGATTCAAACAGTGCTGTTGCGTTATAAAGACCGGTCGTTGGTTACATCAAGTTCGCTCAACAGCGGGGACAACAATATGGTGATCTTTACTGGAAACAGCATGATGTCGTTTTCGGGCGGATCGGGGAACGAAGGTGAAGGGAACTACAACCAACTGGATAAAATTGTTGTGAAGGTTGACGATTCGAAAAACCTCAGTGCCACCACCAAATTGCTCAACCAATTGTTAAAACGAAGGCATCAGCAAGTGGAAGATTTCGAGATTACGGTGCCTGAACTGTTGCTGAAGCAGGAACAGCGTACGAAAGACATTTTTAATATCGTGCTGGGCGCCATTGCCGGAATATCATTGCTTGTAGGCGGCATCGGGATTATGAATATCATGCTGGCTTCGGTACTCGAACGTATCCGCGAGATCGGTGTGCGGCGTTCCATTGGTGCCACCAAACGCGATATCATTCTTCAGTTTTTGTCAGAAGCCACGCTGATAAGCATCACAGGCGGTATCATCGGGATTATTCTGGGTGTGGTGATGGCACGTATCATCACCGAAACGACCGAAATACTAACCATCGTTTCGGGCTGGTCGATCCTGATTTCATTTGGTGTTTCGGCTACCGTTGGCATTGTCTTTGGCTATTTACCCGCCCGTAAAGCCGCCGAACAGGATCCGGTAACTTCACTCAGACATGATTAAGGAATGGACAGTGGACAACGGACAATTGACAATTGATAATTATATCAATGTCTTACGGCATAAATTATAATACGATAACAGTAGCTTCTTAATACGCAATTTAGAATCGTCAATTTACTAAAAAAATGAACAAAGTTACTTTGACCCATCCTGGTGGAATTTTCCAAACCGGAATAATCATATTATTATTAAATATCTGTTTATCAGGTCTTGCGCAGGAACAAACCTCCTACCTGAGTCTGCATGAGGTGATACAACTTGCCCAACAGCAGTCGCCCGATGCACAGATAGCCAAACATCGTTTTCGGCGCAGCTATTGGGAATACCGTAGTTTTAAGGCCGGTTACTTGCCCAACCTTACACTGGATGCTACCTTGCCAAATTTCACGCGTAGCATCGATCCTATCACCCAGTCGGATGGAACCGAGATTTACCAGGAACGTCAGTTATCGCGCTATTCAGCCAATCTGTCGTTAACTCAAAAAGTAGGTTTCACGGGCGGAGAAGTGTTTATGCAATCGGGTTTGCAGCGGCTCGACAACTTTTATACCGATACCTCGACCAGCCAGTTTCTTTCGACACCGGTGAGTATAGGATTCAGTCAACCTGTTTTTGGCTATAATTCATACAAATGGGATAAAAAGATTGAACCCATGCGTTACGAAGAGGCCTTGCGTATGTATCTGGAAACGAACGAACAGGTTGCCATGTCGGCGGTTAATCACTTTTTTAACCTGTTGCTGGCCCAGGTGGAACGTTCGATTGCCATCAAAAATCAGTCGAATTACGATACCCTGTACAATATTGCCAAAGGCCGCTATGTGTTGGGTAAAATCGCCGAAAATGAATTACTTCAGCTCGAACTGAACCTGCTGAGCGCCAATGCTGCGGTCGAAAATGCCGATCTCGAATACCAGAATATGCTGTTCACCTTTAAATCGTTTATGCGAATCAAATCGAACCAGCCCATCCTGTTGATGCCGCCTGCCGAAAACCTGCATTTTACGGTGAATGTGGATGAGGCCATACAAAGTGCAAAAACCAATACCTCCTCGGGTATTAACTTTGAACGGCAACTGCTTGAAGCCGAAAGCCAGGTAAACCAGGCGCGGATGGATGGCCGTTTTGAAGCTGATTTGTACGCCTCGTTCGGACTCACACAAACAGCTGATAAGTTGGACCAGGCGTATATAAACCCACTGGACGAGGAAAGGGTGTCGCTGGGCCTGGTTGTTCCCATCCTCGATTGGGGTCAGGCAAAGGGGCGCATCCGCATGGCTGAATCGAATCTCGACCTCGTGAAAACTTCGATTGAGCAGGCACGTATCGATTTTGAACAAAATATTTTTTTGAAAGTGATGCATTTCAATATGCAGAAAAACCAAATGCGGATTGCCGCCAAGGCCGATACGGTGGCACAGAAACGCTTCGATGTTACCCAAAAACGGTATATGATTGGTAAAGTGAACGATGTGCTTGAATTGAATAATGCCCAGATTGACAATGACAACGCCAAAAAAGGCTATTATAACTCGCTGAAAACCTATTGGTCGAGTTTTTATGAAATGCGTAAACTCACGCTGTTTGATTTCGTCGAAAACAGAAAACTAGATTTTGACCCGGAAAAGCTGATTGATTGATGGAAGCTGGTGGCTAGGAGCTAGTTTCTAGTAACTAGTGACCAGTGACCAGCAACTTGCGATCAGCACCCAGCACCCACTTTTTACAATTTATCAATTTTTTAACAACTCACTGCCAACATTTTATCTACTTTTGTGTTTAAATATCAGAAATTAATAACTAAAAAATAAGAAAAATGGCAGTTTTAGTAGGAAAAAAAGCACCCCTGTTTGAAGCCGACGCGGTTGTTGACGGTGGTGAATTTGTCGAAAAGTTTTCATTAAACCAGTACATCAACAAGAAACACGTTGTGTTTTTCTTCTACCCATTGGATTTCACTTTCGTTTGTCCGACCGAAATCATCGCGTTTCAGGATAAAATTGAAGAGTTTGAAAAACGCAATGTAGCCGTAGTGGGATGTTCGGTTGACTCGAAATTTTCGCATTGGGCATGGTTGAATACACCACGTAATCAGGGTGGAATTCAAGGTGTTAAATTCCCGATTGTTGCTGACTTAAGCAAAACCATCGCGACAAACTACGATGTGTTGGCCGGCGAATTTGATTATAACGAAGACGGTGAAATGGAATTTGATGGTGCACCGGTGGCGTATCGCGGATTATTTTTGATCGACAAACAAGGCATTGTGCGTCATCAGCTGGTAAACGATCTTCCATTGGGCCGCAGCATTGACGAAGCCATCCGTATGGTGGATGCGTTGCAGTTTTTTGAAGAAAACGGCGAAGTGTGCCCTGCCAACTGGAAACCGGGTGACGATGCCATGCAGGCTACCCACGAAGGTGTTGCCAGCTATTTGGGCAAACACTAGGAGGAATCAGATCTTTTTTGAAAAAGCCGCTTCCACAATGGAGCGGCTTTTTTTGTTACCACTAGTAAAATTGTAAAATGCAAAGTGCAAAGGCAAAATGCAAATTGCAAGTGATTTGACCAGGTAAAAAGTTTGTACCCAATCATTTGGATTTCCAACGCTGGTGCCGATTTGCAATCGGTACCGGTATAAGCAGTCTCTAGACTGCGTCGAACAACCATATCGGCCTCTTGACCAGAGTGAAAACGTTTTCAAAAACCATAACTGATATATTGCTTATTATTCCGTAGTAAACTGAGCCATCTTAACAAGGTAATGAATTTGCTGTACAAAAGTTTTTTGTTCAAAAATTACGATCCTCCAACTATACTATTGCCTATCTTTATGACTGATTTTTCATCAAATTAGTTTTAATGGAGGTTATTAGTAGGAATGACGTTATGCGCGAGTTAATCAGTTAGTACAATGATGACAGAGACACAATATGACAAGAGTATATTGCACTAAAAAATTAAAAGAATTCATCGGGAATATCGAAGAAACGTTGCCAGATGATTATATTGACATAAAAACATCAGACTGGAATGCACACCTATTTTTTGTGGACAAAAGAAAATGCATTGTCTTTGTCAATATCCTGACTTATTATTCAGTTTTCGTTGCCGACTTTGTAAAAAAGGATTTAAAAAATATTGATGAAATTTTCGAGAAACGACTAAAAGAACAATTGAGTCATGACAGGGTTGTTGTCGATTTTGAAAATGCCAGGTTTCTCATTGAAGGATCAAAAATAAGTTTCATTAAAACAAACAATAATAAAAAAGTAATCGGTAGAATCAACGATTTTGTTTACATGTTTAAGATTCATTGTTCCTATAAATATGGACATTTAAATGAAATGGATATTGTTTATGAAAATGGATTGTTTAATTTGACTCCAACAGGAAAATATGGTGACATAAAAAAGAGCTGGACAAATCCAATTGAAAATATAAGAGAAAAAATAAAAACCAACACATCATAATGCTTCCCGTTATAATCGTCATGATTGGGATTAGCCAATCATTATGTGTAATGCCTATGAAACGACACTTTTTGACATTATTTTCACTCATCTGGACTCTGACAGCAATCTGTCAAGAGACGAAATTAGTTATTAAAAAATTCAATGACTCGAAGCAGATTTCCGAATGCTATTCTGTTCTTAAATCAGATGGAAAGACAAAACATGGAGAATATGTTTCGTATTTCAAAGCAAATGGAAATATAAACAAGCAAGTAAGAAAAGGGACTTTTAGGACAGATGATTATATAAAACAAAAATGTGTTTATAAAAATGGGGAGAAAGATGGCGAATGGATTGAATACTCGGAACCCGGTAAATTCAAGATAAAAGGCAGTTACGAAAAAGACAAGAAAGTTGGAATATGGCAGACAGCAATAGAGAGAGGTAATGTAATTGAAAGATTTGATTTTGATAACAAGAAGAAACTTTTACCAATAATTACTATTTATCCACATTATCCCAAAAGTGCGGTAGACACAAAATTACAGGGAACTGTAATTGTGAGTTTTCAAACGCACGAAGACTGTTCGATTTCCAACATTTCGATTACCAAATCATTATCAACTGACTGCGACAGTGCTGCCATTGAAGCAATGAATATATTTAGTGGATTATTTAAAAAATATGGCGTTGAATGTCAGGAGAAAACATTAACGCATGAATATAATTTTACATTTAATTAACAGTAACGAGAAAAGGTACTACGCCGAACGTGGGGTTTGACACGGCCTGGAAGCAAAAGCCCGCAGCCATTGGCCGCGGGCTTTTGCTAAGTATGCAAGGGTGTTTACTCCTCCTGTTTCGGTTGATGGCTGCATCGCTGCATCCATTCGCTTCTCATTTTTTCGCGCTCTTCGGTGGGTATATCCTTCCATTTGTTCATCCACGGATGCCCGTGGTGCGCTTTTGGATAACCATGTCCGCCTTTGAATCCGCCAAACAGAATTTTCGATAATACCAGGATTCCGAGAGCCTGCCAGAAGGTGATTACTTTCACACCCAGCACAGCCGGAAGGATTCCGTTCCATAACAGCATCACTACCGATCCGAATACAAATACACCGGCAACTATCGCAATGGGGATGAAAATGGCTCTTTTGATCCAGAATGCTTTTCCCCTTTTTTGTTCACAACACATCATGATTTCTAAGTTTTTAAGTTGAATAAAAATTGTACATATTTTGAAGCCGCTCGCGCAGATGCGCAACTGCGTAGCGTTTCCGTGATATGATCGTTTTAATGCTCTCACCGCTTTTGTCGGCGATCTGCTGCAGTGTCAGACCGTCGAGTTCATTCAT
>CAITDJ010000029.1 GCA_903891085.1 uncultured Bacteroidota bacterium | reverse complement strand
TTACGATGTTTCCTGAATAATCAATAGTCCTGAATTTGTAATCAGCGGTAACTACATCAATTGATTTATTGTCCAGGCTAAAATCAGCAGCCAGAATATTTTGGAACGACTTTAATTGCTTGCCAGATACTAATTCCCAGAGAATAAGTTCCTTTTTATCATCCACTGTGAGTCCCAGTTTATTGTCGGGCGAAACCGACGACATCATTGCCACACCTTGAACGCCTGTTTTTATAACCAGCTCAGGTTTTTGAGATAGGCTGAGTAGTGGTATAAAGAAGAGAATAAGAAATAGATTCTTCATGATTTTTAGGTTAACTGTTACGCTTTTGCAAATTTATTTAATTACCTCCACCGGAAAATCATTCCCAAACCCATAACTGGCTGGGTATTGAAGTGTTCCGCTGTACTTTTTCATCAGCTCGGGAACTTCCTGCTGAAGGTAATTTTTCAGTCCGTTAACGGTTATCATTTTATCGGCAGCAGCCGATCCTTTCAACGCTTCGAGCAACACATACGTAAACGCCCCATGCCCAAGTTGCGAAAACTCGTTGGCATATTGCTGTGCGCCGCTGGCTGCCATCCAATGTGTTCCTGTGCTTCGCGAAACCACGGCAATGCTTTTCTGCTGGTCGCCATCGGCACTCAGCATTTCATTAAAAGCACCTGCACTCTGGCAGGCATCGAGGATAAATAGCTGTTTCTGTGCGGGGATATCAATAGCGTATTGCTGAAGCAGTTTTGCAGGTATGCCTTTCTGCACAAGCTCAGCCTGCACATTTTTCAAGTCGCTTACATCGTTAGGGACAAGGTAAAATTCCTTGTCTTTGCCTATTACTCCATGTCCAGCATAATAAAAGACAAATACATCCTGCGGTTTTGCTGTTTCCTGAACCTGTTTAAATGCGGTAATGATTCCTGATTTGTTAGCCGTGTTATCCGTAACAAAATAGGTTTTGATGTTTGAGATAATACTCTTTGCATCTTTTTCCAGTTCATCCTTAAATGCAGTGGCATCGGCCAGGGCATAGTTTAACGACATTTTTTCGTTCTGGTATTTATTGATTCCTACAACAACGAGATATAAAGTTGCACTTTTATCTACCGTGGCAACTGGGGTTGAAGAAGTGTTGTTTCCTGTATTGGGCTTTTGTGGCACTACATTTTTAGCCGAATATATAACCGATATTTCGTCTGGGGTACTTTCGGTACGTTGCGAATTAAGTGCCAGAGCACGCAGGTTGTTTTGGCCAGGCAAAAGGTTGACAGTATATTTTTTAGTGGCTTCCTTGCTTGAATTTTCATCAGCAACAATCAGGTTGCGGGTGGTAAGGGTAACAATTTTTCCGTTATGAAAAAGCCTTATCTCATCAACCACATCATCCTTCGAAAAGGCATTAACGGTAACTTCTGCCATACCTGTAGTATTCATGTATGTTGCAATGTCATCGGCCACCTCTAGGTTGCGCTGTTCACTCTGCTGATATTGGATTTTTACAACGGGAGCCTGTTTTATGTTATTCAGATCAATTAACACAGGTGGGAAAACTTCGCCGGCAAGAAGCCGCGGGAGCAGGTCGGGCGTATAAAACTGTTCGAAAAGTGCACTCAGCGGGAACACATCAAGGCCTTTTACATAAAACAAATACGATTGGGCGTTTACCGAAGCATCGAAGCGGCCGTCGGGAGTAATTACTGCCCAATCCGTTGTTTCCACATTCGGATATAGGGTAGCTGCAAGCTTGCGTGTTTTAAGATCCCAGAGCTGGATAAAGTTATCCACAGAATTTACAAACAGGTAGTTTCCCATTTTCGTAAAACTCAGCCCTTCAATCCGGCTAACAGAAACATCAAGGGTTAGTTCGGTGACATACTGTTCGGCTGAAATATCATAGAAAAATACTTTTCCATCGTTGCTTCCCATAACATAATACTTTTCGTCGGGGCTGAATGCAGCACTTGTACACCCGGATCCATTAGGTAAATCGGATTTAATTGTAATTACCCTTTTGGTTGAAGTCTCAATGATGTAGGTTGCTGCTGAATGGATTGCAATAAATTTGTCGCGGGGCGAAAACTTCAATTTAGATGGCCATGCTGATTTGCCGGGGGTTGCAACTTCAAAAAGCAGCTTTCCTGATGGGATTTCGATAAAGCGCAGCGGATACTTGTCAAATTGGTCTTTTACGGCTAACAAAGAGCTTGTATTTGCAAAAGCGCAT
>CAITDJ010000028.1 GCA_903891085.1 uncultured Bacteroidota bacterium | reverse complement strand
GTAGCTGGTGACTAGTGACTAGTAACTAGTAACTAGTGACTAGTAACTAGCTTGTCCGCAGACTGGTTGCTTGTTTCTGGTTGCATAAATATAAAAAAAATTCAAAGTGTAAAATGCAAAGTCAAAATGCAAATTGGACACAAGAGGCTTGTTGCTGGGTGCTGGTTGCATAAAAAAAAATCAAAGTGTAAAATGCAAATATCAAAATGAAACCTTATATTGCTGGTAGCTATATATTTTGAGCCATGGTAGAAAAATTCGTAACTAGAAGATAGTTTCTATATGATGAAACATTTTATGTATCTTTGCACAATCAGGGATCAAGTGAATGGACAAACTTTTTGACATTGTATTTTTAGACGAGACATTTGAATTTCTCAGTAAACTAGAGAAGAAGCACTACGAAAAAATCATTTTTAATATTCGTAAGGCTCAGACAAGACCCGATCCTGAACTATTCAAAAAACTGAAAGACGAAATATGGGAATTCAGAACGCTTTATCAAGGGTTGCATTACAGAATGTTTGCCTTTTGGGACAAGACAAATTCTGAAAACACACTTGTAATTTCAACGCATGGTATAGTCAAGAAAACCAGTAAAACACCTGATAACGAAATCCAAAAGGCAAAACAAGTTCGTTCACGCTATTTTGAAGACAAAGAAATCACTAATACGACAAAGTAATGAAAACACATACATTAGACGAAGTTCAAGACAAACTTATCGGTAAAATTGGCACGCCAAACCGCGACAGATTTGAATATGAATTACAAATGGACTTAATTGGGCAAGCTATTAAACAGACGAGACAAGAGCGAAAATTAACCCAAGAAGAACTTGGAAAACTTATTGGCGTGCAAAAAGCGCAAATTTCAAGAATTGAAAATAATGCCAGTAATGTTACAATTGAAACTCTTATGAGAGTATTTAATGCTTTACAAGCGAAAGTGATTTTAAGTGTTGAATTGCCTCATTTCAAAATCAGCCTCGGGCAATAACTACGACCTATAACGAATGGCGGTCTTGAAAACGTAATTGAAGCATCTTCGTCTGTGCTAACTGTCCCAATAAAGTCGGGAATCATTTTTCCAGGTTAACAACCGTTATTCTATCGTACGTTCCATAAAGTGTATGTTTGATAACATAATTGCATCCATAAAATGCTGAATTAGCTCATTATTTTAATGGTTTGTGTAATAATTTTGAAAAAACCCGTAAGCAGTTACTGTTGGATGGTTACTTGTTACTTGTTAAAATGAGAAAATAATTCAAAGTGCAAAATGTAAAGTCAAAATGCAAATTGGGCACAAGAGGATGGTTACTTGTTGCTGGTTACTGGTTGCTGGTTTCTGGACGCTGGTTACTCTTCATTTCAACTCCGAACTTGAAAAACGCAAAGTCAAAATGCAAATGGACATAAAAGGCTTGTTACTGGTTTCTTGTTTCTTATCACCAACTACCAGCTACCAGTCACCAGTTACCAGCTACCGCACGTGCGGGCAATGACATTAAGTTAAGGATTTTGAAACTGAAATGTTATACCGCAGAGATTCGCCAAGGAGGCGCAGAGAGCCACAGAGTTCTTATTCGGCGACCATCTTTGCGAAACTCTGCGCAAACCTTTGCGGCTCTCTGCGGTTAATTTTTGTGACATTTTCTGTTAGCTTAATCACATTGATGCAGCGGCAGGTCAGAAAAGGGGCCACACAGGGCGTGGATGATAAGGCGCAGTAAAATCGGGTCAGTGAAATTTAGGTATTGGCAAGCGGTATTGCACATTGAAAGAATAACAATAGCAGGCCAAACGACAGTTTAATTGATCAGAACAGTTTATCATTACTAAGCTGAAAATTAGTATTTTTGAATCAGCAACACAAAGTCAATTTAAATCTGCAGCAGGTGAAGTATCTGAACGTAGTTAGCAACAGGAGTAAGTTATTGGTTATTATTGGGTTTGTAGTGAGTTTTTATTCTGTTGAGCGCTTATATGGTCAGCGGTTCGAGAATGATGTTGTGTTTGATAGTGTGTATAATAAAGGGCTTTATGAAATATACGCTGATCCGGGCATTTCAATACAATGCCTCGAAAAACTGGAGTATCATCGAAATCAATTTTCCCCGATTCAACAGGCAAAAACCAATTATTTAAGGTTGAGGGTCATTTATACCGACACCAATGCTGTAAATGCGCTCAACAGGAGAATGTTTGAAGCCCCCGACACACTTAGCCCTACCGATGCCCTGATATATTCGGCCCGGAAATTTCTTGAAAAATCGATGCCCGATAAAGCAATCCATTTGCTTATAAAGGCGCTTGATACATTAAAAGCAGGCTCCGAAAAAGCTGACTATTGCAGTATAAATTTATGTGAGGCCTACCGGCAAAAACAGGAGTACGCAAAAGGAATTGAGATGCTGAACGAGATCGTGAACAGTAGAAGGTATGTTACAGATAATAACAGGGCTTATGCTTACAACCGGCTGGCTGCCATATACGACGAATGGGGAGTGAATAAATACAATATTGCCGATTCGGTCGAAAAATATTCAGTGCTGTGCATTTCTTTATCCGAAAAAACAGGCAGCAAAGCAAACCTTGCCTTGGCTCAAAACGAACTTTGTTTTCGGTTATCCCTGGCAAAAAAGTATGATGAAGCCCTTGAATTATCGCGTAAAGCCGTAAAGAATTTCCATGAGGCAGGAATGATTTACAGTGAGATGAATGCTCTGATAAACCGTAGTAATGTTTATATTGGCTTAAAGGATTATAAGCAGGCGCTTCAGGCTGTTATTGATGCCACCGGTCTATGTCAGGTTGAGGAAAACAGGAATCTCTTTATGCGATTGTATGTGCAAATGTCAAGCCTGTGTGAATTAACAGGAAATTATAAAGATGCTTACGATTTTATGGCGTTAAGCCGTTTACTCATGGTCGATTTTTATAAAGACAGGATAAGTATGCAGATCAACGAACAATCGGCTAAATATGATCTGTTTACGAAAGAGCAAAAAATAAGGGAGGAAAAACAAAAGAATGAATTTCATAAAAAACAATTGACATTTCTTATCATTATTCTGGTTTTCCTTTGCATTGCTTTTGTGCTTAGTTTTTTTTATTTCAAGTCGAAAAGAAAAGAGTTCATCAAGCAAAAATTGATTGAAACCATTATTCAAACTGAGGAAAAAGAGCGCAAAAGAATAGCCTCCGATTTACACGATGGGCTGGGTCCGTTATTGTCTGCTGCAAAACTCTATTTTCAGGCCTATCTCGATGCGAAAGATGGGGATGATAAAGCAGCTATCGAATTGAAACTTATCAGCATTATCGATAGTGCCATCGACGACTCATCAAGAATATCGCATAATATCAGTCCTCAGATTCTTGAAAAATATGGCTTAAAGATTGCCCTGGAAAATTTTATAAGTGAGATTGACATCAGTAAAAACATAAACTTCGAAATATCTTTTGAAAAGATCAATCGTTTCGAACTGAAAGCTGAACTCACCATTTACCGGACAATTCTGGAACTCATTCACAATACAATCAAACATGCCAAAGCATCAAAGATCAGTATCAGGTTTTTTTTATCAAAAGACACGCTCAATGTTATATACGAAGATAACGGGATTGGTTTTTTGGTAGAAGAAAAAATGAACAAAAAGCAGGGGATGGGTTTAAAAAATATCGAGAATCGGATACACTCATTAGAAGGAAATGTTGTTTTTAACAGCCGGCAAAATCAGGGGATGAAAGCAGTTATTAGTATTCCACACAAGGAAATCACCACCTATGAAGCAAATTAAAATTGCCATTATTGATGACCATGACCTTTTCAGGGAAGGCATCAGGCTTGTAATTGGTCAGATCGAAAATTTTGAAGTTGTTTTTGATACTTCAAATGGTAATTTATTCCTCGAATTTCTCCAGCATTCTTTTCCCGATGTGGTATTGATGGATATTAGCATGCCCCTGATTGATGGTGTTGAAACAACACGCAAAGCAATTGAATTGCGGCCTTCACTGAATATTATTGCGCTGACCATGTTTTCGGATACAACAAATTATACAAAAATGATCAATGCGGGTGTGAAAGGTTTCGTGCTGAAAAAATCGACCAAGTTTGAGCTTCAGCAGGCTATTTCTGTCGTGTTCGAAGGGGGCAATTATTTCAGTCAGGAAATAATTAAAAAACTTGCGTTTCGGTCATCCAATGGTTTTCAAGGCACTGATCATCTGACAAACCGCGAAATCGATATTCTGAATCTGATATGTAAGGGATTTACTTCATATGAAATTGCCGAAAAACTATTTATCAGTGCGAAAACAGTTGAAACTCACCGGAGTAATATTTTTCTTAAAGCCAATGTCCGCAATATTGCCGGATTAATAGTGTGGGCAATCAACAACAACTATTTTTCGATATAGAAATTTCCTTTTTTCAAAATATTTCTACAGGTTTTCTCTTAGTTCAATTACAGGTTTCCCTTTAGCCAAAGTACAGGTATTCCTTCTTGTAGCAGCTATTGGCTGCTATTATATTTGTAATGAATCATTTGCAAAGCCAATTCAGTGAATATTGTTATTATTGAGCAAAACAAGATCTTCCGCGAAAGCCTCAAAACTGCGCTTAAACAAATACCCGGTTTTAATATTGTGTTTGATTCAGATAATAATGGTTGTTTCGATATTCTGAGCGATCAGCAAATCCAATTAATTCTGATTGATAATAACATCACAAAAAGCAAGTGTATCGAAATTAAGAAGAAAGCACTTGTATTATGGCCCTCAGTCAAATTTCTGTTATTGACAAGTTTTAAAAAAGAGGAATGCAATATTGACCTGGACAGGGCAACCAATGCAATACTTAAAAATTCCAGTAAAAAGGATTTTGAGAATAGAATCAGAGAATTATAAGTAAAAAAACTAATCAAATTAAATAGAGGAATACAATGAAAACATCTCCAAGCCTTGCTGTGTATGCAGCCTTTCTTTTTTGCAGCCTGCTTTTGATTACTTCGTGTAAAAAAGATCCGATACATGATGACGGTTTAGGTGCCGATCCAATTGGTCCCGACAGAGCGTTGCCATATACTTATCCTGACTGGATGGCAAATATTGATGACAGTAAATATTTATCTGAAATTACCATTCCTGGCACCCACGATTGCGGTGCCGACCTTCACACATCTGCGCAGGGAACTATGTCGAATTTAACAATCGCGCAGGATTTCCGTATTGCAAATCAGCTATTGTTGGGCGTAAGATGGTTCGATATTCGCCTGAATGATGATGACGGGACAATGACAGTTTTTCACGGCCCTTATTATCTTCATAAAAATTTCAATGACCTGATTCG
>CAITDJ010000027.1 GCA_903891085.1 uncultured Bacteroidota bacterium | reverse complement strand
TTGTTGTTACCGAGCCCAATACATCCGATTCCGATTCCAATACCGATAATGCCTATGTTTTCAATACTGTGATATGCAAGCAGTTTTTTCAGATTATGCTGCACAATGGCAAGCATCACCCCATATAATCCTGAAATGATCGCAAAGGCCAGTATGGTGTATCCAACAATGGTAAAATCAGGCTTGATAACCAGCAACATACGAAATATGCCATAAATCCCGATTTTGATCAACACCCCCGACATTATGCCTGAAATATGCGCAGGTGCAGCCGGATGTGCGTAGGGTAGCCAGGTGTGAAAAGGAACAAATCCGGCTTTTATCGCGAAAGCCACCAAAAACGTCAGAAACAGGATGACGGGCGTTGCTCCGTCCAGTTGTGAAATATAGTTGCTGATCACCTGAAAATCGTAGCTCCCCGTTTTGAACGCAGCCCACATAAATCCAAGCATCAGAAAAACAATACTCATATGCGATTGAATAATGTAATTGATGCCTGCTTTGATGGTCGATATTTTTTCCTTCTCGAAAATGATCGTGATCATAGCCGAAAGCGCCATGATTTCCCAGGCAACCAGAAAAGCCATCCCATTTTGAATCACACATAAACCGATAAGAGCCGTATTGAGCATCACAAATGAAATACTATGCAAACTCAGGTTTTTGGGTTGATTTTGGTAGGTTTTCATATAGAACAATCCATAAAAACCACCGGTGATGAAGATGAAATTGATGATCAGGATAAACCAGGCTGACAGCACATCGAGCCTGACAGGAATTAGGCCCATGATCAGACTTCCGGTAAAAATAACCTCAAATGCCTGTCCGGCGAAAGCCTGAACCGACAGATAAGTTGTGATTACGGAATTAAAAGTGATCGCCAGAAAAACAACCGCTGCTTTAGCATTCACCCCTACAAAAGGGATCATGATTACAGCAAGCAGGGCAATCACCAGAAATACCGTGACGAATATCATTTTACCAGATTAAACACTGTGAGTATGAAAATAGCGATGATGAAAACGATGCCATACATGACATAGGATTGCACCCGTCCGTTTTGAATAAACTTGAAATAATTGATGAAATAGAGAATCTGATGATTCATCTTATCGATGAAATGGTGCTCAAAAAAATCGAGATAATGGGACGAATACTTCCGTCCTTTCGGGAAAATCTCCCCGGGCCGTAGTTCGGGATACATCTTTTTCTCGATCAGCAGAAAGTTCATCATTTTGGCCAGAGGCTTCGAAAACGACTTTCCTGAATACTGCATCCTGCTATGGGGCGCCTGATAGCCACAACCCCACGTCTCGTCAATAAGCTGCGATTTCCCTTTGATCGCATACATTCTGATGAGCCAGAAAATAGCTATTAGTCCGATGAAAATCAACGAATACAGGCTGATTCCACTCATGGTTTTCGAATATCCATCCAGGATTGATGGTGTAAAACCGCTTCTGACAGGACTCCATGACGAAACAAGATCAGACGATATTTTCCCGACGATCCCAAGATACCATTGTGGAAAAACAGCCACACTCAGCATCACCGCAATAATGAGGTATTGAGGAAACAGCATGATCTTCGAAACTTCTTTGGGCTGCTGATGAAATTGTTCGCGTTCAGTTCCCAGAAAGATTGTTCCAAACGTTTTGGTGAAAGTCAAAATAGACAGTCCGCCAATCAGACTCAGTCCGGCAAAGGTGAGAATGAGTAAACTGATCAGACTGATGCTCTGCAATTTCAATCCCTCTACCAATCCGCTGTAAATCACAAATTCAGAGACAAATCCGTTGAAGGGAGGCAACCCGCCAATGGCAACGGCGCCAATCAGAAAAATTACCGCGGTTTGTGGCATCCTTTTCATCAGACCACCCAGTTTTTCCATATCGCGGGTATGAGTTTGCTGATAGACAGAGCCTGCCGCATAAAAAAGCAGGGATTTAAACAATGAGTGATTCAATACATGAAGCAGGGCTCCGCCAAAACCTAAATAATACAGAATGGCTGAATGCGTTCCCATGCCAATCAAACCGATTCCCAGTCCAATACCAACAATACCGATATTTTCGATGGTGCAGTAGGCCAGCATTTTCTTGAAATCGCGGTGAACAGCGGCATTCAAAATACCGTACAAACCCATTAATACAGAGATACTTATTACAATTTCGCCCAGCAATTCAAAGTCGGAATGCAGGAATGAAATCATGCGCATCATTCCGTAAATACCCAGTTTCACAATCACACCCGACATGACCCCGGATATATGCGATGGCGCTGCAGGATGTGCATGCGGAAGCCAGCTGTGCAGGGGAATAAATCCGGCTTTGAATCCAAATCCGACGAAGAAAATCAAAAACAGCCAGATATTTTTCTGTGTAAGGAAAAACAGATAAATGGCCTCAAAGCCAAAAGAGCCGGTTACAAAATACACCCATACGAATCCAATGGTAAGAAAAACGATGCTCAGATGCATCTGAACCAAATAATTGATACCGGCTTTGATGGTTCTTGTATTGTTGTGGTCAAAAATTACCAACAACATCGATGTCAGCGACATGGCTTCCCAGGCAATCAGGAAAGCGAATCCATTCTGCAACAGACAAACCCACACCATCGAAAGGTGAAACAGAATATACAGGATCCAGTGCAGACTGAGTTTTGTGTGTGGCTCGGTATACGATTTCATATATCCTGATCCATAGAGGATTCCGGTAACCGAAGTGAAATTGATGATCAGAATAAACCAGGCTGATAATCCGTCAATCATCACCGGAACTTCCTGCACAAACGAGCCGGCATAGAACACAAAACTCAGGGCTTCACCGCGTAGCGATGGCAGAACCAACCAACTGGTTAACAATGCATTGGCAACAACAATAAAAACCGTAACATTGGCTTTAAACCGGATGGGAACAAAAGGCAAACCCAGCAAACCGAGGATTGTGATGCCCCATGAGGAATATAATAAGATGCTCCAGACAACCATTTTATTTGAAGGGAATTTATGCTTTTTTTTGTAACCACAAAGTAAACGAATAAATGGCGTTGCTTAGTTGAGCATGGTCATGAAATAATTTGACAATTATCAAGGAATAGACAAATGTTTTGCCTAAGTTTGTTTTCTGAAACAAAGTTTATGGATGTAAACGATATTTTTCCGGTTGAGAAGTTCACTTCCAAAAGTGATTCTATTTTCAAAAACATACCCGATGAGGTGCGTCATCAGCTTGAGCAAAAGATGGAGGAGAAAACCTATCGCAAAGGGCAACGCATTTTTTTGGAAGGTTCCTATCCGGCAGGGGTGTTTTTCATCAAAGACGGACTGGTAAAAAAATACAAAACGGACCAATCGGGCAAGGAGCATATCTTGTATCTCTGTTCAACCGGCGAATTGCTGGGTTATTCGGCTTTGTTGTGCAACGAACCCTATCCCGACTCGGCGGCAGCCCTGGAGGTGTCGAAAATACAATTCATCTCTGATGAAGCGTTTTTACAGATAACAAACACTTCGAACAAGCTCATGCTCAACTTATTGTCAAGTTTAAGTCACGAGTTTGGTGTGATGACAAACAGCATCACTGTGATGTCGCGCATGACGGCCAAAGAACGACTTGCCCTGATGCTGTTGCTGCTTTCGGCAAAATTCAAACAAAGAACAAAGGCCGAATTGGTCGAAATTCTATTATCGCGCGACGACCTGGCCAATATGCTGGGCGTGGCCACCGAAACCGCTGTGCGTTTGCTTTATGGATTAAAAGATGACGGTATCATCAGCATCGATGGTAAAAAAATCATCATTCTGAATGCGGAGGAACTAGTCAGGATTTCGAAGTTCTATTGAAACTGGTGACTGGTGGCTGGCAGCTAGTGACTGGTAACCAGCTCCTACTTCAACGCCTCAATTGCTTTCAGCAACATCGGATCATTTTTCTGATAAATAGGATAAAAACCTTCATCATCATAGATATTCCGTGCAACAAAAGCCTTGAAAAGTGTTTGAATCGATTCGCGACTTTTTTCAAGATCACCATTATTTGCCTTGATTCCCTTTTTATCTGCATAAGCGATAAAATCGTTGAAAACAGCATTATTCATTTCAAATCCGGTATCGAAACCGTCCGCTGTTTTATATATTGAGAATTCAGGGCGATGCATATCAGTATAATCGAATGCAAATTGAAATATCAAACCACTATTGGCAACTTTGTTATAAAACACAAGATTCGAATCGGCCACCATGGGCACATACACATCGGGCATAATGCCGCCGCCACCATAAACGGTTTTGCCTCCCGGCGTGGTGTATCTTAGTGAATCATTAAAATGAATACTGTCGGGGTGCATCATTTCACCATCTGTGTAACGATCCAACTGTTCGTTGTGATATTTCATAAAATCGCCATCATACGGTTTCTGGATGCAACGGCCTGTAGGTGTGTAATATCTTGAAACAGTGAGTCGTAAGGCAGAACCATCGGGCATTGGGAGTTGTTCCTGAACCAGGCCTTTTCCAAATGAGCGTCTCCCAACGATTGTTCCATGGTCATTATCCTGCAGGGCACCTGCGACAATTTCGCTGGCACTTGCAGATCCTTCATCTATCAAAACAGCGATTTCTTCCTTTTCGAACAATCCATTGTCAGTAGCAAATGCGAACGATTTGTTGCGGCTTTTCCCTTGTGTATATACAATCAGTTTTCCGTCAACCAGAAACTCATCGGCAATGTCTGTTGCGGCTTTCAGATAACCACCGGTGTTTCCGCGCAAATCGAGAATCAATTTCTGCATTCCATCTTTCTTCAATTTTTTGGCGGCTTCAACAAACTCTTCGTGCGTGGTAGCCGAAAATTTATTTAACCTGATATAACCGATGTTTTCTTTTGCCATATAGGCAGCGTCGAGACTGTAAGTTGGAATAACATCGCGCACGATGGCGAAATCGGTGAGTCCTTTTACACCGCGGCGAAGAATTTTCACGCGTACCGTGGTTCCTTTCGGACCTTTCAACTTCCGCATGGCATCGCGGTTGGTCACTTTTACACCGGCCACAAGCGAATCATCAATAAACACAATGCGGTCACCGGCCATGATGCCTAATTTTTCGGAAGGGCCGCCTTTCACCGGACTGATCACGGTGATGGTATCTTTTTCGATACGGAACGAAACGCCAATTCCCTCGAAACTTCCTAGCAACGGGTCGTTCATTTCGTTGAACTCTTCAGCCGAAACATACTGACTGTGTGGATCTAATTTCTCAAGCATGCCATTGATGGCGTTTTTCTCCAACTCATTCCGGTTGATAGTATCAACATAATCGCGCTCAATAAAATGGAGGATGAGATCAATTTTTCCGGAGTTTTCGTTTTCACCGGAAAAACTATTTTCATTCCCTGTCAGTGACAGCCGGTTTCCGATGAACATTCCCACAGCCAACATCAAGGCAAGCAGGAAGGGTAAATATATTGTTGATCTTTTCATAAATAAATTAGCAGCTAATGGACGGCAAAAATAAGGTTATTTGGCTTGTGAGCAGGTTACATAAATGAGTGAAGGAGCAGACCGGTATGTTTTTAAGGGTATTTAACTATTTGCGGCACGTTTAACGTCCCTCACCTACGGGGTCTCATTCCCAAATTTTCACATTCCCACATTCCCATATCCATTCCACCTCAACACCTCGTTCAGGGGTTTTCTGATTTTTTTGCGTTGTGTATAATCAACTGGTGCATAGCCTAATGTGATCAATAAACCAATGGTTCTGTCGGCAGGAATCTGAAGCAGTTCTTTAAGTTTCGCTTCGCTGAACCACCCCAGCATGCAGGTTCCCAACCCGAGATCGGCAGCCTGCAGGCAGAAATGTTCGGCGGCAATCCCTATATCAATCAAAGGATATTCTTTGTTTTTAAGACGTCCGCCCATTTCGGTGAGCAGCTTTGGTTTTTCGAGCACCATGACAAGGATCACCGGTGCTTCCTTCACGAATTTATTGAATGTGCCCAAGGGCCCAACCGTTTCTTTGGCCACTTTTTCGCGAAGTTGCTGTTCTTCAACAACCACAAACCTCCAGGGTTGCGAATTGCTTGCCGATGGCGCCATGCGTGCGGCTTCGATGCAGGCAATCAGTTTTTCTTTTTCAATTGGTTTGTCAGCATATTTGCGAACGCTCTGACGAAGCTGTATTAACGAATTAAACTCCATTATTTCAATCTTTTAAAATGAAATTCGACGGGTTTGTTGCCGCGAATATTTTCAGTTCGGGCAAATAACATACTATCATGCTGTATTTTATAAATAATTCTATTAGGATAATCATGGGAAGGATTTTCAAAAACCCAGCCTGATTTTTCCGATTCGACAAGCTTGAAAGGAATTTCAACGCCTTTGTTTTGCCTGTACACAGTAGCAAAATAATACAACGTATCGTTTTGGTAAGCAATACGGAGGGCTTCGGAAAACAAGGTGTCGGTGCCATTTATACTGAATCCTTTTCCAACAAACGATGAATCAGGCAATTGATTCCATTCTTCATAGAGCACAAGATTACCTTCCGATTTCCACAAACCAACCAGCGATTTCAGAGACGTGGATTTGCCTTGGTTGTATGGATTACAGGAATAAAGAAAAATCATCAAACCGGCAAAAAATAAACGAACCATTGTATTGAGTTTCATAGCTTATAGCTGTATAAGGTTAAACCGGATTTTCAGTTGCAGAATCTGTCATCGAGACGGAATCGCCCAGTTTTATGTTACCTTCCCGAATCACGCGACAAGTAACACCGCCGCGCCAATCGGGCTTCAACGCCTCTTTCAGTCCATCACATTGTTCATCCATGCGGTAACAAGGGGTGGTTTCACCGGTTATTTCCAGCACCAGATTGCCAATAATGAGATAGTTACCTGTCTTTTCGATCAATTCAATTCCATCAACCAGCAAATTTGCACGGCGGGTAGTCCAATCGAGTTCCTTTCCAACTTTAGCACAAGCAGCATCGAAACCACTTTTCGATAATACCGTAACCTGACGATTTCCGGCCGTTCCACGCACATCTTTTGCAACACCGGTTTTCAATCCAACCCATGCTGAATCGCATGTGATTATGGTTCCGTATTTTTCAAGTTTATAGGCAATTCCCAACAAAGTTCCCATACTTCACATTTTTCCTTTAAGACGGTTTGTAAGCAATGTGGTTTGTTCCTCAAATCCTTCTTTCCCCAATAAAGCAAACATGTTTTTCTTGTACGCTTCCACACCCGGCTGGTTAAATGGATTCACGCCCAGCATATAAGCACTTAAAGCACAGGCCATTTCGAAAAAATAAATCAGTTGTCCGATCGTATCTTCCGAAATTTCCGGAATACTGATACGAATGGTTGGCACACCGCCATCCATATGGGCAAGGGTAGTTCCGTATTCGGCCATGAGATTCACTTCCGACAAGCGTTTTCCTGAGATATAATTCAACTGATCCAAATCACTGTCTGCCTGTGGAATACGAATCTCTTTTTTTGGTGTCCCAACCGAGATCACTGTTTCGAAAATGGTGCGCATCCCTTCCTGAATGTATTGTCCCATTGAATGCAGATCGGTAGTGAAACCAACACCTGCCGGGAAAATCCCTTTGTTTTCTTTTCCTTCACTTTCGCCAAAAAGCTGTTTCCACCATTCGGTAAAAAAGAATAACCGTGGTTCATAATTCACCATGATCTCTGTCGTTTTTCCGGTGGCATACAAGGCATGGCGGGCAGCGGCATACATGGCCATTGGATTACCATGAATATTGTTCACCGAACGACTGAGCGCTTCCATCTTGCGGGCGCCTTCAACCAGGGCCCTGATGTCGTATCCGGCAACGGCAATGGGTAATAATCCCACCGCGCTAAGCACCGAATAGCGTCCGCCAACATCATCAGGAACCACATAAGATACATAACCTTCGCTATCAGCCAGTTGTTTAAGCGCACCCTTACTTTTATCGGTGATGGCAACGATCCGGGTCCGGGCTTCGGTGATACCATATTTCTTTTCGATATGTGCTTTGAGCACACGAAAAGCCACGGCTGGTTCTATTGTAGTTCCTGACTTGGAAATAACTGCCAGTGAATAATCTTTTTGATCGAGTATTTCCAGCAGATCGGCAAGATATTCCTCACTGATATTCTGTCCGGCAAAAATGATATGCGGTGCTGCCGGTTTTTCTTTCAAAAGAGCGAAATGATGCGACAAGGCGTCAACAATGGCACGGGTACCCAAATAGGAACCGCCAATACCAATAACCACAAAAATTTCAGATTTGGCACGCAAAGCCGCTGCATGGCCCGAAATCTGTTCAATAAAACTTTCGCTTGTTGCCGTTGGCAAATCGACCCAGCCCAGAAATTCACTTCCTGCCCCTGTTTTGTTGTAAATTTTACGGTATGCACCAATAATCTGTTGATTGTAAGTCAACAGCTGATCCTTGGGAATTGAGCTAAACAGATGATTTAACTCCAGTTTTAATTGAATCATGTATGAGTAAAAAAGTTTATCAAGAGCAAAAATACGAAAATCTCTGTAAGAACCTTTCTTAAGTCATCGAATGTCAATGTATTGATATCCAATATTCCAGGTCGTTGAGGGAATAAAAAAAGGTGGATTAACCAAAAACCGCCTCTCTGAACCAAAAAACCAAAATTTATGAAATCCATTAACGCACAATGAAATACATAAATGTTGGGAAAACCTATATTATTGAGATAAAGAACGTGGCAAAGATATATCAGTTACAGGGCGGCGATTGTTAAGGAAGCATAACAGTTGTTAAGATATGTTAATTATCTGTAAACCATATATATAATAGATAAATTTGCCTCCATGAACAAGAAGTTGATTGTTACAATAATTGTGGTGATGTCCGTAGCATTGTTGGGTTTGATGGGCATACAGGTTTACTGGATTGGTGATGCGATAAAGGTGAAGGAGGCTACATTTGTGCATGATGTGAACCAATCGATGAGCCGTGTAATACTCACGCTTGAGAAAGATGAGATGCAGCGTCAATATGAACAGCATCTGAAATTAGCCAGTGCCCGGACAAATCTCATATCGGTGTGGGATTCAGTAAAACTCACAATGTCGCGCGAACTGCAGGTGCCGATGACCCAGGATCAATACCAGGATTTCATAAGCCGGTCAACAATGGCACAGGAAATGATTCAGGAAATGATTTTTGGTTATAAAGATTCCCGTGACGAAGGTTCTCCGCTGAACCCGGCCCGCATCGATTCGATCATTGGTACCGAACTACGTAAGCATGGCATCAATACGTTGTTCGAATTCGGGGTTTTCAGCCCGACACGCAATGCGATGGTGTTACAAAAAACCGGTCGTTTTCCGCAACAATTACTCAACCAGAGTTTTGGCTATGAACTTTACCCCTCTGTTTCACCCCTTCGTTATGCCGATCGGCTACTTATTTACTTTCCTTACGAAAAACGATTCCTGGTGGGACAATTATGGGATTTGCTGGCCATTTCAGTTTTCCTGATGGTGATCATCATCCTCAGTTTCTCGGCCACCATTTTCACGATTATCCGCCAAAAGAAACTGTCGGAAATGAAAAATGACTTTGTAAATAATATGACCCATGAATTCAAAACGCCCATTTCGACGATTGGGCTGGCTTGTGAAGCCCTTCGCGACAAGGATATTCAAAAATCGGAAGGCTTGTATTCTACTTACATTAGCATGATTGATGAAGAGAATAAACGACTCGGAACCATGGCCGAACAAATATTACAATCAGCCGTGATCGAAAAAGGCCAACTCACCCTAAAGCAGGAAGCAATTGATATTCATGATATTATAACTGATTGTGTTGCTTCAAAAACATTACAGGCCAACAAGAAAAACGGAAAAATAATTACAGAATTACTTGCCGAAAATCATCAGATTTTTGGTGATCCGATCCACCTGACCAACGTTGTGCTCAACCTCATCGACAATGCGATAAAATACAGCGAAGATGATTTAATCATCGAAGTAAAGAGCCGCAATATTCCAAACGCATTCGAGTTTAGTGTGCAGGACAATGGTATTGGGATCAGTAGTTCAAATCAAAAGCGTATTTTTGAGAAGCTGTATCGCGTTCCAACCGGTAACATACACAATGTTAAAGGCTTCGGACTTGGTTTAAATTATGTGAAAGCCATCGTTGAGCAACATGGTGGCACCATCAATCTTGATAGTGAAATGAAAATAGGGACAATTTTTTATATCAGACTTCCATTAAATGGAAAACAATAACAAATCAATATGGAACAAATAATAAAAGTATTATTGGCCGAAGATGATAAAAATCTCGGAACCATCCTCAAAGCCTATCTCGAAGCCAAAGGATTTCCAACTGAATTATGCGTGAATGGCCAGGAAGCTATGGAGAAATTCAAACGCGAAGATTTCAATTTCTGCATCCTCGATGTAATGATGCCTGTGATGGATGGCTTTGCGCTGGCCAAAGAAATCAGAAAACTGGATAAGAAAGTTCCATTGCTTTTCCTCACCGCAAAATCGATGCAGGAAGACAAAATCCGCGGTTTTGAACTGGGTGCCGACGACTACCTGAGCAAGCCATTCAGCATGGAAGAACTGCTTATGCGAATGAAAGCCATCATCCGCCGATCGGCCGAAGACACTGTTCGTGCTACGGTATTCCAAATCGGGCAGTATTCTTTCGATTATAACCGGCAGATACTTACCAGCCCTGACGATGAAAACAAGCTTACCTCAAAAGAATCTGAATTACTTCGTTTGCTTTGCGAAAACATGAACCGCGTGCTTGACCGATCGGTTGCACTGAATAAAATATGGTTCGACGACAGTTATTTCAATGCCCGCTCGATGGATGTTTACATTACCAAACTGCGTAAGTTTTTTAAGAATGACCCGCGCATCGACCTGATGAATGTGCACGGGATCGGGTTTAAACTTGTGGTGAATATTGATTAGCGAGTCAGACTTAGAAAAGGCTAATCAGAATAATTGTTTTCAGGTGACACAAAACTACCATTGACCATCCGTAACAAGAGTAAAGTTATTGATTATCAGTATAAATCATTTCGACTTATACATTCATACACTTATCTATAACCTACCACTACCGCTTTTTTGTAGTTTTCAACCTTACCTTCCAGGTTAAACACTTCTACCACCACAACGTAAATTCCTATAGGTACCTTATTTCCGCTTTCATCCAAACCGTCCCAAAAGAAAGATCCCGCTGCAGGCACCAGCGCACTTTTCACTAAATGTCTGATTTTTATACCATCAGCATTGAAAATGAACGCGTTGAAAGTGAAACCCGTCTGATCGAAAAGATAACTGATTGCAGTAACATCATCAAATCCGTCCGAATCGGGTGAAAATATTTCTGGATCAATCGTGATTTCACCCGACGACTGAGTGAATGAAGCAAACATCGAGTTTTGGTCTCCCGGCGTTCCAAATCCAACTGTTTCGGCTGCCGAATGCCAGTTGCCAGCTTCATTGGTGGGTTCGGTAAACGAGATTCTTTCAAGTGAGACGCCCTCGGTAGTGGTAAGCAAGGGAAAATGCATTTTTTCGGTGTAGCTGAAAGCATCAATTACTTTTCCGGTTTTTGATTTTAATAATACGGTACCATCGTCATTGGAATAAGTTGGAAGTGAAACCATTTCAATGAAATTTTCAGTATGGCTGGTTGTGTATTGATCCAACACCGTGTTCGTTGAAGCTGAAAGTAAGGCATACTTTTCAGGCAATAAAAGCCGGCTGGTTTCGCTGATTACTTTCAGCGTGGTGTCGGGTGGTGCCGGAATAGTTTGGCTCACACTGCCTAACATAAGTTGTTCTAAATCAAATATTTTGTTTGTTACATTATAAATCTCAACATAATCAACCCCTTCGCCCAACGGATTAAAAAGCACCTCATTAATAATAATATCGCCTGGTTCAATCTGATTCGGAATTCCAAAGGAGAGTTGGGTACCTTCGGAAACTGCAAGTCCGCTGCAGTTCAACACCTGCTGGTCGATATCAAGGGTGTAAATAATTCCTTCTTCAAAAGCCTGATCAAAAACAAGTTGCACAAATTCTAATTCAGCTTCGTTCAACATTACAAATGACGGGTTAATCGCTCCTGGGTTCAAAATATAATAATCTGTATTTGAAACACTTACCTCATCCATATATTGGTCAAACCAAAGCTGAATGATGTTTTTTGTAAGCACCGTGAATCTTTCAGGGTTTGGAGGTGCAGTGTTGTCTGCCTTCACCGAGTTTTCAATTCCGGGAGTTCCGCCCTGTAAATCTGTTGAAGCGGTCCAATTGTTTTTTCCACCACAGGCATTCGAAGGATCGATCTGCTCAAGCGACCAGCCTCCATCTTTTTTGTCATTGTCGTTGTACCAACTATCCTGATAATTTACACTTGAAACAACCAGGGAGTTGTTGGTTAACAATTTTAAACTTGTTCCTGAATTGGTCAGCTGAAAACTTGGAAAGCCAATCACATCGCAGTATTCCGATAATTCAGGAACGGCATCTTCATGTATCAGTAACAGGTATGAAAAAGGATAGATCACGCATGTTTCAATGATTTTTTCGCTGTCTCCAATCACGAATTTCCAACCCGAAAGATCAATCCTGAAATTGGTAGTGTTATACAACTCGACATATTCCCATTCGGGCAAACCCACACCCGGACTCGGATCTGCCATAATTTCATTGATAACAATATCGTTTGTCCCGGCTTCATAATACGTGAATTGCAATGCAGTGTCAGCCATGATATTCCCCGAAAGGTCACGGATATTATAAATACCAATGGTATTGGTTCTTCCGTTTTCAAACGGGTTATCAAATTGAAGACTCACCTGCGCTGTTCCGTTTAATAAAATTATACTGTCAGGATGACCAATATCTCCATCAAGGTTATAATTCAGAACATTCGTAACGGACACAATCTCTGTTGGTTCACTAAAAGTGATCATCAGACTGAAAGGATCTGTTACTGTCAGGTCACTGAGAACGGGTGGTGTGGTGTCGATAATCTGATCTCCGGCATACACCTCGTCCAGATACATTTTAGTTGAATTGCTTGAAGTATATTGACAATATAATCCAAAAAAACCGCCCACCTGAAACGTATTATCGGTTCCCGATGCTTCCTGATTGTAGGTTCCTGAGCCTGAAGGATCAATAAAAACAGTCCAAACACCCTCCACTGTCCTTATCACTTTCACCCACAGCGAAAAAGAAGAGGCCAGTAAACCACCTGTTCCACGACAAACACTTGTGTTTTCAACGCCTTGTTTTTTGAATAATTCAATGGCATCGTTGCTTCCGGCTTCGCCGAACTGCAAAAAATAACCATCTGCCTGACTAGTAATATCAGCCACATCAGCCGAAAGATATACACGGGCAAAATTATTCCCCGAAGGACTGAAGGCCAGTTGGATAAAGAAATCCCATTCTGTCGTTCCTTCAGCGCTAAAAGAACTTGAAAGATATGAATTACCTTCACCAACCGCATTCAACTGAAGCTGCAGATTACTGTTAATTGTAAAATTCTCAACAGTACCTGTCCAGCCCGGATTTACGGTGAAATCACCATCATCGAAATTGTCGGAAAGCTGGCTGAAAACGATTCTCGGAAGAAAGAGCAAAATGACGAGTAGCTTCTTCATAATTTTATAATTTTGCTGGCAGAATTACCGTGTAAATTTATATAAAAAATTATTTTAAAATAAAATGGTTATAACAGTTGTCGGAGCTACCGGTTTGGTGGGCCAAATGATGCTCAAAGTGCTTGAAGAACAAAATATTGTTATGGACAGACTTATACCGGCAGCATCAAAAAATTCTGTTGGAAAAACAATTCTTTTTCGTGAGAAGGAGATTGCTGTTTGTTCAGTAGAAGATGCGATTGATCAAAAACCGGATATTGCCCTGTTTTCGGCCGGAGGAAGTGCCTCATTAAAATACGCGCCACTCTTTGCTGCTGTTGGCACCTATGTAATTGACAATAGTTCTGCATGGCGCAGAAACATTGATGTTCCGCTCATTGTGCCCGAAATTAATCTGCATGCCATTCATAAACACAATCATATCATTGCCAATCCCAATTGTTCAACCATTCAGATGGTAGTGGCTATTGCACCATTGCACCGGAGGTTTGGCATCAAACGTCTGGTCATTTCCACCTATCAATCTGTCAGCGGCAGCGGACAAAAGGGTATCAGTCAGCTTGAATACGAAATGACCGGTTTGCCTGTCACAGCGCCTGCATATCCACACCCGATTGCTATGAACGTGATTCCGCATGGCGGCGATTTTGATGAAACGGGCTACACCTCTGAAGAAGTAAAACTCGAGTTTGAAACACGTAAAATCATGGATGCACCTGATATTGCAATCACATCTACGGTAGTTCGGGTGCCTGTAAAAGGCGGTCATTCAATGGCTGTGAATCTTGAGTTTGAAAAGCCTTTTACCATTGAAGAGGTGAATGATATTCTGAACCACAGCCCCGGCATTTCAGTAATTGATGATCCGGCTAACAATTTGTATCCGATGCCAATTTTTGCTGAAAACCACGATGAGGTATTTGTGGGAAGAATCCGGCGCGATTTTTCAATCGAAAACGGACTAAATATATGGATCACTGCCGACAACCTGCGTAAGGGAGCCGCTACCAATGCCGTTCAGATTGCTGATTTTCTTATTAAGAACAAATTCTAAGACCATTTTGTGAAAATATATCATTCCATCAACGATTTTAAAGCGGTAAAAAATGCAATTGTCACTATTGGCACCTTCGATGGCATCCATCTTGGGCACCAGGCTATATTGCAGAAGATGGTCGATGAGGCCCATCAAACCGGCGGTGAAACAGTTGTTATCACCTTTTATCCACATCCTCGGTTTGTGTTGCATATCGAAAGTGCCAACCTCAAACTCATTACAAATCAGGAAAAGAAAATTGCGCGTTTTCGGGAAATAGGTATTGATAACCTGATCATTATTAAATTTACAAAAGAGTTTTCAAATACAAGTTCTGAAGATTTCATACGTGATTATGTAGTTGAAAAAATCAGTCCTGTCAAGCTGGTTGTAGGTTACGATCATCATTTTGGCAAGGGCCGGTCAGGAGATTTTAAACTGCTGCATGACCTTGGGCAACAATTTCATTTTGAGGTGGAACGTGTGCTGCTCCAGGATGTTGAGAATATTGCTGTCAGTTCTACCAAAATCAGGACGGCTCTCGAATCGGGTGATGTTTCAAAAGCGAACAGGCTTCTCGGTTACGAATATACAATTTGCGGGAAAGTGGTGCATGGCAACGAGATTGGCCGAACCATCGGCTTCCCGACCGCCAATATCGCCACCGCACACGAATATAAAATCATTGCCGTGAGCGGTGTATTTGCCTGCAGGGTGGAATGGAACGGACAACATTTCGATGGAATGGGCAATATCGGCTACCGACCAACGGTTTCCGACGGCCAATTAACCGTTGAAGCACATATATTTGATTTCGACCGCTTCATCTACGACGAAGAGATTTGCATCAGTTTCATCGATAGGATAAGAAATGAGAAAAAATTTGAAAACCTCGAGGCATTAAGGCAGCAATTGGTTTTGGACAAGGAGCAGGTAAAGAAAATTCTGGCTTCGTATAATACGAAATAGAGAATTGCATGATGACAATGCATCAGATGCTGAACGCTTATTCCCTTTACTGAACAGCCTATTCAAAAAAAACATTTACATTTGCTAAGTAATAGAGTATATTATTAAAAATGAAATATTTATGAAAAAAAAATCAATTCTGTTATTCGTGTTGGGACTTATCATGCTGTCTCCAATAAGTGACTATGCATGCACCAACTATTTAATCACCAAAGGAGCATCAGTTGATGGTTCAACCCTGATTTCATATGCCGCTGATTCGCATGTTTTGTATGGTGAATTGTATCATTGGGCCGCCGGCGAATATCCTGCCGGAACCATGATGGACGTTACCGAATGGGATACGGGGAAATTTCTTGGAGTAATCAAACAGGCAGCACGCACTTACAATGTGGTTGGAAATATGAACGAGAATCAGGTTGCTATTGGTGAAACTACCTATGGTGGTCGTCCCGAGTTGCAGGACACCACCGGCATCATCGACTATGGCAGTCTTATTTATCTTACCCTCCAACGTGCCACCTCAGCCCGTGATGCCATCAGAATCATGTCGGAATTGGTTACAGAATATGGTTATTACAGTTCAGGCGAATCGCTCAGCATTTCCGATAAAAATGAAGTGTGGATCATGGAAATCATTGGCAAAGGCACCAATATGGTAATTAACAAGAAGACCAAACAATTGGTCAACGCCAGCAAAGGTGCCGTTTGGGTGGCCATGCTCATTCCCGATGGCTATGTTTCCGGACATGCCAACCAGGCACGTATCACCACTTTCCCTCAGGAAAAAAAAGGAAGTAAAAACACCATTTCATCGAAGAATCTTGATAAGATTTTTGATCCTGCCGTTGAGGTAGTATATGCATTCGATGTGGTGAAGTTTGCAATAGAAAAAGGCTTGTATAAAGGCGAAGAAAAAGACTTCAGTTTTTCTGATACTTATGCTCCGGTTACCTTTGGCGGTGCCCGTTTCTGTGAAATCAGGGTATGGACGATGTTCAACAAAGTCAGCCCCGGCATGGATAAATACTGGGAATATGCAAAAGGTAATGTAAAACACGAAGAAAAATTTGAAGAAGGATCGCTGAATCCAAACAATTATGCCACCAACCGTATGCCTTTGTGGGTAAAACCCGCTAAAAAAGTATCAGTGCACGATATGATGATGTTCATGCGCGATTATCTGCAGGGCACCGAGCTTGATATGACAAAAGACTTTGGTGCAGGGCCTTACGGCATGCCATACCGCTGGCGTCCGCTCACCTGGAAAGTGGATGGCATCACCTATGTAAACGAAAGAGCCACCGTAACCCAACAAACTGGATTTTCATTTGTGACTCAATCACGTTCATGGTTACCCAACGAAGTAGGTGGTATTATCTGGTGGGGTGTTGACGATGCCAATGCAACTGTTTATATGCCCATGTACAGCAGTATTACTAAGGTTCCTTTTAACTTCGAACGGGGTAACGGAGCCATGATGGAATGGTCGGCCACGTCGGGTTTCTGGATCACCAATATGATTTCGAACCTGGCTTATACCCGTTTCAGCCTCATTCAACCCGATGTTGAAATCGTGCGTAACGGATTGGAAAATGGTTTCATCAACCAAATCGCTTCCACTGATGTCGAAGCGCTGAAACTGCACCACGAAAGCAAGGAAAAGGCAGTTGCATATCTTACCAAATTCAGTGGCGACGCTGGCGCATTGACATTCAACACTTATCAAACGGCTTATCAGAATCTGTTTATGAAATATATGGACGGCAATGTGAAGTATAAGGTCGAAGGTCAACAAAACCCGAAGGTTGAACAACCGGGTTATAGCGAGCCCTTCTTACGCAAGATCGCTGAGGACACGGGCGACAAGCTGAAACAGCTGGGGCACGACGAACATTAATATCGAAAAGGAATCCGTGAGGGTTCCTTTTTAGTTAGAAGTCAGAAGCACGAAGCCGGAAGTTAAAAATAGACTTCATGCTTCTGGTTTCGTGCTTCTGGCTTCAAAAAACTCACTTTGTAAAACAAAAAAACAATACTATCTTTGCAGCCTCAGCATCGGGGCGTGGTGCAGTTGGCTAGCATACTTGCATGGGGTGCAAGCGGTCGCCCGTTCGAGTCGGGCCGCTCCGACGAAAGCCTTTCCATCATTGGAGAGGCTTTTTTTGTGTTTTTTCAGATTCAAAAATGCAACATAGAAACAATCACATATGGCTTTGTTTACAAACGAAGATTTCTAAAAATGCCTGCAACACCATTAACCGATCAGACAATCCACAACTTTGAAAGAAAGATTAAATCCATTTATCGTAGCAGCGCTTCGGGGAAATTAACCTGAAAATATAAATTCGTACTATTACGGGTTTTAAGGATTCACTTTCTCAATGACATGAAGAAATTCCCTAATTTAGCCCTGTAAATCCTCCAAAATAAAGCGTTATGAAAAAGAAAATTCTTATTGGTTTGCTCATTTTTGTATTGCTTTTCGGCTTTGTTCAGTTTTTCAGGCCGGAGAGAAACTGGCAGATCAATAAAAGCAGGAATGAAATATTTTACAAAAAAGAGGCTGATCCCAAAATCGTTACCATGCTCAAAACCTCATGTTACGACTGCCATTCGAACAATACTGCTTATCCGTGGTACAACAATATTGCACCCGTTTCATGGATGATTGCCAACCATGTTAAAGAAGGAAAAGTGAAACTCAATTTTTCGGAATGGGATTTATATATTCCTGAAAAACAGCACGAATTACTAGAAGAAATCATTGAGGTGGTCGAAGAAGGCGAAATGCCGCTCAGTTCGTACCTTATCATTCATTCCTATGCCAAACTTTCAACCTCAGACAAAGAAATACTAAAATTCTGGGCAACCGATAAAATGGTTGAAATTGAAAACTCCACAAAATAGTTTTTCAGAAACTTTGTAGTTATCGACTTTTGAAAACTATCCGGTATCAGAAATTTATTTTTTCCTTCCTAAACCAAGGCACTTTTTTGTTGAAGCACTTCCGAAAGTGGAGTTTTTGTTAATTGCGATTCAATCCAGGCAGTGAAATCGAAAATCTGAAGAATTTTTCGCTCAAATAAATCCTGTTTGATATCATCAAGTTCTTTTTTGGTTTTGTTCCAAACCTGAATTCTTTTAAAAGAAGGTGAAGGCAACGGATTGCTTAAAAACCTGAAAAGGAATCGTTCAATCCGGTAGTTACGCTCAAAACCGCCGATATCACGCATCATGGTTCTGATTTCATATTTGATAAGATCAATATCATTCATCTTGTAAAGTATCATCAGGTTCACGAGCCGGATGGTACGGAACAAAGGAAGTGAAAAATAATTTTTTTCGTGTAAAATGATCTGATTCAGAAACTTATGCGCTTTCTGGTACTCGCCGTTAACAAAATAGACTAACGAAGTATATAAACTCAATTCGGCCTGGCGCGAACGCGGAAGTGAATTGAACTTTTCGTAAAGCGAGTCCCTGTAGGTGATCATCAACTTACTGCACTTTTCAAATTCACCATGATCAAGCAGGGGGAACAGTTCATATAAATAAGTTGTACAAACCACATTCAATTTGAATGTAACCGACTCACAAACAATATTTTTCAACTGAACGATGAAATACGACATGCCTTCATAATTCCGGATGCTTCTTAAACTTTCAAGAATTCCCTCGAGTGTATGAAGGTAATAAATAGGTGGTTTGTTCCAGAGGTGTTTGTTTTCTTCAAACAAATTATTGAGTTCATAATATGAATTCAATGCCGATTGGTAATCCCCCACGCTGATCAGGTAATTCGATTGAAACAACTGGTGGAGTTTGTTGATTTCGAAATTATCGACATTGAGCGACGACACCAGACTTATCTCGCTAAATACCAGGTCGTTCAGGTCATCTTTTTGTTTTTGTGTTCTGATCTGACCCTTATTTAGGATACGGTGTTTAAGAATCTCGTACAACGAAGATTGCTCATTGATTTTACGGATATACTTGAGTGCATCCGTAAGCTTAAACTGCTTTTTGAGCAATGTTTTTTCATCCATCGTAGGGAAACCGGCTGCCAGCAGATAATCGAGTTCGAGCCGCAAAGCCAGAAGCAATGCATTGTGGTTTTCGTATTTTTCGGCAAGCCGGATCACCTCTTCAAGAATGTTGAGGCTTTCGCTGATCAACGATTTCTCGTATAACATGCGCGCATGGATGATTTTTTTGTAGAGAAAAATGAAACTATCCTGCTCTTTCCGGAGGTTGAGCATCGACTCTAATAACAACTCAAACAGGTATTTAGAAGTCGTTTCGAATGTTGCCCGCGGGCTCGTTTCCGCAAACATGGTCTGGATTTCAGTTTTCGACAAGGCCGGATGCTTATCGATGATATCGTATAAAAGTAAATAGTCAGGCTGTTGCTTATTTCGGCCCGATCGTATCCTGAACGCCTTTTTCTCAGCATGAGTCAGCGAATGTACTAATGTTATCAACGATTGAATTTTCGACATACAGCCTGAATCATTTTTAAGTCGGTTCAGTAAAGTGTATCAGCCTTTGATTTCAATCTTTACCGAACAAATTGAATCCACTAAAAGTACTGTTTTTTTTAAATTATTATTTAT
>CAITDJ010000026.1 GCA_903891085.1 uncultured Bacteroidota bacterium | reverse complement strand
ACAGAGACAAGTTACTTTTTAAAGTGAGATGGTTTGATGAATCATTTTGATATGTTCAGGAGTAGTTCCGCAGCAGCCGCCAACAGCAGAGGGCTCAAGCCTGAGCAATTCCTTTAAATTGGCAGCAAACAGTTCAGGCGATTCCGAATAACAGAGCTGACCGTCGTGAAGATGAGGTTCCCCGGCATTGGCCTTAAGCATTAAGTTTGCTGTAGCTGATACACTTCTGAATTCTTTAGCCAATTCAGCCATTTTTAAAATTCCGTTTCCACAGTTCGATCCGATGAGCAAGGCGCCGGCTGTTTGCATGGCTTCAACAAATTCCTTCACACCCACTCCCATCATAGTTTTATGGCCATCGTGGGTATTACCGAATGTCATGGAAGCAAAAAACGGGAGGGATGAATTTTCTTTTACTGCCTGAATGGCGCAGTGTATTTCACCCAGATCGGTAAATGTTTCGAGCATAAAACCATCGACTCCGGCATCGGCCATGGCTTTTACCTGCACGGTAAAAGAAACAGTCATTTCATCCGCCGGAATATCTCCGAAAGGCTCAAGCATCAAGCCACTGGGACCGATGGAACCAACTACAAATTTCCCTTCAGGCTTTACAGAAATTGCATTTTTTGCACCTTCAAAATTAAGTTCATAGGCCCGGCTTTCGAGTTTATATGCTTTCAGTTTCAGTAAGGATCCTCCGAATGTATTTGTAAGTACAGCATCTGATCCCGCTGTGAAATAAGATGCAGCAATATCCTTAATTATTTCAGGATGAGATACATTCCATAGTTCAGGGCATTCGCCGGCTGATAATCCGCGGGCTATCAATTGTGAGCCTGTGGCTCCATCGAGGATCAGAATTTTTCTGCTTTCTATTCTTTCGGTGAGAGTCATAATGATTGTGTGTTTAGTGCTTATGCTTAGTGTTTAGTGCTTTGTGCTTTATAATCCTGAACCTGACTAAGTGAGTAGCTATATTTCGTAACAAACTTTTTTAACCCAGATTACGCATTAGGTAATTGAAAAGGGAAGGAATACTCTTTTGAAGAGTTCCACAAACCGGAGAACCACGCTCGTCGTTTTTTATTAAGTGCGATTTTAAGAACAAGTTTGCCATTTACTTTCTCAAAATAAGCGCCTATTGCAAAGGTTCTGTAGCGAAGTGTTGATAATGTTTTTTGTGTTTTCTCCTGCAAGACAAACATCCTGAAAAGAGACATTAAATTGTAAGCAATCATAGCAAAAGTCAAAGCTGCTTCGGTGGCATAGAAGCCATTCAGATTAAAGCTGTCAAATCCAAAATCATACTTTAATTCCTTGATTCTGTTTTCGGCATCACCTCTTCCTCTGTAGAGCCGCCAAACCTCTGGGGCAGGTAATTTCATATTGGTTACATAAGCGGAGTATCGATAGTTTCTGTAAATTTCTTCTTCGGGAAATAAGCTTAGCTGCTTTCCTGTAGCCTGTGGCCGATCTTTTATTTTTTGTCGGACTATCACTATTCTTCGTGGCTTTTCCCAGGATTTGCTTTGATATATCTGCTCACAGATTTCTATTCCTGTATCTAATATCACCCAATTTTTACAATCATGGATCAGGTGTTGAATGGGATGTGTAAACTTCACAGCTACAACATAATCCATCACTTTTTCTTCCAGATAATTCAATATATCTGATTGAAAGAAACCGCTATCCAGTCGTATCAGCCCAATAGTTTTGTTTTTAAGTTTGGATAAAGTGTCTTCTAAAAAAGAAAGAAAATTATTGGCCGATGAGGTATTCCCGCTTCGTAACCACATATTGGCAACCAGCTTAACATCGGCAATAAATGCAATCAGTGGATGATGGCTTGCTCTGCCTTTCTTAGCCGGATTATAGCCTTTTTTAGCCCCTTCCTGTTCGCCATATCGGGTCATTACCGAGGAATCAATATCCAGGGTGAAGTTGTCAAACTTAACATTGTCAAAAATCCATGAGTAAAAATAGTCGCTTACTTTTTGGTTTGTTGTTTGAGTGAATTTTGAGAAAAACCGTTTGTATGTATCTTGGCCGGGTGTGTTTTGCCAATCAAAGATCTTTCCCAGCGCTGCATCATGCCGTGTTACTTCGGTATGTAAAAAGCGGTTAGCTCCACACCATATACTTGTAATAAAGCCTTCGAGGATGGTGGATGTTTTATATCCTCGATTTGAACCTGAAACCGGCAAATCCGGGTTGCTTTCAATCAACTCTCTGAAGCCAATATTTTGCAGCATTTGCTTCAGAAAAACCATTCCGCCCCATGGTGTTATCTCTTTGCTGGTATAGGCTATATCAAATTCCATAGGCTATTTTTCTCTATTGCTACGCATTAGGATTTCTTGGCATGAAGGTACTAATTATTTCTATTGCGGAATCTGGGTTAAATTCCGGGTGAGATTTTTCAATAAACTACTTGTTAATCATGTCAAAGAAATGTTTCAGTTCGGCTTTTTTTTCGTTCGATAGTTTATGCCACCTTATGCCTTCAACAGCACCTTCGATTGCGCATAACTTACTGAAACATGCATCGGGATCAATGGCCCTGATCCTGATAAAAGCCTGAATTGAGCCGGTCTCATACAGGTCTTCGGGAGAATTAATGCCTGATTCGTGCAGCAGGATAGCCAAAGTATTGCCAATATTAGGCAAATCTTCAAGTTGGGATTTAACTTCCATCTGGTTTCGATGATTAAATTATTGAAGTTGGAGTTCCAATTAGAATTATCATTTACAAAATTAAAAAAGTTAATTACAGAATACGATGTGATTGATTAAGTTT
>CAITDJ010000025.1 GCA_903891085.1 uncultured Bacteroidota bacterium | reverse complement strand
ATATCATAAATCCTTTCAACCGGTTCCAGTTTTTCCTGCGGAAATCTGTACATAAAGCGATTCAATCTTTCTTGAATTGGCAGGTCTTCAAAAATGGGAAAGAATATCTCTTTGATCTCAGCCCCGATAAGCATATCGCCAATTTCAAATGCATATACTTTGGCATTGGCATCTTTGCTTTCAATATGTTCGCGAATGTGATGAATGGTTTTCATATCGTACAAAAGAGAAAGAAGTAAGAAAACATGTTCTTTCTGTACTTCCAGTTCAGCCAGCAAAGACATTTTCAGATCAAATGCCTCCTCAAAGCTGCTAAGATCCTGCAGAGAAGCAAGCAACCAAAGAATTTTTTCAACTGATTCTTCAATCATTGACTTTAATGGGGGAGTTTCCGGGGCCGTGGCCTGATAATTCCTTTTGCTAAGAGAGATCAAAACCTGCCGGCGGACATCTTTATTTGGATGAACCATCTTGTCACGCAATAGTTTGATGGATTTTTGACCGCCAATGGCTTCATAAATCTTTATGATGCGGATCTGAACAGCAATCTGACCGTTTGATTTATCAAATAACCGTTCCACTTCGGGCAGGATTGGTTCTCCGATTTGCTGAACTGCAATCATCGCAGCACCTGCCAAGCCGGGATGGGTTAAATTTTCAGTGATGAAAGGCCAGAGTTCGTACCGTTTGATTTTACCACTCGCGATGATTACTGCTCTTTTCACTTCAGAATCAGCATCTTTAGTGAGATTGTGTAACAATCTGATCGTATTGTATCTTCCTGATGATCCCAATAAATGGGCAGCATTCAGACGGTCTTTTGAGTCAGCCGATTTGCTTAGGTCGGCAATTTTTTCGAAAGGCAGACTTTCAGCATCTTCAAGATCTTCAATGGTTTGTCTGATCTTTAATTTCAGTTTCTCAGAATAGTTTGACTGATCAAGATTTTTGATAAAACCCAGAGAACTGACCATCTGCCTTTCAACGAATAATACAAGGATAATAATCTTAATCGTTTCTGGCTTCTCTTCAAAAACCTGTTTTAATACTTCCTCAGTAAAAATTGGCTCAACCGCTGCACAAATACTGAATGTCTGTTCAAAATCAGTTTCGTCAGTGTGCATGAGCTTATGAAATATTATCTCGTTAAGTGATTGATTAAGTGTGGAATTCTCCGATTTCAATTCATTTAATTTGGTTTTAAGCATGTTCCGGTATTCCTCGTACATCATGAAAGTGACCCAAATCCAAAATACCAAAACCAGAATGAAAAACCAATTGTAATGAACGAGGTTGAATGAATGAAGGGTTGAAAAGAGCAGGATTACGACACCGGTAATTACTGTTCCCAATGCTTTTGGAATACCTTCGATTTGATTTTGAAAAGGGAGACGCTGTTCGGTGGGAACAGGTTGGTACAATAGCTGAAATGCCGGTTCGTAGACGGCTCCCCGGATGGATCGTTCAAAAAGGCGGGCAAGGGCGATAAAAGAGAAAAACATGCCGATCGGGCCGTAAAGCGCTCCGAATCCCGCCGCTAAAATGATGCTGAAAATCAGAATGATGGGCAATGACAGTAAACTTGGACGAATGCCATATTTATTGAGGAACCTTCCGGATACAAGTTTTAACAGAATCTCAAGGAATGCCAGGGAACCCAGGAAAATTGCGATGAACCGGGCAATGTCCTGCGGGTTGTTTGCAAATTCGACCTTGGTTTGTGCAAGAAATAAAAAATCGACGAACAAGTATCCAAAAATGGGAAGCAGCGCCATCAGGGAAATGATGCGGAAATAGGGTTTTTTCAAGAGATTCCAGTAATTCCAATCAGAGGGGGATGATTTATCAACCTTTACGGAATGGGCGATTCCGGATTGAAGCTGATCTTTAAATTTTGTGAAAATGAACAGCACCATGATAAGGCAGATAAACAGAGATGCTGAAGCCAGGAAGAGCAGGTTGGATGTGTTGAGAAATTTCAGGATCAGTGGTATTGAAAGATATCCTATCATATATGAAACAACCTCACCAATGCTGATCAATGCGAAAATTCTTTTTCCCTGCCTGACATTGAAAAGCCGGCCTGCAATTCCCCAAAAATTGACCAAGGTGATATACACCATCAACCTCACCCAGGTATACATAATGAATGTTATCCAGCTTGAATCAAAGGCATAAACACCGATACTGATTGCGAGGACGCTAAGAAAAACAAACAGGAATTTAATGACAACCTGGTGGTATAAACTTAATTTT
>CAITDJ010000024.1 GCA_903891085.1 uncultured Bacteroidota bacterium | reverse complement strand
TATATCGTTCACTGACAAGAAAATTTTCCCAGAGTGCCCCGATATCTTTCCGAACGGAAAAAGGCTGTAATTGATTGATTACCGCATTCCGGATTCCATTGTCATAAAAATAAATTTTCCTACCAGCTTTAATCTCATTTCTCAAATTCCGACTGTAGGATGGTAATCTGAAAATTACAAATGCTTTCTCAAAAATATCGATATACGAAACGATCGTTTTTGGATCGAGTCCACAAATTTCAGCAACTTCTTTATAAACAACTTCGCTACCGGTTTGCCAGGCTAGGGCCTGCAATAATTTTTGGATATGTTCTGGTTTTTTAATATTCCCAAACATAAGAACATCTTTATATAAATAACTATCCGTCAATTCCTTAAGTATAATAGTCTGATCAGCAGACTGTGTCAACACATCCGGATAAAAGCCAAAAACGAGTCTGTTTTCCAAATCCTGTTCTGCTTTCACATAACCTGAATAATCCTGCCATTCGCTCCAGCTGACAGGCCAGAGTGAGAAAGTCCATTTGCGTCCGGTGAGTGATTCCTGTGTTTGATTTAATAAATCAAAGGATGATGATCCGCTGAGAATCAGCTGAACATCAGGAAATTGATCAACAATAATTTTAGATGTCAGGCCTATTTCCGGAATCCGCTGACTTTCATCTACAAACAGAACCATATTGTTACTGATGATCTGTCGCAATTGTTCTGTATTAGGCCGATCGAGCAGCCGGATTACTGTGGGGTCATCTCCATCCAGAGACAGCACGTTTTCCATTCTGCTCAAAATGCTTTTCATCAGGGTAGTTTTTCCGACCTGTCGGGGGCCTGTAAGCAAAATTGCTTTACCTTTATAAAACCTGTCCAAAATCTGTGATTCCAATATTCGTTGTATCATTTTATCCATCTTTTGAGCAACAAATATAACACATTTCCATGTCAATTCCTGTAAAGTCATAACTTTAAAGGATTACATTCCCGTAAAGTCATAACTTTAAAGGATTACATTCCCGTAAAGTCGGGATTTCTGTCGTAAAAAACTCCTCAAAATATCCGTATTTTGAAAATTTGATCAGCTTCTGTTTCCCGGCTTGTGTAATCAAAACAGGTAAGAAACTACCTGTTTAATCAAAAAGCATGAAATAAAAGTCCTGATCGCTTATGAATCAGATTTTTATTTGAGAAAATGTTCCGGAAACCGGGATAAAATCCGGGGTAAAACTTTATATTTGCAAGCAAATTGATAATATTCAAACCTTATTTGAACAAACCCATGAACAAAACGAACAGCGGACGTATCGCACAAATCATCGGGCCTGTTATTGACGTGGCTTTCGATCAGGAAACTGACCTGCCTAACCTGCTTGACGCACTTGAGATTACACGCGACAACGGCGAAAAAATCATCATCGAAGCACAGCAGGCCATTGGTGAAAATACCATCAGAACCATCGCCATGGACTCGACCGACGGTCTTCGTCGCGGTATGGAAGTGAAACCCCTCGGTGCCCCTATCTCGATGCCAACAGGCGATGTCATCAAAGGACGCTTGTTTAATGTGATCGGAAAACCCATCGACGGACTCGGTGATGTTGATACCAAAACATCATACAGTATTCACCGCGATCCTCCGAAATTTGAAAACCTGACGACCCAAACAGAAGTTCTGTTTACAGGTATCAAAGTAATCGACCTCATCGAGCCTTATTCAAAAGGAGGTAAAATTGGTCTGTTTGGTGGTGCCGGTGTTGGTAAAACAGTTATCATCATGGAGCTCATCAACAATATCGCTAAATCCTATGCAGGGATGTCGGTATTTGCCGGTGTAGGTGAACGCACCCGTGAAGGAAATGACCTTTTGCGCGAAATGATCGAATCAGGGGTTATCAAATACGGTCATGAATTTGTAGAAAGTCTTGAAAAAGGTGGCTGGGATTTATCTAAAGTTGACCACAACGAATTAAAAGAATCACAGGCAACCCTGGTTTTCGGACAGATGAACGAACCACCCGGAGCCCGTGCACGTGTAGCACTCAGCGGACTTTCTGTAGCCGAATATTTCCGTGATGGTGACGAAGAATCAGGCGGACGCGACATCCTTTTCTTTATCGATAATATTTTCCGTTTCACTCAGGCAGGTTCCGAAGTATCGGCTCTGTTGGGTCGTATGCCTTCAGCCGTAGGGTATCAACCAACGCTGGCTACCGAAATGGGAATCATGCAAGAACGTATTACCTCAACAAAACGTGGTTCTATCACCTCTGTACAAGCTGTTTACGTACCTGCCGACGACTTAACTGACCCGGCTCCTGCAACCACTTTTGCCCACTTGGATGCTACTACAGTTTTGAACCGTAAAATCTCGGAATTAGGTATTTATCCTGCTGTTGACCCGCTCGACTCCACTTCACGCATTCTGAATCCGGATATCGTGGGTCAAGCCCATTATAACACAGCACAAAGAGTAAAAAATATTCTGCAACGCTATAAAGAACTTCAGGACATCATCGCTATCCTCGGGATGGACGAACTTTCGGAAGAAGATAAACTCATCGTTCACCGTGCCCGCCGTGTTCAGCGATTCCTTTCACAACCATTCCATGTGGCCGAACAGTTTACCGGTATTCCAGGAACGATTGTTTCGATCGAAGATACCATCAAAGGTTTCAATATGATCATGGATGGCGAAGTGGATATGTATCCTGAATCGGCTTTCAATATGGTTGGAACCATTGAAGAAGCCATCGAAAAAGGCAAGAAATTAATGGCTGAAAACAAATAAGCTGTTGGTATGAACCTCGAAATCATCACACCCGATAAAACCATTTACAGCGGCGAAGTGCAGTTGGTGCAGCTTCCGGGCCTTGACGGGCTGTTCGAAATTCTGAACAACCATGCTCCCATGATCGCTGCGCTCGGAAAAGGGAAAGTTAAAATTCAGGAACAGGACAAGAAAAACCAGTTTTTTGATATCAATGGTGGCATCCTCGAAGTGCTGCACAACAAGGTGCTTATACTGGCTGAGTAGCCAAGAAAATTATCATATCAGAAACCCCGGTTTATATGCATAAACCGGGGTTTTTTATTGGGTTGATTTTGTTATTATTAATCAGATTTCTATTATTTATGTGAATTTTTTGGATTCTATTCCAAATAATTACTGCTTTTGGTATCAAATGGAATAAGAAATCGAAAGTAAAAGTGCCGGGGCAGTTTATCGATTCCTATTTGATAAGCAGTTTTAGCGTTGTTAACCGTTAAAATATTGATACATTTTTGATTTGAGATATTACCGCTGTCGCACAATTGTATCGTGTACGTATGGCCATCGAAAACATATCTTCATGGGCCGTTCAATTACAAAATAATCAAACAAAGCGGTTGCGTCGGCAAATGAATTACCCCGCAAGCTGGAATAAAACGCTACGCTAAGTTGCAAATCCTCGCCAGCCTGAGCTTAAAGCGCGTGCGTCAAAATCAATCATCACAAACTTAACCATATTATTTCTAAAAATATTGTTTACTTGTACGATTTGTTGACGAACTGAATATGTAAGTTTCTATCAATACAAGTTCTATTAGCGCTCACAAAAGATTCAGAAGTTCTGAAAATGAAACGTATTTAGAGGTGGTCAGGCAAAAAAAAAACCGGTAGAAATCTACCGGTTTTTTGTACCTAAGTTTAGCTTATTAGGGAAGAAGTACTGTATCAATTGCGTGAATAACACCATTGGATCCTTGAACGTCAGTGGCTATTACGTTTGAATTACCATTTAGTTTAACATTTGCTCCTGTCACAACAACATCAATATTGCTTCCGGATTTGAGAGTTGGGGCACTGCCCGACATCACTTGTGAAGCTGTAACATTACCAGCAAGAACATGATAAAGCAAAATTGGAGTAAGTTGGTCTGCTGAAAGGTCAGCAATTCCTGAAACACCTAAGACAGTAAATAGTTTTTCGAATGCCTCATTGGTAGGTGCAAACACAGTAAATGGTCCGGTTGCTGATAAAGCAGACACTAAATCGGCTTTCAAAACAGCCTGAACAAGTGTGCTAAAGCCAGGGTTGTTGATGGCGTGATTTACAACAGAGGCTGGAATGATCACTTTATCAATCACATGAATGACACCGTTAGAGGCCATAATATCAGCAGTTGTTACAACGCTACCATCAACTTTAACAGAGGTAGTTTTTTCGATGAAAACCTTAATGAAGTTTTGACCAGGGCCACTGTTATTTATGGTGTTGGCATACCCGGTAGCAATGTCAGAGGATTTTACGCTTCCGCTTACAACATGATTTAATAAGATCGGAGTAAGAATTTCGGCACTGAGATCATCTATACCTGAAACTCCCAATTGATTGAAGAGGGTGTTGAACGCTGTGTTGGTTGGAGCGAAAACGGTGAAAGGACCTGTACCTTCCAGGGCTGTTACTAAATTGGCTTTTTGAAGTGCTGAAACAAGGATTGAGAACTGTGGATCAGACACTGCAGTCTGTACAATGTTTTTTGAATCAACAACAGGTTCGTCATCTTTTGAACAGGATGTGAGTACACCTGTCATTAAAAGTGCGATTAAAAAGTATTGAAGTTTGGATTTTAATTTTTGCATAATTGTAGAGTTTAATAAAATTAATATGAGTTTAAAAAATACTTAATGAACCATATAAACCTTACAATCACGTATTTTGTTCAACGTTTAGCTTATAAAGTTAAACAAAATATATAAAAATAATTAAGATGATCTCTTAATATATTGTT
>CAITDJ010000023.1 GCA_903891085.1 uncultured Bacteroidota bacterium | reverse complement strand
TGAAGTATATAAACTTCATCCGCACGAAAATAATTCTCCTTTGGGATTATTAGATATTGCAGAAAAGTGCATTATTATTTCTGATGAAAATCCTAACCCAAAATACAATTTTATTGAAGGCGATGAAGTTTGGATTGTATTAGATACCGATAGAGATAAAGATCTCTCAAGAGAACCTCAAGTTGAAATTATTCGAAAAAAATGTAATGAACTTGAAAGTTGGAGCCTGGCTCAAAGTAATCCTTGCTTTGAAGTATGGTTATATTATCATCTGCACACTGTGAAGCCAAACATGAACAATTCAGAAATATGTGCTGAATGGAAACAATTAGTTAACACTTCAATTAATGGCGGATTTGATTCACGAAGGCATCCCATTTATATAGCTTCTGCAAGTAAAAATGCTGCTAATAATTTTACAGCAATTGATGGTAAACCTGATATTGGATCAACAGAGGTTTTTAATTTGGCAAACACAATAATTCCGTTAGTTGGAGCAAAATTGGAAATGGTCCTTAAAGAAATTGAAAAATAAAGTACGAATGCCCAACAAACGCTATAGCAAATGCGGGTATGCGTGGTCATTGAAACATTTGAAATCTTTATTTACATTTTTACTGGCGGACAGTTGAGCAGTAATCTAATCCCACACTTGCCATAACGTCAGCCGATGCGGGTAGTTTTTTTTTGTCCTTATTATTTACTTAAGCAGCAAATGAAGGAAAACAATTTTTAGATTGGACAATAAAACCCATTAAAATCATAAGATCATGAAAAGAAACACGTATTGCAAATTCTTATTGCTGGTGGTATTCACACTATCAGTTGCATTTGGCTGCAAAGAGGAAATAGTGAACAACCCGGATTACGCTGCCCAAATGAAATCTATTTCTTTTTTAACAGAGAATTATCCACCATTTAATTACGAGTTTGAGGGTGAAATATATGGCGTTTCAACAGATATTCTTCAGGGATTATTCGTCGAAATGAACATCAGTGCAGCCGATATTTCTTTGGAATTAAATGATTGGGAAACCGTTTATCAACAGACATTGAATGAACCCAACACCATGTTGTATTCAGTTGTCAGAATTCCCGAACGGGAAAACCTTTTCAAATGGGTTGGACCCATCGCACCGCAGAAAGATGTGATCATCGCCCTTGGTTCGCAACAAATCAGCATCAATGATGCAGCAGAGTTGGCTACACATACCATTGGTGTAATCGCGGGATATAGCAATATTGACCAGCTGATCGATCTTGGTGTGCCGCAACCGAACCTCATAATAGTAAATGGATTGGATGAATTGTATACCGGTTTGGTGAACGGGTCCTATGATTGTATCGCTTATTCAGAAATCAGTCATGGACTGGTGGTTACCGCAATGGGGTACAATCAGGCTGATTTCGAATTTGTTTATACCATTCAGGTTTCGCAGTTATATTTTGCATTTAATCTCAGTACCTCTGACGAATTCATCAACTTTATCCAGCATACGCTGGACGATTTCAAAATGAATAAAACTGAAGACGGGAGCAGTGTCTATGAAAAAATTCTGAATAAATACCAGGTCATTGCGCATGTGGAAGATAATATTACCGAGCAGATGGTAATTGATCTGGTGAATACGACTTCTTCACATCTTTCTGAGGACGCATCCTCAACACTGTTTAAGATTAACGCAGGTGAAGCGCCTTATATTGATGCAGCTAACCCTTCACTTTATGCTTTTGTGTATGATACCGATGTAACGATGGTAGCGCATGCAACCAATCCACTGTTGGTTGGTGTAAATTTCAAAGGTAAAACAGATGCCGCCGGAAAACCATTCCGTGATGAAATCATCAGTGGTGCGCTATCGCATGGTACAGGCTGGGAAGATTATATTTATACAAAACCTGATCAAAGTGGGTTATATTATAAAACAACTTATTACAGATTAGTTACCGGAAATGACGGAAAACAGTATGTGGTCTGTGCCGGAAGGTATAAATAATGCCCATTTTCGGGCCGGTATTATTATTCCTTGAATGCGGAATTTTAATATCGATTGTTGTCACAAAATAATTCCTAAAGTTTAAGGTGTCTTCCTCCCAAACCTGCGTTACGTTTGTTGCGAAATCCTTTCTTTGTTTCGCGCTGCGAACACTTTCTTTACAATTTTCGTTTCAAAACGAAAATAAACATACTATTACTCGTTTTGAAACGAGAAATAACATATATTTGTGCCATTATGATAAAAAGAACACTTCAATCGCAGCTAGAAGCAGATTTTGGTAAACAAAAAATTCAACTTTTGTTTGGACCACGGCAAATAGGGAAAACCACGCTGATTGAGACTATATTTAATAGATTCGATGCACAAAAGCTATGGTTGAATGCCGACGATGCCGACGTAAGGGAATTATTTATAAACGCATCCGGTACCAAACTAAAAACTTTTTTTGGCAGCTACAAATTATTGGTTATTGATGAGGCGCAACGTATCGAAAATGCCGGACTTTCGCTTAAAATAATTGCTGATCAAATCAAAACACTTCAGGTTATAGCAACCGGATCGAGTGCATTTGAATTGAGAGATAAAATAAAAGAAAGTTTGGCCGGTCGTGCTATCGATTACCGCCTGTTTCCGTTTTGGATGCAGGAAATGGTAGATCATACAAATTTATTTGAAGAGAAAAGGTTACTGGAGCATCGCTTAATTTATGGATATTATCCTGAAGTGATTAATCATCCGGGGAATGAAAAGCAGATACTGCAACAAATCAGTGATAGTACATTGTTCAAAGATCTCTTTGCATTGACACAGGTAAAAAAGCCATATCTACTCGAAAAAATACTTCAGGCATTGGCATTACAACTCGGTAGCGAAGTAAGTTTCAATGAATTGGGTAATATGGTAGGTGCTGATAAAGAGACTATTGAGCGATACATTTTTTTACTTGAACAGACGTTCGTTATTTACCGGCTGCCATCGTTTAACCGCAATATCAGGAGCGAATTAAACAAAGGCAGGAAGATATTTTTTTATGATAATGGAGTTCGAAACAGTATTATCAACAATTTTGCCCCACTCAATATCAGAGCAGATAAAGGCGCTTTATGGGAGAATTTTTTGATGGCTGAAAGGTTGAAAAAAATAGTTTACCGGAATCAACATTGCAATCGCTTCTTTTGGAGAACCCGTCAACAGCAGGAAATTGATTATATTGAAGAATTTGACGGTGTGTTGAATACCTACGAATTCAAATTTGGAGCAAACGCCACTGCCAGGCTTCCTTTAACTTTCGCAAAAGCCTATCCACAACACACTTTTGGGTTGGTAGATTCAGGAAACTTTGAATCTTTTATTCTTGATTAATCAGACATGTGACATTTGTTCAGTAATACATAATCTATTTGAAAAAAGTGAGCGGTCAAAGTCAATGACTTCACAGTTAAGTAATTAATTATCTCCAAATCAATATTATTTTGTTATTTTGTTCCGTTAAACAAAAACATCAACCAATGAGAAAATCATTATTAACCACAGTTTTAAGCCTCCTCTCGTTAGTGGTTTTTTCGCAAAGTGCTGCTGAAATAAAAGCCAACCCAAACCAGTACCTCTTTGGAGAAGGATATGGAGCCACTGTTGAACAGGCCGATAAACAAGCACTCAGTGAGTTAATCAGTCAGATTTCGGTCAATGTCGAAAGCCGTTTTTCGATGGATGTGCTTGCCGTGGATGATTCGCGCAACATGGAGGAATCCTTTAAAAAAGAAAAGGTGCAGTCGGTTGTAAATACTTACTCGAACGCCACACTCACCAATACAGAAAGACTCATTTTGTCTGATGAACCCGAAGCGCGGGTGTTGCGCTATATCCGCAAAGTAGATGTGCAGAAAATATTTGATCAGCGTAAAAACCGTATCCTCGATTTCGCCAATGAGGCAGATAACTATATCACTCAGGCAAAAGTCGCTGATGCACTGAAATACTATTATTGGGCATTGATATTGCTGAAATCGCATCCAGATGCCAATTATCTCTCCATTCAAAGAGATGGACAACCAAGTCCGCTCATCAACTGGCTGCCGGCACGCATCAATGATGTTTTTGATAATTTGAGTATCCGCATTTCTGGCTGGCAAAAAGAAACTACGTATCAGGTCGCTAATCTGGGTATAACCTATAAAAATATTCCGGTTGAGAATTTCGATTATACCTGGTTCGATGGCCGCGACTGGGGTGCTGTCACTTCTGCCAAGGATGGAATAGGATTCATCGAAATGCCGGTTCAGAGTAATTTCAGTTCCATAAAAATGAAAGCAGAATATATGTTCACCGGTGAAGCACGCGCCGACAAAGAGCTCGAACAGGTGATGTCGGCAACCAATCCAATGCCATTTCGCAAAGCGCATTTCGAAATAATGGCAGTTGCTGAAACTGCACCCATGGAAGTCATCAGGCCTGTTGAAGTTAGCACCATGAATAGTTCCAATGTATTGGTTGTCGACGATGTTTCTCCATACAAATCGATTATCAAATCAGTATCAGATGCCTTGTTATATCAGCAACCCGAAACCGTAAAACAGTATTTCACTGTCGAAGGCTATGCCATGCTCACCCAGCTCAGTAGCTATGGAAAAGCTGTTCCGATGCCAGTTTCCGATTTAAAAGCGTTAAGCGCGAACGGAAAAACCATCGTCAGGCCATTGAAGATGGGATTCAGCTTTAGCAACAACAAAAAGTTTGTCGAAGACCTTGTGTTTGCATTCAATGAACAGAACAACATCGAAAGTCTCGCTTTCGGACTCAACCAGACCGCCCTCGATGGTATCCTGAACAACGATGCCTGGCCACCCGAAGAACGGCTAACCATCATCACTTTTTTAGAACATTACAAAACTGCTTACGCTCTCAAACGTATCGATTATATAGAATCCATTTTTTCCGATAAAGCCCTGATCATTGTTGGTTCTGTCTTGAAAATGAATCCTACCGCTGAAAACAAATTCCAGAGCCAGATTATCACCTATAACAAACTTTCGAAGGCTGATTATATCAAACACCTGCAAACATCATTCAGGAGCAAGGAATACATCAATATCGAGTTCGAAGACAATGAAGTCCGCCGCGGTATTTCAAAGGGCGGAAAAGGAAATTTGTACGGAATTCAGATAAAACAGAACTATTTTTCAAACAATTACGGAGATAGCGGCTATCTTTACCTTCAGGTTGAGTTTCCTGAGCCAGATACGCCGGTCATTTATGTGCGAACCTGGCAACCTGAAAAACAGCCCGATGGCAGCATTTATGGCATGGAGAATTTTTAAAGCAACTAACTGAAATTGAAGAATTGATGAAGAAAGCTATTCTGTTTTTCTTTTTGCTCATAATTGGACTAAGTTCCTATTCTCAAAGCATTTCTATAAAATCCTTCCGGGCTTTGCCAAACGACATGGATGCCCGACAGAATTATCCGGAAAAGGATCTGAACGGTGATTTGTGCGCTATCATCAAGATTGCCACGCTTGAGAAGGGTTTTTCCTTTGATATCGGTAGTCTGGGCATCACCAAAACCGAGCAAAAAGAGGGTGAGATATGGATTTGGATTCCACGTGGCGCCAAGAGAATAACCATCACACACAAGGCTTTTCTGCCATTACGCGATTATTTTTTTACAGAATCAATTCAGGAAGGAGTTTGTTACGAATTGATGCTTGTTTCCGGTAGGGTTGTCACCACGGTGGTTGAAGAAGAAATTCCGACGCAATGGTTACTAATCAACACCAACCCACAGGGGGCTGATGTATATATCAATGATCAGGCAGCCGGTAAAACGCCTTATCAGAATGAGTTAGCGATAGGTAAATACACATGGCGTGTGCAAAAAGAGCTGTATCTGAGTGATGCCGGTGCAGTTGAATTGGTTGCCGGAACGCAAAAACAAAAAATTGATCTGACATTGAAACCGAATTACGGAACGGTTCAACTCAGTTCTGCACCCGAAAATGGTGCTTCTGTTACACTCAACGGAATTGAAACAGGCAAGGTTACGCCTTGTGTTTTTGATAAGTTACCGGTTGGTAATCATACGATTACAGTGAGCCGGGATATGTTTGCCACTACGACCGAACGCTTTACCATTATTGCCGGAGAAACAAAATCGCTCAGTATTAGCATGAATCCAACTTTTGCGGGTATTTCACTTTCCACCGAACCAATAGCTGATATATACATCAATGGTGAATTTAAGGCCAACGCCAAATGGCAAGGCAGATTAAATCCCGGTATTTATACTTTTGAAGCAAAATTGGACAAACACCAATCCGCGATTGAAAAGCAAACAGTAACCATTGGGCAACCAATAAATCTAACCTTGCGCCCTACACCTAAAACAGGTAATTTGAAAGTAATGAGTACACCTTTCGAAGCCACCATTAAATTGAATGGTAAGGAAATGGGACAAACACCTGTTACGCTCAAAAATATCCTGATCGGCGACTATACCATTGAACTTTCCCTTACCGGTTATGCAACTGCCATTGAAAAAGCCACCATCACCGAAGGCCAGACCGCATCCATCAATGCAACCCTGGTAAATGGACGGGCAGTAACTGTAAACAGCACACCAACAGGAGTTAATTTGTTTATTGATAATGTGAGTGTTGGCTCAACACCCTGGCAAGGTAACCTTACTTTTGGAAATCACAGTCTGCATATTGAACAAGCAGGAAAAAAAGCGGAAAAGAAAATAACACTAGTGCAGTCAGGAGTGGAGTCTACTTTTGCTTTAGATTTCAATTTATGTAACTTTATCGAATCAGTGGATGGGGTAAACTTTGATATGTTGGCAGTTGAAGGAGGAACTTTTACTATGGGCTGCACAAATCAGCAAAGTGATTGTGTGATTGACGAAAAGCCCGCCCATCAAGTTTCTGTAAGTGATTATTATATTGGAAAATACGAAATAACACAGAATCAATGGATATTAATTATGAATAAAAATCCTAGTAGTATGAAAGGCAACAATTTACCTGTTGAAAATGTAAGTTGGAATGAAGTGCAAGAGTTCATTACAAAATTGAATATGAAAACTGGGAAAACTTTTCGTTTACCAACTGAGGCAGAGTGGGAATTTGCTGCAAAGGGAGGCAATCACAGCAAGGGAAATGATTTTAGTGGGAGTTATTCTATTGAGGAAGTTGCTTGGTATAAATTTAATTCAGATACAAATTCTCATCAAGTTGGGCAAAAAAAAGCAAATGAATTGGGAATTTATGATATGACAGGTAATGTGTGTGAATGGTGCAGCGACTGGTATGGCGATTACAGCAGTGGTGACCAAAACAATCCACAAGGGGCGCCAACTGGCCAAGATCGCGTGGTACGTGGTGGAGGTTGGTATTTTAATCCGCAAAATTGTCGGGTTTCATCTCGGCTCAATATCCGTCCAAAAAAAACATACAACAGCATAGGCTTCCGATTGGTTCTTGCTCCATAATTCATGTAGTCAAGAAAACTAAATCTTTTGAGTAAAGGAGTAAGTTCTATAATAAAATTTTGAATGTTTAATATTCTTTAATCTTTACATAAATATTTACCAAAGTATCATGAATATGATTCAAAGAATTTTTTTGATTTTAACAATATTTTTACTTGCATTTGGGGCACATTCCCAACAAATCAGTGTGAAATCCTTCCGTCCATTGCCTAACGATATGGATGCAAGGCAGAATTATCCGGAAAAGGACCTGAACGGAGAATTGTGTGCTATCATCAAGATTGCAACAGTTGAGAAAGGTTTCTTCTTCGATATTGGAAGTTTGGGAATCACAAAGACCGTGCAGAAAGCTGGAGAAATATGGCTTTGGATCCCTAGAGGTGCAAAAAAGATTACAATTACCCATGATAAATTTTTACCCTTGCGAGATTACCTATTTACCGAATCAATTCTGGAGGGAGTTTGTTATGAGATGATACTTGTTTCCGGTAAGGTTGTCACCACGGTGGTTGAAGAAGAAATTCCAACGCAATGGTTACTCATCAACTCCAATCCTCCCGGCGCTGATGTGTATATCAATGATCAGGCAGCTGGTAAAACACCTTATCAGAATGAGTTAGTGGTGGGTAAATATACATGGCGGATACAGAAAGAACTCTATATCAATGATGCTGGGGTAGTTGAATTGGTTGCCGGAACACAGAAACAAAAAATAGAGGTAAATCTTAAAGCAAACTATGGTACACTTAATATAAGGACTGAACCTGAAGTGAATGCTGAAGTATTCCTGAACGGAATGTCAATTAATAAAACAACACCATGCCAAATTGAAAATGTTCCGAGTGGCGAAAAAACAATCAAGGCAACAAAAAACCTGTATCAGATTTCTGAACAGGTGGTTACTGTTAGCCCGGAATCAAATTTGCAGGTTGTTTTGATCTCCAAACCAACATTTGGAACAATATCTGTCAATTCAACACCGGAAAGAGGTGCGACAGTTAACCTTGATGGTCTTTCAACAGGTAAAACCACCCCTTGTAGCATTGAAAAAGTTCCAGCAGGAGATCACTCCATCACGGTTTCGTATGATATGTATGAAACTGCCACACAGCGTTTTACTTTGGTTGCTGGAGAAATAAAACCGCTTGCCATAAATATGAACCCAACTTTTGCCGGTATTTCACTTTCCACCGAACCAATTGCTGACATTTATATCAATGGCGAATTTAAGGCCAATGCCAATTGGCAGGGGCGATTGAACCCGGGTATTTACACTTTTGAAGCTAAATTGGACAAACACCAAACCGCCATTGAAAAGCAAACAGTTACCATTGGGCAACCGATAAATCTTACATTACGGCCAATTCCTATAACAGGTAATTTGAAAGTAATGAGTACACCTTTCGAAGCCACCATTAAACTGAATGGTAAGGAAATGGGGCAAACACCTGTTACACTCAAAAACATCCTCATCGGTGATTATACCATTGAACTTTCCCTTGCCGGTTATGCAACTGCCATTGAAAATGCCACCATTACCGAAGGCCAGACGGCGACCATCAATACAACTTTATCAAATGGCCGGACAATAACTGTATATAGCAATCCATCAGGAATTAATCTATTTGTAGATAATATAAATATGGGTATAACACCCTGGCAAGGCAACCTTACTTTTGGCAGCCACAGTATTTATGTAGAACAGGATGGTAAAAAAGCTGAAAAGCAGATAAACGTTTTCCAAACTACAGGTGAAACAACTTTCACTCTTAGGTCCGGTCCACAAATCATAACTGAAACAGTAAATGGAGTTAGTTTTGATATGATTGCTGTTAAAGGTGGCACTTTTGAAATGGGTTGCACAGATGAGCAAAGCTATTGTGCTGACGGCGAAAAACCAACGCATCAAGTAACAGTAAGCGATTTTCAAATGGGTATTTATGAGGTAACCCAAAAGCAATGGACAGCAATCATGGGTAGTAATCCAAGTTTTTTTCATGGTGATAATCTACCGGTTGAAAATGTAAGTTGGAACACTATACAGGATTTTATAGTAAAACTAAATCAAAGAACTGGAAAAAACTATCGGTTACCTACAGAGGCTGAGTGGGAATATGCTGCACGCGGAGGATGTTCTTCAATCTCATCCACTTTATACTCCGGTAGCAATAGTATAGGAGAAGTGGCATGGTATTCCGTTAATTCCGATTTTGAACTTCAGCTTGTTGGCAAAAAAGAACCTAATGAATTGGGGATTTATGATTTAAGTGGCAATGTGTGGGAATGTTGTAGCGACTGGTATCTTAAATATAAAAGAGGCCATCAAACAAATCCGAAAGGTTCATCATCTGGAACCAAAAGAATTGGTCGGGGCGGCAGCTTTCTCAGCGATCCTCAATATTGTAGGGTATCACGTCGCAATGGTGGTCTCCCTGATGAAAAGGCCAAAGATTTGGGTTTCCGGTTGGTTCTTGCTGCTTCTGATTTAAACATAGAAAATACTTCCGATACTAAGGAAGAAATATTTGAAGGTCCTATGTAAACTATCGTAGAAATCACGCCAGAGTTTCCCGGAGGAGAAGAGGGGATGATGGAATAACTATGCCATGAATTTGGTTTATCCTGTCATAGCTCGTTCAAATGGCATTCAGGGGAAGGTATTTCTGAACTTTATTGTTGAACCCAATGGTTCTGTTTCGAATGTAACCGTGCTTCGTGGTATTGGTGGTGGATGCGATGAAGAAGCTATTCGTCTTGTAAAGGCCATGCCAGGATGGACCCCGGGAAAACAACAAGGTAAATCTGTTCGTGTTACTGTTAACTATTCGGTAGCTTTTGCGTTATAGAATTACTTTTCAATCCGAGGGAAAATATTGTCGTTATTAATTATTAATATTTTCTTGCTAAATTAAATTATTGAATATGTATTAGTTAAGTGATGCTATTACTTCCCACTTCCCTCGTCGTACCGCCGAGACAGGCCACTTCTCTCGTCGTACCGCCGAGGCAGGCCACTTCCCTCGTCGTGCCGCCGAGGCAGGCCACTTCCCTCGTCGTACCGCCGAGACAGGCCACTTCTCTCGTCGTACCGCCGAGGCAGGCCACTTCCCTCGTCGT
>CAITDJ010000022.1 GCA_903891085.1 uncultured Bacteroidota bacterium | reverse complement strand
CATCCATCCAGCCGAATTCATCTAAAATCCGTTGGAAAATCAGCAAAATATTTACCAGAATCAGAATCTTCAGTATGGTTTTTGAAATGGATTGCAGCCAATTTACCAAAACAATATAAAAGTCATTCTGATGCTGCATCATACCAGGTGTTTCGAGCGAAATACTGCCCGGCATAATCAGATTCAGCGTCCAGCCAATCACAAAACTACCGGTCAGCCTGAGCAACAGCATCCTGACTGCCGATGATCCTGTGCGTTTCATTACGGCTGTTTCGATTAAAAAACCATGCGAAACCAAACACATGGTGGCAAGTATCACGCCTTCGCGCAAGGGAAGCTGAAGCATCGATAGCACGGCAACCACCGAATAAATGTTGGTGAAAATACTGGTAACGAGCACAATGGCTGAAACACCGGGCAAACCGATTTGCTTAAAAATCGGGCCTGTATATTGCGCCATCAGGGTCAGGAGTCCGAAATAATCGAGCAGCATCACCCCAAATGAAACAGGCACAGTGATTTTAATGAGCCACCACGAAGTTTTCATGCCTTTGGGAAACGCGGAAACGGCGCTTTGTTTGATTCGTTGTAAGATGCTATGCTGCCTCAAATGATACCAATTATGATGAAGTTGACAAAGGTAGTTTTTTGATTGTGGCTAAAAAAAAACCATTTGAGTTTCTTATAAAATCAACGATAATCAATAAAAAAAAGCCACCCGCAAAGGCAGCTTTTATATAATGCATTGTAATTACGCGTTAAAACTTTCCGAATTTCAGACTCAGGTTACCGCTAAAACCACGCAAGGCATTGGGATCGGTATTCATGAGGTCAAGTTTTGAAGTGAGCCGGTAAGAACCACCAATAGAAATGCGCATAAATCTCGCCACATTCATTTCAATCTCAACTCCAGGTTCAAGAACAAAAAACGCATTGGCATCATACACAGTCGGGTCCTGTTGCTGATAATCCCAGTTATTATCAAATTCAACATAGGAAATACCCCCTGCGCCCACAATGACCGGAAACGCCAAATGAACAGGCGAAAAAGGCCAAACAATCGGTTCGAAAAGAAAACCGCCATAACCGCCAACCAGATTGACCGAGTTACCCTCAATAATATTCTGAAACTCCATATTGTTGATAAATCCTGTCCCGGCCAAACCAAATGTAAATTGATGATCGATCAGCCAGCCACCTTTGAAACCGGTCATGAAAGCATCTTTGCCATCAATCTGTGCATACGAAAAAGTGAGGGCGCCATAACCACCGTGCGATGTCTGGCCATCAGTTCCGAATAAAGTTCTGATCTCCGGTCTGGTTGCTTCCTGCCCGTAAGTAATTGTGAAAAAACCTATTACAATTATTAGTCCGATAATTTTTTTCATGTTCATTTATTTTAAAAGTTATACTTGATTGTTAATGCAAAATCTCCCATGGCTAATCTGAAAATATCATAGCCGAAAAGTTCAAAAAATGGTTTGTAATCGATTCCAAACGTAAGCGGAACAACAAAAACGCGGTATTCAGCCCCCACAATACCATCACCACCAATAACAAAACGCCCGTCATAGTTGTGATAATCATATGGATATTGATTATACCCCAGCCATTGGTCCGAAGGGACATGCACGTATCCGATATGCGCACCGAAACCGTAATAGGCATAAAAATGATCGCCAAAACGCAATTCGAGCGGGGTGTATTGCTCTATTAAGCCTGTGATCTGTAATCCCTGGTTTCTGAAACTCAACAAGCCTTTCAAATCGCGGTCTTCGTGAAAAAAATACTGATAGGTAATCCCCGAAGATAATCCACCACGCAGACCCACTGCTTTGTTTACATACTGTGCCGAGAGCGAACCGCTCATGAACACAATGACAATTAGTAATTTAATTTTCATACCTCTCCTTATTATTGTTTAAGTATTCTACCTGATCCCGAAATGTTTTGATAAACATTTGGATTTCCCTTATAATAAATATTGCCTGAGCCAGAAATTTTCCCATCGAGCACCTGATTCACAGTAACATAAATATTTCCGGATCCCGAAATTGTTGCCTGACAATCGTCCTGCATCAGGCCGTAGGCAAAAATATTTCCTGAGCCGCTGATACTGAGATCACTGGTTTCAGTAACCCCGTTAATATCAATCGAACCTGAACCTGAAATAGTTGCCTCGATATGCAAGGCGTCGGCATTCACATCAATATTACCCGAACCGCTGATATTCAGAAACAGATTGTCAACATACAAGCCACTGGCCCAAATAGAACCGGATCCATTCAGATCGAGGCCATCCACTTCAGGCGCATAAACAGTGATAATAACTGGTATGCTGTTATTGATACAACGGTTGTTTTCGGTATCAATATACAATCGTCCTCCTGCAACCGAGGTCTGGATATACTGGATGATATTTGATTCAGCATCGACCACCACCTCATAGGTGTCGCCAGGCAATACGGTCACTTCAAATGATCCGTTGCAGACTACCTCATGAAAGGTGCTTACAGTTCTGGTTTCGATGATTGGATTTCCGTTTCCATCGATACAATTGAAATCTTTGATACAACCTCCTGTGATCATTACACTTATCAAAAGGAGAGCCATCGCGGCATATCTAACATATTTTCTCATACACTTGAGTTTCTAATTTATAATTTGGGTTAACATTTATTTTCTATTTTAATTATTAAGTCAGGCGACTTCGGTCTTCAGTCTTCAGTCTTCGGTCTTCCGACTTCCGACTTCAAACTTCCCTCGTCATTCTGCCGAGACAGGCGACTTTTCAAGGTTTCATATAAATATTCAGTTCACCACCTGTCAGGTTAAATTTAAATTCACTTCCAACACCATTACCCAGGTGACCCTTAAACAGATTGGTATCATCCTGCAGACTTATTTGTTGATTTTCAATATTTGTCATTGAGGGTGGATACACAATTTTTGTTTTTTTGGTAAAAGTAGCCTCTACCCCGGCGTTTATTGACGGGTTGGTATAGAGATTTGTTACAGTATACGCAGCATTCAGTTGCAAATAGTTGATTTCGGAAGACATTTTCATGAATTGAACCGTTCCGTATTCTGATTTTACCATGAAATCAGTGTGCAACTGATTGATTGTCAATCTTGAAAATGAAGTTTCACCGGTGATGGAATTGACATTGTTGACGATAATTTTATCGCGGCGTGAATCGAGGTTGATCTGCTCAATATCACCCAGTTGAACCGTGGATGAGCGACCAATCAGATTGATGCTTTTCCCTGTTGCCAGGTCAATTTCCGAATAATTCAATTCAATTCTGCCATCATCCACCTGGTTGATGTTCGCATTGCCAAACTCTATCATAATAATGCTTTTTCCGGTTAGATTGTTTGCCTGAAGCGTGCCATTTGACACCCTGAATTCGGCATTGTTATTATGGTCTGTTGTATAGATATTTCCAAACCGGTTATCAATCTTAACCCGCAAATAATCAGGCAAATAAACGGTGTAGTTAATGGTGGCAGCACTTCCTGAATTCATCACACTTTTGGTCATGTCCGACAATTCGCTCCAGAGTTTGCTGGCACTGGCAAAGGTGGTGGTAGCGTTCACATAATAGGGCGAATGAGTGAAAACCACATCAATTTCGTTGAATAGTTTTTCAACACGCACATCTTTCGGATCGGCAACACGCACACTTACTTCAAAACGAACCGAGTCGGATTGCCATTGTATGAGATGAATATTTCCGTATTTATTGGTAACAGTCAACTCCGATGTTTTGCTTACCGGAAACGTTTTGTTGAAACTCTTTGTCTTTTCGATGAGCTGGGCCTGGGCAGGGATAATGAATCCGAGACAAACAAGTCCAATTCCGATTGATTTTTTAAATAACATAATGTACCTCACTTTCTTTGGTGCTTTCATCCGGTTTAAGCTGTTGCAGCATATCTTCGAGTATATTCAGTTTGATGCGGTAATGTTGAATCATGGCTTCAATCACTTCTTCGTTGGCCACCTGATCCGACAAATCCTGTTCAAGTTCCTTGTAAATTTTATCTAAGTGTTGAAATTCGTTGTTGATATCGGTCTTTAACTGCGGATTATCCCCTGCAAGCTGAAAAACCTGTGATTCCTTCTGGTTGATGAGCGAGGTGTAATAGGCACGTGCCTCGAGAAACGCCTGTATTTCAGGCGAAACAGTGCTTTCTGTCAAATTATCTGATTTTTGCGCTTTTTGGTAGTGAATCAGATCACTCAAAAAATACCCGCCAACAAAGATGGCAGCAGCAGCTGCAATTTTATAAAAGAGTGGCCTGATTTTGAACTTTTCATTTCTGTTTTTTTGAAATTCTATCCTTTCCCACATTTTTGCGGAAGGCTCCAACGTATCGAAATCAGCTTTGTTTTCGATAATAAAATTTTCCAGACGGTCAGTTTTCATAGCCTTGTTGTATTAGTAATTGTTTTACCTGCAATCGCGCACGCATATATTGTGATTTTGAGGTGGAGACAGAAATTTTTAATATTTCAGAAATTTCGTTGTGATCGTAGCCCTCGAGCACATGGAGCGAAAAAACCATTCTGCTGCCGCCGGGTAAACTTTCCATAGCCCGTTTAACGTTATCGACACTCAGTTCGGGCAGCAGCATTTCTTCTTCGGTGCGTTGTTCGAAAAGTTGCATGTCCTCAAAAAACTGCAGATTGGTTTTCCGGCGACGCAATTCATTCATACAACGGTTGACAACGATTTTCTTGAGCCAGCTCCCAAAAGTCGCCTCGAAACGGAAATATTTCAGTTTTTTGAAGGCCTCGGTGAAGGCTTCCTGCAGCATATCTTCGGCATCCTCCACATTGTGCATCATTCGGAAACTCACATTGAGCATGGCTTTCGCGTATAATTTGTACAATTGGTATTGCGCCTTGCTGTCACCAACGGCACTCAATTTTACAAGCTCACTGTGTATGTCGAGGACGGTAGTCTCCACTCAAATCCGTTTTAATATTTCACAACAACAT
>CAITDJ010000021.1 GCA_903891085.1 uncultured Bacteroidota bacterium | reverse complement strand
GTGTGCTGGCTGTGTGCTGGCTGTGTCCTGGCTGTGTCCTGGTCTGTGTCCTGGCTGTGTCCTGGTCTGTGTGCTGGTCTGTGTGCTGGCTGTGTGCTGGTCTGTGTCCTGGTCTGTGTCCTGGCTGTGTCCTGGCTGTGTGCTGGTCTGTGTCCTGGCTGTGTCCTGGTCTGTGTGCTGGTCTGCCAATTTTACGCGTTTTTTTTTATTTTTAAAATATTAATTGATCTTATTTTTATAACTATTTTACTGTTTTTAGGTTATTTATTGACTTTTTTATATTTTTTTTCTGTTTTTATTATATTGATATACAGATATATATAAACTATTTTAAATTTATTTCACTCTATTTAACAATATAATTTGCATCAGCCTATTTTGTTGTAATATCTTTACATCGTCGGAAACAGATAGCCGGCACACAATTTTAAACTAAAAAAACAATACAAAATGAAAACACAAATCAATACCCTCGTAAACGGATCATCCCATGTAATCGGTCAGGAACAGGTTGCAGGAACCAATAACAAAATCAGATCTGAAATTGGTAACATGGTCAAGGCTGAGAATCCAGAAGTTATGGCGATCAAAGTCAAAGGCATCGAACTACTTGGCCGGGCACAGTGGTCTGTTAGCCGAAAATCAGTTACCTGGAATTTTGGTTTATCTATCGAAGAATATATCGCTTTATCGGGTGGTAAATTTGGAGTATCCCCACGCGAAGGAAAAAATAAACCTTATTTGACTATTTCAGGAACCTGCGAAGTTTGTATTGGCTGTGGAAACTCAAGCTACTACATACCCGAATCCTGGGTCGAAATACTTTACTAATCTGCTAAATAATCCAACCCGTTCAATTTTATTATTTCATTCTTTCATTTATCGTTATGAGCATCTTACAAGAAATCTTAAAACCAGAAAACACCCAGGCGGGTGAAATCACCTTCAAACAAGGTCGCGTTTTGTACCAATTTACACGGCTTAAGTTCTGGCAGCCAGAACGGTTACCCTGCCCGACTTCAAAACAAGCCTTTTTGATTATCGCAGGTTGTTGCGAATATTTCAAAGATAAAAATACTGACCTGGGCAATGAGATTGTTGAAGCAATTCAGCATTGGTTCCCCGAATTCGGAAATCTGAGCGACCTGCACCCCCGTGCATCGCACAGCGAAGATCCTGCCCCCGCTCCATCCAATTCAGGATCAGGTAGTGGATCAGGTAGTGGTGGGAAAAAAGGTTGGGGAGGCAAAAAACGAAATGCCCCTGCTCCTGCACCCGAACAAGAGCCTGCCCCTGCTCCTGCACCCGAACAAGAGCCTGCCCCTGCTCCTGCACCCGAACAAGAGCCTGCCCCTGCCCCTGCACCCGAACAAGAGCCTGCCCCTGCCCCTGCTCCTGCTCCAAAACCAAAACACCCCGATTTTCTTGAAACTTTCAGTAAAGTACTGATAGTAATAGTTGTTCTGCTTAGCCTGGTAATGGCAGCAACAATAATTTTCCCGGATTTTAAATTTTACCTGGAGTATCTATACATTTAATTTTTCCCGATGTCTGCCGGACCATGCAGACAATAATATTATGTCACTAAAAGATCAAATTATTGCCGAAAAAGGCAAAGGCGCCCCGCTTACCTACAAACAAGGTAAACTACTTTATCAGCTAACCAAATTAAAATGGTGGCAACCCGAATCAATGCCAGCTCCTTGCGTTCCACAAGCAACGCTGTTAATCGGCGGATGCCTGAATTTTATCAAAACACATGAGGGTGGTGCTGAGTTAATTGATGCAATTCAAATTTGGTTCCCCGATTTCACCAATCTCCAGGAGATCCATAGCCGTTATTTTCCAAAAGAGAAACCAGAGGAACAGGAAACCCCTGATGATGAAATAAAAAAATCACCGTCAAAAGGTGGTAAAGGTGGTAAATCAAAGGGTAAACCCGAAAAAGATGAATCAGAAATTCCAGAGCAAAAGCCAGAACCTAAGCCGGAACTAGCCCTAAAGCCAAAACCAGAACCAAAGCCAGCTAAGGGCACCAATACTCTCGATAGGATTATCAATGCCGGCATAAAGAATGTTTGGATGGTCGGCCCAGCAGGATGTGGAAAGACAACAATCTGCCAGGAGATCGGTAAAAATAGTGAGATCCCGGTTACCGTTATTCCATGCGGTGCCGGAACCAGTGCGACTACATTTCTGGGGTACAAATACCCGGAACGTGAGGGAACACCATTTGTCCATGCCTTTGCCCAGGAGGGTATTATCGTATTGGATGAGTTTACTAGTCTTGAAGCTCAGGTAGCTCAAATCGTAAATGGAGCACTCGCCAACGACGAACTAACCTCCACGATTGGCACCTTCCAGCGCCACGAAAAGTGCATCATCATTGCTACATCCAACACTTTCGGCAATGGAGCCGACCGGATGTATGTAAGCAATAACCAACTCGACGCTTCCACCATCGACCGGTTTGCCGGTGGTATTATTGAGATAGATTACTCAAAAGAGTACGAAAGCCAGTACGATCTGGAAGTGGTACGTTATGTATGGCGGATGCGCGATATCATCAAACAAAATGGCCTTCGCAAAGTAGCCAGTACCCGATCAATTATTGCCGGATGCAAACACAAAGCCGCCGGGTTGGACTGGAAAGCAGCATTAACCCCAAATTGGACAAAAGATGAAAAAGCATTATTATAATTCACTCGGAGAATTCTATGCAGATGTACAGAATGTGAATAAGTGTGAATTATTCGAAGAGTATATCATCAATGATAGCCCTGGCTGGATGGGGCTATCATTGATCGACATTCATAAAAGTAAATTTAGTTATCCATTAGGAGTGGAAAAGTTGTCTCATTTCAAAGATTTTCAGGTAGAGAAGGATATTACAGTAAAGTATTGGAACCAGTTCGATGGGTACGATATCGACGTTGACCGAATGATGGATAATCTCGATTTCCTGTTAGATAATCATAAACGGAAATCGCTCCCAAAGACAATGGATATTTATGTAAACATTGGAGAAACCAATGGTGTAGATTATGAAGAAATGCTCTGCAAAACCTATGCCGCAATCAAAGTAATCGACCGTCTCGAATCACTGGGAGTCCGTTGCGCGGTATATGCCTGTAACGCTTTTAAAACAGCCTGTCATCAAAGCAAAAATGAAGAGCTTGGATACCTCGAAATTTGTATCAAACAACATGCCGATGCACTTAATTTGGGTGCCCTGTGTACAGCAATTTCACCCTGGATATTTAGATATTGGTTTCTGCTATATACAATTGGACGCTATCCCGATTTAACCCCTGGAATTTCCAGACGTGCACCAATGCCAGCAGATCTAAAAGGTATGATTATCGAAAGCGGTTCCTGCTTAACTACGCAAACAGCAAACAAATTTATCGAATCAATTAAACTATAAAGGGATGGGCCTATGTGCCCTCCCTTTAAAAAAATAATCATGAAACAGAATAAATCATATTGGATATGTGGTTTGGGTTATACAATTAAATTCCAAACAGCCAAAGAGCGAAACAATTTCAGTTCAATGGTTAACTCTATCTATAAAAAAATGGTGAAAGACCCAAAGTTTACCGATATAAATGCGTTATATACTTCAATTTCAAAGTCAGTGGCAAATCACTTAAATCTTAAAATATCATGAAAGACTCCGAACTAATCGATGTTATGCGAAATTGGTTACCTATCCATGTTTACAGCCGTAAACAGGCAATTGCCGACGGCGTACAGGTATTGGCAAACCCAGATACCACCAAAGAGGCCGGGATTAAGTTCCCGGTGTACTTCACTCAAACAGCTTACAATAAGTATGTCAAAGTCCCCGAAGGTATGGAAGGGATGCAGGACGAAGATGCCCGCCTGTGGGATATTTTCACGATGTTTAAATACTATGCCCGTGGCTCCGACTCGAACCAGATCACGTTCAAAGTCAGTGTATCAATCCCCGATGGTGGCAATTGGGCCCCAAACGAAAAGTACGAACCCAGCACCGGTCGCGATCAGCGCCTGGTCACCCTATTCTCCGAAATCGGCCACTTCGACTTCGACAACCCTTCACCCGCCATCACCATCATGATCCCCGGCGAAGATTGATTTTTCCTGTAGAGACGCACAACAACTCACTAAAAGAATCTGCTTAATCCTTAAATCCTTTAATCCCAATTCAGACATTTTATCCCGAAGCCATCCGGTTAACGATGGTCCAACCAAATGAATACAAAAGAACAAATCCTCCAGGCTTGTACCGTCCATGGTACAATTATTAAACTCCCAGATGTACGGCTCGACCGAAAAGTTTATCAGGAGGTGGCTAAATCCCTCGAATTAATTGGCGGAAAATGGAAAGGTGGCAAAGTCGCCGGATTCATTTTCAACGAAGATCCCACCGAACTGCTATCCCAAATCGCCAATGGCGAAACCCGTAACCTTAAAAAAGAATTTCAGTTTTTCCCAACACCCCCCGACATTGCTGACTGGATGGTGCGGTTGGCCGAAATCAAAGCCGATCATCATATCCTTGAACCATCTGCCGGACAGGGTGCCATTGTAAGCGCAATCCTGCGCGATTGTCCCGAACTGAATCAAAAGGTAGCCTGTATCGAATTGATGCCAATCAATAAAACTTTTCTCAAAAAAATACCCAAAACAGTCGATTATGGCGACGATTTTTTATTGTACGATAAACGCGCCGAATTCGACCGCATTATAGCTAATCCTCCTTTCTCCAAAAATCAGGATATCGACCATATTCGTAAGATGTACGAATGCTTAAAGTCAGGTGGCCGGTTGGTATCCCTATCATCACAACATTGGTATACATCAACCAACCGTAAGGAAACTGATTTCCGGCAATGGCTATCCGAAGTCAAAGCCGAAAAATACGAAATCGGCCCGGGCGCATTTAAGGAATCCGGTACAATGATCAATATCACAGCAATTGTTATTAACAAACCCCCGATAATCATAACCAACAGCATGATCCCTAAAGTCAATAGCAAAGTAAAATCTGTGTGTTCTTCCAACAACAGAAAATCAACCGTCAATCACATATCGGTAAAAGATACCATCATATCCGACATGGAAGATATTATTATCGAAGCCACAAAAAATACAATAAAACGTGGTGAAGCTTCCACATCAATAGAGCAGTATCTTAAAATATTTCAGGCAAAAACTCCAAAACAAATTGCCGAAAAAACTGCAGACTTTATCCGTGATTCCGATTCGGCATTAACTGGTATTAACTCCGATGGTTATATTGAATTCAGGTATAATAAAAAATCCTATAAAGCTAAAGATGCCATATCATTACCCGGATTGCTGTTAAATATCAAATCGGGATGGGGCGATGGAGTAACACATAATCCAAGTTCCGGGTTGATTCCTGAAAATTATGGTCGCAAATTACGCAAGGGAATGCAGGAAGATATTCAAAACAAACGTAATTGGGTGATGGCAAATCTCTGCGATCCAAAAGAGCGAAAATCACGCGATAACTGGATTGAATGGTTAAAGGCATGTACAGACACAAACGATATTTATTACCAGTGTCGTAACTATATACTTAATCCAAAATCATTGGCAGGAGTACATATAACAGATAACGATCAAAAGGTAATATTCACCCCCTGGTCAGCCGAAAATCCAAATCCTCATCTTAAAGGATATACTCCCAAACCTGCCCCTATTCCCGAAACCAAAACAGATCCAATCCCGGTCCCTGTTCCTGTTCCGGAAACCAAAACCGAACCAATCCCGATCCCTGAGCGAAGCCGAAGGTATCCTGCGCCACAGCCAAAAAGTCCCAACAGTCCAAATCATCCAAAACCAAAAGATATCCCATTGGAGTTGGTCGAATACAGCGAAAGGGCAGTGGCCTTGTTTGGTAATGCCAAACATTTAAAAGACCAACTCATGCAACTCCACGGTTCTTTCAATCGCTATTTAAAGCGCAACAATGAACCAACCCCAGGATGGGTGTTTTCCAAAAAACGCGAATCTGCATTGCGTCAATTAATTAACATTTAATTTGTGTAATTTTTTATTAATTCGTGTAATCATTTTTATTATGAAAATAAATCTCAGCGGCAACGGCGTTACTGTTGCAAATCATTTAAAGATCCTGCGTACTATTTGTGGTTATTACTGGTCCGAAACCACTATCCTGAGCCTCAAAGCCTCCAAGCTATCTCCGGTGTGGGACTATCGTGCCGAAGGTCTTAATCTCGATCAGGCAAAACAAAGCCTGATCGCGGCAATCAAAACCCGCGTATCAATCCACCACCGTAGAGACGCGCTACAGCGCGACTCTCTTCCTACCCCAGGCAGATACCTTTCCCTGTTCAACCAAAAGAAAAAGTCCATATCAGATTTTATCTCCTTGTTTGATTCAGCCGAACATGTAAATCGTTATACCAGATACAGCTATGGTAAATATAACTGTCAGTGTCGCACCTTCCAATTACCCGGAACTAACACCAAATATCCGGTTACAGTGCGTGTCGATTGGACTGAAGATACCGACTGGGAATATTATGCAAAAAGCTATGGAAGGCCAAAAAATACCTATTCCAATCGGCAGGTAATTTTCAAAACAATCAATAAACTTGGTAAGGTTGTCGAACTATCCTATCCGCTCACCACCTTTGCCGGTGCATTTATGGAAAAAGCCATTGCTTCTTACTTTGGTATAACGAAAATAAAATGCCCGAACGAATTAAAGTCACTCCAGCTGGCCGATTATTTCACTATCACCGAAACCAATGCCATTAATGGATACCGGTTATTTAAACGCAGCATCGGAACTGTGTTGTGGGATTATGCCATTCTCGACACTAAAACAGGAACTACTTATCATGCATCTGAATCCGATCAGTTGGTTTCTGGGCTACGCAAAAAGCTCGAAGCAAAGTTGAGTCACGAAACAGCAATAATCAACCGGAAAACCGGTTACGACCTTGGGTTTTGCGATACAGGCATGAAGCAGTTCTGTTCCGATAACTCTATCGACCTCGATGGGTCGTACACCCGCAGTGAGCTGCGCAATATTGTTATCCAACACCGCGCAATAAACCACCAAAAATACCGCTGGGAATTATCCCGGGTAGGCATCCATTTAGGTAAGTAAATAAGAAGCCCATCAGGTGGTTTTAAACCCCTGATGTGGCTTAATATATTTTATTATTTATTTTATATTATATTGC
>CAITDJ010000020.1 GCA_903891085.1 uncultured Bacteroidota bacterium | reverse complement strand
TTACGTGCCGGACGTTCGGTGCGGAACGATGGTTTATCGTCGGTGCTTCTGCTGCGGAACGGGCGATCTTCGGGCTTGCTTCTATCTGATTCCTGCTTTGGACCACGGTCTTCAAACTTACGCGCTGGTCTTTCGGTGCGAAACGATGGTTTATCGTCGGTGCTTCTGCTGCGATAAGGGCGATCTTCAGGCTTGCTTCTATCTGATTCGCGAGTTGGGCCACGGTCTTCAAACTTACGCGCTGGTCTTTCGGTGCGGAACGATGGTTTATCGTCGGTGCTTCGGCTGCGGTAAGGGCGATCTTCAGGCTTGCTTCTATCTGATTCCCGCTTTGGACCACGATCGTCAAAATTGCGCGCTGGTCTTTCGGTGCGGAACGATGGTTTATCGTCGGTACTTCTGCTGCGGTAAGGGCGAACTTCTCCCGTTCCTTCTGTTTTGCGAAAAGTACTTGGGCCGGATGAAGCCCGATCAGGACGTTCACTTGACGGCCTTGGTCCTGCGTTGCTGTCGCGGAACCTTGGTTTATCCTCACGGTTATCGAACGTTCTTTTCGGACGATCTGATGATGCTCCGGTATTGCCGGTGGTTATTCTTTTTCTTCTTTGAAACGGATTTCTTTCGCCATCAGCACCGCTATAACTACTTCTCTTATCGTCCGGATTGCCGCTGAATTTACCCTGTTTGCCTCTGCCAGTGCCACCTGTGGGTTTTCGGTCACGTTTCTCTTTGTCGCTCATTTTTCTCTTATTGGGGGGCAAAGATAGTCCTAAAAAATGAATCTGTGGTCATTTTCTTTCAATATGCTCTCCTAATTTGCTTTAAATGAATGGTTTTCGAGCAGGTGAAAAAAAAGTTGGCTGAAATAATCCATTGTTGAAACTTGATTTTCGTTTTGATATTTTGTAATTTTAGAAAATTGAACGCGTTGTCAAACATCAATGATTATCGGTACTTCATTTTTTAAAACTGAAAAAACATGGAAAACACAACCATTATAACTATTGCACGACATACCTATTCACGTGCACTCCTGCTTAAAGTTGAACTTGAAGAACAGGGCATTGTCTGTTTTCTGACAAATATTGATGATCCGAGCCAGGATGTTGAAATACGAATCAGGGAGGAAGATGCCATGGCAGCCATGGAAATTATTGAGGCGAACGAAAACGCTTTCGGGGTAGACAAAGAAATTAGTATTCAAACCCTCAGGAGCGTCCGCCGGATTTTGGTTCCTGTTGATTTTTCGCCGCTGAGTTTTAAAGCAGCTAATTATGCGCTTGAATTATCGAAAACATTAAAAGCCGATATCAGGCTGGTAAATGTATGGTACAGCAATGCCAACGAGCCTTTCGCGTTTAATGAAATGTATTCGTATCATCCTGATTTTGAGATCCTGGCCAAAGAACAACAAACCGATGCACAACAACGTATCGAACAAATGTGCAGCGCATTGAATTATAGAATTAAAAACGAAAAACTCCGTGGTGTGGGCGTTGATTTCGATTTGATCCGTGGCAATGCTGTTGAAGGGATACTTGGTGTGATTGAGGACTATCAGCCCGGCTTGGTGGTGATGGGAACCCATGGCAAGAAAAGATCGGCAAGTAGTTTTATTGGAAGTACGACTGCCCAATTGATTCAACAAACGAAAGTCCCTATACTCACCATTCCCCTTGGTTTGGATACTGATCATTTCAGGACACCGCGCCACGTGATGTTTGCCACCAACTTCGATGCAAGCGACTTTAATTCTATCCACAAACTTATTGCCTTTTCGCGCCCCTTCAACCTGAAAATTTACTGCGTTCATGTGCATCTTGGCGACAGTATTAATTTGGACGAAGGCCGTATGATGAAACTTCGCAACCACCTGAAACAGGAATATCATGAATTTGATATCGAATGTGGATTGATCGAAAGCGAAGATGTGCTTACCGGTATTCAGGATTTCATTCACGAAAAGGAAATAGATGTTATTTCTCTCACTTCACACAAGCGCAACCTTATCAGTAAGTTGATTCAACCTAGCCTCACGAAAAAAATACTGTTTCAGAGCGAGATTCCGATGCTGGTGTTTAAGGCCTGAGGATGCGAGAATTCGGGAATTCGGCAATTTGAAAATTTGGGAATTTGGGAATTTGAAAATGGACAAACCAGCAACAAGTAACCATCCTTTTTTGTCTATTTTACATTTTGAATTGAAACCAACCACTTCGTGCTTCGCGCTTCCATCTTCCAGCCTTTTTTGCATTTTGCCTTTGCATTCTGAATTTTGAATTACCAATCCGCTTCTACCCGGTTATTGGTTACCGGAAGCTTTCGTCGCCGTTTCAAGCCCGAACAGGTCGAAGGGTGGCTCTTTCAACGTATCCTGAAACAAAACCACCAGCAGGATAATAAATACGATAAACGCAACAACAATCAGTATCTGGGGCCAGGTCGTTTTTTGAATATCCTGTTTCGATTTTACATCACATACTTCACCCGGACAATATTGTGCTTTTTCTTTATATACCAATGAATAAAATTTACATCCCAGGCAGATTCCAAAGGCCGATTCAAAGAAAAGGAATATCAGGCAGATCAAACAGATAATTCCCGTAATCGGGCTGTACGAATTTACAACCACCAGCAGCACAAACATGATCAATGCCAGTGTTACCCCAATGTACCATGCAAACTTTTTTTGCTGGGCGCCAACGTATTCGGGAGTTTGGTTGCTGACAACCAATCGGCCGATGATCAACGAAGGCGAAAAACGGGGATTTACAAAAACCCGCACAACAATATCCGTAAGGAATATCGTGACGGCATATTTGAGCATTGTAAAATCCTGCTTGAAAATGACTGTCAGAATGGAGAGAAACATCATCACAAACAGGATGCCGGCTGCCGCCCTGATTTCCCGCTCGTTTAAAACCGGGATGTTGTAGCCTTCAACATCCTCGCCGAATTTGATTACTTTTTTCATTTTATTTTTTTTTGTTCTTAATTAGTGCATATTGATATCCGGATGAGTACTTAAAAGTATAGGGCCTGTTGTAGAACTTCGCAAAAAAACATAAACAGATACGCATATTTCTACAATATTAACAACCGATAATTATTCAGAATACATTGATAAACAAAATGTTAAAAAACTAAACTCCGCTGTGTATATCCTTTTTCAATTCAAAGATAAAGTTTTATCATTGGATGATTTACGAATCAATCGAAAAAACATTCCGTTTCGATAAAAAAGTGTGTTTGATTCGGTAGGATAAGATATATAATCACAGGATAAACAAAGTAAAGTGCAAAAAGCCGCCAATACAGAAATCATTCAAACAAGAGGGATAGCAGCTTTTTTTTTAATTTTTGCAGTTGTTTTGTCGAACCAATTACAATTCGTGTACATTTGTACCGTTAAATCAAAGCAAATTCATGACCAAAGCTGGTTTACATATTACTTCCCTTTTATCATCATCATGGTCATGGTGGTGGCCCCGTCCGGCTACCATTAAATCTATATAACCCCCCAGGGAGCATTGTCTCCGTCGTTGCGAAAATTTTCGGATTGCCTTTTCTGTTTTCATGATTTTAATATCACGTATCGATCAGCAATTTTAGATTTCCGGGTGTAAATACCGCTAAAGTCGTTCATTCACGCGCTCACTTCAGAAAATTGATCCGGCCATTCTTCCAGCGAAAGCACATCAAATCAACATTTCAAACATCAATCTATTTCAAAGACTTTTTAAATAATGGAACATAAAATCAACCTAACCGAACAGGAAATCCCTCGTTTTTATTACAATATTGTGGCAGACATGCCCAACAAACCACTTCCACCCCTGCATCCTGGAACGCGACAGCCCATCACGCCCGATCTATTGGAGCCACTCTTCGCACGTGAGCTTATCATGCAGGAAGTTTCCTCGGAACGCTATATCCAGATTCCGGATGAAGTACGTAAAATATATGCCCAGTGGAGGCCGACACCGCTCTTTAGGGCAGTTAATCTTGAGAAAGCGCTGAAAACCCCGGCACGTATCTATTATAAATATGAAGGGGGCAGTCCGGCCGGATCGCACAAACCCAATACGGCTGTGCCACAGGCTTTTTACAATAAAATGGAAGGAATAAAAAAGATTACGACAGAAACAGGTGCCGGACAATGGGGCACCGCACTCTCCTACGCCTGCCAGATGTTCGATATGGAATGTGAAGTATTCATGGTGAAGGTGAGTTACGACCAGAAACCTTACAGAAAAATACTGATGAATACTTTCGGAGGCGTGGTGCACGCATCACCTTCAATATTAACGGCGGCCGGACGAAAGATTCTGGAAGGCGATCCCAACTCATCGGGCAGCCTTGGAATTGCCATATCTGAAGCCATCGAAAGGGCTGTGGCCGACCCAACAACGCACTATGCCTTAGGCTCAGTGTTAAATCATGTGTTACTTCATCAGACCATTATCGGACAGGAAGCGATTGTGCAGATGGAAAAAGCAGGACAAATGCCCGATATCGTGGTAGCCCCATTTGGTGGAGGAAGCAATTTTGCCGGTATCGCCTTTCCATTTTTGCGCATGAATCTCGTCGAGAATCAAAAGATACGCTGTATTGCGGTGGAACCAGAATCGTGTCCCAAACTCACCCGTGGCGAGTTTCGTTACGATTTTGGCGATACGATGGGCATGACACCGCTGTTACCCATGTACACCCTAGGGCATGACTTCATGCCATCGGCCATCCATGCAGGTGGGTTGAGGTATCATGGGGCAGGCGTCATTGTCAGTCAGTTGCTGAAAGATGGTTTGATTGAGGCGGTTTCACAAAACCAGCAGCGTTGTTTCGAGGCCGGTATGCAGTTTATCAGGGCAGAAGGAATCATTCCGGCACCGGAAGCAACACATGCCATTGCCACAGTCATTGATGAGGCAAATCGTTGCCGCGAAGAAGGCGTTACAAAAAACATATTGTTTAACCTTTGCGGACATGGCTATTTCGATATGTCAGCCTACGAGTTGTATTTATCAGGTAAACTGAATGGTGAATCACTAGTAACTGACGAAAGTATCAGGGCATCGATACAAGGGATTGAGTCGCTTCAACCCTGATGTTGGCGGGGCCGCTGGTACAAAACACCTTTGAACCTGATTATCAATGTAATTCAAACAAAAGAGGGCGTTTCTGTTGATGAAACGCCCTCTTTTGTTTTAGGAACCGATGAACTATCGTTTCACCAATTTGCGTGTTTCAATCAACATTTCATTTTTGTAAATAGAAACAAAATAAGTTCCGTGGTTCAACTGACTGACATCCAATTTAGTCACTTCAGTAATTTTTGCATCCATCACATGTTGACCAAGAATGTTGCTGATCATAATACGCGACACATCAGCTCCGTTGATATTCAACTCATCCTTGAAAGGATTTGGGAAAATGTTCACCTGATCTTTTGTGTTTTCGCCCAATCCTACATAGGAAGGGAAGGTGATACTTACACTGTCGAGAAGCAGCTTATAATTATCGGTGCAATCATAATGTCTAAAGGCAACATATATTTGTTGACCAACAAAAGCTGACAAATCAACCTGTGTTTTTTTCCAGTAATAGGCATCTGCTTCCAAAATCTCTTCGAACACCGCATTTGTAAATCCATCCGCAGTGCAGGTGGTGGTTGATACAGTAATCTGATATTTTTCGGCAGGCCATTCTTCATCACCGATTCCGGCATTGTATTGAAGAATTACAGGGCCTTCAATGCCTGTAAGATCAAGCTGTGGGGTGGCCAAATAATTATCAGGAAATAACGCAACGCCATCGTAAGAGGCTGAAACAGCATATGTTTCCAGAACAGTTCCACCATCATAATAATCTTCGTACCACATAAAGGTATCGCCATCAGCATCAATATTGGTCCATCCAACCGGCAAGGCGTCCTGGCTGTCGAACGGTTCAACAAATAAAGTGTGCTGGGCTTGCAGCAAGATGGCTGTAAAAATTGTTACACTCAAAAGTAAAGTTTTCTTCATAATTGGTAAATTAGGGTTCATTAATGATGCATCATTTCGTGTTGGGTAATAAAACTATTGAACAAATGTAAGCACAAGCACAGAGTTTTCCAATAAAAAAACATTAAATTTATTGCATGTCTAAATTTGTGTAAATTTGGTCAAGAAAAGATCTTCCCTTTAATTAAAAAGCAGTAGTGAAAGGTGGTTGATACAGTTATCAACAAACCGATAACGAATAAACAATATTTTTTGTCTGAGATAATATTTGCTGACCAAATGATTTAGTACACAATGTGCTGTAAAGTATGAAATTCAATAATTTACGTTACTCCTTCATCCAAAAAGCATCGTTCGGTTCACTGGTGATGATTTGTTTGCTGGCTGTGAGCACGATTGCTCAGGAAATGCCAACAGGAAGCCTGGTGATTGTCGGTGGAGGATTAAACTCAGACAATAAAGAGGTTTTTAGTGAGATGATCCGGCTCGCAGGTGGCGTAGAAAAAGCCGTTTTTGCAGTGATTCCGGCGGCGGGGTCATCACCGGTACAATCGTTTCAGTATTATCATCAGGCATTGATGCGCTATGGCATACAGGAAGAAAATATTCGTTTAATCAAGCTTTCACTCTCTGATGACGACAGCACTACACTGGTAAACGAAGCCTTGTGGAAAGACAATGCCATGAACCCGGAAGAAGTTAAAAAGATTCATGATGCCACTGCTGTATGGTTTACAGGAGGTGATCAAATGTGTATTTTACAAACGCTGGTGAAGGCCGATGGCAGTAAAAGTCCGATGCTGGAAGCTGTTTGGGAAGTGTACAATAAAGGTGGCATGATTGGCGGAACAAGTGCCGGTGCCGCTATCATGAGTAATCCAATGATTGGCCGAGGCAATAGCTTGTTCGCCCTTACCCACGATACGATTGCACGTTTTGATGAGATACTGCACGAAGACAGCGATACCTTATTCATCACCCAAGGCCTTGGATTTTTCCCGTTTGGTATTGTTGATCAGCATTTCCATCAAAGGGCACGTATCGGAAGACTTATCACAACGATGATGATTGAGAAAAAACAATTCCATCTTGGATTTGGAATTGACGAAAACACGGCATTGATTTATGATGGAAAAAACAAGCAACTCAAGGTGGCCGGAGCTTCGGGTGTAACAATGATTGATGTTTCAAATGCCGAAACATCCATAATTGATAACTTCAGGTCGGTTGAAAACCTGAACATATCCTATCTCGAAAACGGTGATTGTTTCGATTTGTCAACACACACAATCATTCCCGCTTCCGAAAAAATACTTATATCAGTAACCGAAAAACATGCTTATACCGAGCGTTTTTCCAGCGGATCTCTATCAACGTATACCATTGATTTTAAAGGACTGATTACACATCGTCTTTTCGATGGCACAAACCCAACATCCATCGAAGACCTCAATATCATCGATACCCAGTCAGCCTATATCCTGCGTTTTAGTAAAAAACCTGAAACAAAAGCCTACAAAAACATGGATGCGTGGACAATCAATGATGTCAGGCTGGATATTATTCCTGCACAAATCAATATCATTTCCCCGAAACAGATAAAAACCAAATAATCAAACTATGAAAAAAAATTACATTTTATTCATTCTATTTACGCTGATTGTCAGTGCATTAACTGCACAAGACTATCCGGTATCCGGAAAGGTGGTTTCATCGGTTGACAACCAATCGATTCCGGGCGTGTCCATCACGGTGAAAGGAACCACCCGGGGGACGATTTCCGATCTTGATGGTAATTATACCCTTGTAGCACCGGCCGACGGAATCCTGATTTTCTCTTTCGTAGGGATGATTTCACAGGAAGTGCCGATAAACGGGAAAAAAGTTATAAACCTGAACATGAAAGAAAACAAAATCGACCTCGGTGAAGTAGTCGTTGTTGGTTTCAGTTCCGACAGTAAAAAACTCATTACCGGCTCGTTCGACCTCGTGCGTGAAGAGGAAATCAAAGACATTCCGCTTCGTACCATCGATGGCGTGCTGCAGGGAAAAGCGGCCGGGGTGGTTATTAACCAAAACTCGGGCACACCCGGCGGACAGTCAACCATCAAACTCAGGGGTGGAAGTTCGATCAATGCCGGCAATGCTCCTTTGGTTGTTATTGACGGGATTCCTTCGATAACAGGCAGTTATGGTCAGATCGGTTACAGCGGCCAGGAGATTGGCGCACTCTCCGATTTGAACCCGAATGATATCGAATCGGTTACCATCCTGAAAGATGCTTCATCCACAGCTATTTATGGAGCCCGCGCTTCAAACGGCGTTATCCTGATCACCACAAAAAAAGGTAGTGCGCAAAAAACCAACGTCAATTTTAATTTGAATTATGGTTTCCAGAATCTTCCGGCCGAACGCATGCTCGATATGATGAATGCACAACAATGGAATGAATTTAGCGGAACAAACGTGCAGGGCATCGATACTGACTGGATGGATGAAATTTTACAAACAGCCCCCACTTCCAATACCGAACTTTCGGTGAGCGGCGGAAATGACAAAACGCGTTATTTTATATCGGGAAACTATTACAAAATGGACGGTGTTGTAAAAAGCACTTCGTATGACCGTTACAGTGGCCGGGTGAATGTAGATCATAAATTATTATCAAACCTGACTATCGGTGCTGGTGTTTCGCTCACTTATTCGAAAAACTACCGGGTTGAAGGTGATGAAACACTGAACGGACCACTCCCGAACGCCATGTCGATTCCGGCAGTATTCCCTGTTTACGATTCGGTGGGCAATTATGATGAAACGGGTCCTTATGCCAATCCGGTGGCAATCGCCAACGAAACCCAGAATCAGGCCTATACCAACCGCACCAACAGCAATGTTTTTCTCGAATATAAATTTCTTCCCGGATTCACTTTTACTTCGAAATGGAGTGCCGACATTTATTCACTACGCGAACATGAATATGATCCTACCACCGTTAGACAAGGAAAAAAGTATAACGGATTGGGCATAGAAGGTACAAGTTATGTAAGCAACCTGATTACCAACAATGTGCTGCAATACGTTAAATCGCTGAGTGAAAAACACAATCTGGAAGGATTGGTTGGTTTCAGTGCAGAGAAATATGCCAGCCGCTATACCTATATTGAAGCCATCGATTTCCCGAACGAAAATTTACAATATATCACTTCGGCTGGTACCATCCGTGCTGCTTCGGCATCAGCAAATAACCGCGCCATGAATTCGGTTTTCGGACAGTTCAAATACAACTATCTGTATAAATACATCGTCACCGTCACAGCACGCGCCGACGGATCTTCCAAGTTTGGTGAAAACAATAAATTCGGTTATTTTCCTGCCGGATCGATCGCCTGGCGTATGTCGGAAGAAAAGTTTATGAAAAAACAAAATTTCATCAATGAACTGAAGATCAGGGCCAGTATCGGATTAACCGGTAACGATGGTATCCCCGATTTCTCTTCTTTAGGTTTGTACGGTGGTGGGTTTAATTATGGAGGGGGTTCAGGTATCGCACCCACACAGTTACCGAATCCGGATCTGAAATGGGAAACCACTTTACAAAAAGGATTTGGTTTGGATATTTCCTTTTTGCAGGAGAGAGTCAGTTTAACCGCTGAGGTGTATTTCAACAACACGCACGATTTATTGCTTGCAAGGCCCATTCCGCCTTCAACCGGATTCAGTTCAATCTATGCCAATATCGGCGAACTCGAAAACAAAGGTGTTGAATTAACCTTAAACACGGTGAATCTAAAAGGTGCTTTCGGTTGGACAAGCTCATTAAATTTTGCCGCCAACCAAAACAAGGTAACCGCACTGTATAACGACCAGCCGATTGATGATATCGGCCGCGGAGGCAATCGCGTTCAGGTGGGTGAGCCAATTGGCATTTTCTATGGTTACAACTGTTTGGGTGTTGATCCCACCACTGGTAAACTTGTGTATGAAGACATCAATAATGATGGAGAAATTACTGCTGTTGACCGCAAAAAAATCGGTGATCCAAACCCTGATTTCAGCTATGGCATCACGAATAATTTCACTTATAAAAACTTCGAACTTTCGGTATTCCTGCAGGGAATCTATGGAAATGAGTTGTTTAATGGATCGTTAATCTATCTTGAATCGGGTAATGGTGTTGATAACCAGACAACAAATATGCTCCGCCGCTGGCAAAAACCGGGCGACGTCACCGATATGCCAAAAGAAGGCGATACCTATAAATCATCGCGCTTTATCGAAGACGGTTCTTTCCTGAAAATTAAAAATATCACCCTGGGATATAATTTCAACCGCGAAATGTTGAAGAAAATTGGTGTAAAATCGGCCAAGCTCTTCGCAACCGTGCAAAACGCATACACCTTCACCGCCTACACCGGCATGGATCCCGAAGTGAATTATTACGGAGCCGACAATCTGGTAATGGGAACCGATTTCTTTACCTATCCGCAGGCAAGAGCATTTGTGTTTGGTTTAAACCTTGGTTTTTAATCTGAAAAAATGAAAACAATGAAAAAGATAACATACCTTATTCTACTGGCTACCATTGCATTCAGTGGCTGCACAAAAATGCTCGAAATTGAACCCACCGCCTCCATATCCGATGTTACAGCCATCAAGGATCGTGTGGGTGTTGAACGCGCCATCACCGGGGCTTACAACGCCTTCCAGGCAACCGGATTGTATTACCGGAATCAGATTCTCGTTGGCGATTTATCGGCAGATAACCTGGTTTTCACCGGTACCACACTCGATTATGAACAAATCAGCAGTAAGCTTATCCCTGCCGATAATGCCATTATTGATGGTATGTGGTATGCAAACTACGACGGAATCAACCGTGTGAACAATGTATTACATCGTTTACCGGAAATCAGCGAAATCAGCCAGACTGAGCGCGACGGATTCGAAGGACAATTGCTGTTTATGCGGGCTTTCTTTCATTTTAACCTGTCGAACTTTTTTGGTGGAATTCCAATAAAAACAAGCCCGACACTCGATCTGAGTAATATCGATCAGGAAAAAAACACACTCGAACAGGTGTATGCTCAGGCAGTGCAGGATTTGTTGGATGCTGAGCAAAAACTTCCCGCCACCTCGGCAGTGGGGAGAGCCAATGCATTTGCTGCCACCGCCTTGCTGGCAAGGGTTTATTTGGCTCAATATCAACTGACAAATGACGTAGCCATCGCCAACCTAGCCATCGAGAAAGCCACCAATGTGATTAATGAAGGTGGATACACACTGGCTCCTAATTATGCTGATTTATTTGGTGGTACCGAAAACGAGGGTATTTTCAAAATCGTATTTGATGCCCAGAACCGAAACCGGCTTGCAGAATACTTTTTTCCAAGAAGTTTGACCGGACGCTATGAAGTTTCGCCATCAGCCTCTTTCCTTGCAGGTTATGAAACAGACGACACCCTCCGCAAAGATGCTTCGATCGCTTATGACGCATCAAATCTTCCTTACGGAACCAAATATACCGATATCCTTTCGGGATCCGATGCCGTATTTGTGTTGCGACTGGCCGAAATGTACATGATCCGTGCCGAAGCAAGGGCTTATTCGAATGGTGACAAACAAAGTATCCGTGATGACGTGAATGCGATAAGGGTACGCGCCGGTTTACAACTCATTGATAGTGACGATTATACTACGCTTCAGTTAGCCATTGAGCACGAACGGCAATATGAATTTGCTTTCGAAGGACAACGTCGCTTCGACCTGGTACGCACCAAAAGAGCCGTGGCTGTGCTGGGAATCGATCAGAATCATACCCTGTTTCCGATACCACTCAGCGAATTCAACACCAATAAACTCATGAAACAAAACCTTGGTTATTGATCAATTAAATATTAAACAGAAACAATTATGAAAAGAAATATTTTAAATATACTACTTATTGCGCTGATTTCGGTCATGGTAGCAGGTGGTTGCACCGAAAAGGAGTTGGGAAATCCGTTGCCAAGTACGGTAGCCGATTTCAAGATCGAAACTATCAGTAACCAGGGATATGCACCACTCGATGTTTCATTTACCAACCTCTCGCTGAATGCAACGGGTTATGTTTGGGATTTTGGCAACGGATTAAGTTCCACCGAAGAAAATCCAACAACCCATTACGAAACTCCGGGTTTATACAGCGTTACGCTCACCTGCGGTTCGGCCAATGAATTGCATTACAATGAATTGGTAAAAACACTGGTTGTGAATGCAAAAGATCCGTTGGCAGGCCTTACACAGGTGTTGTATTATACCACACGCACCGCCGGTCCGGCAGGTGTGTATATGGTCGTTCTCGACGATAATGCGCCCATTTTACAGGAATTTGAAGCTACCGAAATGATTCGTCCTTACGGCATCGCTGTAGATACGGGTAACAGCAAGGTGTATGTTTCGGATTACAGCCTTGGAATGATCTACCGTTTCGATGCTGATGGAAAAAACCCATTGAAAATTCTGGACAAAGCTATACCAGGACAAGAGACCATGTTATCTGATCCGGAAGGAATCGTTGTTGTTCAGGATAAGGTTTACTGGGGTAATCCGGGTGGTATTTACCGCGCCAATCTTGATGGAACGAGTCCTGAATTATTTATTGACACGCAAGGACTTCCACCAGAATACCCGCTCGACTTAGATTATGACCATCTCACGGATCGGCTGTATCTGGTGAATGATATGGACTCCTATAGCGGAGGTTATTTTTCGTGCAAGCTGGATGGCAGTGATATGCAAACCCATCTTGCCGGTGTTGACGGAACCGCCCTTGAAGTTGATCCTGATACTGGAAAAGCTTATCTTGTTATTTATGCCGGCAATGGAACCGACATTATTGACCGGGGTATTTATATGTGTAATATTGATGGTACTTCATGCAGCCTGATCGGTGATTTTGGCGTCAAGGCCACCTGGGGCATCGCCATCGACCACGAACGCGGCAAGCTTTTCTGGGGTTATAAAATGAGCAATGGTGAACCTGACGGTAAAATCATCCGCTCGAATCTCGACGGATCGCAACAGGAAGACTGGATTATCAATATAAATCCGGTTGCCCTGGATATTGCCTGGGTGAAGTTGTAAAAAGCATTGATGATAAAAAGAAAGACTGCTCAAACCGGGTAGTCTTTTTTTTAATTTGAGTGTCTAATAAAACAACAAAATTCCAATCAAATGAAAAAAAGTATTTTGACCATCTTATTGATATTCAATATTGTTCTGGCTTTTTCACAGCAGAAAGTTCCTGCAGAAATCAAGGGGAATTGGTTATCAGCTAACGATTCCATTGAATGGCGATACAGTTTTCAACCAACGTTTGCTGTGTTTGACAATAAATGCTGGGAGTATAAAACAATCAGTCAAAAAGGAAACGAATACAGGATTCATGTGATTAATGGTATTGAAAATGAGCAACTTATTATCAATGTTATTGATAGTTCAACTTTATTGATTGCGTTAGAGGATGAAAAACCAATACTTTGTACTAGTCGAAAGGCTCAGAAACCCAATTTCAGAAATTACGATACACAAATATTCGAAGAACCTTTGTTGGTTGATGACAGCGCCACCGTCACCGGATTTATCGAAGACTATGATCCTGAACTATTTACTACAACCGGATCAATAAATTATTATAGTGCTCTCACAGGCTTCGAAGTTCATGCAATAACAAAATTTGAGATTGAACCTGATGGCAGATTTCATGCTAAATTCAGGATGTTTTCACCTCAAAGCGTTTATCTAATCATTGAAGGAAGCACTCAGACAAAGATTTTCATAAAACCGGGCGAACAAGTGTTGATATGTCTGAATAAACTGCTTCACGAGGTTACCTTAGACAAAAGTAAATGGAATGATATAAATGATTGGCAAATAAATCATTATATGGGTTCAACCGGTATGCTTTCGGAAGAACTCATCCTGCTGGAAGTTTTTTATAATAATCTTGATCCGTCGAATCTAAAAAGTATCAACAAGGATCTGATGCCTCAATTGACCTACTTAAAATGGAGAAAACAAATCCTTTCTCATGAGATTTATAGGGTGGATTCGTTGTTAAACACCATGAACTCGAGTGCAAAAGCTCGTCAAATTATGAAAGTAACCATCGAATTGAATTTATTGAAAGATCTGTTAAGCATGCCTGTGGCAGGCAATGAAATCAGAAGAATTCCATTACGACAGCTGTATTTAAATAATCTTCCTGCATTAAATACAAATTCAGAATTTAATCTTTTGTCTAACAGCTATATGACCTATATTAATTATCTCGAATTTCTCTTTAATGATCAGGTATTGGGTGGGTTTTTTCTGGATAGGAATATGGATTATATGGATTACTATTCAAATCATATCACTGATACTAATGATTTAAGGAAAATCACCGATTGGAGAACAAGCAATATTGCACATGAATGGCCTGAACTGATGGATACGCTGGCCATGGATAGTTTTCAGTACGATTCAATATTAGCAGTAAAATATGAAACGTACTTTAAACCTTTTGTTGATATACACCTCAAGTATTGGTTACTATGTGATCAGGACTTCAAAAACCGGATTACCATAAAAGAGATGGATGTTGCGCTGGAAAAATTCAATTCGGATTTGACCGGGCAAATATATTGTATGTATAAGCTTATGAAACTTCAGGAAATTAAAGCACTTGACAATGAACTTTTGGACTGGGCAAATCGTTTCATAACTCATCCCGTTTTGATCAATTACCTTATCGAGAAAAACGAAGATTTGGTTGCTCTCAGTAATGAAAATGATACGTATAATTCTGATTCACATATAATTGATTCCATTGCCTGCGACAGAAACTCTGATGCATTCTTCCAACAAATAATGAAGAAATTTGATGGTAAAGTAGTGTATATCGATTTTTGGGCCGACTGGTGTTCGCCTTGCCGTGCAGAGATTGAACCTGCTGCTAAGCTTAAAAAGGAATTTGAAGCTAAAGATATTGTGTTCCTTAACTTTGGTTTAGGATGCAGGAAAAACCTGTGGAGCAATATGATTAGAGAAAAACAAATAATTGGCTATCATTACTGGCTCAATAAAGATCAGGGTAAGACTTTGAGCCAAAAATTTGGTATAAACACAATACCTCATTTCGTATTGGTTGACAAAAAAGGTAATATAGTTGATAGCAATGCACCAAAGCCAAGTAGTAATGGGAAAATAAGAGAGAAGCTGGAAGAATTATTGAAATGATTAATAAGGCTAAACCCGGTTTTCGTTTGCACGCTGTTATGCAAAATCTGGCCTGATAATTGTATAATCCAATGATATTCGGGCATGCCGGATAGAACAACATCTGAATTCATATTATTAATCAATAATCGAAATAATGAAAACTATTCAGTATTCCCTGAAGGCAATTATTCTGCTTTCAATGTTAACAGGCCTTCTTAGCCTGAACACAATTGGCCAGACAGATTTCAATCTATCAGATTACAAAAATCCTGATTATCAATATCGTTCACTCGATTTTGGGCTGGGGCTTACCGGTAATAACTCCATTAATAAAAGTGATTATTCGGATAATTACACAAATAAGAGGAACAATAATTCCTTCAATGGCAATTTGATTTCAGATTATTACTCAACCAAAAACTCCAAATACTACCAGGGCTCTCAAAACTATCGGTTTAATTTTTCAACTTATGGTAGCAAAAATAAAACTGAAGCCGGAATTTCAACATTATCAGAATCAACCAATAAAGCCAATTCACAGTATTTGTCTGTTGCTGTCAATTCATCAAACCGGTTTTATAATAGCAGAAAACGCTTTGTTGAAACGAACTTGAATTTTTCAGGTGAGCTGGGTAATTCGACAAGTAAAAATACATCAGACATAAAAACCTACCCTTATTCATATAAAAATCAATCAGGCAATTATCTCATATCGGCATCAATCCCATTGCTTGTTGGAACAGGGCGCATCGAGGAAGTGCAGGATGCCCGCCTTGCGGTATATATTCTGGATGACCTGCTGAAATCGGGCGACCTGACGAGAACACCTGATAAAGAAGAGATACTTGCCCTTTCGGAATTTATTACACAAACCAAAAATCAACGTTTTTTTGATAGCCGTATCCGTAAAATAGCCGAAATAACAGCGATTGACTCTTTTTTAACGGCGAACGGATTGAAAGGCCAGTCAGATGCCAGCTATTATACACTGATCAACGACAACTGGGACAATTCAAATGGTCCGGTGCGTGCCACAGGAAGACGGTTTTCGATTGGAGTAGCACCAGGTTTCGATACAGAATTTGATAAAGCAACCGATTATTCAGTCGATTCTACAAACAGTACAGCGTTTAGCTATTTTAAATCAAAAAACACCGATCAGTTGGATTCATGGAATCTGGATGCCATTGCCCAATTTGTTTGCGAAAAACCAATCAATCTAACCTGGCAGCGGTCATCCTCTGCTAGTTTGGGTTATTCATTGTATAGCAGCAATTCAATTTATAAGACATATAATGATGATATGCAAACCGGAGAAATAAAAGATTCAGAAAAATCACCTAACTTTTCAGTCGGGATAACACATTCCTACGGTTATTATCCCAATAGCCGGACAAGTATCAGGTTTGGGGCCAACGCATATTTACAACAATATTGGCGCGACCGGAAAACGGATGATGGTTTAACTGTTACTAATGATGAGACCAATATTGTCAGTAATTTGTTCCTAAACTGCAACTATTATTTTTCACCTCAACTCAGGTTTTCGGTGTACGTTAACGAAGCATACCAGTTTACCAAAGAAATTGTAAACGGAACGGGAGGAAACCCGAATGATGTTACAAAGGCAAATTACTTCTCGTCGAATATCAACGCCAGTATTACGTATAGTCTTTTTTAAAGTATTCAGCTTAATACATGAATAAATCGTAACCAATCGATTATAAACCTCCATGGATTTGATGAACCTGAAGGTTTATAATCGATTAATAAAAGAGTTTTACATTGGTCTCATCTAAGCTTTTTCAGGACTTTCAATATCAAAACTGAAGCATTTGGCTTAAAAAAATGTTTCGTACTTCAATAAAGATATAACTTAGTGGTTTATTTTCTTTTATGAAAACTTACATTACCTTGTTATTCCTTTTGTGTGTAACCAGCAATGGTTTTTGTCAGCAACAGGGTAGCATGGAACGTCGCACGCAGCCCGGTCTCGAATTTCCTGATTACCCGCTGCTTCAACTATCACAGAAGAGTAGTTTAATTAAATTACCGGCTGTGGTTGACAATTCAAGACAACCTTTTCTGCGTCCGGTTTTCATTCAACAGGGCCCCTCGTGCGAGCAATCAGCGTCTGTTGCTTACAATTTCTGTTACGAAATAAACCGGATGCGCGGACTCCATTCCGACACCAATATCAACCAATATCCCAGCCATTTTGTCTGGAATTTTATGAATTCGTCAACTGAGTATTATGGTGGTGGAGTCAACTATTTTCACACTTTCGATATTTTGCATGATGCCGGTACACCCACGGAAGCCATTTACGGATCAATTGAGGGCGATGACAATCATCGCTGGATGACCGGCTATGATGGCTATTTTCAAGCGATGCACAACCGGATTTCGGGTGTGGGTTCCATTCATGCCGGAACCCCGGATGGATTAATCGTATTGAAACATTGGATTTACGACCATCTCGAAGGCGCTGCTGTTGGAGGTTTAGCTAATTTTTCTGTTGGCATGCCCTATTATCCTCCCCAAATTCCGGAAGGAACCCCTGAGGCAGGGAAATATATTCAGATTGAATTTTTGCATCCGGCATCACATGCCTTAACAATCGTAGGTTACAACGATTCAATCAGGTATGACGTGAACGGTGACGGACTTTTTACCAACAATATCGATATAACCGGTGATACCCTTGTAGATATGAAAGACTGGGAAATCGGGGGATTGAAATATGTGAATTCCTATGGAATCGATTGGGCTGATTCAGGCTTCTGTTATATGCTTTACCGTACACTCGCATTGAAATACGGCGAGGGTGGGATATGGAATAACTCGGTGCATGTGTTGTATCCTGACACAACAGCCAAACCTTTATTGACTATCAAGGCTACGGTTCAGCACAACAAACGCGGGCAAATCAGGCTGCTGGCCGGCATTGTTGCTGATACGTCAGCCTATTATCCTTCCAAAACGCTTTCATTCTCTGTCTTCAATTATCAGGGTGACGATTTTTTTATGACGGGTAGTAATACTTCCGAAGGTAAAACACTGGAATTGGGTTTGGATATCACCCCTTTACTCAGTTTTGTAAGAAGTGGTGAGCCTTTCCGGGTATTCCTGATGGTTGATGAAAATGATCCTGAAGGAAGCGGCGAAGGTTTTTTACTTGACTATTCAGTTATCACCTATCTCGGACAGGAACCTATCGAATTTACCAGCAATGATGTCCCACTGATAATTATTAACAATAACCGAACTATCGCATCTGTGGCAGTTGACAATAGCATTGAACCCATTGAGATTCTACCTGACAGTCCTGTTGTTGTCTCGCCCGGTACGAATCACTCCGTTCAGTTTTCGGCAATTGGTGGTTTTCCGCCTTATACCTGGTCGTTGAAACGTGTTTTTACTGAAACCGAAAGTCTTGCAGCATATAATCCGGCTGAAGGAACAATGTTGGAACCAACAGACAATAGTTCTGGTTTTGCGGAAGTGCCATTGCCTTTCAGTTTCCCGTTTTTTGGAAAGCAATACGATACGCTGTATATGCATGTGAATGGTTATCTGCTTTTCGATCAGCAGGATATGCCCTATTATTATTTGCTTTTTGATGAAAACTACTTGCGTCAGGTACGTGCAATTGCTGGTTTTATGAACTACAACTTAGCGCTTCACGCCAATGGTGATTATATTTCTTACAATACATACCCTGACAGTGTTGTCTTTAACTGGCAGATTTCAAAAAGTGCCGGAGATGGAATTACAAAATTCTCCACAACGGTGCTCCCCGATGGCCGGATTCAACATCACTATGGATCAATTGATCCTGAAACTACTTTTTTACCGGTGATTGGCCTCAGCGATGGAAATAGGGAGAGCACTTTCTTTAGTGTAAAAAGCGGAATTATCCCAGCCGAAGGTAGGATCCTTCGTTTTATCCCGTCCTTTTTACCGGATAAAATTACAATAAGTGAAGATGGATTACTTGAAATTCAGGCAAGTGAAAAACCATTCAGTGACAAAATCATTGTTGCAACGCACGACTCACAGCGGGTTTTCGGCGAGAAATCTGTACTACTAACGACTGGTCCTGAGATCAACGTCAGTCTTGCCGGTTCGCCAACCTTGGTTCCTCCCGGCGACGTTGTACCCTTGATTATTGAAATAAATAACAGGGGAAATGACACAATTACCGGACTTGTGGTGGATGTGAAGGCTTTATCATTAAATGCAGGCATTATTGGAAATGATTTCGGTGCCATTGATCTGCTTCCCGGCCAATCAGTGGTGTTGGACAGTGAATTCAGTGTGCAAATCAGCGATACGTTAAGCCATCCCCAATTGGCCAGGATTGATGTAAGCGGTACGATGGCTGATTTCATTTTTCACACGTATAAAGAAATACAGGTCGATTTACCAGTGATTGTCATCTCACCTCCTATCGTTCATGATGGAAATAACCAGCTACTTGAACCCGGCGAAGAAGCTTCACTGATTTTTAAAGTATTCAATTATGGAAGGGCATCTGCCGGAAAAATTAAACTTACAGTTTCTACTGATGATCCACTCGTCGGTTTTTCAGGTTCATCCAGCAGAATAATTGACGCGTTGGAAGGACTGTCGGTGCGGTCGGCTTCCTACACAATCAACGTGAACACCACCGCACCGTTGGGAAGAAAAATCCCTATGAAGATTCATGTTTACAACGATGAAAATCTGCTCGCCGTGAAAGAGTTTGAGTTGGAAATCGGGCATTCGCCTATTGCTGTGTATGATATTACAAGATATCACAATTACACTGCCGCCCTGAGAAACGGATTCGATACCCTGAATACCAATTACAGTTTTAACGAAGTGCTGGAAGATGACCTGCTCAACAACGAAATCGTCTTTTTGAACCTTGGTTTTGGTTCATCAACCGTAAATATTACTCCAACACAAGATAGTTTGCTGGCCGAATTTTTGGACGGTGGAGGTAAACTATTTGTGGAAGCGGGATTCTGGTTTTATAATCAATCGATGCTGAAAGATCGTTTGCATATTGAGGCCGGAATAGAGGCCATTAATATTCCACCTGATACGATTCTTGGGCGGGAGGGAAGTCTTGTCTCTGGATTTCAGTTCGATTACAGCGGTCCGTTCAATTATATTTTGGACTTACTACCCATTGAACCCGCAGTAGCATGGTTGACTGATAAAAACAGCGGATTAAACTTCACTGTGGCCCTCGATCATGATAATTACCGGACCATCACATCTACAGTCTATTTCGGTGGACTTCAATCGTTTGTTGGTCCGGGTAAAAATGAGTTACTTCATCGCTACCTCGATTTTTTTGGCTATAACATAAGTCCCCTCGCAGCGAACTTCAAAGCCGACAGCACTTTCATCTGCAAAGGATCATCTGTCCATTTTGAACCATTTTGTAGTGGAAACCCCATCAATTATCATTGGCTGTTTGAAGGAGGAACCCCAAATAGTTTTGATGGTCCCAACCCTGTTATAACTTACGAAAACCCTGGAAGATATAGAGTGAGCCTGACCGTGAATGATGGTATTTCGGACAATACATTTTCGCTGAATGATTTCATTTTAGTAGATGATTGCCTTGGAATTATTGATATCAGTATTTCAAAACTCAGGCTTTATCCCAATCCGGCAAGCGAATGGGTGAATCTCAATACACAATTCTCAAGCGGTAAAAATGCCGTTGTAAGCATTTCGGATGTGTTTGGGAGAATTTTGTTGATACAAGCTGTTCCTGAAGGAGTGAATGAAATTCAGATTCCGGTTTCGAAACTGGCATCAGGAAGTTACATCATTACACTTTCGGATGAAAACAGGCGAAGTTGTGTTAAAATGCTTCATTAATTATTTGTCTGGTTGAATGTATGATTAGGTAGATTTGAATTCAATCAATCCGATTTTCTTGTAAATAGCTGTGAAACAACAAATTGTTTTTTAAGAAAATGAACAAAGCCATCATCGTCGGCGCAACATCAGGCATTGGTAAAGAACTTGCCAAAATACTGGCTGAAAACCACTACAAAGTGGGAATTACCGGCCGGCGTACAGCCTTGCTGACCGAACTGAAACAATCAAATCCGGATGCTTTTTGCATCAGCACTTTTGATATTTCCGATACTGAAACCAGCATCCTTCATCTGGAAGCGCTTGTCGCTGAGTTGGACGGACTCGATTTGCTGTTCATCAGCTCGGGCACCGGTGATTTTAATGACAAACTCGATTTTTCGATCGAAAAACGCACCATTGACACCAATGTGCTGGGTTTTACCTGCGTGGCCGACTGGGCATTTAACTTTTTCGAAAAACAAAAACACGGTCATATTGCCGCCATCAGTTCCGTGGCCGGATTACGCGGAAATCGTTCGGTCCCTTCCTACAATGCAACGAAAGCCTTTCAAATCAATTACTTAGAAGCATTGCGACAAAAAGCGAAACACCTCAGATTGCCAATTACAATTACTGATGTTCGTCCGGGATTTGTGAATACAGCCATGGCAAAGGGAGATGGCCAGTTTTGGGTTGCGCCGGTCGAAAAGGCCGGCAAACAAATATTTACTGCTATCCGGCAAAAAAAGAAAATTGTTTATATCACGAAACGCTGGTGGCTTATTGCTGTCCTTCTGAAACATATTCCACGCACGATTTATGACAGATTATAATCTCCTCAGTCAATTAAATTTCATAACTATATTTAAATCAATTAAATGAAACGAACTTTAGTAAGTATGATCAGTTTACTGCTGATCATGGCAACCCATGCGCAATCAATTGGCCAGCAGCATCAGAAAGAAAATGGACCATCCGTTTTTCATTCGCTGAATAAAAAATACTCTGGAAAAATAAATATGCTGGACAATCATAATACTTTGGCATTCAGAAAAATAAATAATCAATCATCGTCGTTTGTTTTAATGCAAAAATTAGATAGTCTGATAGTTGAAGAAATTTATGAAGGTCAGTTGGAGAATTCATTTAAGAACATATATGAATACAATTACCTTGGATTGGTCACTTCTTTTACCGAATTTGAATATGGAATAACAGATCAGGTTTGGACCAATAGTTACCATTCAACGTTCATGTATGGAACTGATGGTAAGGTTATTGAAGAGATTTCTTCACAATGGGATTTTTCCTCAAACGACTGGCTTCTTTTCAACAAGGAATTGAGTTCCTATTCGCCTGATGGAAATTTGAGCACGGTGACTGACTATTATTGGGATCCTGTTTCCCTTGCATGGATATTGACTTCAAAAGATGAATTTTCGTATTCTGAAAACGGAAAATTGGTTTTAACCTACAACTATAACGAAGAAACCGACATCTGGGAAATTAATTATAAAACTGATTATCAATATGATGAAAACGGAAAGGAATTATCCATTACTTCATCCTATGTTGAGTCAGCTGTGTGGATTTATTCAGATAAAATTGAATTTACCTATTCAGCTGATACCAGGTTGGAAAGTTTCATTGGTAGCTTTTGGGTTTCTGATGCATGGGAATTTGACATAAAGGAGCAATTTTCCTACAATACTGAAGGCGATTTAATTGTACATACTGTTTTTGAATGGGATGATATTGCTGACCATTGGACATCCTATTACAAAGAGGAAAATGAATTCAACAATCTTTATGATTATAGCGAACTGCTTGTCCCTGAGGTGTTTTATAATAATTCCATTTATTTCAATCATATGCTTACACAGATGTCGGCTTTTGAATATTATGCCTCGAACTGGAATTTTTTGGGCAGAATAATGTTTTATTATTCTGAAACTGACATTACCGGCATTCAACATAATCAAGCTGCTGAATCGGTTATTTTCCCAAATCCGGCCAACGATCGAATCAGCTTTTCATGGTATGAAAATACACCAATCATGCAACTCGAAATCTTCAATGCGGCGGGTATATTGGTTTTGAATCGATGGGTTGATAATCATTCAACTATTTCTATCTCCTGTTTACCCAAAGGCTTATATTTATTTAAACTTTCGGACAAACAAGCCGTCGGGCATGCAGAAAAATTCATCGTTCAATAAAAAACAAAATGAAAAAATTGCTGTTGATAATCGCCATCCTCACACTTTGTTATCAATCGAATGCTCAGGAAATTAAAGTGTTGTCCACGTTCTCGGTCAGCGGCTACGATTATTTTCAGCAAAACGTTGGCTTCGGAATTGGCTATGACCAACTGATCCAATCGAAAAACAAACTCGGATTTACATTTTATCAAAGTTTCAATCGTTTGGGTTATTCCTATGTGTTTGAATCAGACAGCGATGGAAAAAGTTACTTCAGAGAGGTAAGTCCAAATAACCAACGCATCACATTTTCAGTTAATTACAGTTTTTGGTTGGCTGGAACACGAAAATCGAAGTTCTATATCAGTCCGGTCCTTGGGCTCAATAGTTTCAGATTGAATGAAACCGGCACTGAAAAAGTTGTTAACGAAACGACAGAGGCCTATCCATACAAAAGCGATTGTTGGGAAAGCTATAAACCAGGAATCGGCTTGTCGTTTGAATAT
>CAITDJ010000019.1 GCA_903891085.1 uncultured Bacteroidota bacterium | reverse complement strand
TATGCAACTGCCGCTGAATAAGCCGCTTGAATTTGCGTGCGATTTTGCGGTTATGGTAGCATTTCTTGTCACAATAATCGGTTGTCATGATCTCTGAAAATTGGCCTGATGAATAAAATGTCAACCGTGTGAAGCAAACCGATAATGAATAGGGCTGCAAATACAATCCCTGTGAGGATGATTAAAATTTTCATGATGAATTGGGTTAATAGGTTATTTTGAATGTGCCACGAACGTAAGCCGGATCCTGGCGAAGTGTTTTTTTGATATGATTTAACAACGAGAACTGGCCAGTGCGGATAATGAATTCTTTTTGAGTCGAATTTTCGATCCAAACAAGTTTACCGGAAGTTGGTTTAGGTGCCCGTGTTACTACTTTCATGCCTTTACGGTGCTGCGAATTTTCAATCTTTTGCAAGTCAGTAAAAATTCGTCGAGCGACCGTTTTTCAAAATCGGTAAGCGGTGTTTCGCTTTCGGTGGTAAGGCCAAAAGCCTTTACAATTTTGTCGTTAACGCTGTAAGTGACATTGTCAATTTTCTGAATGTGTACCATGTTATGTAATAATTATTGAGTGAATAATAAAATCGGTTGTTCCTGCTTTCTGAAAACGAGCTGTTAAAATCTCTTCAGCTGCTTCTTCATCTCTTGCTTTGATAATAACCTCGTTTGGGTATTCGCCAGATTCGGTCATGATCGAATATGCAATGCGGTAAGTGTTTAGTTTTTTCATGATATTTTTTGTTTTAGGAAATTATGTTGGCCGGACCATAGCCAACATAATTTTGATTTAACTAACCGAGAATCGAACTGGTCCATTTGGGAGGATTTAAAGGAAGATTATACAATACCTTTTTTGATAGCCCACACACCAATGCCAACCTTGCTGTTGCATCCGATCTTGTGCTGGATGTTGCTCCGGTGGGTGTGCACTGTGTTTTCACTGATATGCAGGATATCGGCAATCTGCTTGTCGGCCAGATCGCGAACGATCAATTTTGTAACGTCAATTTCACGATGATTCAAAATGCCGTTTTCGGTTGCTATGTGCTTGCACAGTTTACCTTCAACCGGACATTTGCCACGCATGCCGCAATCAAAATATTCCGGGAGGCTTTTCCCATCATTAATGTCGGCGCTCGAGTCGAAACCACCGAAATTGCAAGTGCCAAATTTCTGCAGGCGGTCATCCTCATTATGGATACCTAATACATCTAAAGAGGCGTTTGCCATTAAGTCTTTATCAAGTAATTGCTTGACAGAATTACGCTGATCTTCGGTGAAATTCTCAAAAGAAACCATTTCTATTTTCACGAAATACAACTTCCCGTCAATCGAAATGAACTCGGAAGCACCTTTTTTTACCAGTTGCTGTATCATAATGAATTAATTTTTTCGGATAGGTTTTTCATCGTAATCTGATGCTTTTCGGCAATCAGGATAGCGCTTGCCAACACACTGTCGTTCTTTCTTTTACCTTTAAAAATGGCATACACATACTGTGTGCTCACCTGGTATTCTTTCGCAAGGGTTTTTGCCCATGATTTTGGAAGCTTTTTTCTCAGAATTTTGATCTCTTTTGGAGTCATACATTTATATTATTTACAATGTTTTTAAATAGTTGTATTTTTGTTGCAATTCAGTTTGCAAATGTAAAGTAATTACTTGCAAAAAAACAAGTAAATAGTTGATTATTTTTAAAATATTTTTATTATGACTGATAATCAAGAGCATACAGAGGAATTGAGGGAACGCGTAAGTTTCTGGATTTACAAGATGTTTGAATACGGAATGACCGAAAAAACACTGATGATTAAATTCAGTTCTACAAAGCAATATATCAATGCATTGAAAAACAGATCAGGATCAGTCGGGCTTGAGGTGATTAAGAAGATAATCAAGGTTGACAATAAAATAAACGTGCGCTGGCTGCTGATAGGCGAAGGCGATATGTATTCAGAGAATAATTATTCAGCTGCAGATGAAACATTCAAGTCGAATATTTTAGAAAACAAATACGACACCATCGATAAAACGGCCTATACAACAGTTGTGAAAGCCTGGGAACAGGATCGCGTTTTATGGACAAAACAAATAAGTGTCTTAACCGACATTATCGAAAAGAAACTTTAAAAGGTGACAAATAGTAACCAAAACACAGGAGGTGACAAAATTGACATAACCTAAACACATGAAAATCAATTCACTGAATATGGGGTGAGGTTCCATTCACCCCGACAACATTTAAATATAAATTGAAAATCAATTAGTTAGCGCAAATGAGGTGACAGATTTTCAAGCTTAGGTGACAAAAGGTGACAAAAGGTTTTCATGGGTAGGATTTAAAGGAAGATTAAAATCTACTGCATGACAAAAAAAATTTGTGAGCTGGCAAAAATCTATGATGCGGCCGGTGATGTTTCAAAAAAATGGTTCGTCTATTTCTCTTACCGGGATCCACGGTCAGGGCAAATGAAACGCTTCAGGGAATTCAAAGGAATTCAAAAGCAATCCATCATTGCAAAGCGATATGAGGCCGCTGAGAAGCTGAAAAATGAAATCAACGATAAATTAAGAATTGGCTGGAACCCGTTCATCGAGCAGAACGCTATCTATGAAGATGATCTTACCTATCATTTTGCGGCAAGAGTTTTCGGCAAGCTAAGGGCAGGCAATAAATCGTTCAATTATTACTCGAGTGAATTTTTGAAGAGTGTGTCCGGACTGGATCATAATACCGTTGTAACTTATAAGAGCAAGCTCCGGATCTTCAATCAGTACCTTACAAAGCTCGGCATCGAAGCAAACGATATCAGTTCAATAAGTAATGAAATTATCACCGGATTCTTCCATTTCATCATCAATGAACGCAAGCTTTCGGGCAATTCATCCGGGAAATATAAGATTTTACTTAATTCGGTTTTCGATCTGGCTGTCGAACGAAAATCAATAGCATCCAACCCGGTACATCATGTGCCAATCAATACCAGGGTGAACGATTTCACGCCACGGCCTATTCATGAAAAAGACATTTCCATCTGGCGCGAGGCCCTGATGAAAATTCCACAGCTTTGGCTGGCGGTTCAATTTGAATATTACTGTTATCTGCGACCAGGACAGGAAATCCGGCTGATGAAAATCGGCTGGATCGACTTTGGTAACGGGCAGATCCTCATCCCGAAAAACTTCGCCAAAACCAAAACTGATAAAATCATTACCATACCGGTTCAGTTTCTCGAAATCCTTGAAAAAGAATTTCAACTGCATAATTTTCCACGAAATTATTACGTGTTTGGTAAAAACGGAATGCCAGGCGAAACGCATCTTGGCAAAAACAATCTGAAGAATCGTTTTGTTAATGTTCGCAAAAGTCTGAACATGCCTGATCAATACAAGCTTTACTCGTTCAAACACACAGGTAATGTTCGTGCCCGGAGTGCTGGCGTGCCAATTACCGAGCGGCAGGCACAAAATGGGCACACTTCACAGCGTACCACCGAAATTTACACGAAAAATATTGCGCCAGTGCAAAACACTTTCATTCGCAATCATTTTCCGACTTTGTAGCCTGTTTCACAAGCCAAACAAATTTCAGTTCATTATCGATAACCGACGGTTTATAACTATAACCCTCATCAATTAATACCTGATACAAGCCACAGAAATCAGAATGGCTGAATTCGGATATCGCGTTAAGCATCTCGGTTGTGGTGAATAGGTGGTCTGATTGCTCTTCTGAGGCAACAGGTTCGTAATGTTTCCTGAAAACTTTTATTATAGTTTCAAGGTCTTCATTTTTGAGTCGATTGGACGGATCTGACATTGTAGTTATATTAGTTAAAAAAAATACCGCCTGCATACTGTCCAGATACTGTGAGTACCGCGCACCCCTTACGGTGCACTTATGCAAGCGGTATTTCATACAGTATCTGGACAGGGGCAAAGATAAGAAAACCCGCCAATTTTGGCAGGTTAATACTTGATCAATCGTAAATGATTTGATTGTTATCGTTTCCGGAAGTGCAATTTCCAATACATACTCACATACGCATCATGGTTAATGATGTCATAATGAAACGAATACAAATGCTCTTTTTTGGTGAGCATCGCAATTGTAGGAGCGAGTCCGAAGCTCGTCAAAGATCGGCCAACTCCTACTCCTGCGAATAATTTTAACCTTGGTTCATATTTTTCGATGATGCTCGTATTCTGGATGATCGTTGTTGGTTTGCGGTTCTGGATGGCAGGTTTCAGCCATTTTAGGCGGTTTTGTGTTACCATATAATTCACGGCAACAAACACACTGCTATCATCGGCAATGGTATCATGGCCATATATTTTAGCAAAGTAATCTTTGAGGATTAAAGCTGTGTCAACCTTTTGAGGCACGGTATCATAAACGATGCTATCATGATAAACAATAGCCACAACCGGGTAAGGTTTCGGGTAAGGATCACCGGGGATGTACAATGTATCAGAATCACAATTGTTTTCAGGCAATTCAGGGCACCGGTGGCACTCCATTTGCAAAAAAAGCAATCCAATTAAAACAGAAATAATAATCCAGGGCGCTATTTTCATGATGAGAAATATAAATCTGCTTCGTCCTTACGTCTGTTGATTAAGCCGTTGAGTAATTGTTTTTCGCCTTTTTCATCAATCAGGCCATCGCCATCATCATCTTTCCCGTTTGATTCGCCATTGCCTCCAAATTTCCATGCTGCAAACTGCGCTCTTATTTCGGCTTCAGGAGAATGACCTTTGATCTTCTTCAATAGTGTCGAAGTGCCAAAATTCGTTCCTCCGATATTGAAAACCAGCGAAACAAGCGCATCAAACTGGTTTTGATTCAGATTAAGATTATGACGTTTTACTGATGCCTCCGATATTTCCAGATCACTCCGGAGCAAATCGTAAGCCTGTTCTTTCGTTATGATCATCCCGGGCTTGGCAGTGCGAACGTGGCCTATCCCTACGGTCCATTTTCCTGCAGGACAGATGTAACTTTTCAGCTTACAACCTTCGTATATTTCAATTATTCGCAATCCTTTAGCTGAAATACTCATTCTTCAATCTCCATCTTTTGTTCGGCTTTCCGTTTGAAAATCGAAACGATTTTATTAAAAATCGGGTTGCCGGTTATCTTACTCACATTGGATGCAATTGAAGTCATTTCTACTATTCCGATCAGCACGGTTGCGATGTTTGTGATTGAAAAAGTGCTAATCATATTTTCAGCAACAGGAATTACTTTTAAAATGAAAAAATCGAATACGTAAAACGTAATCAGGATCAGAATATAGAAAAACAGTTTCTCAAGTGTTTTCCTTAGTTTACCTGATTCAACTACTTTGAAAGCTTTCATCATACTATTAAAGAAGCCTCTCACATCTTTTGTAGCAAGTTTCATCTGATAATAAATTGAAGTAATTGCATCAATAATCAAAAGGAAAACAACAACGTGAATGACGTTTGCCATCGGAGCAAGAAATGCTATGAAAATTGCAAATAGTTGTGAAATAATACTCAGATTACCGATGCTTAACATGAATTTGTTAATCATATCATCAAATATGTAGCTATTAACGAACTTGCCAAAAGGCCGAATTTCAAAATAAAAAATACTTTGTCACTTATTTTCAAACTATCTGAAGCTGCAACAGATCCGCGATACCAGAATGACAAACCATTGAACCAGTTCCAGCACGCATCAAACCAAATCCACCGGATTACCATATAATCGAATACCAGGATGGCGATCCACCAGCTGAAACCTAACCACGAAAAAAGCAGCAGCACAACAACAAACCCTTTGATTGCAGCATCAAGCGCATGCCAGCGTTTGTTGAATTTCAGGGATAATTCGCTGTATTCTTTTCGTTTCAATGAAGGAAACATATTGTTAGCGGCATCACACGCATAATTTTTATCCTTAAAAACCCAGCTATCGTGCAGTGCATCGGCTGTCATATAGATAACAATGAAAGCGATGAAGATGAATAATAGTTCTATTGTCATTTCAATTAAATTCAAAATGTTCACCGTTTTTCACTATTACGGCCAAAAAAGGAAAATCTTCTTTTTGTACTTGTACGATCTGGTCAATCAGCACGTCTGATCCGGTGAAAATGATTTGCTTTTCGCCTGATAACTCAATTTGCAATGTCAATACATTGCCACTTTTATTTTTAAGAAACTTCGAAACATCAACTTTATAATCATGAATGATAACTTCTTTATTCAGAACTTTTACCATTTTCACTTTATCACCAACAAAATGAGCAGTGTTTTTAATGTCAAAATCGCTGAACTTTTTCATATAGTTGTTCCGTAACGTTTTAGCGATTTCAAAGCATGACCTTTATCTATCATTTCGAGGATGTTTATAATTACCTTACCAAAACGTGAAGTGTTATTCAGCTTGAGATAATTGTAAGCGAGCACATGACTAATAGTATGGTTCACGTTTCCAAAGGGGTACAGTGTTTTATCTTTGATTGCGTAATTATTTAGAAACGTTCCTAATAGCACATTACCAATAAAGTCGATACCTACGTTGATTGAATACAACAGATCGCCCCAGAATTTCAGGAAACTGATTTTCGTGTAATGAAACACTGTAAAAACCAGCGCATAAAGCAATCCATATACACCAATGGTTGAAAGGAGTAGTAAAGCCACAATCAGCAGGATTATATTGTTAATCAACCGTTTCATTACAAAACAGGTTTGTCTTCGATTGAAACAATGCCTTGCAAACTATTTACTAATGCCTGGTGTTCGGGGAGGATGAGATTGCAATAGCAATAAAGCGTTCCTTCGATACGCACAATGGGCAGATCGTTGATACGAAACCATGTTTCGATGGCCGGGTATTGCATGACCAGTTGAACCGGAGCTACGATTCTTTTCTGGAAAGAGGGATGATGCCACCCAAGTTCGATGTAACCGTTGTCAATATCGAGATAATCGAAATAGGTGTTTATCTCGTTTTTCAAGATGTTTTTTTGTGTGATGAAATCGAGATAAGGAATTTTGCATGCGCTATCGATTAAGCCTTCACGGGCGGCGATATAATCGTTTTGCAGTTTCGATTCGAGAGCTGCGGGCCACACTGCTTCTATTGCGGCAATGATTACTTTTTCGCGTGTGGGTTCGTTCCAAACCAATACTTCGAAACACTCCCATACCTGGTGAGGCTCACCCATAGGGTTTTCAATTGTTCGTTCGGTTATTCCCCACCTGTATAAGTGAGATCCGTTGCCAACTGCTTCGAGCTTAGGCGGCTGATGATCGTACTGTACTTTTTCCATTTTTCAGTAATTTATTAATTAAGTTTTTTGAATTGCAATGTGTGGCCCAGCCAAGATGTGCTGATAAAAGTTCTTTTTTATCGGCGATTGTTAGCCCTTCGCGCTTATGGATAACAGCCGCTTTACGGGCGAAATTCTTTTTTATGCTTTTACGCATTAAAATATGGGTGTGCCTGAAAACATAACCTACGAAATCGATTCCACGACTATCGACTGGGAATATCTGGTAATTGTTTTTTATTTCGAGTTTCAGGTTTACCGAAAGATATTGCTGCATTTCGTTAAATAAATTGTGAAGCGATTGCTTGTCGGAGGCCAGAAAAACCATATCGTCGGCATAACGGAAATAGTATTTCACCTTTTTTTCTTCTTTGATCCAGTGATCGAAATAAGAAAGATACACGTTAGCAAAAAACTGTGACAGATAGTTTCCGATTGGCACACCAGGCGCACTACTTATTATTTCGGAAATGAGATTCAGAAGGTTTTTGTCTTTTATTTTGCGACCAATCAGCGAAGTAAGAATTTCGTGATCGATGGTTGGGTAAAATTTACGGATGTCGATTTTTAAACAATACTGTGTGTTTTGTGTATCGGTTAACGCATATTTCAGTTTGCGAAAAACGCCATGAATACCACGGCCTTTAATGCAACTATACGTATCTGTTGTGAATAATGACACCCAAACGGGTTCCATCACATTCATGATGGCATGGTGCACAATACGATCGGGGAAATAAGGCAAACGATATATTTCGCGTTCTTTACCATTATCGGTGATCATTTTAAAAATGTGGTATTCAGACGTTTTATACTCGTTTTTTAATAAAATATCGTGTAGTTTGAAAATATTTTCGTCGCGCGAAACGTCGTGTCGCCTGACGCCATAGCTGAACCCCTTCCCTTTACGAGCCTTTTCGTCGGCAAGGCGAAGGTTATCGAGACTGATAATTTTTTCGTACAGATTATTTAATCGTTTCATTTTCAATTTATTTGCTATTCGTACTCGGAGCGTTCGCTTGTAAGCTACCAGCACCTTTGTGAACTTGTTATTTTTTGCCATG